>JAZOLU010000050.1:0-5262 GCA_045653425.1 Acutalibacteraceae bacterium | reverse complement strand
GCGTTGGGACGGAAGACGCTGGCGCATTCAAGAACGCACGGAAACCGGGCGGCGTTCTTTTTCGTCTTCCATTCCCGGTGCCAAGGGCCGCCGTGAATGTATAAAAAAATACGAAGCGTGGAAGTTTGGTGACGCCAGCGGCGAAAAGACCGTTCAACGGATCGCAAACGAATATTTGGAAGACTTAATTTCGCGTTGCGGCGAAAACTGCGCGGCATACGACCAATGCGCATGCTATATCCGCCTTTATATCGTCCCCAAGGTCGGCAAAAAGAAAATTTGCAAAATTACCTTAAGGGAATGGCAAAGCGTTATAAACGGCGCCCAAGGGCGAAATAGGGCATTGTCGGAAAAGACATTAAAAAACCTCCGCGGGATCATAAACGCTTTAATTAAGTTTGCATACGAAGATTACCAATGCGAACCGTTGCGCGGTTCCCTTTACATTCCCAAGGGCCACGCCAGGGGCGAAAAGGAAGTTTTGGACAAAGAAGACATTAGGCGGCTTTTGGAACCTTCGCGTTTGTGGTATCACCCCGCTTTTTGTCTTGGCGTCTTGACGGGTCTTCGCCCCGGCGAAATATTGGGCATTCAAACGGAAGACGTCCAAGAAGGTCGCATTTATATTCGCCGCGCAGTAAACGCACGGGGACATATTACGGAAGGCAAGAACGAAAACGCCCGCCGAATGGTTCCGATCGGAAGACTTGCGGGCGAAATACTGCGCCAAACGATTAAAAGGAACGAAGCGGCGAACCTTCGAACGCCTTGGGTCTTTTGTTCGCCCGACGGATCGCAAGGCAAACAAAGCGGAATGCGGAAACATTGGGCAAAACTTAAGGAAGAACGCGGACTTCCTGGAACTGTTTATTCTTTGCGGCATACATTTATAACACTAATGAAAAACGTTATGCCGGAAGCAATGATTAAGGACATTGTTGGGCATTCGGTCAATATGGACACGTTTGGAACATACGGGCATATTTTGAACGAAGACGCCAGGCAAGCCGCCAGCATAATTGATTTAACCTTTAACAGTTCCGAAAAAGCCAAGTAAAAAAGCCCCGTCAAGTGACGGGGTTCTTAATGACTACTTAAGTAGGAACGCCAAACTACTTAAGTAGTTTTTGGGTGCCATTTTGGGTGCCACCTTGTCCATTCCTGGCGGACAAAACGGGAAACGGATCACGAAAACCCCTTATTTTGCGGACACTTTGCCCACGGGTGGACATATACAAATGAGTTCAAATCCCGTATGCTCCACCAAAAAGAACCTTGCAAACATTGGTTTTGTGGGTTTCGTTCGTTCTTTTGGGTGCCGTTTTGGTGCCACTTGGAAAAATTCGGGCAAAAGAAAAGCCCCACGGTGTTGGCCGTGGGGTTCTTCTTGCAATAAAGGTTTTCCAATATGGCATTTGGAAGTCTTGATTTTTGGCGGGGTAATTCCCCGCCCGACGGTGGGCCAAAGACTAACGCCAGCCCAAAAAAGCCCCGCCGTTCGTCGGAGGGGTGCAACCTTGAACGACGGGGTGAAGCCTGGAAGAAGGTTGGAAAAGTGTCTTGATTATGCGGACGCGTAACGCGGTCTTCCGTAACCGTAAATTTTGGCGTTGGTCTTTAGGTATTTATGTTTTTTAACTGCTCCGTGGCCGCCGCCTTCGTTGCCCGCTTCCCAATAAACGTATTTGTCCGTCACCTTGTAAACAATTCCGACGTGGGCAAGTTTCGATTTTTTACTTGATAAAAAGATCACGTCGCCATAATGCGCCACGCTTGTGGTTCTTTTCTTCGCTTTGAAGTAGTCCCATAGCCAACCAACGCCAGCGGCGCAACTTTTTAAAGGCGTACACATAACGTAACATGCGTCGGTCGTGGTCTTTGCCAGGTAGGCAACGCAAAAACAAACGAAGATCGCGCACCAATCAACGCCAACGCCATTCTTCTTCCCGTTGAAGAATTTAACCATGTTGGTATCAAACCATTTGGCGTATTTGTTCTTTTTACCAGGCCCCGGCGCCTTATAACCAACTTGGGAATAAGCAAGACGAACCACTTGGGTCGAAGTCGGCTTCATTTTGTTTCACCCGTCTTCTTAAGTTGTTTATATACCTGGTTTATTCCCGTGGCGGCAAAGCCGGAAACAATGCCGATCGCCAGGGCCATAAGCCAATTATCGGCTGGAATGTAACCGGGAATTGTATTGAAGACAACAACGCCGATTATTCCGCCCAAAAAGCCACATATAACGGGAATGAACTTGTCCAACGCTTCGTTGCCGATCGCCTTAAGCGTGGCACCCGCCAAATAACAGATTACAACAATTGCCGGGAATGCAATAAAACCCAATTCGTTATTCATAATTTTTCCCCTTTCGTAATGGATAAATATAACAGAATGGCAAGAACGGCGGTGAAGACCGCCGCAACTGCGCATTCAAGAACCTTGGTGAACATTGCCTTATAACTTGCCGTTCTTGACAAGTTCCTTGTAAGTTTCCTTAATGTGTTCGTTAGCCACTAATGTGTAACTATTCTTAAAATTCGGGTGATCCTTGCAAAATTCGTCGTAAGTGTCGCAATCGTCCAATTGCTGGCGCCAATATTCTTTTGAATGGATCATTCCGTTTTTTATTTCGTCGCTAAACCTCAAAATATGAGTTCGTGCCAATATTGCCTGGTTCGCGTCCACCTTTTCGGTTAGGGCGTCAATCTTCTTTTCAATTTCGCGGCTTTTGTCCTTTCGGGAAAAGCCAAACGAAATAAGGAATTGCACGAACGAAAAGACCGCGCCCGACGTAAGCGCGGCAATTAGTATTTCGGTCATAAGATCACCCCCCGTTTATTTCGTGTAACGCATAACGAACACGTCCAAACCCTGGGCGGTCGCCCTTGGGTTAACCGCCGCAATGTTTCCACCGTTATAAAAGCCGCCAACGTATGAAATGGCCGTTGTAATTCCGCCGCTAATTCTTAAACCATTAAAGTAAACAATGTTTATTGGTTCGTCCCAAGAAGCAACGACCGTGTTGGAATTTGCGTTCAAGGACTTTGTTGTTCCAAGAACAACGGTGCATTCGTAAAGGTCGCTTCCGTCATACCACTTCCCAATTTTTTGTTCGGTTGTGGAATAAGCATGCGGAAGGGTGACGCCGTCCGCTTTAACAGTTCCGCCAACGTAAAGTTGTTCGTCCGCGTCGGGAAGACCATTGACGGACACGGAACGCCTATAAATGTCAAAGTAAGCAATCGGAATGCCCTTACCAACTGTTAACGTGTAAGTTGTCGGATCGGAAACCGTGAACGCGTCCCAAACCGAAACAAGAACTTCCCAATCGTCCGCTTTGTCAAGGTTTAAATGTTTGTCCGTCGCGTCCGTAACGGTGTCCGTTGCCGACCATGCCCCGTTTGGCAATGCGCGGTGTTTTTCAGTAATAAACAAACTGCTTCCGGGAACGCTGGAAATTTTGCCGTCAACGTTTAGGATTGTATCGTCTTCAAAGTTGTTCACCCTTGCCAGCGAATAAACCGCGTCGGGCTTTGCCCAACCCAATATTGGAACATTAACGGAAACGGTTGTTATCTTGCCGCGGCTATCTTTAACGGCAATTCGCGCTTCATAGGTTCCCGCCAGGTCAATATTGGGAAAGTCAACGTTGCCCGAACCGTCGGGCGTATAAACCGAACCGTTAAAATGTAACGAATATTCGGAAATGCTGGCGCCCTTTTGTGGCGTTGCCGTCGCGGAATGAATGCGCAACGTGCTTTGCAATTGAACAATGGTTTGGTCGCTTCCCGTGATCGCCACCGTTGTGGCGTCCGTGTCCTGGTATGTTGGTGAAGCAATGACGGGGTCGGCGTTTACAATTTCCATGTTGGCGCTTTTGTAATTGTGATATTCCACGCCGTCCATTGTTGATTTAAGATCATATTCCACCGCCAGCGTGGAAGAATTCGGGCTTGCGGCGTACATGTTGGCAAGATCGGCCGCCGAAAGGGTGAAAGTATATGAGCCACCAACGTCGTTAGGCATATCAACGTATGCCGTGCCGTCCGCACGGCTATTCCAACAAATTCGCGCTTTTATTCCCGTAACAATTTCCGAACCCACCGGGTTCGAATAAATAATTTGCGGGTTTTCTTCGTCCGTGAAACTTTTCACGCTTTCCAATAACGCGCAACGGATAATTGGCGTTAATGGAACATTTGCCCACGTCGCCAGGCCGTCCGAATTGACAACGCCCGACAAGCGGCAATATATATTTGGCTTGGCGTCGCCATAAGTTCCGCGGTTAATGTTAACGGTGGCGTCAAATATAACCGTGTATGACTTATAGGAAATTGTTTTTGAAGCCGGAATTGATTGGGTATAAGTATTCGCGCCAATGTAAATATTAGCAGTTCCGCCGCCGTAAATGCTGGCGTTGTCGGTTCGCCACGCTTGCACCTGGACACGGCAACGCGAAACGGAATTTTCGGGATCGCTTGAAACTTCCGCCACCTTAATTCTAAACTTTGTCCACTTGTTTTGTGAATTGAACGTTGGGCTTGTAAATGTTGCCATTGTGGTCTTCCCCTTTTAATTCTGAACAATGCCGACGATTGCCACGCCGTCGTTCACAATGTCGTTGTTCCCGTCCCTTATGGTAACGGGGACGAATTTAATCTTGTTGCATGCGTTTATTTCATTTTGGGCAACGCACTTCTTCATTGTGAATTCGTCACGGTTAACCCAAAATATGGCCGTGTCGTTGGCGTCGTAACCTTTTAGACCGTCCGAATTGTTTAAGACGACATACGGGCGCGAACCAATTGGGCCGTCGCCGTAGAACTTCAAACCGTCCTTGTTCATTTCGCCAATAACAATGCCTTGGTCGTTTAGCAGTTCGAAAACGCCCGCTTGGTTATTCAATCCGCCAAGGGTCAATTTGCCGCCTTCGAACATTGTGGCGGTCAAATGTTGAATTGTGACTTGTGACGCGTCAAGGTTTCCCGTTGTAATACTGCTTGCGTTAATTTGTCCCGTGGAAGTGATCGCGGCGGAATTGTATGGCCCCGCGTAACCGTTGGGACTAAACGCCAGGCCGCCCGCATTCCAGCGCCAAACCTTCGTTGCCGTGTCAATGTTGGCGGTGTCCATTATAAGTATTTCGTCGGGCTGGCCGTCGTTGTTGCTATCGTGCCATACAACGAAACCGCCAGCGGTTCCCGTTATAACGTCGGACGCTTCCGCAATTGCCGTTTCAATCGTACTTGCTCCAACGTA
>JAZOLU010000049.1:0-6204 GCA_045653425.1 Acutalibacteraceae bacterium | reverse complement strand
AGAAAACCAGGCATTTTACCCGTTTACGGGTAGCAGTGCGTGTGATGCGATGATAATGTTCGGTGCCCCTTTTAGGGGCTATGCCGGTATCAACCCCTTCTAGGGGTTGTGCAAACCACCAGTTTACTGGTGGTTATGATTCCCAAACGGTCCCATATTTTTACACACAAAAAGCGGGCGGCAAGGATTTGCCGCCCGCTGTGTGTTTATTACTTATTGGAGATTGGTTTTCAAAGTTTCCAGTTCGGTTTTCAAAGTCTCCGGCAACTTGTTGCCAAACTTGGCGTAGAACTCTTCAATGCCGCCGATTTCTGCACGCCACAGGTCTTTATCCACTTCCAAAATGGATTTGAGCGTGGGCAGGTCAAAGTCTTTCAGCCCGTCAATGTTAATGTCTTCGGCGTTGGGAACGTAACCGATAGCGGTTTCCACCGCATCTGCCTTACCTTCGCAACGGTTGACAATCCAGTCAAGCACGCGCAGGTTATCACCAAAGCCCGGCCACAGGAAGTTGCCGTCGTCATCGGTGCGGAACCAGTTGACGTTGAAGATTTTGGGAGCTTTGTCGCCCAGTTTTTTGCCCATTTCAATCCAGTGTGCCCAGTAGTCGCCCATATGGTAGCCGCAGAACGGCAACATCGCCATGGGGTCGCGGCGGACAACACCGACCGCACCGGTTGCGGCGGCGGTGGTTTCGGATGCCATAATGGAGCCCACAAACACACCGTGGTTCCAGTCGCGGGATTGGTACACCAGCGGAGCAGTCTTGGCACGACGGCCGCCGAAGATAATGGCGGAAATCGGCACACCCACCGGAGAATCAAACTCAGACGAAATACAGGGGCAGTTTTGCGCCGGCGCGGTAAAGCGGGAGTTCGGATGAGCACCCTTGGTACCGTCGGTGCAATCCCACAATTCGCCTTTCCAGTTGCGGGCGTTTTTGGGCGGGTTCTTATCCATACTCTCCCACCACACGGTGTTGTCGTCCAAATTGTGCACCACGTTGGTAAAGATGGTGTTCTTTTGAGTAGAAATCAACGCGTTGGGGTTGGATTTCATATTCGTGCCGGGTGCCACGCCAAAGAAGCCGTTTTCGGGGTTGCACGCCCACAAACGACCGTCTTCGCCCACGCGCATCCACGCAATATCGTCACCCACGCACCATACCTTGTAGCCCTTTTCGCGGTACAGTTCCGGCGGAATGAGCATTGCCAAGTTGGTTTTGCCGCAAGCAGACGGGAACGCCGCCGCTACGTAAGTGGTTTTGCCGGTCGGGTCTTCCAGCCCTAAAATGAGCATATGCTCTGCCAACCAGCCCTCTTTGCGACCCAGGTTGGAGGCAATGCGCAGAGCAAAGCATTTTTTGCCCAACAACACGTTGCCGCCGTAACCGGAGTTCACCGAAATGATGGTGTTGTCTTGCGGGAAATGGCAGATATACCGCTTTTCTTCGTCAATATCGCATTTGCAGTGCAGGCCGCGAATCCAGTCGTTGGAATCGCCCAGTGCTTCGTACACTTGCTTGCCCATACGGGTCATAATTGCCATGCTGATAACCACGTAGATGGAGTCGGTCAATTCAATACCGTATTTAGCAAACGGCGAGCCGACAGGTCCCATCGAGTACGGGATGATATACATCGTGCGGCCTTTGTAAGCACCGCAGGCAATGTTGTAAAGCAGGTCGTATGCTTCGGAAGGAGCCATCCAGTGGTTGGTGGGGCCGGCATCTTCCTCTTTTTCCGAGCAAATGAACGTGCGGCCTTCTACGCGCGCCACGTCGTTAAGAGCCGAAAGGTGCAGGTAGCAGCCGGGCAACTTTTGCTCGTTCAGCTTGGTGAGTTCACCGGTACGGCAACCTTCGGCACGAAGCTCCTCTAATTGTTCCTCCGAACCGTCAATCCACAAAATGCGGTCGGGTTGCGTGAGTTCAACCTTTTCCTTAATCCAGGCAAGGACGGAAGGGTTGGTGGTCAATGCGTTTGTCATAATGGGTCTCCTTTCGTTGAGCAAAGTAAAAAGTTTCAACTTTCCCTTAATAACATTATACCTAAAATTTACATAAATTCAAGCCACAAATACCAAATAATTCTTAAAATTTGAAAGAAAAAGACCGAAAGCGCGAAATGTCTTTCGGTCGCGGTCAATTTAAGGACGTATGCGTTTGTTTTCAGGTGATCGGCAGGGTGGCGCACGCGTTTAACGACGCGTCGGCAACGTTGCCGGCAATAAACTCATAATACCCTTGCGCGCCTACCATAGCGGCGTTGTCACCGCACAACGGCAGTGGCGGGATGTATAAGGAGATACCGTGCTGTGCGCAAGCGGCTTCCATTTGCGAGCGCAAGCCGGAATTGGCAGAAACGCCGCCCGCCAACGCTATCACGGTGTCGCCCGTTCCCTCCGCGGCAGCCAAGGTGTGCGAACAAAGAATATCACACACCGTATGTTGAAACGAAGCGCATAAATTGGGAATGTCCACCGTCTCGCCTCGTTGTTCCGCTTTGTGAAGCAGGTTGATAACGGCGGTTTTCAGTCCGGAAAAACTAAAATCGTAGAGAGAACCGTCTACACGCGGGCGCGGCAGCACAAAAGCGTTTGGGTCGCCCTCGGCGGCGGTGCGGTCTAAGTGAACACCGCCGGGATACGGCATGCCCATAGCGCGGGCGGCTTTGTCAAAACATTCACCCGCCGCATCGTCCCGTGTGCGGCCCAGCACCGTAAAGCGCGTGTAATCCTCTACCCGCACAATGTGTGTGTGGCCACCCGATACCACCAAGCACAAAAACGGCGGGACAAGTTCCGGGTGAGCCACGTAGTTAGCGGCAATGTGTGAACGCAAATGATGCACCGGCACCAACGGCAAATTTGCCGCCCCGGCCAGTCCTTTGGCAAAGTTGACACCTACCAGTAACGCACCGATAAGCCCCGGTGCGTAGGTGACTGCCACGGCGTCAATCTCCGCCAGCGTTACACCTGCAACCTCTAACGCTTGCCGCGTTACACCGCTAATGGCTTCCGCGTGGCGGCGGCTGGCAATTTCCGGTACCACACCGCCGTATAACCGATGTTCGTCTGCTTGCGAAGCAATGATGTTGGAAAGTACGTGCCGCCCGTCCCGTACCACGGCGGCGGCAGTTTCGTCGCAAGAAGATTCCAAAGCCAAAATGTTCATTCGTTTTCACTCCGATTTGGATAGTAACTGTACAATGCGGCATCCTCGGTGGGATGACTGTAAAAGCGGGGACGCACCCCTTCCGGCACAAAACCAAGGGAAGAATACAGTGCAATGGCCGCTTGGTTGGAAACGCGCACCTCCAGCGTTAAGCGAAACAAGGAGTCGGCTTGCTGTTTTGCAGCGGTTATTAACGCGCGCGCCACACCGGTGCGCCGATGAGCGGGCGTTACGGCTACGTTGGTAATGAACCCCTCGTCCGCCACGTGGTGACACCCGACGTAGCCTACCACTTCTCCGTCGCGCACGGCAACCAAAAACCGTGCGCAGGGATTTGCCAGTTCTTCGCGCAGGGCTGCTTCACTCCACGGGTCGGCAAAGCAAATGCGTTCCAATGCCGCCAGCGCGGGGATATGTTCCGCCGCCAGCGGCACAATGGTTACCATACTCATAGCAACGCTCGAATGTCCTCCACCAACCGAGGCAGGGACTCAATCAATGCGTCACGGCAATCGCGGTAAGTATCTAAATCCTGCCCATACGGGTCGGGAATGCCGGCACCCGGCACCACAATGGTTTCCGGCTCTGCGCCGTACTGAAACGCCAGCGTAACGCCGTGCTCTACGGATAACGCGACAAATATATCGGTTTCCGCCACAATGTCCCGCGTGATTTGGCGGGAGCGATGGTCGCCAATATCCACGCCAATTTCCTGCATAACGGTAATAGCGTGGGACGAGGGAGGCGCGCCGTCCACGGTGGCGGTGCCGGCACCGGCAACGGTGCAATCGGTGATTCCTTCCTTTTCCAACGCATCACGCAACAAAAACGCTAACATCGGACTGCGGCAAATGTTGCCGGTGCAAACACACAAAATGTTCATACAAAAACTCCTTTGGTTCAATAGCAATATTATAAAGGAAAATAAAGAAAGTTACAATACTTTTATAAAAACAAAGCGCAAGAGAACCTTTTTTGCTTGTACTACGCTTAAAACTGTGGCATACTAATAGTACTATTTATGTACAAGGAGTCGGTGTACCGTATGCAACTGTTTCATTCTCGTAATACTCGTTACCGTTCACCGTGCGGTGCCGTGGCGGAGAAAACCGCGGTACTGTTCCGTATTTGTGTGCCGCGTGCGTGGCATTGTCGGGCGGCGTGGCTTGTTCGTTGTGAAGACGGCGGAATGGAACAGTGGGACGCCATGTTTTGGGCCGGTATGGCAGAGGGCGAGTACGAATGGTGGGAGTGCCACTACACGCCGGAGTGTGCGGGATTGCATTGGTACAGTTTTGCGTTGGATACCGAGCAAGGGCGGTTGCATTTAAGCCGCGGCGCACGCGGTGTAGCGGAAGTCACCTCGCAACTCGGTACCGCGTGGCAACTCACGTGTTATGAAAAAGGGTTTACCACACCCGACTGGCTGGCGGGTGGTGTGATGTATCAGGTGTTCCCCGACCGGTTTGCCTGCTCTGGCACTCCCAAAGCGGGCGTGCCGCGCGACCGCGTGCTGCACACAGCGTGGGGTGAGCAGCCCCACTGGCAACCGGATGCTATGGGAATTGTGCGTAACAACGATTATTTCGGCGGTGATTTGCAGGGCATTTGCGAGAAATTACCGTATCTTAAACGCTTGGGTGTTACGTGCCTGTATTTGAATCCGATTTTTGAAGCACATTCCAACCATCGGTACGACACGGCAAATTATGAGCACATTGACCCGCTGTTGGGAACGGAAGCCGATTGGAAACAACTGGTTGAGCAAGCAAACCAAGCGGGTATTCGTTTGCTGCTGGACGGTGTGTTCAGCCACACCGGCGCAGACAGTGTGTACTTTAACCGTAATGGTCGGTATCCCGTGCAGGGAGCGTACCAGTCGCCGGATTCGCCGTATGCGGGGTGGTATCGGTTCTCGCAGTGGCCCAATGAATATGCCGGTTGGTGGGGATTCCCCACACTGCCCGAGGTAGAAGAGTTGAATCCCTCGTTTTTGCAATACATTACTGGTGAGAACGGTGTGGTTGCCACCAGATTGAAAGACGGCGCCTCCGGTTGGCGGCTGGACGTGGCAGACGAACTGCCCGACGCGTTTTTGGAAGCGTTGCGGCGGCGCGCCAAAGCCACCGACCCGCAGGCGGTGGTGCTGGGCGAGGTGTGGGAGGATGCCAGCAACAAACACAGTTACGGGCATCGGCGGCGATATTTGCTGGGGCGGCAGTTGGATAGTGTTATGAATTATCCGTTCCGCGAGGCCATTTTGGACGTGGTGCGCGACGGCAACGCCGTGCGATTTTTTGACAGAATAGAGACGGTGGTGGAAAACTATCCGCCGCAAGTCACGCGGTTGTTGATGAATTCGTTAGGCACGCACGATACTGAGCGGGCACTGACTCTGTTAGCGGGTGAGCCCACCAACGGACGCGGTCGGCGGTGGCAGTCGGAGCAACGGTTGTCGCCGGAGCAGCGGGCACTGGGCGTGCGGCGGTTACGGTTGGCGGCCACCTTGCAGTATTGTGTGCCCGGTGTACCGTGCGTATATTACGGTGATGAGGCGGGCTTGGAGGGATACCGCGACCCGTTTAACCGCGGATGTTATCCGTGGGGACAAGAGGATACGTCGCTGGTGGCGTGGTTTGAAGCGTTGGGACAGATGCGGCACAACTGCGATGTTTTACGCGAAGGGGCGTTTTGCCCGGTGGATGCGCCGGAGGGAACCGTGGTGTTTGAACGGCAAAGCGAGGATGAGAGATTACTGTGCGCAGTGAACTGCCGTGAGCAGCAGGCGGCACTACCCATGCCGGAAGGTGCGTTTCGGCAACTATTGGGAGAGGCGTGGGTGCAAAACAACGCGTTGTTTTTACCGCCATTGTCGGTTGGCATTTTTATTTTCAAAAAACCCTAAAAAAAGAGTTGACAAAGGGAAGAAGTAGTGGTATGATAGCAAAGCTGTCTCGCGAGGGGCAGCGAATAGGACCTTGAAAATTAAACAATGCAAAGAGCAGAAATTAACTACCCGTTAATTTACA
>JAZOLU010000048.1:0-3259 GCA_045653425.1 Acutalibacteraceae bacterium | reverse complement strand
CGAACATTATCATCGCATCACACGCACTGCTACCCGTAAACGGGTAAAATGCCTGGTTTTCTCGGCTCCCTCTGAAGAGGGAGCTGGCGAGCGAATGCGAGACTGAGGGAGAGATACTATCAACTACCCCTCCGTCTTTTGTCTACGGCAAAATCCACCTCCCCTGACAAGGGGAGGTTTTTCTCATGCTAAAGCTTTTTATCCTCCCCCAGTAAAACTGGGGGTTTATTTTCACGCCTAAAGGCACCAACCAAAGACCGACAAGCAGATTTGCTTGTCGGCAGTTTTTTGTACTATCTTTTTTTGACAAAGTGTGATACACTAAAAGATGAGGTGATGACAAATGGAACGCGATGCGTTTTCGGCCGGTGTGGAACCGGGTGGGTTGCACTCCCGTCACGAAATTAAAATTTTAATTTGTTATATGCTCAGCGGTGCGCGTGAGCCACTGCCCCGCAATGCCGTGCTGGATATTGTGAGCGGCGGCGGTATGGCGAATTTTTTTGATGCCAGCGCCGCCATTGACGAGTTGATTGAGCGGGATAACGTGAGCGAAACACAAAACGGTCTGCTTGCCGTAACCGAAACGGGACGCCACGTTGCCGCTACGCTGGAAAATATGATTCCGTTTACCTTGCGGGAACGGTCGGTAACCGCTGCATTGCGCTTGCTGGCACGCCAACGCAGCGAACGCGACAACCGCGCCGATATTGCGCAAACCGAACACGGCTGGACGGTGACCTGCACGGTGGGCAACACCGCGCCGCTGCTTTCCTTTACGTTACTGGTGGGGGATGAACGGCAAGCGGGGTTGGTGTGCGACCGTTTTTTGGATGACCCGCTGTTGTTGTACCAAAGCATTATTGGGATTTTAACCGGCGGGGCAACCTTGCAGCACACGCCGGAGCAAGTGGTTATTGAATTGCCCTAAACTCAAAAAACATTGCTTTGGGAGGGAAACCGATGAAACAAACAGCCGCGCCGCTGATTTTGATTGTGGACGATGAGGTGCGTATGCGCCGCGTGATTGCGGATTATTTGCACATTAAAAACTACCGCACCGCGGAGGCGGCGGACGGCGTGGAAGCGTTGGAACGCTTTGCCGCCGAAACGCCGGATTTGGTGCTTTTGGACGTGATGATGCCGCGCAAAAACGGCTGGGAGGTGTGTCGGGAGATTCGGCGCACCCACACCACACCCATTTTGATGCTCACCGCCCGCAGTGAAGAAGAGGACGAACTGCAAGGGTTTGAGTTAGGTGCGGACGAGTACATTACCAAACCGTTTAGTTTGAAAATTCTGTTGGCACGCATTGAGGCGGTACTGCGCCGTCGCAACGGGCAGACGGAAGCGGCGGCGGCACCCGCCGCCTTGCAGATTAACCCGCTCTCCCGCGAGGTAACGGTGTGCGGTACGCCGGTGGCGCTGACCTACACCGAGTTTGAATTGCTGACGTATTTGGTGACTAATAAAGGGGTGGCACTCTCCCGCGACCGTATTTTGGACAACGTTTGGAAGTACGATTACGAAGGCGATGCCCGTACGGTGGACACGCATATAAAAAAACTGCGCAGTAAGTTGGGCGATGCGGGCGAACAGATTAAAACCATTCGCGGCATTGGCTATAAATTTGAGGGGTAAGTTATGAAGACCAATCCGGTTTTGGGGTTTTTTCGTTCCATAGCGGGTAAGGTGGCGGGTGTACTGGTGTTGTGTGTGGCGGTACTGCTGGCCACCAACTGGTTGCTGAACAGCTTTGTGTTTCTTGCCCATTACGAGCGCGAGCAAAAAGACCTGTTGGCCGCCACCTATGCGGAACTGGACGACGCTCCCCGCTCGCAACGTACCCTAGCGGGGTTGTTGGACGGGTATGCGGCACAACACGGGATGCAGGCACTGTTATGGTCTAACCGACAAGTGTTATACACTTCGCATCGGCAACCCGCGGCAAAGCCGGTGCTTCCCGCACCGTTAAGTGCGGAAAACGGCACCTACACCCTGTCCAACCGCACGCCGCCGTTAACCAAAGGCGGTAACTGGGTAATGCTTACGGGGCGCACGCACGACGGGTTAAACGTTATGCTGTGGCTCCCCTTGTCCGACGTGCAGGAGGGCACTGCCATTACCAACCGCTTTTTGCTGTGGTCGGGGCTAATAACCCTACTGCTCGGCGGCGTGGCGGTGGTACTGCTGGCGCGCTCGTTTACACGGCCGATTCGGCAGTTATCGGCTATGGCGGGGCGTATGGCACAGTTGGATTTTTCCGACCGATACGTGGGCGACGGCCACGACGAACTGGCGGAACTGGGACGCAGTTTGAACACCGTTTCCGCCACGTTGGAGAAGAATTTATCGGAACTGAAAACCGCCAACCTGCGCTTGCGCGGGGATATGGAACGTCAATCCCATCAGCACGAAGCACGCACCCGTTTTATTCGCAATGTCTCACACGAACTGAAAACGCCACTGGCACTCATTCAAAGTTACGCGGAGGGTCTGCGTGAAAACGCGGCGGACGACCCCGCCGCCCGCGACTATTACTGTGAAGTGATTGAGGACGAGGCACAAAAGCTAACCCAAATGCTGGCGAAACTAACCATGCTGATGCAGTTGGAATCCGGCAAAGCGGATTTGGCGATTGAACGCTTTGACTTGCGTGACCTTCTGGAACGGTTGCTTGCCCGCTACGAGCCGTTGTTTGTTCAGCAGGGTGTGCCGCTCCCCACCCTGCCCGACACGCCGTGTGCCGCGTGGGGGGATGCTGCATTAATAGAAAACGTGGTAACCAATTACCTTACCAACGCGCTTAACCACGTTGCCAACGGCGGCACCATTCGCGTGTGGTGGGAAGACACACCGCACGGCACGGTAGCGGTGCGGGTGTTTAATACCGGCGCGCACATCCCCGAAGAAGATTTGCCGCATTTGTGGGAAAGTTTTTACAAGGTGGATAAAGCGCATACCCGCGCCTACGGCGGCACGGGAATTGGGTTGTCGGTAGTAGCGGCGATTATGACGGCGCACGGTATGCCGTACGCGGTGGAAAACATTGACGACGGGGTTTGTTTTTCGTTTGAACTCGCGAAAAAATAAATAAAACCCCCCCGCATAGCGGGGGGTATTTCATTTTCGGGCATAGCCCTATGCGATACTGGCTGCGCACAAGTGCGCTTTTTATTGGCCTGCCAGCCACGCACCGATTATTTACTACCCGTAAACGGGTTCCGCGGGTCGAACATACTTAACTGATCGCTTTCTG
>JAZOLU010000047.1:0-1269 GCA_045653425.1 Acutalibacteraceae bacterium | reverse complement strand
AAATTCGTATTTGCCGTTTGCGCCTTAACGCTGAAGGTCATTTTGTAGGTGTACCCAGCGGGTAACGGATTTACGAAAGTGTATGCGACCCCATTTCCTTGGGGAACGAGAAGCGCGTGGTTGCCGCTTTCACCCTCAACTGCAACTGGTGTTTTATTACCAAAAGACCCGCTTTCCATATTACCACCGGTGACGAGATCTGCGCCAATTAGCGTTACTTTTACGGGAAGAATAGCGGTAGCGCCGTGCTGCGTGGTTGCCGTGATGGTAGCATCACCCGCGCCTACAGCCGTGATTACGCCGGTGGTAGCATCTACCGTGGCAACATTCGTATTGCTGCTTTTATAGGTCACCGTTACGTTGGCATTAGGTGGTGTTACCGTGGGCGTGAGAGTATAGGTATCGTTAAGTTTTAAGGTTACGCTATTTTCTGTAAAGGCAATTTGGGGTGCCTTCACCGTTACGGCAAAGGTATCTTTAACAGTGGCATCCGTAGCAGCCTCAACCGTGATAGTAGCATCACCCGCGCTTACAGCCGTGATTTTGCCGGTGGTAGCATCTACCGTGGCAACATCCGGATTGCTGCTGGTGAACTTTAATTCCAAATTTGCCGGAGATTTCGTTACCTGGGGCGTGCAGGTTTCGCCGATGTACATAGTCGTGCTGTCTTCCACAAAGGAGACTGTCGCGGGTTCCAATCTCTTAAAGGAGAAGTTGTCAATGTAGAGACCTTCGCTAGAGTTTTTAAAGACAAAATTACCCGATATTGAGTTCGTTGCTTGCCATGTGTATGTGTATGTATTGCCGTACTTGAACTCTGTCGTGGTACCTGCCGCAGGCACCGTGAAAGTATTGGTATACGTCTTCCAGTCAGCCGAAGCGGTCAGATCGATCTGGCTGCCCTTTTTCCACAACGATATAAGTGCGTTGCTGAAATTACCAGATAGTTGCACGACTTTGTTACCACTTCCACTTCCGCCGCCTTTGTAATCAAAACTCAGGGTGTAGGTAGCACCCGCTTCTAAGGAGAGCGACGCGCTATAATTGATATCCTTCCCTTTGACAAACACGCCGTTACTATCGTTTACACCGTACCCAGCCGTATTGATATTATAACCATTGTTACCCGTATATTTATATTTCAGCGTGCCGTACTCCACGTCACCGTTGACAAGCTGTTCGGCATAAGGCGTAACCTCAATGGTGGAGGTCGCCGTGAACGGTTTGCCGTCCGCGCCGGTGCCGGTGGCGGTTAACGTGGCTGTGCCG
>JAZOLU010000046.1:0-9560 GCA_045653425.1 Acutalibacteraceae bacterium | reverse complement strand
CGCGGAACCCGTTTACGGGTAGTAAATAATCGGTGCGTGGCTGGCAGGCCAATAAAAAGCGCACTTGTGCGCAGCCAGTATCGCATAGGGCTATGCCCGAAAATGAAATACCCCCCGCTATGCGGGGGGATTTTTATTATGTAATGAGCCGGATAACCCATTCTATATTGTTACGATTGCCTGTATGATGGTTAATCGGTTATATTGAAAGTCCATGAAGGCCTTTAAGTATTATATGAGAACCAAATCGGCAGTGATAATTTCTGTGGCTCTGTTACGGATATTATTTATCCGGGCAACCCACTCCATTTGGTTGTTTGTTTTGAGTGGTTCGGTTAGATATATCAGACTTACTTATTTAGTTCCTGAACTTTTGGGATTCGTTGACAAGGGCAGAATGAAGATGCAACCTGCCGTAGAACTGTTTTACCTGGACGAAGAGGCAAAAGGGATATTGTGGACATTATAGATGAAACCGATGTTTTCCCATCGTTTTCTCACACAATCAGAATGATTAAGGTAGATAAAAAGGTATTAGAGCATTATAGAAAAACATTACATAGGAAAATGAAAAATAGTTGAATTTTTTTATTTCCAAACGAAGGGGAATTATTCCGTAAACGGAAGGCTGTTTTTAACACATACCACACAGTTTGTTGCAGTTTCTTTTCCCCGTATTTAATGTAATGGATAATGCTTTCGATACTTCCGACAAAGTCTTATCGAAAGTATTGACGATAGTTAAGTTTATATGATATAATTTCAACACAAAGCATTGCGAAGGAAAAAGTGATATAAGAGAGGAATATTGTTATGAAAATTATAAAATCCATACCGAGCAAAGATATTTATTTTGATGAAAAAATAATTGAAACAGGAAATGTTTCTGAAAGTACAGAAACGCGTGTTGTAAATGTCTTTGATGAAATTGAATACCAATCCGTTTTGGGATTTGGAGGCGCATTTACAGAGTCAGCGGCATACATTTATTCTTTACTTAATGATGAACAAAAGAAAAAATTTATGGAAAGCTATTTTTCGCGTGAAAATGGTATTGGATACAACTTCGGTAGGACACATATAAACTCTTGTGATTTTTCACTTGATATCTATACATACATTGAAAATGGCGATAGCGAACTTAAAACGTTTAATATTGACCGTGATAGAAAATATACAATTCCTTTTATTAAGGATGCTATGCAGCATTGTTCTGATGAACTTGTGCTTTTTGCTTCTCCTTGGAGTCCACCGGCTTTTATGAAGGATAATGAAAGTTCTATTAAGGGCGGTTCTTTAAAGGAAGAATATAAAGAGGTTTGGGCAAGGTATTATGCTAAGTATATAAAGGCTATGGCAGAAGAAGGCATTACCATTTCTGCAATCAGTGTGCAAAACGAACCTATTGCTAAGCAAACTTGGGAAAGTTGCTATTATTCCCCAGAGGATGAACGGGATTTTATTGAAAAATATTTATCACCTGTTTTTGAAAAAGAGGGCCTTTCGGAAATAAAAATTATTATTTGGGATCATAATAAAGAGCGTGTTTATGATCGCAGCAAAAAGATTTTTTCATCAGAAAAAGTTAAAAATCGTGTTTGGGGTGTTGGTCATCACTGGTATTCAGGTGACCATTTTGACGGTATGCGTCTTGTGCACGAGCGGTTTGGCAAGGTGCTTATCAGCACTGAAAATTGCGGTGGTATCAATGGCGATGTGTTACAGCTTGCTGAACGTTATGGCAAGGAGATTATAGGTGATTTCAGCAATTTCACTTCTGCTTTTTGCGATTGGAATTTATTGCTTAGCGAAAAGGGAGGTCCTTTCCATAATCGCAGTGCTGAAACAATCTCTGTTGCAGGTGTTGTTTTTGAAGATAAGTCAAGCGGTTGTTATGCTCCGGTGCTTTTTGATACCGAAAGCAAGGAACTTGTTTTTACACCGATTTATTACTACATTGGGCATTTTTCAAAATTTGTACATTTAGGTGCTAAACGCATCGCCACTACCAAATACTGCGAGCAGATATACACAATTGCCTTTAAAAATCCTGATAACAGTATTGTGCTTGTTATGATGAATACAGCTAATCAAGCTCTGCCGGCGGTAGTAAGGCATAATGATGTTTGCACCTCGGTTGAACTTGAAGCACATTCAATAATGACAGTAATTTTGTAATTTGATAATTTTTTGAAAAATATTCGCAAAAAACTTGACAAACTTTGCGGAGTGTACAATGTCTTTAATGATTGTTTCGCTATTTTTCGCGAATGCTTTTTGGCAACTTTTACTTGATAGTTACCAAACCACTAAAAAAGTTTGACATCGTGAACGAAATATAGTACAATATCACTGGCTATAGACGATGTGATTGTTGTCTTGCGAAAATTGTAAAAAAGAGGTTCTCCGCATGAAACGAAATAAAATCCATTCCTTGTTGGCAAGCATCGCCGTGTTGGCGGTGTTGTTGTCTTGCTTGCTTTCGGGCGCCGTGTTGCCTGCGACGGCGGCGGAAAATGAGCCGTACACACTCGGTGACGAAGTGCTGGTAAACGGCGATTTTAGCCAATTTGACCAAGACCAAGGCGTTTTGCCAAACTGGAGCGGCACCGAGTATTACAATGCCACTGCCGGCCAAAATGGCGGTGCCGGCTTGCGCTTGAACAATAACGGGGCTATGGTGGAATACCTCGGTGATGTCACGCTGGAACCGGTGACCACGTACGTGTTATCGTTTGCTTACTTGGACGTAGCGGATGCGACGTTTTATGTGGAAAGCGGCATTGAGTGCATTGGGCGTGTCACAGTAAAAACAACCGGCACCGGCGAATGGAAAACCGTTAGCAAAAAGTTCACCACGCCGGTGGAAATTGTTCGGGATGAAGGCGTGAACGAAGGTGCCCCCGGCTTTATCCCCGGTTTTGATATTACACAAGGTGACAACGAGGTTACTGACGATGGCACCGTAAACACGGGGTCGGAGAACGAACAATACGCATCCACCGCCGATCTTTCGGTGGTGTGCGTTAATGCGAACACCACGCCGGTGGCGGTGGATAACTTGTCGCTGCGCGAATACATTCCCACGACTAAAGCAACTACCTTGCAATTCACAGATATTGCTTTGGATGTGGAAGATCGCCTTTGGTTTTTAATTGGAACACAGCGGACAGTGAATGTAAAACTGACCAACAGTGCTGACACTACGTTGGCGTGTGACGCTCGTAAATTAACGTGGGAATCCGAAGACGAGACGATTGCCACGGTGGAGCATGGCCGCATAACCGCAAAAGCCGCGGGAGAAACCACGATTACCGCCACGTTGAACGATGCGGAGGACGCAGAAGGCAACCCCACCACGCTTACGGCTTCTGTTAAGGTGAAGGTGGTGGACTATACCCTAACGGAAGATGCACCGTTTTCTTTGGGCGTGAATTTACTGCAAGACGGTAAGTTTGAAAAGGAAGTGCATACCAACTATTGGAGCAGCCCCATTGATACGTTTGTAAAAGAGGGTCAGGGCCGCGGTGGCAGCACCGGTTTGGTTCTTGACAAATTGAATCAGACAATCTATTACAAAAAAATTACCGGACTCAAGAAAGCGACCAAATATGCTTTTTCGTTTGATTATTTGGCAACGCCCAATAACACAATTTTTGTTAATTCCGAACAGTTGGGTATTGACCGGTATACCATTTCCACAGGCAGCACAGCCGATGGTACGTGGAAAACCGTGACGGGGGTAGGTACCACACCGGCCAACTTGAATGTAAACGGCAGTACTCTGATTGCGGTGAGATGCACCACACTGAACGCCGATGCACCGGTAGTGATGGATAACTTTGTATTGTGCGAGTACATTGACGAAACCAAGGCGGAAAGCATAGAACTCCCCGGTGATGTCATCTTGTACAAAGGGCAATCCACTACCTTGACGCCAATTGCGACACCGGCGGGCGGCAACGTAAATGGCACCACTTGGACTACGAATAAGGCTACTGTGGCTACGGTGAACAGCGGTGTGGTTACCGCGGTGGGGGAAGGCGAGGCCACCATTACGGCAAGGGCACCGAGTGGCCTCACTGCCTCTTGCGTGGTCACTGTGACCAACCCCGATAAAACGGCACCGGTCGATTTGGTGGCAGATAACTTAACTTGGACGGGCGATAACGGCACGGGTCAGGTAAAACCCGGCACACCGTTGACGTTTAGCGTAACGATGAGCAATAAGGGCGCAAACGCAGTGCCGGCAGGGCAGGCAATTAAACTGGATATTGCTATGGACGGCACTTGGAAACGCACCTTAACATACACGGACGGGTTGGCCGCCGGCGAATCGGTAACGGTAACGGATAACGAAACGTGGCTTGCCGAAGAGGGTGACCATATGATGTCTGTGCGCGTTAATGCCGACTGGAGCATTTACGAAGCGGATGCCAACAATACGGCCTTAAAGAACAACACGTATCAAGTGGGTTTGCGTGTTGCGAGCGACCAAATTTCCCCCTCCGATTGGGCAGCCAAAGCCGTGGCCGAAGCCGGTATGGACCGCTTGACATTTAACGATGAGTTTACCACCGGCAGTGTGGTGGATATCACCGGTAGCGGTCGCGAAGGGTATAAGTGGTACACAAACCGTCCGTACGGCGATCGCCAACTCACGACCAGCGACTACGACATTACCGACGGCGTTTTAACCATTAAGGATAAGGATAAGGCGGGTGCCAATCTGTGCTTATCTTCTGCGGATCATGTCTCCCGTACGGGCTATGCCTTCAACGAGGGGTATTTCGAAGTTCGTTTTAAAATTATGAACCCCACCGGGAATGCCCCCGGTCATATGCCGGGTATATGGTCGTTCCCGGAACGTAAATTCTTTGAAATTTCCGGTGAAAACAGCCGCTGGGTGGAAGTAGACTGGATGGAATATTGGGGCATTTCCGGCAGCGCACCGGAGGGTTACTATACCATCACGATGCACGACGAATCAAGTGCTAGCTACCCGGGTGGAGAGGCAAGATACCAAAACAGCAACGCCGCTCAGTATGGTTTGGGCGACGGCGAGTGGCACACGATGGGCTTCCTGTGGGAACGCAACCGCCTTGTGAGCTACTTAGACGGTGTGGAAGTAATGCACTTGTTGTGGGATAAAGATAGCTACGCCGTAAGGGGAGACGGTGTTATTGGCCAGTACGCGCTTATGGACGAGGACGAACAAGTGTTAATTTTGGGTGCCGACGAGAACCATCCAATGAAAGTGGATTATGTACGCGTGTGGCAGGCGAGCGAACCGGAAACCGTTTCCAACGCGATGACTCTCAGCCAAACGGATGTAACCATGTACCAAAACGACCAAGAAAAATTAGTGGTAACCGTACCGGCAGACGAAGATGCGGGCACCTTGACCTGGGCCAGCAGTGACCCGTTTGTGGTAACCGTGCATGGCGATGGCAGATTGTATGCACGCAAAGCGGGCACGGCAACGGTTTCTGCCACCAATGCCAATGGTGTCACGGTGCTGTGCAATGTTACGGTAAAACACAATGTGCTTACGGGCGGTGATTTTGAATTCGAACTGTGGGAAGACGTGATTTTACCCCACTGGTCGAGAGCGCGACGTCCCTACTCGGAAACAATATTAAATAAAATGAGCATTGTTGAAGACCCCACCGATACCGACCGGAGCGATGGAATCAACCATGTGCTAAAAATTCCGAAAGGGGTTACGTACGCTAACTATTGGAATCACCCATTAAAACCAAGCACCACCTATGTTATAACCGGCAAAATACGCCGCGAAAATTACAGCTTGTTTAGTAATATATCCAATCCTGTTGTAATCCTTTCTTGCGGTCAGCACCTTAAGGCAAACGTGGGAACGGTAACACAGGTGTGGCAGGACTTTACGATTAAGTACACAACCAGCTCTGAGCCGGGTCCTTTTGGATTGGCTATTGGTACGAGCACTGCACTTAGTGATACCATCTATTTGGACGACTTAGTATTCACGGTTGAAGGCGATGAGGCGAAAAGCAGTTACGCGTTAACACTTGGCAACATGGAAAACGGCAAGGTGACGTTAAGCGTCGACGGCGAAACCATGACAGTGACAAGCGGAACCGAGATTAAACCCGGCACCCGTGTGGATGTTACGGTGAACCCCAACAGCGATTATCGTTTGCGCTTGGGCAGTTTGGAAACCGTGTACACACTTGCCGGTACAGATGAACCCGTAACCCGTGAAGTTTTGAACACCACGGAGACTTGGGACGGAACATCAGAGCCTATCGATGGGAATACGTTCTCCTTTACCATGCCGGAGGCGGATACCACATTGAACGCGGTGTTTGAGCAGACGGCATCCGATGATAAAACGCAGTTGCCGGCGGCTACGTTGGGAACATCCGTCTACAAAAACGGGGACACCGTGGCTCAGGGTGTGAGATTCCTTAATCGGTTATATGCTACCATTAAAGAAGATGCAGTGTATGTGACCTACGAAGGTGATACATACAAAGTGACGGAGTTCGGTTCGTTGCTCAAGCGTGCCGACAACGTGGCCGGTGAGCTCACTTTGGAGGGCCATGCGGATCACGGGACGGACAGTCCGGCTACCCGCATTTGGAAAACGACGGCATATTCGGCGTCGACCAACAGTATGAAATTGGTGAATTATACGGACAAATATCTGGATTTCACCATAGTAATGACCTCCAACACGGCACAGTATTACTCCTTTGTGAGTCAGGAATACACCACCTGTGCGTATGTAACGTTGGAAAACGGTACAACACTGTATACCGACACGTTTACCGATAATGTTGTGGATGCGTTAGCACGAATTCGGTAACCGACACAATCATAAACTAACAACAACCGTCCTCTACACAGGGCGGTTGTTTGCTTGCCGCGGATTTTTGGCTGCTGCGCTTGACAGAGGGGGAATGATTGGTTATAATAGGTCTGTTAGGTTGCTCACCGAGCAAAATAAAAGGAGTGATGGACGAATGACGAAGCAAACCGTCATTACCGACGAAGGTCTGAAACGGCTGGAAGCCGAACTGGACGAATTAAAAAGTGTAAAACGCAAGGAAGTTGCGGAAAAAATTAAGGTCGCGTTGTCGTTTGGCGACTTGTCGGAAAACAGCGAGTACGACGAGGCAAAAAACGAACAAGCCATTATTGAAGGGCGCATTGCGGAAATTGAAAACCAGTTAAAGAACGTCCGCGTGTTGGACGAAACGGAAATCGGCATTGAGCAAGTGCACATTGGTTCCACCGTTACCGTGCGCCCCAAGGGTAAGAAAAAGACAAGCACCTACCGTATTGTCGGTTCAACGGAGGCAGACCCGTTGGGCGGTCGCATTTCGGACGAATCCCCTGTTGGCAAAGCGTTGATAGGGCATCGCAAAGGCGACGAAGTGGAAGTGGAAACCCCCGCCGGCTTGCTGGTGATGGTGATTGAAGAAATTTCCAAATAAAAACGACAATTTCGGGTGAGGTGACGCACGTTGCCCGCCCGATTTTTTGAGAGTGAGGAAATAAGGATGAGCGAAAACCGTACCCCCGACGCCGCCGCGCCGGAAATGACTGAGGAGCAGTTGTCCGAATTGTTGCAGATTCGCCGCGATAAACTGGCCGCTCTGCGCGAAGCCGGGCAGGACCCGTACGTTATTACCAAGTATGACGTGACGGATTATACGGCCGACATTCGCGCCGCGTACGAACGCGCGGAGGCGGAATATTTGGCGCAGCACGGCCAGCCCGAGGAGGGGCAGGGGGTTGAACTGCCCGAACCGATTTGCGTATCGGTGGCGGGACGTATGATGAGCCGCCGCATTATGGGCAAGGCCAGTTTTTTGGATTTGCACGACAGTACGGGGCATATACAGGTATACGTCAGCCGCAGCGACGTGGGTGAGGACGTGTATGCCGGCTTTAAGAAATGGGATATCGGAGACATTATGGGCCTCAAAGGCTTTGTGTTCCGCACCCGTATGGGCGAAATCTCCATTCACGCCACCGAAATTGTTATGCTTAGTAAATCGTTGTTGCCGTTGCCGGAAAAATACCACGGTCTGCGCGACACAGATACTCGTTACCGCCAACGGTATTTGGATTTGATTGTGAACCCCGAAGTGAAAGACACCTTTATTCAGCGTTCGCGGATTCTGCGTGAAATTCGCGCATTTTTGGATAACAAGCGATTTTTGGAGGTGGACACCCCCATTTTGGTACCGATGGAAATCGGTGCCAACGCCCGCCCGTTTGCCACGCACCATAATGCGCTGGATATGGATATGTACCTGCGCATTGAAACCGAGTTGTATTTGAAACGGCTGATTGTGGGCGGAATGCACCGCGTGTATGAGGTGGGTCGCATTTTCCGCAACGAGGGAATGGACACCAAGCACAATCCCGAATTTACCACCATTGAGTTGTACCAGGCGTTCACCGACTATTATGGAATGATGGACTTGGTGGAAGAACTGTACACGATGCTGGCAGAAAAAATTTGCGGCAGCCGCGTCATTACGTATCAGGACAAGCAGATTGATATGGGTAACTGGCAGCGTCTCACGATGGTGGAAGCGGTAAAGAAATACGCGGGGTGTGACTATTACGCGTGGGAAAGCGACGAGGATGCGCGCGCTTGTGCCGCCGCCAAGCACGTGGAAGTGCCCAAAGATGCTACCCGCGGCACGGTGCTGATTGAATTGTTTGATGCCTACGTGGAGGAAAATCTCATTCAGCCCACCTTTATTTACGATTATCCGGTGGAAAACAGCCCGCTGGCTAAACGCAAGCCGGAAGACCCGCGCTTTACCGAGCGGTTTGAGTATTTTATTAACGCCACCGAATACGGTAACGCGTTTAGCGAGTTGAACGACCCCATTGACCAGCGCGAGCGGTTTGAGCGACAGGTTGCCGCCAAGCGGGCGGAAGACCCCAACACCCGCGCGGAAGTGGATTACGATTACGTTACCGCGTTGGAATACGGCATGCCGCCCACGGGCGGGCTTGGTTTCGGCATTGACCGCTTGGTGATGCTGCTCACGAACTCTGCCTCCATCCGCGACGTGTTGCTGTTCCCCACAATGAAGCCTTTGGACTAATATAGTTCAAAGAAACCCAGTAGTTATGCGGGTTTGCGGTGGTTTATAACCTTAAAAAACCACGCCACTACGCCAACTACTACGCCAATTTTCACAAGAGATTTGCAGAGAAAAGTCACTATGATAGAATAAAGATCAAGCGCCGTGCAAATTGCACGGCGCTTTCATCATATCTAAAAATTTTTAAATATTTTTTCTGAAAGTTATGTAGAGATATGTAAAGTTGCGTTTGGTAGCATTAAGGAAAGTATCGTCAACAGCGGCTTTGAAGCCCTAACGCGCGATTGACAAATAGTGTCGAAAGTTGTATTATAGTAACGGTGCTTCGCACCCTTAGAGGCTACCATAACGGTAGGCGGTTAGCCCTTCTTTATTAAGGAGGGGCACTTTTCCCTCCTAAATGAAAGGAGGGGTGCCAATGGTTACTTACGAGACTTTGTTCCT
>JAZOLU010000045.1:0-3020 GCA_045653425.1 Acutalibacteraceae bacterium | reverse complement strand
AGGCAGATAAAAAGCCCCTTTAGGGGCAGCCGGTGAAAGTGTTGCGGTTGGCAAATCTTTCGGCGGGCCTATAGGCCCGGCCGGCATTATGCCCTAAGGGGGCAGTGCATACCACCGGCACGGCCGGTGGTTATGATTTACTATCCTTTAGGGTACGACTAATATCCGTGGCGGTTTTTGCACCACGCCTCGTCCGCCACCGTATAGTGGGGGTAAGATACATACGAAAGGGCGGAACGGTATGTGGGAAATCGTATCGGGGTTACTGGGATTATTGCTGGCGGTGTACGGTGCGGCCGACCTGATTACACGGTTGGCGTATCGTTGGGCGTTGGCGGGGCGTGAACCGCACGGGTATTTGTTACTGCCGGTGCGCGGTGAACGCACCGATGTGGAGTATTTGGCGCGGCGACTGCGCGCTTTACAGCGCATGGACAGCGAATGGGAACCCGTGTTGCTGGATGTGGGACTCACTCACTCTGCCGCCGCGCTCACGCGTGAGGTGTGCGCGCGATTATCGGTAACCTTTGTTACGCAAAAAGAATGGGAGGAGTTGCTAAAAACCGCTTTACAAGAGGGGGAAAAGGGTGTATAATCAAAACCGAACATATTTTCGGTTTTGGCGGGAGGTGAACCAATGGCGCAGGAGGAACATTTGTCCGGTGTGGTGGAGCGCGTGGTGTTTCGCAACGCCGACAACGGCTGGACCGTGTTGGAACTGGCGGTGGAAGACGAATTTCACAAGGTGGTTGGTACGTTGCCCGCTGTGCAGGCGGGGGAGCACTTGCATCTCACCGGCGAGTGGGGCGAACACGCCCGCTTTGGCAGACAGTTCCGCGCCGCCAGTTATGAGCACCGCCTACCTACCGACACCGACTCCGTATTTCGGTATTTGGCATCCGGCGCCATTAAAGGCATTGGTCCCGCCACCGCCGCCTCATTGGTGGAACAGTTTGGGGCGGATACGCTGCGCGTGTTGGAGGAAGAACCGGAAAAACTGGTAAAAATCCGCGGCATTACCGCCGCCCGTGCCCAAAAAATTGCGCAGGCATATCGCGAGCAGTTTGGTTTGCGGGAGGTAATGCTTGCGTTTGCGGGGTACGGGCTTACGCAAAGTGAGGCGGTGCGTTGCTGGAAACGGTGGGGCGCCGCCACGGTGGACACCGTAAAAGCCGACCCGTACTGTTTGTGCGCACCGGGCTTACGTATTGGGTTTGAGCGGGCGGACCGCATTTGTATGAGTATGGAACGCCCGCCCGATGACCCGCGGCGGGTAGAGGCGGGCATTTTACACGTGTTGCGCCACAATCTGCGCAACGGGCACACCTGTTTGCCGCAGGACAAATTGCTCACAGCCGCCGCGCAACTATTGGCGGTGAACGAGGGGGCGGTGGCGGCATCGGTGGAAGAATTGGTCCGCCGCTTTGCGTTGCGGGCGGAAGTGTTTGAAGACCGCCGTTTTCTGTTTTTGCCCGACCTGCACCAAGCGGAACGGTACATTGCCTCTCGTATGCGGTTAATGGCAGGGTTTCACACCGCCATTACGCCGCTGATTGAAAAGAATTTACAAACTGCGGAGCAAAAAAACAACATTCATTACCAAACCCAACAGCGGTTGGCAATTTTATCGGCCATTGAAAAAGGAGTGCTCATTCTTACCGGCGGCCCCGGCACTGGCAAAACCACCACCCTGCGCGCCATTATTATGTTACTGGAAGGGTTGGGCGAGCGGGTGGAGATTGCCGCCCCCACCGGTCGCGCCGCCAAGCGTGTGTCGGAACTCACAGGGTGTGAGGCACGCACCATTCATCGGCTGCTGGAAGTACAGTGGGACGACAACGACACCCCCGTGTTTGAGCGCAACGAAAAACATCCGCTGGATGCGGATGCATTAATTGTGGATGAGGTGTCTATGGTGGACACCCTGTTGTTTGAAAGTTTGTTGCGGGCGTTGCGCCCGGGTTGTCGGCTCATTTTGGTGGGGGATACCGACCAACTCCCCGCCGTGGGCGCGGGGCGCGTATTGCACGATTTAATTGACACCCGCGCTCTACCGGTGGTGGAACTTACCGAAGTGTTCCGTCAAGCGTTGGAAAGCCACATTGTGGCGGGTGCACACCGCATTGTGGCGGGCGAAATGCCGCAGTTTTCCGACCGCAACGGTGACTTTTTCTTTATGCCGCAACACAGCAGTGAGGAAACCGCCGAAACGGTGGTGGATTTGTGCGTGCGCCGCTTGCCTACCGGGTACGGAACCAGTGTGTGGAACGGGATTCAGGTATTGTGTCCCGGCCGCAAAGGAGAGGTGGGTACCGTCCATATTAATGAGCGGTTGCAAGCCACTTTAAACCCGCCCCACGACAAAAAGCGCGAATGGCGCGGCGAAAACGGGTTACTGCGTGAGGGCGATAAGGTGATGCACATTCGCAACGACTACGATATTGGGTGGACGCGTGATACGGGTGAGACCGGCACCGGTGTGTTTAACGGGGATATTGGCGTGTTGGAGGAGATTTCCGTGCGCGACCAAACCCTGCGTGTGCGGTACGATGACCGCGTGGCAATATACACTTATGACCAAGCACAAGAACTGGAATTGGCGTATGCCATTACGGTTCACAAAAGCCAGGGGAGCGAGTTTGACACGGTGGTTATTCCCGTGTACCGCAACCCAACGCTGCTATGTTACCGCCATTTGTTGTATACCGCGGTAACACGCGCCAAAACGTTGCTCATTTTGGTGGGCAGCCGCGAAACGGTTAGGGCAATGGTGGCTAACGACCGCAAAGCCCTACGTTACACCGGTTTGCGCCACTTTTTGCAAAGCACACAACCGTTATTGGAGTAAAAAATACGGGCCGCCACAAGTGTGGCGGCCCTTCTTGTAAACGAAAACCACCCGATAGTCGCGTGGTTCAAAAGAGTTTTACCGTTGAAAAGACCTCCGATTGTGTTAGGATAAAAGCGACCTCCCCGTCACGGGAACAAAAAGCACAATTGGAGGAAAAAGCTATGAAAAA
>JAZOLU010000044.1:0-63132 GCA_045653425.1 Acutalibacteraceae bacterium | reverse complement strand
GGGTGAGATGGAGCCTAACGGCCACTCGATACTGACTTCGAACATCACACTTAAACACGCCGAGGTTAAATGCAAAATAACCGATATTGAGTCACGCCGCGTTGTATTCGAGCGTGAAATTATAGCACCCGCTAATAGCGTAAGCAAGATAGGCTTTATGAATATGAAATACTCCGAAAAGGGTATGTTCTTAATAGAATATACAGTTGACGGTAAAAAACAGGTTAATACCTATCTTTACGGCTACCCCGCATTTGATTTTGAGTCATACAAAAAATGGCTAAAAGCCGTAGAAGCCGCCGAAAAGTAAAGATAACAAAACAACACTCTGTGGTAACACAGAGTGTTGTTTATTGCCTATATTATTAAGTGTTGAATTTTTGATTTAGTTGTGGTACAATAGCCTTGCGACACATCTGAATATTTAAGCCATAATGGGTGCATTTTAATTTGGCAAAAATGCAACCTCTATTTTTGCACCTTTATGGCGTAAAAGATGTGTCGCAACATTTGAGGTTATGCATTTTTCGGTGTGTGTAACTTCTGTTGCACACACTTTTTTTATGGAGGGAACGGGACGTGAAAAGATTATTGGCGTTGGTTCTGGCAGTTGTGATGGCATTTTCTTTTTCGGGGTGCAGTAAAGAGGTTGTTAAAATTAAATGTTTACAGTGCAGTGAGACGTTTGAGGAGACGTTTGAATTTTGTCCCCATTGTGGGTACACGGCTACTGTGACAACCACGAATACGACAACGACAACTACAACCCAAGCAACGAAAGCAAAGGTAACAAAGGCAAAGACAACAAAAGCATCGCAGACACCACAGATAACAAAGGCAACAGTAACAAAGGCGCCGCAGACAACAAAGGCGCCGGCAACTCAGCCGGCACACAAACATTCCTATACCAAAAAAGTGGTAAACCCCACGTGTACCGACAAAGGGTATACCCTTTATACCTGCGCCTGCGGTCATAGTTACAAAGATAACTATGTAAATGCGAAGCATAATTATGTAAAATTTAAGTGTTCGGCGTGCGGGACGGTGGATAAAGCCCATGCAAGAGAATATCTTGTCCTTTGGTTAGAAAAAAACGGAACAGCAGCAGGAGAGTACGTGCATTATCGGTTTAATGATGAGTATGTACTGTCCTGTACTGCCGATGGCGAACCTTTTTTTGGACGCTATTTAACTTTGCAGGGGGAATCTTTTTTGTATGCCCTATCTCTGAGAAGTTATAAATACATGTTGCATGGTGGAAATTTGGAAGTGATAGGTATCTTGAATGCACAATCTTTTACAAGTAATTCCGCAATTAGTTATGATGAGTATACCGGAGATGAAAATTTTAAATACGATATGATTGAAAATGCTCGGGTGGCTGTGTGCGACTTGATTGAGACGCTCGAATATTATTTGGCAGATAAAAAAATCGGTATTACCATTGCCGATTTGGGATTCAAATCGTATTAAGATAATCGCAATAACACCAAAGAAAAAAGACTCCTGTGGGAGTCTTTTTTCTGTTTTGGGGCACAGCGGCATATACTATGGTGTAAAGGTGGGATGCGGAATGGCACAGAATGAGCGGGTGCGGCAATGGATAACGCCGCTGGTAACGGTAACGTTAGCGGCGGTGACGTTGGCGGTGTATCCGTGGATGGCAAAACAACTGAACCCCGTGGTGTATGTGCAAGTGCTTGCCGCCTCGCTGGGCAGTGCCGTTTTGCCGTTGTGCAATCGGTTTTTTGGCACACAGGTACCAGCGAGTGTGAACGTGATGGTGGCGGCGCACATTGTATGCGCCAGTTTTTTGGGCAGTGCGTTGGGGTTTTATCGGCTTGTTCCCGTGTGGGATTTGCTGATGCACGGCTTTTTTGGCGGCGAATGTGCGGTAATACTGTACGTGTTACTGCGGCGATACCAAGCGGCGGTGGGGTACACGGTGTTGTGGTGGCTGATTGGGTTATCCGTGATGGGTTGCGCGGCATTGTGGGAGATTTTTGAGTATGTGAGCGACCTACTGCTGAGTGGTGACGCCCAGCGTGTGAAAGAGTCACTCGCCGCCGGACGTTCCCCCGTGGGGGACACGATGACGGATTTAATTGTCACCGTGTTTGGCATAGCAGTGGTGTGGGCGGCGTGGTTCGTGTACCGTTGGTGGCGCAAAAAAGCACGCGTGTAATGCCGGTAGCATTACACGCGCGCTATATGAGGTTGGGTGTGTGTTACAGAGTAGCCGCCATTACGGCTTTAATGGTGTGCAAGCGGTTTTCTGCTTCGTCAAACACGATGGATTGTTCGCTTTCAAACACCTCGTCGGTAACTTCCATACACGTAAGCCCGAATTTATCAAAAATTTGTTTTCCCACGGTGGTTTTCACATCGTGAAACGCGGGCAGACAGTGCATAAAGCGGCACTGTGCGCCGGCATTGTCCATCAGCGTTTTGGTAACGCGGTAGGGGGAGAGTTGCTCAATGCGTTCTTGCCACACGGCATCCGGCTCACCCATAGATACCCACACGTGGGTATAAATCACGTCCGCGCCGCGAGTGGCTACCAGCGGGTCTTCCACAAATTCCAGTACCGCACCGGTTTGCTCGGCAATGGCGCGGCAGGTAGCAATCAGTTCCTCATTGGGGAAATACGCTTTGGGGGCGCACGCCACAAAGTGCATACCCATTTTGGCGCAACCCACCATCAGCGAGTTGCCCATATTGTAGCGCGCATCGCCCATATACACCAGTTTTTTGCCCGCCAGCGTGCCGCAATGTTCCCGAATGGTGAGAAAATCCGCCAAAATCTGCGTGGGGTGAAATTCGTTGGTCAACCCGTTCCACACCGGCACACCCGCGTGGGCGGCCAGTTCTTCCACAATCTCTTGCCCAAAACCGCGGTATTCCAACCCATCGTACATCCGACCAAGCACGCGCGCGGTGTCCGCAATGCTCTCCTTTTTGCCAATCTGCGAGCCCTGCGGGTCCAGATAGGTGGAGTGCATTCCCAAATCCGCCGCCGCCACCTCAAACGCGCAACGGGTGCGGGTGCTGGTTTTTTCAAAAATTAACGCAATGTTTTTACCCTCGCACAACCGATGCGGGATACCCGCTTTCTTTTTGGCTTTCAAATCGGCGGCAAGGTCTAACAGTTCGGCTATCTCGGCGGGGGTAAAGTCCAGTAACTTCAAAAAATTTCTGCCTTTGAGTGACATACGATTTCCTCCTTAAAAAACAGGGTTTAAGTACGGGGGGCGCAAGCGGCTTTTAAAACGGCAATCGCCTCTGCCAACACCTCTTGCGGAATGTTGAGTGCGGGCAACAACCGTACTTTATGTTTCGCGGTGAGGCAGAGCACGCCGTGCTCGCGGCACTCTGCCAGTACCTCGGCGGCGGGGCGGGTGGTTTCCACGCCCAGCATTAGCCCCAACCCGGTAACGGAAACCACGCCCGGTGCACCGGTGAGTTGCTCAATAATATAGGCACTTTTGGCGCGTACTTCCGCCAGCAACGCTTCGTCAATACGGTCAATCACGTTAATGGCACCCGCGCAGCATACGGGGTTGCCGCCAAAGGTAGAGCCGTGGTCACCGTAACCCAGTACGGTAGCCACTTTTTGGCTCATCAGCGTAGCACCCAACGGCAAACCGCCGCCCAAGCCCTTGGCGGTGGTGACCACGTCGGGCGTAATGCCAAACTGCTCGTACGCATACAACGTGCCGGTGCGCCCGTTGCCGGTTTGCACCTCGTCAATCATCAGCACAATGTCCTCACGCTGCGCCAACGCCGCCACCTGCTGAACGTAGGCGGGGGACAAGGCGTTTACACCGCCCTCGCCCTGTACACATTCCAACAGAATACCGGCGGTGGGGTGTTCCCGCACCAACGCTTCCAACGCCGCTAAATCGCCCGCGGGAGCGTGATAAAAGCCGGGGGTGAGTGGCCGGAACAGGGAATGGAATTGGTCCTGCCCTGTGGCGGCCAGCGTGGTGAGTGTGCGGCCGTGAAAACTGTTTTGCAGGGTAATAATGGCGGTGTACTCCGCGCCCTTGTGCTCGGCGGCATATTTGCGCGCCACTTTAACGGCGCACTCGTTGGCTTCCGCGCCGGAGTTGGCAAAAAACACACGGCTCATACCCGTGCGCTCGCACAAGCGTTGCGCCAGTGCCACGCACGGTTCGGTGTAATACAAGTTGGAGGTGTGCTGCACACGCCCCAGTTGCTCCGTTACCGCCGCTTGCCACGCATCGTCCGCTATGCCGAATGCCGTAACGCCAATGCCGGAACCCATATCTATGTATCGTTTACCGGCGGTATCCCACAACAGGGAGCCTTTGCCGGAGACAATTTCTACCGGAAAACGGCGGTACGTTCCCGCCACATACGCTTGGTCGCGCTCGGTTAACGTGCTCATACGTTCCCCTCCGTTACCATCGTGCCGGCACCTTCGTCTGTCAGAATTTCCATTAAAATGGAGTGGGGAACACGCCCGTCCATAATAATCACGTTTTTTACGCCTTTGTGGATGGCTTCAATGCAGCAATCCACTTTGGGAATCATCCCACCGGAGACCACGCCTTCGTCGCACAAACGCTTGGCCTCGGCAATGGTCACTTCGGGAATGAGCGTAGCGGGGTCATCTTTATCGCGCAGAATCCCTGCAATATCCGTCATCATCACCAAACGCTCGGCGTTCATAGCCCCCGCAATGTAGGCGGCGGCGGTGTCGCCGTTAATGTTGTAGGTGTTGCCGTTTTTGTCGCACCCCAACGTGGAGATAACCGGAATGTACCCTTTTTCCAACAAATCCAACACGGGGCGAATGTGCACCTTGGTGATAGAACCCACGTAGCCCAGCCGCTCGTCGCGCATTTCTGCTTCAATCAGCCGCCCGTCCATACCGGAAATGCCCATGGCTTTGCCGCCTTTCATTTCCAGCAGATTTACCAGCGTTTTGTTCACTTTGCCCGCGAGCACCATTTGCACAATGTCCACGGTTTCTTTGTCGGTTACGCGCAAACCGTCCACAAACTGCGGCTTTTTGCCCAGTTTGCCCATCAAATCGTTGATTTCGGGCCCGCCGCCGTGCACCAACACCACTTTAACGCCGATAAGCCACAACAGCACAATGTCTTCCATTACCTGCTCGCGCAGATGGTCGTTAATCATGGCGTTGCCGCCGTATTTTACCACAACAATTTTGCCGTTGTAGCGTTTAATGTAGGGGAGTGCTTGGGTAAGCACTTCCGCCCGTTGTGCGTTGGAAAAATGGGTATCCATAACTAATTCCTCCGTTAGGTGCGGTAATCACCGTTGATTTTTACATAATCGTACGTTAAGTCGCAACCCCACGCGGTAGCCGAAGCGTCCCCCGTGCCCAGCGTGACCAAAATATCAATATCGCGTTCCAGCAAAATTTCTTTGGCCAGTTCTTCCGAAAACGGCACGCCCGCGCCGTTTTCGCACACCGTAATGGTGCCTTTGGCGGAAGAAAACGCCACGCCCACGCGGGAGACGTCCACCGCGGCGCCGCTGTACCCAATGGCACACAACACGCGCCCCCAGTTGGCATCCGCCCCAAACATAGCGGCTTTGAGCAAGCTGGAACAAACCACGCTTTTTGCCACCGTTTTGGCGGTAGCGGTATCCGCCGCGCCGCTGACCTGACATTCCAACAGTTTGGTGGCACCCTCACCGTCACCCACGATTAACCGACACAACTGCACGGTCACGGTGTTGAGTGCTTTCATAAATACGGAAAAATCCTCGCCCTCGGCGGTGATTTCGTCGTTGCCCGCTAACCCGTTGGCAAGCACCGTTACCATATCGTTGGTGGAGGTATCGCCGTCAATGCTCACCATATTAAACGTGTTGGCAATGTCACCGGAAAGTGCCGTTTGCAACATAGCGGGGGAGATGGCCACGTCGGTGGTGAGGAACACCAGCATGGTTGCCATATTGGGGTGAATCATCCCGCTGCCTTTGGCAATGCCGCCCAAATGACAGGTTTTGCCGCCCAGTGTGAACGAAACCGCTACTTCTTTTTTCACGGTATCGGTGGTCATAATGGCCTCCGCGGCGGCATCCCCGCCGTTTTCGGACAACCCCGCCGCCAACGCGGGCAAGCCCGCGGCAATGGGAGCAATATCCAGCGGTTGACCGATAACGCCCGTGGACGCCACAATAACGTCTTCCGCGGCTACGTTGGTGTGTTGCGCCACCAACTCGCTCATTTGCTCGGCAATTTCCAAACCGTTGGCGTTGCACGTGTTGGCGTTGCCGCTGTTGCAAATAACGGCTTGCGCGCGGCCGTTTGCCAAATGTTGTTTGGTGACGGTGAGCGGTGCGCCTTTTACCAAATTGGTGGTGTACACGGCGGCCGCCGCGGCGGGTACTTCGCTGACAATCAATGCCAAGTCGCGTTTGGTGCGGTTGCGGCGAATACCGCAATGCACGCCATTTGCCGAAAATCCTTTGGCGGCACACACGCCGCCGTTAATTAACTGAAACATACGTCCTCCTAAATAGCCAAAGCATTAAAACCCGAACTCGATTTTGAGGGGCCAATTTTCCGCTGTGGCATTGTTAAAATACTCGTTAATCAAATAACCAAACCGGTGGTCTCGTCCACACCCAGTACCAAATTCATATTTTGTATGGCGGCACCGGAAGCACCCTTGCCCAAATTATCAAACCGTGCAATCAGCAAAACACGCTCTTCGTTGCCGGCCACGGTAACTTGCATATCGTCACGTCCCGCAAAAGCCGCGGCGGACAAAAATCCGTTTTCGTCCCCGCTGTCTGCATACCGCACCAAACCGTTGGCGTAGGTTTCGCGGTAAAGGGCTTTTACGTCGTCCACACGGCCGCGCAGTTGGTGTGCAAACAGCGGCACGGTTACTTCCATTCCGCAGGGGAATGCCGCCACAACGGGGCAAAACACCGGCGTGCGCGAAAGCCCCGCCACGGCCACCATTTCTTTTAAGTGCTTGTGTTGTTGGGTCAGCCCGTATTGGCGCGGAGCGTCCAACAACGGGTCGCGCTCGGCGTCCTCGTATTCCGCTATCATCCCTTTGCCGCCGCCGGTATACCCCGTAAGCGAAAAACAGGTAAGCGGTGTGTCCGCTGCGAGCAGTCCCGCCGTTACCAGCGGTGTGACCAGTGCCAAAAACCCGCCCGCGTGGCACCCCGGATTGGCAATGCGGCGCGAGGTGAGAATAGCCTCTCGCCGTCCCGGCAATTCGGGAAAACCGTACGCCCAGCCCGCTTCGGTGCGGTGGGCGGTGGAGGTGTCAATAATCACGGTGTCGGCATCGCCCGCCAGTGCCACCGCTTCCCGCGCGGCGGCGTCGGGTAAACACAAAAATGCGATATCCGCTTGGTGTAACGCTTCTGCACGGGCGGCAGGGTCTTTGCGGCGGTCGTCCGGCAAGGTGAGCAGCCGCAAGTCCGTGCGTGCGGACAAGCGGTCGTGAATACGCAAGCCGGTGGTGCCGGCACTGCCGTCAATAAAAACAGTTGTCATTGGGCTAACATCTCTTTCACATACTCAATTTGCGCTTCCACTGACCCAACGGAGGTGCCGCCTTCGCTGATGCGGCGCTCCACACAGGCGTCGAGGTCAATCGCGTCATACACGGTTTCGTCAAAAATATCGCTGTATTCGCGGTACACGGAAAGCGGCAATGTTTCCAGTACCAAGCCATCCGCAATACACCGCGCCACCAGTTGACCGGAGAGCTTGTACGCATCGCGGAACGGCAACCCGTGCGCGACCATCCAGTCCGCCAGGTCGGTGGCGTTAATAAAGCCGGTTTCTGCCGCGCGGCGCATGGTATCGGCGCACACGTGCATGGTGCTTATCATACCGGTGAACACGGGCAAACACATTTTTACGGTTTCTAGCGCGTCAAACACGCTTTCTTTATCTTCTTGCATATCTTTGTTATACGCCAGCGGCAAGCCCTTTAACACGGTGAGAATGGACAACAAATCGCCATATACACGGCCGGTTTTGCCGCGCACCAGTTCCGCCATATCGGGGTTCTTTTTTTGCGGCATAATGGACGAGCCGGTGGTAAAGGCATCTGCCAGTTCCACAAACTTAAATTCCCAACTGGACCACAAAATAATCTCCTCAGAAAAACGGGAAAGGTGCATCATCAGCAGCGAGAGTGCCGCCAGCAGTTCCACGCAAAAGTCGCGGTCGGACACGCCGTCCAAACTGTTGCGGCAAATGCCGTCAAACCCCAACTGCGCCGCTTCAAAGCGGCGGTCGGTGGCGTAGGTGGTGCCCGCCAAGGCACAACACCCAATGGGGGATTGGTTCATACGGCGGCGGCAGTCCAGCAAACGGTCGCGGTCACGCAACAACATCATGGCATACGCCATTAAATGATGCCCAAAGGTGATGGGTTGTGCCCGTTGCAGATGCGTGTACCCCGGCAGAATAACCGCCTTGTGTTGCTCGGCTTGCGCGGTGATGGCTGCGGTGAGCGTTTCGGTGAGGGACACCACCGTGTCAATCCCCTCACGCAGGTACATCCGCAAATCCAACGCCACTTGGTCGTTACGGCTGCGGGCGGTGTGCAACTTTTTGCCAACCGCACCCAACCGCTCGGTGAGCACCTGTTCCACAAACATATGAATATCCTCGCAGGACATATCCCACGTAAGTGTGCCGCTTTCCAAATCGTCCAGCACGCCCTGCAAGCCGTTAATGAGTTGCTCTGCTTCGGCGGGGGTAATAATCCCTTGCGCGCCCAACATAGCAGCGTGCGCCATACTTCCGGTAATGTCCTGTCGGTACATAACGTGGTCAAACCGGATGGATGAATTAAAATCGTCTGCCAATTTGTCGGTGGCGCCGTCCGTTCTGCCTGCCCACAGTTTTGCCATTTCACAATCCTCCCGCCATAAAAATCGGATGGTCCTGCACGGGAAGCCCCGCGCAGGACTGTCGTTTTTGTATGCTTATTTCTTGCCGTCAACCAACGCCTGCACCGTAATGGGCAGACCGAACAGGTTAATGAAACCCTCAGAATCTTTTTGGTTGTAGTCGCTTTCGCCAAAGGTGGCAATCTCCTCGCTGTACAGCGTGTAGGGGCTCCACACGCCGGCATTGATGATGTTGCCCTTGTACAGTTTGAGCCGTACCTTGCCGGTTACGCGCTCTTGCGTTTTGTCCACAAACGCGGACATCGCCTCACGCAAGGGGGTGAACCACTGGCCGTTGTATACCAGTTCCGCAAAGGTGATGGACATCCGTTGTTTTTCGTGCAACGTCATTTTATCCAAGCAGATGCTTTCCAGCACGCTGTGCGCTTTGTACAGAATGGTGCCGCCGGGCGTTTCGTACACGCCGCGGCATTTCATACCCACCAAACGGTTTTCCACAATGTCAATAATACCCACGCCGTTGGCACCGCCCAGTTCATTGAGTTTTAACACAATGTTTTTGGCACTCATTTTTTCGCCGTCCAGTGCTACGGGCACGCCTTGCTCAAATTCCAGTTCCACATACGTGGGGACATCCGGTGCTTGCAGGGGAGAAACACCCATTTCCAAAAAGCCGGGTTTTTCGTATTGCGGTTCGTTGCCGGTGTCCTCCAAATCCATACCCTCGTGGGAAAGGTGCCACAAGTTCTTGTCTTTGGAATAGTTGGTTTCGCGGTTAATTTTCAGCGGGATGTTGTGCGCTTCCGCGTACTCAATCTCCTCCTCGCGGGATTTGATATCCCACTCACGCCACGGGGCAATGATGGGCATACTCGGTGCAAAGTGTTTAACCGCCAGTTCAAACCGCACTTGGTCGTTGCCCTTGCCGGTGCAACCGTGGCAAATGGCGTCGGCGTTCTCCTTAATGGCAATCTCCACCAAGCCCTTGGCAATGCAGGGGCGCGCGTGGCTGGTACCCAGCAGATATTCCTCATACACCGCGCCGGCTTTTACGCAGGGGATAATGTAATCGTCCACATACTCATCCGTCAAATCCAACACGTACAGTTTGGACGCGCCGGTTTTAAGTGCCTTTTCTTCCAAGCCCTCCAGTTCGTCCGCTTGACCCACGTTGCCGGAAACGGCAATGACTTCGCAGTTGTTGTAGTTCTCTTTAAGCCACGGAATGATAATGGACGTGTCCAAACCACCCGAATACGCAAGCACTACTTTTTTAATGTTTTTCTTATCCACGGTTATGTAACCTCCCAGAATAAATATTCACGATATGCACCATAGTATACACTATATAAAGGAAAATGTCAAGTAAAAATTCATAAATATGCAACAAAATTGACATTTCTGTCATTGTGTACAACACGCCGCGGCTGTGGCGATACAGAACTGGACAAAATGTCAAGGTGCGCGGTGGAAAAGACGGTTGTCGACGGTGAAAAACTGTGGTACAATGGGGTGCATGAGAGGAGAGACGGGTATGCATCCACGGCGAGTCACCTTATGCAATTTGAATTCGCAGTACATTCATTCGTCGCTGGCACCGTGGTGTTTGCTGGCGGGGGTGCGTGCGTACGCGCACGATTGTGCCGAGCCGGTGGTGTGCGAGGGCACGGTGAACGAAAGCGAGGATACCCTGCTTGCCCGCCTGCACCAAACGGCGGCGGACGTGTGGTGTTTTTGTTGTTATATTTGGAATATTAACACCGTGTTGCGCTTGGCGCAGCGGTTAAAAGCGGAAAATCCCCACTGCACGGTGGTGCTGGGCGGGCCGGAAGTGAGTTACCGCGCGGGCGAGTTGCTGGCGCAAACCCCCGCCGTGGATTGCGTGCTGTCCGGTGAGGGCGAGCGCCCGCTGGCGTTGTTGCTGCAAGCGTTGGCGGCGGGGGAGCCGCTTGCGGGGTTGCCGGGCGTGTGTGTGCGCACGCGGGACGGTGTGCATATTGCCGAACCCTACACCCCCAGCGATATTCCGCCCAGCCCTTACGTGCCGGAGTATTTTGAGGCACTGGGCGGGCGCATTGCGTATTTGGAAACGTCGCGCGGGTGTCCGTTCTCTTGTGCGTTTTGCTTGTCGGGGCGGTGCGGCACGGTGCGGTTTTATCCGGAGCAGCGCGCCCGCGAGGAACTGCTTTTGCTCGCCAACAGCGGCACAAAAACCGTAAAATTGGTGGACCGCACGTTTAACGCCAACCGTGCGCGGGCGTTGCGGTTGTTCCGTTTTATTGCGGAAAATTACGGCACGCGGATTCCCAAGGGCGTGTGTTTTCATTTTGAAATTGCGGGCGACCTGTTGGATGAGGAAACACTGACCGTACTCGCAGAAGCACCCGTCGGTTTGTTTCAGTTGGAAATTGGGGTGCAGTCGTTCCACGCGCCCACGCTGGCGGCGGTGTGCCGCTCAACGGATACCGAGCGGCTGGTGCGTAACATTCGCCACTTGCTGGCGTGTGATAATGTAACCGTGCATCTGGATTTAATTGCCGGTTTGCCTAAGGAGGATGCGGCAACGTTTTGGGAGAGTGTGCGTACTGCCTATGCGCTCCGCCCGCACCGCCTGCATTTTGGGTTTCTTAAACGGTTGTATGGCTCACCGCTGGAACAACAACCGTTACGTTACCCCGGTACGTTTGCCGAAACGCCGCCTTACGAGGTGCAACACACCCCGTGGCTCAGTGCTGTGGATATCGCGGCATTACACCGCGCGGAAGCGGCGTTTGACCGCTTGTATAACAGTGGTCGGTTTCGCCGCACGTTAGCGTATGTCACAGATACTGCGGGTTGTGACTTGGCGGTGGCACTGAACGCCTTGGGTGCAGTGTTGCCCGCCGCACCCTCACAAGATACGCTTACCACGCTTGTGTGGGATACCTTTTGTGCTTTGCCGAATGTACAACCCGAAGCCTTGCGGGAGGCGATGGTGTGTGACCGATTGGCCGCCAACCCCGCCGGCGTACTGCCCGCCGTGCTGGATACGGGCTCGGAGGAGCGCCGCCGCCTAAAACGCTTGGCGGATACCGATGCGCGTTTTCGCCGCCCCGCGGCCACCCGCCGCGGCACGGCGTTGCTCAGCGACGGCACGCTGGTGTATGCGGACCACGGCGCGCCGCACCCCGTAAATGGGGAATATGACCTGCACTTTTTTAACGAGAAATGTATTTCGCGTCCGTACCGCTGGTTGTTGTTCGATTTGGACGGCACCTTAACCGACCCCGCGCTGGGTATTACGCGTTCCGTGCAGTTTGCGTTGCGCCGATTCGGCATAGACGAGCCGGATTGTACCCGCCTGTATCGCTTTATCGGCCCGCCGCTAATGGACTCGTTTTGCGAATTTTACGGGTTCACCCCCGAACAATCGCGCCAGGCACTGGCGGCGTATCGGGAATATTACGCCGTAACGGGCTTGTACGAAAACGAGGTATACGCCGGCGTTCCCGCGCTGCTGCGCGATTTGCGCCGCGGCGGGTATCGGGTGGTGATGGCTACCTCCAAACCGGAAATGTACGCTTGCCGTTTAATGCAGCATTTTGGCCTCGCCGAACACTTTGCCTGCATTGCCGGCGCGGATATGGCAGAAAAGCGGGCAAACAAAGCCGCAGTAATTGCCCGCGCTATGGAGCGTGAGGGAATCAACCCCGCCGAAGCGATGATGATAGGCGACCGCCGCTTTGACGTGGAGGGTGGACGCGCATTGGGTATGCGCACGGTAGGTGTGTTGTACGGCTACGGCGACCGCGCTGAACTCACCGCCGCCGGTGCCGACGTATTGGCAGATACCGTAGAGGATTTGCGCCGACTGTTGCTATGAATTTGAAGACAAAACCGTTGTCCCATACGGTGAGGGTCGTTAGCGAAGTTTTTATTACCAAACTCGATTGCGGTTTCCGTTTGGAAGAACCAGCATCGCATTTGTAAGTACAAATGCAGTTGGGCGGAAGCCCAAACCCACCAACAACAGAAAAGAGAAGATTCGTTTATCACGAGTCTTCTCTTTCTTTTTGTCTGTTAAGTGATATGCTGACTATCGTCAGCGTGATATTTTCGCTTTGCGAAAGTGATATTAAACCTATCGGTTTAGTGATATTCTATTCTCCATAAACTGTCTGTAGGACAATATCGCTATGCGTAGCATAATATCACTGCGAAGCAATATCACTCGCCGTTAGGCGAATAGAGTAGCAGAAATGTTCGTTAAGAACATTTCTGCTACGGAACGGCGGTTTAAGTTTTCCACAAAAAACGGTGGAAAGTTTTCCACCGCCAAATGCGTTAGGATACGGATTTAATATAACAGATAAGGATACGGATAGGGATACGGATTCCGCTTTGGATTCTGCTTCGGATTCGGATTGGATTCGGATTCGGATTCGGATTCAGGCGGACAATGTGCCGCAACTCGCTGACAATTGACCGCAACTTGCTGACAATTGACTTTTCCACATTTGTCCACAAACTTTCCACAACCGTTACGGCGCGGCGTTTTTTTCGGCTTTGCGGCGGTCAAAGCGAGCACGTAAACGGTTGTACAGCAGCAACCCGCCCAAACTGACGGCACCGGTAACCACAAACAACAACACGGCCGACCAATAATCGTGCCGCTGAATGAGGTTGCCGCCCACGGTGGAGGATACCACCGAGGGAATACGCGCAATGAGCGAAAGAACCAAAAATTCGTGCAGTTTAATGCGGGTTAACCCCACAAAGTAGGTAAACAGGTCTTTGGGTGTGCCGGGAATAAAAAACAGTAAAAAAATGGTGCGTTTTAACCGCTTTTCGCTATTAATAAAGCGCAAACTGTCAATTTTTTGGCGGCTGATAAACAGTTCCACCATACGCACGCCCCAACGCTTTACCAACACAAACACCAAGGCCGATGCCAGCCCAACCCCCGCCAAGCAAAGCAGTGTTCCCTCCACCGCACCAAAGGTATAGCCAATGCCGATTTCCACCACCTCGCCGGGAATGAAAGACACAATGACTTGCAGTATTTGAATGCCCAGTGCGACCAAACGCCCGGTCCAGCCGTAACTTTCCACAAACGCTTTGAATTGAGCGGGGTCGTTACCAAACGCGGCAAAGCGGCGTACCACTGCCACCGTTAACCACGTAAATACCGCCGCTACCACCAAAAGCGAACACACGGCAAATACCCGCCGCGCGCGCACGGAGCGGGGGGCAATCCCATTCGGTTGAGTCATAGGCACACCTCGCTTTGCAAAATTTGCCTTTATTGTAGCATACACACCCGAAAAATGCAAAAAAAATTCAAAAAAAGGGGAACCCTCTGCAAAAAAACTTGCCGATGGAAATAAAATCTGTTATACTGGTTTTGTATTATGCCCACAGAAGGGAAGAGAATGTATGAAAGTCACGCTATTGACCCATACCCCATGTCCGGAGCATACCATTGCTTCTGCCGCTCGCTTGTGCTATTCGCCCGCATCCATTGACGATATTCGCGAAGGGCTGACAGAAGAAAAAACCGCCGCGTTTGTGGATATGTTGGCGGAAATTGGGCACGAAAGCCCCATTGAGCACGCGTCGTTCACGTTTGGTGTGGAGGGCGTATCTCGCTCGTTGCTGGCACAACTCACGCGGCATCGCATTGCCTCGTTCAGTGTGCAAAGCCAGCGGTACGTGGCGGAATCGCATTTTGAGTACGTGGTACCGCCGGAAATTGCCGCTGTTCCCGAAGCAGCCGAGCGGTACCGTTTGGCTATGGCGGAGGACCAAGCGCATTACGAAGCATTGACCGCGTTGCTGAAAGAAAAACACGAGGCCGCGTTTTTGGCGGCGGGAATGACGGAAAAAGCCGCCGCCCGCGCCGCCGAAAAAAAGGCAATTGAAGATGCGCGGTTTGTGTTGCCCAACGCTTGTACCACTAAATTGATTGTGACAATGAACGCGCGCAGTTTAATGAATTTCTTTCATCATCGGTGTTGCAACCGCGCCCAGTGGGAAATACGCGAACTGGCCGACCGTATGTTGGCGGAATGTGTGGCAGTGGCACCGCATTTGTTCAAAAACGCCGGTCCGGCGTGCGTGTCCGGCGGGTGCCCCGAAGGGAAAATGACCTGCGGCGAAGCCGTGGCTATGCGTGAAAAGTACCGTCAAATGAAGGAGGGTCACTAATGGCTCTTGTGGTGCTGGACGGACTGGACGGCAGCGGCAAATCCACCCAACTGGCGCGTCTGGACGCGTATTTTCGCAAAAAACACGCACACTATCGGCAGATTAGTTTTCCCGATTACGACCAACCCTCGTCGGCGTTGGTAAAGCAATATTTGGGCGGCGAATTCGGCGGCTCACCCGACGCGGTAAACGCCTATGCTGCCTCGTCGTTTTATGCGGTGGACCGCTATGCCAGTTACAAAAAGTTTTGGCAGGCGGATTATGAGGCGGGCGCGTTCATTTTGGCGGCGCGCTATACCACCTCCAACGCCATTCATCAAATGGGTAAATTACCCCGCGCGGAATGGGACGCCTACCTTGCGTGGATGGAGGATTACGAGTACAATCTACTGGGTCTGCCGCGCCCCGACCGCGTGTTGTTTTTGGATATGCCGCTGGATATTTCGCAGCGGTTGTTGTTAAGTCGGTATGAAGGCGACGACACCAAGCGGGATATTCACGAGCGGGATAGGCAATATTTGGCCACCTGCCGCGAAAGTGCGTTGTACGCGGCTCGGCGGTTGGGTTGGTCGGTGGTCACCTGCGGTAAAGACGGACAACCGTTACCGGTGGATACCATCACCGCGCAATTATTGGAATTGATTTAAGGGAGTAATTTATGTCGTTGGAATTTCGAAAGATGCAGCCGGAGGACGCCGCGTGGGCCGCGCCGCTGCTGCAAGCCAGCGGGCGTGACTGTTGCGAATATTCATTCACCACCACGTATATGTGGAGTGAACATTACAACGTACGCGTGGCGCGTGCGGGCAATGCCGCGGTGTTCGGCAATGAACATTCGTTGCTGCCGCCGGTGGGCGAGGGTTGGGAGGACTTGCTGGTACAGTTACGTACCGAGGCGGTAGCCGCCGGTCGTGCACTGGTACTTCACAGTGTGGATGAAACGGTGCTTCGTCGGTTACAAACGTTGTTTCCCGCCCGTGTACACGCCGAGGAATCGCCCAACGACTTTGACTATCTATATCGCAGTGAGGATTTGGCAAATTTGCCCGGCAAGGCATATCACAGCAAAAAGAACCACATTGCCGCGTTTTCCCGCGCGCACGATTGGTCGTTTGAACTGCTTTCGCCCGACAATGCGGAGGAAATGATACAGTTGTCACTGGCGTGGTGCCGTGAAAAGGGCGGGTGCAGTCACAGTCTGGATGCTGAGCAATGCGCCATTCGCCGCGTGTTGCAAAAACCGGAAGCCTTTTCGTTGTCCGGCGGGCTGGTTCGTGTGGAAGGAAAACCCGTGGCGTTCACGCTGGGTTCACCCATTAACGACCGTGTGTTTGATATTCACGTGGAAAAAGCCCTGGTGGATTATGCGGGCGCGTATGCCGTTATTAACCGCGAATACGCCAAAACCCTCACGCAGTATGCGTTTTTGAACCGCGAAAACGATATGGGCATTGAGGGGCTGCGCCGCGCCAAGCAGTCGTACCGCCCCGCCATATTGCTCAAAAAATATCGGTGTGTGATACAATGAGTATGGTTAAGCGTTTTGCCTTTACACAGGATTTACCGGCATTGCATGCTATATGGGCCGCCGCCTTTCCGGACGATACCGCCACTGAGCGGGACGCGTTTTTGTCACGCGTGCGGTTGTCGGAGGAATGTTTGGTAGCCGTGGCGGATGGTACGCCGGTTTCTATGGTGTTTTCGTTACCGGTCACGGCGGGGGCGGGGCGTTTGCAATACATTTACGCCGCCGCTACCTTGCCCGCCTACCGCGGCCGCGGTGTGTTTGGGGATTTGTTAAATACGGCGCTGGATAAGGCACGGAAACAGGGATGTGTCGGTTCGTTTTTGCGGCCGGCGCAACCGTCGCTGGTTGCGTATTACGCGCGTTTTGGCTACCGTCCGTGGGTATACGCCGCGCAAGAATGCGGGGTTGCCGCGCCGCGCGGGGCGGCGGTCACCAACTTGTCACCGCAGGAGTATGCCGCCCGCCGCACCGCGTTATTGCCCGCGGGGGCGGTGGCGTGGGACACGCGCTTTGTTACGTATGCGGCGGCGTGCGGCCACGCGGTAAGTACAGATAACGCTGTGGCATTGTGCTACACGGCGGGCGATTGTTTAATTATTAAAGAATGGTTGGGGGAGGGCAACCCCGCCGAACTGTGCACCTCGCTGGGGTGTGCGCGGTATGAGCGGCGCGTTCCCACGCTCTCGCCCACGGACGAACCGTTGGCGTTGCTGTTGCCGTTTACCACGGCGGCACAAACGGCGGCACCCTACATTGGTTTGTTTTTGGATTAGGAGGAACGGGTATGGTACTGGTGTTTTTAGCCCAAGGATTTGAGGAGATAGAAGCCCTCACCACGGTGGACGTGTTGCGTCGCGCGGGGTTGGAGGTTATCACGGTGGGCGTGGGCGGCACGGTGATTACCGGTGCGCACGGCATTACCGTACACGCCGAACGGGACGATGTCGGTGCACTGCCCACCGCAGCGGATGGGTTGCAAGCCGTGGTGTTGCCGGGCGGGTTGCCGGGTACGGAGCATTTGCGTGCTGCCGCCTCGGTGAATGCGTGTTTGGACCAAGCGGCGGCGGACGGCGTGTTATTGTGCGCTATTTGTGCCGCCCCGTCGGTGCTGGGCGAAAAAGGATTGCTCATCGGCCGTGCGGCTACCTGCTATCCGGGGTATGAGGCGCAGTTGCACGGTGCCATTTTGAGTGAAAACGCGGTAGCCTTGTCACACGACCGCATTACCGCCAAAGGCGCGGGGGTAACACTCCCGTTTGCCTTGGCGATTGTGGAACGTTTGTGCTCGGCGCAAACGGCCGCACAGTTGGGAGAGGCGATGCAATGCCGGTAAACGATATACGACCGTTAAAAATGCGCTTGCGCGCCCAGTACCGCGCCATTCGCACCGGAATGACGGCGGAGTTTAAGGCGGAATGTGACCGCCGTATTGCCGCGCGTGTGGGGCGGTTATGGCAGTATCGGGATGCCCGCCAACTGTTGGTGTACGTTTCCACCCCCATTGAAGTGGACACCCGCGCGCTGATTACGCAAGCATTGGCCGACGGTAAACGCGTGGCGGTGCCGCGGTGTATTCCCGACACGCGCCAAATGGCGTTTTATTACATTCACTCGTTGGAGGAACTGTCGCCCGGCAGTTTCGGTGTGGATGAACCGCAACCGTTGCAGGAAAATTTGGTAACCGATTTTTCGGAAGGCTTATGCATTGTGCCCGCGTTTTGTTATGATTTTGACGGATATCGGTTGGGATACGGCAAAGGGTATTACGACCGCTTTTTAGCGAAGTTTGGTGGGCGGTTAATTGGTATTTGTTACAGTTCTTGCGTGCGGCGGCAGTTGCCGCACGGTCGGTACGACCGTCCCGTGGAACTGATTGTTACGGAAAATTTTATTCGCCGCACTAACCGCGGTGTTCAACCCGAAGGAGGAGAAACTTATGGCCGATGAGAAACGCTACGACGTGGACGACATTTTGAGCGAATTGCAGGGCGAGCCGGCGCCGGAGACACCCGCTGAACCTGAGCCGCCCGCCAAAAAACCGTTTGTGTTGCATTTGGATTTGGATGACGAATACGGCGAGCCGGTGGAAACCGCCCCTGTGGTGCGTGAAGAGCAACCGCCTGTACATAGTGCTCCCGCAGCAACGCCTGCCCAGCCGCCCAAACCGGCTAAGAAAAAAGGCAAACACCGCGTATTTCGCGGCGTGATTTATGCCGTTACGGTGCTGACGTTGTCGGTATTGTTGGCGTACTTTTTGATTGTGGGCGGGTTGGATTTTACGGGGCTTACCCGCACGGGCGAGACGGTGGATTTGGATATTCCCGCCGGTGCTTCCACGGCCGACGTTGCCGCCATTTTGGACGAAAAAGGGCTGATTGATCAGCCGTTGGTGTTCCGTTTGTACGCCCGTGTTTCGGGCGCAGACGGCACGTGGCAGCCGGGCAGTTTCAGTTTAACGCCCAATATGGGCTACCAAACGCTGGTGCGCAAACTGCAAACCGCGCGTAAGCGGGATACCGCGACCGTACTCATTCCCGAAGGCTTTACCGTGGACAAAATTGCCGCGCGGCTGGAAGCCAAGGGCGTGTGCACCGCCACCGAATTTTACCGCGCCGTAACGCAGGTGGATTACAGCGCAGATTACGAGTTTATTGCCGCCTTTTCTGCCGTGGAACAAGCGGATTACGCCGCGCGCATTTATAAATTGGAGGGGTATTTGTTCCCCGACACGTACGAATTTTATCTGGGTTGTTCGGGCGAAACGGTGGTACGCAAAATGCTGGACAACTTTAACCGTCGTTTAGATACTTCGCTTCGTGCCTCTATGAAAGCCAAGGGCTACACAATGGACCAATTGGTGATATTGGCTTCCATTGTGCAGGGCGAAGCCGGCACCACCGACGATATGGCCAAGGTAGCGCGTGTGTTGGCGAATCGTATGGCGGATACTGCCACATACCCCAAACTGCAATGCGACTCTACCGGCGATTATATTAAAGACGTGTTATCTTCCGGCGGCAGCGTGAGTGCCAGCAACACCGCATACGATACTTATGAGCGCGAAGGATTGCCCGCCGGTGCCATTAACAACCCCGGTTTGGCGGCTATTAAGGCGGTGCTCACCCCGTCTGAGGACGAAACCATTCGGCAATGTTACTTCTTTGCCACCGATTATAAGACCAACATCACGTATTTCTCCAAAACATACAACGAACACGTGCGCATTTGTACGCGCTACGGGATTGGTATGTATGGATAAGCCCGTGATATTGCCGGAGATACTGGCACCCGCCGGTGACCGTGAACGGTTGGATGCCGCTTTGCTTTACGGCGCGGACGCGGTGTATTTGTCCGGCACGCGGTTTGGTATGCGCCGTGCGCCCGCGAATTTCACAAATGACGAGTTGCGGGACGCCATCGCCGCCGCCCACGCGCAAGGGCGGCGTGCGTACGTTACCGTGAACGTGTTACCCCGCAATGACGAAATGGAAGAACTGCCCGCCTACTTAGCGTGGTTGGATAATTGCGGTGCCGATGCCGTTATTGCCGCCGATTTGGGCGTGATGTCGCTTGCGCGGCGGTACGCGCCGCATTGTGAACTGCACGTATCCACCCAACTGGGTGTGGTGAATTACGTAACCGCACAAATGTTGTACGATATGGGTGCCACCCGCGTGGTACTGGCGCGCGAACTGTCGATGGACGAAATTGCCGATATTCGTGCCAAAACGCCTCCCGCACTGCAACTGGAAGCGTTTGTGCACGGGGCGATGTGTATGGCATATTCGGGGCGGTGTATGTTGTCTACCTACCTCACGGGACGGGACGGCAACCACGGCGATTGTGCGCAACCCTGCCGCTGGGGGTATCAGTTGCTTGAACCCACCCGCCCGCATCACCCTATGACGGTGGAGGAGGAAGCAGGTGAGACTCATCTGCTTAACGCCTACGATTTGTGTATGATTGAGCACATTCCCGCTCTGCATCGCGCGGGGATTGACTCGTTCAAGATAGAGGGGCGCGCCAAAGCCGCGTTTTACGTGGCGGGCATTACCAACGCTTACCGCCAAGCGGTGGACGATTACGCAAGCAGCGGTTGCGCGGCGGATTACCGCCTGCCCGACTGGTTGCGGGACGAACCGGGCAAAGTCAGCCACCGTCCTTACGGTACCGGTTTTTACTTTGGTCAACCACAGCAAAACACGGTTACCAACAGTTACATTCGCACCCACCAAGCCGCCGCGGTGGTTACGGGGTACCAAAACGGTCACCTCATTCTCAGCCAACGTAACCGCTTCTTTGTGGGCGATACGCTGGACGTACTCATCCCCGGGGAACCGCCGTTCCCGCTGGAAATCACCACCCTGTTTAACGAGGAGGGCGAACCCATAACGGTGGCCCCGCACGCTACTATGACGGTGCGTGTACCGTACCCGCATCCTCTGCCTGTTGGGTGTTATCTCCGCCGCGCGGCGAATACGTAATTTGTCGTTTAACTCCTTTCCGTTTCGGGCATACTGAACACGGAGAGGAGTTTTTGCGTATGCGTAAACGGTTGGTCGTATTGTTTGGCTCACTGCTTTTTGCATTCAGCGGTATCATTGCTCGTGTGTTTCGGTTAACCGAGCAAGGCTACAACCAAGTGACACAGGCGCAATCTACCGTCACCCTCACAGTGGCGCGGGCGCGCGGTACGTTGTACGATTGCGCTCTGCAACCGCTCACCAATACCGATACCCGCTATGCTGCGGGTGTACTGGGCACGCCCGCGGCACTGGCGGCACTGGCCGACACCCTTTCTGAGGAAGATTTTGATGCCCTGCAAGCATCGCTCAGTACGGGAAAACCCGCCGCGCTGGTAACGGATACGCCTCCCGCACTTACGGACGGTATTGTGCAGTTCACCGTTCCGCGGCGGTACGATGAAGAGGGCTTGGCGGCGCACCTTATTGGTTACGTGGGCGACGACGGAATACACGGTGTGTGCGGGGCTGAGCAAGCACTGGACGAGGTATTGTGCGCCGCATCGGGCAGTGTCACACTAACCTATCATACCGACGGTCGTGGTCAAGTGTTATCGGGCGGTGAGGTGCTGGTGGACAACACCTTGGACGCCGCCCGCGCGGGTGCGGCACTCACCATTGACAGTCGCGTGCAGCGTATGGTAGAAGCGGTGGCGGGTTCCGCTATTAGCCGCGGCGCGGTGGTCATCAGCGAGGTGGACACCGGCAACCTGGTGGCGTTGGCAAGTTTTCCGAGTTTTACGGCAGAAAATTTGGCGGCGTATTTGAACAAAGAAAATTCCCCGTTATTCAACCGCGCCACCGCTGCATACAATTGCGGCTCGGTGTTCAAAATTGTTACCTCTATGGCGGCGCTGGAAACCGGTGTTCCCGCCACGCAAACGTTTTCCTGTGCGGGCGTTATTCCGGTGGGGGCAAACCGTATTAAATGCCACTATATACTGGGTCACGGCACGCTGAATTTGCTCGGTGCATTCGCAAAATCGTGTAACCCGTATTTTATTCAACTCAGCCAACTCACGGGTGCTTCGCCGTTGTACCGTTACGCCTCTATGCTGGGATTTGACAGTCCGTTGTTGCTAATGGAGGGCTGGCTTACCGACCGCGCCACCTTGCCAACCGAGACGGAACTGGCGCAACCCACGCGGTTGGCAAACACCTCGATGGGGCAAGGTGACCTGTTGGCGACCCCCGTTCACGTCAACGCTATGACCGCCTGTGTGGCGGCGGACGGGATGTATTACCGCCCCAACGTGTACTTGGGCACGGTGGACGTGCTGGGCACGCTCACAACAGCCGAGGTAGACCCACCGTCGCGCATTTGCTCGCCCGCGACCGCCGCCGCATTGCGAGAGATGATGCGTGGCGTAGTTACCGATGGCACCGGCAAAGCCGCCGAGCCCGCCGTGGGCGGTGCGGGCGGCAAGACCGGCACCGCCGAGACCGGCTGGCGCACGGAGGATGGCAAAGAAACTATGGTGCACAGTTGGTTTACGGGGTATTATCCGGCGCAAAACCCGCAATACGCCATTACCGTGTTAGCGGAAGATGCCGACACCACCGGCGAGTCCACCGCACCGGTGTTTAAAGAACTCTGCGACCGATTGTACCGAATGGGGTACGTGGAAATTACGTCTTGACAAGAGGGTAGTTGTGGGGTAAAATAAAGACAATATGAATTGGCTGTGATGGGAAGAACCGTTACACCGGCAGTGAAAGAGAGAGTGCCCGTGGCTGCAAGGTGCTTCTGCCGTTAAACGGAGGCCGCCCCGGAGTCTTGCGGTGAGGAATCGCACGTATCTCTGCGTTAAAGGGGTTGAGTGGCACCGCTTTTTGCGGTGCAAATTGGGTGGTACCACGGAACCTCCGTCCCATACTGGGGCGGAGGTATTTTTTATGACGAAAGGAAGTCAATACTATGCAATGGACCGGTCTGAACGAACTGCGTGAAAAATACCTCTCGTTTTTTGAGAGCAAGGGGCATTTGCGGTTGCCCAGTTTTTCGCTGGTTCCCAAAAACGATGCCTCGTTGTTGCTCATCAACTCCGGTATGGCACCAATGAAAAAGTTTTTCACCGGCGAGGTAACGCCGCCCCGCAAACGCGTGACAACCTGCCAAAAATGCATTCGCACGCCGGATATTGAGCGCGTTGGCAAAACGGCGCGCCACGGCACGTATTTTGAAATGCTGGGCAATTTTAGTTTTGGGGATTACTTTAAGCACGAAGCCACGGCGTGGGCGTGGGAATTCTGCACCCAAGTGCTGGAACTGCCCGTGGACCGCATTTGGGTGTCCATTTACGAAAACGACGACGAAGCGTTTGAAATTTGGACAAAAGAAGTGGGTGTTTCGCCCGACCGCATTGTGCGCTTGGGCAAGGAAGATAACTTTTGGGAACACGGCTCCGGTCCGTGCGGTCCGTGCTCGGAACTCTATTTTGACCGCGGCGAGCAATACGGTTGCGGTTCGCCCACGTGCGGTGTCGGGTGCGACTGTGACCGCTACGTGGAATTCTGGAACAACGTATTCACTCAGTTTGAAAGTGACGGTAACGGCAACTACACGCCGCTGGAACACCCCAATATTGATACCGGTATGGGTCTGGAACGCTTGGCGTGCATTTTGCAGGGCGTGGCAAACTTGTTTGAAGTGGATACCGTGCAGAATATTATGAAACACATCAGCCGCATTGCGGGTGTTTCTTACGGCGACGGTGAAGCCACCGATATTTCTCTGCGCGTCATTACTGACCATATCCGTTCCACCACCTTTATGATTGGGGACAGTGTTATGCCCTCCAACGAAGGTCGCGGGTACGTACTGCGCCGTCTGCTTCGCCGCGCCGCACGGCACGGTCGTTTGCTGGGTTTGCACCGTCCGTTTTTGTACGAGGTGTGCGAAACCGTGATTGCGGAAAACCGCAGCGCGTATCCGGAACTGGCAGACAAGCAGGATTTCATTGTCCGCGTGATTCGTAACGAGGAAGAGGCCTTTGAAAAAACCATTGACAGTGGCTTGTCGTTGCTGGAAACGATGCTTGCCAATGTAAAGGAAAACACCTTGTCGGGCGAAGAAGCGTTCAAACTGTACGACACGTACGGTTTCCCCATTGACCTCACGCGGGATATTTTGGAGGAAAAAGGTCTTTCTGTGGACGAGGAGCGGTTTAATGAACTGATGGCGGAGCAGCGCGCTCGCGCCCGTGCCGCCCGTAAAGATGCCGGTGCCGATGCGTGGAAAGGCAACCCCGATTTGGCAGAGCAGTTGTCGGGCAGCACCTTTGTGGGGTACGAAACGTTGAACACCGCCGCTACCGTTACGGCAATTATACGCGGTGATGAATTGGCAGAAACGTTAACCGCCGGCGAGCGCGCCACGGTGGTGCTGGACGTTACCCCGTTTTACGCCGAAAGCGGCGGTCAGGTAGGGGATACCGGTGTCATTTTGGCAGACGACCTTCGCTTTTGTGTAACTGATACGCAAAAAACCGCTTCGGGTGTGGTGTTGCATAGCGGTGTGCTGGAAGTTGGCACGCTCAACGTGGGCAACACCGTCACCGCCGCCGTCAATGAGGAAAGCCGTGCCGCCACCATGCGTAATCACTCCGCCGCGCACTTGTTGCAGGCGGCGTTGCGGCAGGTGCTGGGCACCCACGTGGAGCAAGCGGGTCAACTGGTTGGTCCGGAACGTATGCGGTTTGACTTTACGCATTTTTCTGCCCTCACTGCCGCGGAACTGGTACAGGTGGAATCGCTTGTTAACGGCTGGATTTTGGCGGGCAACACCGTAGACATCAACGAAATGCCCATTGAAGAAGCCCGCCGTCAGGGTGCCATAGCACTGTTTGGCGAAAAATACGGCGACGTGGTGCGTGTTGTTAAAATGGGCGATGTGTCCATTGAACTGTGCGGCGGTACGCACGCCGATAACACCGCCAAACTCGGTTTGTTCCACATTGTGGCGGAAACGTCGGTGGCGGCGGGTGTCCGCCGTATTGAGGCGGTTACCGGTGGCGGCGTACTGTCCTTGCTTAACGAGTATTACGCGGAACTTTCCCGCGCCGCCGAAACAATGAAAGCCAACGGTGCGGAAGACGTGGTCCGCCGCGCCACGCAGTTGGTGGCGGAATGGAAAGAGAGCCAGCGCGAGGTGCAGACCTTGCGTAGTCAGCAAGCCGCGCAAAAAGCGGGTGATTTGTTTGCGGATGCCGTGGACTGCGGCGCGGTCAAACTGGTTACTGCCGTATTGCCCGAAACCGACGGCGGTGCTCTGCGCGAATTGTGTGACCGTTGCAAAGACCGCGCGCCGGATAACGCCGTGGTGGTGTTGGCGGGCACGTCGAGCGAAAAACAATCTGCCGCGTTTGTGTGCTGGTGCAACACCGCGGCGCAAGCGGCGGGTGCCAACGCTGGTGCCATTGTGCGGGAAGTAGCGGCGTTGTGCGGCGGTAAGGGCGGCGGCAAACCGGATATGGCTATGGCGGGCGGCAAAGACTTGGCGGCCGTTCCCGCGGCAATGGAACGGGTTGCCGACATTGTAAAGGCCATATTGAAGTAAGGAGTGAACGTAATGGATTGCATTTTTTGTAAAATCGTGGCGGGGGAGATTCCCTCAGCCAAAGTATACGAGGACGAACTGGTACTGGTGTTTCGTGACATTGAACCGCAAGCACCGGTGCATTTGCTGGTGATTCCCAAAGCGCACCTGAGCGGTGCCGCGGCGGTAACGGCGCAAAACAGTGCCGTGGTGGCACATATTTTTGAGGTAATTGCCGCCATCACGGCCGAGCAGGGCATTACCGATTACCGCGTGGTCACCAACAACGGTGCCGAGGCGGGTCAAACCGTGCATCACCTGCATTTCCACATTCTGGCGGGTCGTCAGTTGAAAGGAATGGGCTAATCCGTTGACAATTGTGGTATTGGATTTGGAATGGAACGGTGCATTCTGTAAACAAATCAACGGCTATTTTAACGAGATTATTGAAATCGGCGCGGTGAAGTTGAATGCAGACTTCACCATTGCCGACCGATTTGATGTGCTCATTCGTCCGCGCGTCAGCCGTAAACTAACCCACTGGGTCACCGACCTCACGGGTTTTACGGATGAACAGGTGCGACAAGGCACAACGTTTGCCGAGGCAATGGAACGGTTTCACCGTTTTGTGGGGGATGGGGAGACGTTGTTGCTCACGTGGAGCACCACGGATTTGCTGGTGTTTATGGAAAATTGCCGCTATTATTACGGCGAGCAGTCCATTCCGTTTGTATCCCACTATCTGGATTTACAGGCATACGCACAACAGCGGTTGGGGCTGGGCACGGCGCAACAGGTGGCATTGGCAAAGTTTGCAGAATTGCTGGGAATGGATAGCAGCACACTGGAATTGCACCACGCCATTGACGATAGCATTTTATCGGCACACATCCTAACCCGCGTATGCGAGAAAGCGTCGTTTCAGGCCGCCGTTCGCCCAATGAACGAGGAGTTTTACCGTCGCATCACCTTTAAGCCGTCGTTTGTGCGGGAACTGGACGACCCGGCGGCAAAAGCTGCGGATTTCAACTTCCGTTGCGAAGCGTGCGGAAAACGGTTGCGCACGGGTGCCCCTTGGCAGTTTGTACATCGGTACTTTCAAGCACCGTTGCACTGTCCGTCTTGTGCGGCACAGTATGTGGGTCGGGTGCAAATTCGCCGCCTGTTTGACGGCGCACAGGTAAAACGCCGTCTGTTACCCAAAAAGCAAGAAAAAAGCGACGAAGCCACGGTAAATAACTAAACACGCCCCCGACATCGTCGGGGGCGTTGCTTATGTTAAATTATGAGGCGGTTTTGTTTCCCAAGCGGGCAAACCACGAAAACGTCAGCGGCCACACGCAACCGGCAAAGAGTACCATTACCAAGTAGGTAAGCCCCTTGGCCACGGGCATATACGGAATAACACCAAACACCGTGTACCCCAGTTTTTTCAGTGCTAACGTGAGTGCCAAGCCCACAATCACTTTAATAACCTGTGCCCACCAAACGGCGGTGGTTTCAAACTGAATGTAACGGCGGTCAATCTCAAACACGGTGGCAAAGCCAAAGGCCGCGCCCGCAATTTTGTAAGCATTTTCCGCGCCGTGTTCCAGTTCGGCAATACTGGCATCGGCGGGGAAAGGGTACAACTCCATAAACAAAACTTGTGCTACCGACCATACCAGTACGGCGCATAAAAACACCTGTACCCGCCGCGGTTTTTTGTCCGCATGGCGAAAAATGGGGTAAACGGCAAACACCATTACCGTGGCCAGTACCAGCGAAGCCAGCACGTCCGCCGGTGTGTGTACGCCCAAATACATACGCGAAAACGCTACCAGTAACGCCACCACCCAGCACGTAACACGCAGCCAAACACCGCGGTTCCACCGTGCTACCGCGCCAAAGGTGCCCACCGCGTTTTGGGTGTGCCCACTGGGAAACGAGTACCCGCCCGCTTGTGCTTTGGCGGCTTCCACCGCGGTAAACGACGGGTCGCGTACCCACGGACGCGGGACACGGAACAACACTTTTAATAACTGGTTCAGTTGAATGCCCACAAACCCCACGGATAGCATATACAGTCCTTCGTACTTGTTTACGCACCACAGCAGTACCATAGCCACGCCCATAAATACCAGTTCTTCACCCAGCGAGGTAATGAACAACATTACGGCATCCCAAAACGGGGTGCGCAACGTTTCCAGCCAGTGTAAAAATTCCATACTTACCCTCCATATCGTTAAAAAGTACACCTCATTGTATACCAGTTTTTTCTTTTTTGCAACCCCGATTGACGAATGACTAAACTTGTGCTAAAATCAAAAGGATATTCCGAATGTTTTGAGGGGGAAAACACAGTGAACGTATTGGTTGTCGGTTGCGGTAAAATTGGTACGACAATTATCGACAGTTTATCTGCCGAGGGACACAGTGTTACGGCGATTGATAAAAACCCCGCCGTGTTAAATGAAATCACCAACATTTACGACGTTATGGGAGTGTGCGGCAACGGCTCGGACAGTGACGTGCTGGAAGAAGCCAATGTAGCGCACGCCGATTTGTTCGTGGCGGTTACCGACTCGGACGATGCCAATATGCTCAGTTGCTTTTTGGCGCGCAAACTGGGGGCAAGCCATACCATTGCGCGTATTCGCAGCCCCGAATATAACGACCGCAGTTTGAATTTTATGAAAGAGCATTTGGGGTTATCCATGTCCATTAACCCCGAACTGCTTGCCGCTAAGGAACTTACTCGTATGCTCAAACTCCCCGCCGCCGTTAAGGTGGAAACCTTTGCCCACAACAACTTTGAGATTGTGGAACTGCGGTTAAAGGACGATTCGGCGTTTAACGATATGCGCCTGTACGAACTGCGCGGCAAATTCCACGCCGGATTTTTGGTGTGTGCGGTACAACGCGGGGAAGAGGTAACCATTCCCGACGGTAACTTTATGCTCAAAAGTGGGGATAAAATTGCCCTGGCGGCTAAACCCACGGAAATTCACAAGTTAATGCGCGAACTGGGCACCGTATCCAAGCAAGCACGCGATGTTATGATTTTGGGCGGCAGCCGCACGGCGTATTATTTAGCGCGCTTGTTGCAAGCGGGCGGCAGTGCCGTAACCATTATTGAAAAGGACCGCGCTATGGCAGAAGAACTGTGCGAGGCACTTCCCAAAGCGGTGGTTGTACAGGGCGACGGTGCTCAGCAGGAATTGTTGCTGGAAGAAGATTTGCTTGCCAAGGATGCGTTTGTGGCACTTACCGGAATGGATGAGGAAAATATTTTAATGGCTATTTTTGCCGCCTCCCGTAAGTTAAAGCAGGTGATTGCCAAGGTCAACCGTGACGAACTGGTGGCACTGGCGGAGCAACTGGGGCTGGATAGCACCGTTTCGCCGCGCAAAATCATTGCCAACGTGCTGGTGCGGTATGCCCGTGCCCTGCAAAACTCGCTGGGCAGTAACATTGAAACGCTGTATCGCATTATGGATGACAAAGCCGAAGCATCGGAGTTTCGCGTTAGCGCGGAATTCGGTGCTGTGAATGTACCGCTCAAAGACCTGCGTTTGAAACCCAACATTTTGGTGGCGGGCATTATCCGCGACCGTAAAACGCTCATTCCCACCGGTAATGACGTTATTCTCACCGGTGACCACGTAATCGTGGTGGCGGGGAACAGTAAACTGCAAGATTTATCGGATATTCTGCAAAAGTAAGGAGTGACCGCTATGAATCGTCGCGTGGTATTCCACACCGTGGGGCGAATCATTCAACTGGAAGCGGCACTGCTGCTGTTGCCGCTTTTGGTATCGTTATATTATCGCGAATCCTGCACCGGGGCGTTTGCCGTCACGGTGTTGGTGGCGTTGTTGCTCGGTTCAGTACTCACGTTCATCAATCGCCGCGGCGACCGCTTGATTTTTGCCCGCGGCGGTTTGGCCAGTGTGGCGTTGTCGTGGGTGGCACTGTCGCTTATCGGTGCCTTACCGTTCTTTATCAGCGGTCAAATTCCGTCGTACGTGGACGCGTTGTTTGAAACCGTCAGCGGCTTCACCACCACCGGTGCTTCCGTTTTACCGGACCCGTCGGTGCTCAGCCGTGGTTTGCTTTTTTGGCGTAGTTTTACGCACTGGATTGGCGGTATGGGCATTATTGTGTTTATGATGGCGATTTTGCCCGCGGAATCCGGCCGTTCCATTCACATTTTGCGGGCGGAAATGCCGGGGCCCATTATCGGTAAATTGGTACCGCGCCTCAGCGAAACCGCTAAAACGCTGTATATTATTTACCTTTGCCTAACGGCAATCCAAATTGTGTTTTTACTGTGCGGCGGTATGCCGTTGTTCGACAGCACGGTGCTTACCTTCGGCACGGCGGGCACGGGCGGTTTTTCCATTGCCGCCAGCGGCTTGGGGGAATATAGTGCTTATTCGCAGTGGGTCATTACCATCTTTATGCTGATATTCGGCGTTAATTTCAACGTTTACCAACTTTTGTGGATGCGCCGCGTGCGCAGCGCCTTGCGCAGCAGCGAAATGTGGTGTTATTTTGGCATTGTCGCCGTGGCAGTGGTGGCAATTACGTGGAACATTTTGCCGCAGTTTCCGGTGCTGTCGGAGGCGGTGCGCCACGCGGCATTCCAAGTGGCGTCCATAATGACAACCACCGGCTACGCCACCACCAATTTTGATTTGTGGCCCTCGTTCTCCAAAGCCATATTGGTAATACTAATGTGTATGGGTGCTTGCGCCGGTTCAACGGCTGGCGGCCTTAAGTTGTCCCGCGTGATGATGCTGGTAAAAACCATTCGGCGCGACATTCAGCGAATGGTGCACCCGCGCTCGGTAGGCGGCGTGCGGTTGGAAGGCAAAAAAGTGGATGACCAAACGCTTGCCGGTGTCAGCGCGTATTTTGCGATGTATGCTTTGTGTCTGGTCGCCACGTTTTTAATGGTATCGCTGGAACGGTTTGACTTAGAAACCAATCTGACAGCCGCCATTGCCTGCTTTAACAACGTTGGGCCCGGTTTGGCGGGCGTGGGTCCCGCTTCCAGTTATGCGGATTATTCCGTGTTCTCCAAACTGGTGTTAACGGCGGCAATGTTGCTCGGCCGTTTGGAAATTTATCCGCTGTTGGTCATTTTTTCTCCGTCCACTTGGACAAAAAAGCACGCGTAAAGGAAGAAAATGCAATGTTTATCGTGGTAAATAAACGGGCGCTCAATGCGTTCGTTTCGTTAATGGAAATTGAGGCACCGCTCATTGCCGCCAAAGGCAAAGCGGGGCAGTTTGTCATTTTGCGCGTGAATGAAACGGGCGAGCGTATTCCGCTGACATTGGCGGACCAAAACCCCGAACGCGGCACCATTACCATTATGTACCAAAAAGTGGGCAAAACCACCGACTTGTTGGACACGCTTTCGGTAGGCGATGCCGTGCTGGACGTGGTGGGGCCGCTGGGTCGTGCCACCGAACTGGCGGGGTACCGCCGTGTGGCGGTTATCGGCGGCGGCGTGGGTTGCGCTATTGCGTATCCCGAAGCCAAGGCGCTGCACCGTTTGGGTGCTCACGTGGATATGATAGCCGGTTTTCGCAACAGCGATATTGTTATGCTGGAACAAGAACTGGGCGAAGTGAGCACGCGTTTGTTTGTTATGACAGACGACGGTTCCAACGGCAACAAGGGGTTTGTTACCGTTAAATTGCAGGAATTGCTGGAAGCAGGGGAATCGTATGATTTGGTTATCGCCATCGGTCCGTTGCCGATGATGCGTGCCGTGGCAGAGGTTACTCGCCCGTATGGTATTAAAACCATTGTGTCTATGAACCCGGTAATGATTGACGGCACCGGTATGTGCGGCGGATGCCGCTTAACCGTGGGCGGCGAAACCAAGTTCGCCTGCGTGGACGGGCCGGAATTCGATGCTCACGCCATTGACTGGGAGGGCTCTGCAAAACGCCTGAACTTGTATCGGGAGCAGGAGCACGCTTGTCGAATGGCTTTTTGGGAGGAACAACGCGATGAGCATTAACCAACAACCACAAAAAACACCCATGCCGGAGCAAGAACCGTCCGTGCGTGCCACAAATTTTGACGAGGTTGCACTGGGCTACACGGTGGAAATGGCAATGGGGGAGGCGCAGCGTTGCTTAAACTGTAAAACGCGGCCGTGCGTGCAAGGATGTCCCGTTAACGTGAACATTCCGGATTTTATTGCCGCCATTCGTGAGGGGCAGTTTGAGGATGCTTACGGTATTATTCATAAAACCAACGCCTTACCCGCCGTGTGCGGGCGCGTTTGCCCGCAGGAAACGCAGTGCGAATCCCGTTGTGTACGTGGTGTTAAGGGCGAGCCGGTGGGCATTGGTCGGCTGGAACGCTTTGCCGCAGACTGGCACCGCCACCATACAACGGAGCAGGAAGTACCGTCTTTTTCCGGCAACGGCCACCGCGTGGCGGTCATCGGTTCCGGTCCGGCGGGGCTTACCTGTGCGGGTGACCTCAACCGTTTGGGGTATGATGTCACGGTGCTTGAGGCGCTTCACACCGCCGGCGGGGTACTGATGTACGGTATTCCCGAATTCCGTTTGCCCAAAACCATTGTTCAGCAGGAAATTGACGGTTTGCGCCGCGCGGGTGTGGATTTTCAAACCAATATGGTTATCGGTCAAATTCTGTCGGTGGATGAGTTGTTTGAGCGCGGGTATGAAGCGGTGTTTATCGGGAGTGGCGCCGGCTTGCCGCAGTTTTTGGGCATCCCCGGCGAGGATTTGCTGGGCGTTTTGTCTGCCAATGAGTTTTTAACGCGTATTAATTTAATGAAAGCGTACCGTGACGATTACGACACACCGGTGCAACGCGCTCGGCGCGTGGCGGTGGTGGGCGGCGGCAACGTGGCAATGGATGCCGCGCGTTGTGCCAAACGGTTGGGTGCCGAAGAAGTGACGGTGGTGTACCGCCGCGGCGAAGAAGAAATGCCCGCCCGCGCCGAAGAAATCCACCACGCCAAGGAAGAAGGCGTTGCGTTTCGGTTTCTTACCGCGCCGGTTGCCGTGCACGGCGGGGAAGACGGGTTTGTCAGTGAACTGGAATGTGTCGCCATGCAGTTGGGCGAACCGGATGAATCCGGCCGTCGCCGCCCGCAGGCGGTGGCGGGCAGTAACCATCGGCTGGCGGTGGATATGGTGATTGCGGCGGTGGGCAATGCGCCCAATCCGTTGTTGCGCCGTACCACAGCGGGGCTGGAAACCAACCGCCGCGGCTGCTTGGTGGTAGAGGAGGATACTTTGCGCACCACCCGCGAGGGCGTGTATGCCGGTGGTGATGCGGTTACCGGTGCCGCCACCGTTATTTTGGCCATGGGCGCGGGAAAAAAAGCGGCGCGTTCCATTCACGAATTTTTGTCAAAAAAGGAACAAAACCCTGTCAATTTGTAGAAAATTGTGAAAAATTCCCTTAACTGTTATATTTTTTTAACATTTTTGGATATTTTTTTAAAAAGAAGTGTTGACATTTTCAAAAATACAAGATATACTGGATGAGGTATGAACTATTTTCGGATGTATGGCGTGAGGTGAACGCGTTGTCTTTGCTGCCGGTTGTCCCCGCCGATGGGTCGCTCAGTGATGGCTCGTTGGCGGCTTTGGCGCGCGCCGGCGATGAACAGGCTTTTGCCGGTTTGGTGTCTCGTTTTTCCGGGATGCTTCACCGCCTATCGGTAAAATACGGCAACGCCTCAACGCTGGAAGCGGAAGATTTGGTGCAAGAAGGTTTGCTCGGTCTGCTTTCGGCGGTGCGCACCTACCGTGCCGATGCGGATGCCACGTTCAGCACCTACGCTTGCGTGTGTATGCGGAATCGTATGGTATCGGCTCTGCGCCGCGCGCCCAACACCCTCTGCCTTCCTCTTTGTGAGGAGGACGAGCCTTCCTTTCCCACAGAAACGGAGGGGGATCCGGCCACCTTGCTGGTACAGCGGGAGGAATTGGAAGCGTTGCACACACACCTCCGCTCGGTTCTTACCGCGTTGGAGTATCAGGTGTTAATGCGTTATCTCGGTGCGTATTCGTACGCGGAAATCGCCACCGACTTATCCATCAGCCGCAAAGCGGTGGATAACGCGCTTCAACGCCTGCGCCGCAAACTGGCGCCCCTGTTTTCTTTACGGACACAAACGGCATAGCCGTTGTGCAAATACAATTTGCCCGAGTAGCTGAACTAAGAACGTTGCTTGCAAAGGTGTCGGTCTTAATTACGTCGCTGGGCAAAATACATTAAAGCGAGGTAAAACACATGTACGAAGACAAGACCCTGGTATGCAAGGAATGCGGAGCGGAATTCGTGTTCACCGCCGGTGAGCAAGAATTCTACGCTGAGAAAGGCTTTGTGAACGAGCCCCAGCGTTGCAAAGAGTGCCGCACTGCTCGCAAAAACGCGGCGAGACCGGAACGTGAAATGCACGTAGCCATCTGCGCCAACTGCGGTAAAGAGGCGAAGGTTCCCTTCAAACCCCGTGAGGACCGCCCGGTATACTGCAGCGAGTGCTTTGCCAGCATGAGAGGCGAAAACTAATTGTTTTCCAAAACCGCTCTGAAAAGGGCGGTTTTCTTTTTGTAATGTTTCAGCGTTAGCAACAAAACAACCGGTGTGCCTTTTGCAAGGCGCACCGGTTGTTTTGTTAATTTCCTTGGGTTTATCCATATTGTTTTAAAACCCGCGGGAGGAACCACCGCCGCCAAAACTGCCGCCGCCACCGCGGAATCCTCCACCGCCAAACCCACCGCCGGAGGAACCTCCGCCGCGGTAACCGCCGAAGCGTCCGCCAAAAAAGAAGAACGGAAACAACCCGCCGCGCCGTGAAAGCAACAGGAGAACGACAACAAACACCACCAGCGAGCCGATTTCAACCACGGCATTTCCGCTTTCCAATTCGTCCGCCGGCACATAATTGGGGTCGGCTTCCATACCAAACTCCAAGTACACCTCGTTCACAATGGCTTGGTAGGTGTCCCGCATACCGGTTTCAAAATCGTCATTTCCCAAAGCGGGAACCGCGTAATGGTCCTGCAAAATGCCGGTTTTCGCATCTGTGAGCGCGCCTTCCAAGCCGTAGCCCACCTCAATACACACTTCACGGTCTTCCACGGCAAGCAATAACAACACGCCGGTATCCTTTTCCTTGTCGCCAATGCCCCAGTCGCGCCCCAATTTGAGTGCATAATCCCTAATTGAGGCATTATCCAGCGATGTCACCGTAACGGCCACCGCCTGTGCACCGGTTTTTTCGAACAGTTGCACCCCCGCGGCGTAAATGGCATCTTCCGCTTGGTCAGAAAGCACACCCGCAAAATCGTTTACAAAAAAGCGGTCGGTGGGCGAGGGCAGAGACAACGCCGCCGTCGGCAGAGCAAGTAACAACAGTACCGCTACAAGAACGGCGGCTGTTTTAGCACATTTCATTGGTTACCTCAACTAAAATCCACAATCGGCGTTTGTTGGTCATCGGCAGGGGCTTCGTACATATCGCGCTTTTCAAAACCAAACATACCGGCAATCAAATTGGTGGGGAAGCGACGCAACTTTTTGTTGTACACCGCCACTGCGTCGTTGTAGTCCACACGCGCCGTGGAAATGCGGTTTTCAGCACCTTCCAACTGGTCCATCAACGCCGTAAACTGTGTGCTGGCTTTTAGGTCGGGATAATTTTCCACAACCACCAACAAGCGGCTCAGCGCGGAATCCAACTCCGCGTTGGCTTCCAACTTATCTTCCGTGGTAGCACTACCCGCCAATTTGGCACGCGCGTTAGCCACAGCGGTAAAAATTTCTTCTTCGTGTGCCGCATACCCCTTTACCGTGCTCACCAAATTGGGAATTAAATCGGCACGGCGGGTAAGCATGGTGTCAATGGTGGCCTGCTTGGCGTCTACCTGCGTTTCGGAATCCACCAACCCGTTGTACGAGCCAACCAACACAAACACCAAAACAAGCAATACGGCAATTGCCGATAATGTGATAATTAATCCTTTTTTCATAGAAAAAACCTCCTTTATACTTATTACTGCACCATTCTTTTTCAAAAAATACAAGGGAAATCGCCCCTGCCGCTCAAAATTTTCGCGTCACCGCTGCTTCGGCAAATTCTCTGCTTTTTTTCGCGTATAATGGATGGTACGCGGGGGTGTGAGTTATGCCGGTTATTTATCTGGATGTGTTGATTGTTCTTAACTGGGTCATTGATTATCTGCTGTTATCACTCACCGCCCGCTTGCTCCGTTTACCCACGCGCCGTGGACGTTTGGTGGTGGCCGCCGCCGTGGGAGGTGTGTGCGCTTGCCAAATTTTTTTGAATTTGCCCGCGTTTTTTTCGTTATTACTTAACGTTACCGTGGCGGCACTGCTCATACGGGTGGCGTTCCCGTGGTACACCGCGGCTGCCTTTATACGCCGTACATTTGTGCTTTTTTGTGTATCGGCGTTGTTTTCCGGCTTGGTCACCGCGTTGTGGTTTGTCACGCAAAGCGATGTGGTTATCACCCGCAACGGCGTGGTGTACTGCGATATTTCTCCGTTAATGCTCACCGGTTTGGCGTTAATAAGTTACGCCGCGGGGTGGCTGTACGACCGCTTTACCGGCAACCGTTCACCGGCGGCGTTGGAATACACGGTGGTTATAGACGACGGTTGCGGTACGTGCGAATGTGTGGCACTGTACGATACCGGTTTGCATTTGCGTGAACCGTTTTCGGGAATGCCGGTCATTCCGGTAAAACGAGAGGCACTTCTGCCGTATTTACCGCTTCCGCTTTCGCAAGCGTTGCACCGCGAGGATGGTGTTACCACTCGCGCCGCCGCACGCCTGAGGCACATCCCTTACCACACAGTGGGTGGCGAGGGGTTGCTTCCCGCTTTTGTTCCCGCCAAAGTAACGTTGCGGGCGCGCGGTGGTCCACCGCGGGATATTACCGGTGTTTACGTGGCACTGGCGGACGAACCCAATCGCGGTGTATATACCGCATTGGTGGGCAGCGAGATAGTGAGTTTGTAAAGGAGCGGTGTTTTGTGAAAACTTGGTTACGGCGGTGTTGGGAACGGTTGCGTTGGTGGGCGGCAAGTCTTTTTTGCGAGGAAATTTACTACATACACGGAGCCGATACACTGCCACCGCCGCTTACCGCCCAAGAGGAAACCGATGCTCTGCACCGTGCCGCGGCGGGGGAGGCGAGCGCGCGGGATGCGCTCATTACCCACAACCTGCGGTTGGTGGTGTATATTGCCCGCAAGTTTGAAAACTCCGGTGTGGGGATAGAGGATTTAATTTCCATTGGAACCATCGGGCTTATTAAGGCGGTAAGCACCTTTCGTGCCGATAAAAACATCAAATTGGCAACCTATTCGTCTCGCTGCATTGAAAACGAGATTCTTATGTTTTTGCGCAAAAACGCGCAACTGCGCCACGAGTTATCCATTGACGAACCCCTAAACGTGGATTGGGACGGCAACGAATTGTTACTCTCGGATATTTTGGGAAGCGAGCCGGACGTGGTGAATCGCGGTATTGAGCAAGAGGCCGAGCGGGATTTGCTGCTGGATTGTGTAGCCAATTTGCCGCAACGCGAGCAAACCATTATGAAACTTCGGTTTGGCATTGCGGGTGAGCAGGAACATACTCAAAAAGAGGTAGCGGATTTGTTGGGTATTTCGCAATCCTACATTTCGCGGTTGGAAAAGAAAATCATTAAACGCTTACGCCAAGACATTGAACGTGCCGGATAATTACCGCACAACCCCCGTCGCTTTGACGGGGGTTGTGCGCTTTACAGTTGTTGTTTAATGCGGTCAAGTGCTCCTTTTTCCAGTCGCGAGACCTGTGCTTGTGAAATGCCGATTTCTGCCGATACCTCAATTTGCGTCATTCCCTTAAAAAACCGCAAATTGAGTATCTTTTTTTCGCGCTCATTTAATCCGCGAAGTGCCTCTTTTAACACCAGTTCATCCAGCCAATCGTGGTCGTCACTGCTATCGCCTATCTGGTCCATCACATAAATGGTATCACCGCCGTCGGCATACACCGGCTCGTATAACGATACCGGCTCTACAATGGCCTCCAACGCCAGCACCACCTCCTCGCGCGGCAGTTCCAGTGCCTCGGCAATTTCCTCCACAGTGGGTTCGCGCAGGTGCTTGGCGGTTAACGCCTCTTTAACTTGCATCGCGCGATACGCCGTGTCCCGCATACTGCGGCTAATGCGAATGGCATTGTTGTCCCGCAAATACCGCCGTATCTCGCCAATAATCATCGGCACAGCATAGGTGGAAAACCGCACGTTCTGCGAAATGTCAAAATTATCAATGGATTTTATCAGTCCAATGCATCCCACCTGAAACAAGTCGTCGGGGTTTTCGCCGCGTTGCGAAAACCGTTGTATTACGCTTAACACCAACCGTAAATTGCCGTTTACCAACTGTTCACGCGCCTCTTTATCGCCTTCCTTTGCCAGTTTGAGCAAACGCGTTTTTTCGCTCTCGCTCAGCACTTTCAGTGTGGCGGTGTTCACGCCGCAGATTTCCACCTTATTGTACAAGCACCGGTCACTCCCTTCCACACCAGTATGGGCGGCGTACCGCCCGCGCAATCAATCGGTATTTTTTGGATATTTCGTGCATACAGTGGTACGGAGGTGGTAATATGATTTGCAAAATTACGGACATGCACGACAAAGAGGTCATTAACATCTGCGATGGCATGCGGCTTGGTTGCGTGGACGACGTGGAAGTGGATACCTGCACGGCGCAATTGGTGTCGCTGGTTATTTTCGGGCGATCCAAAGGGCTTGGGTTGCTGGGACGCGAAGAGGACATCATTATTAGTTGGAAAGAGATTGAAGTAATAGGGGAACACACCATTTTGGTTAACCACCCGATGCCTTGCGTTATCGGTGACGGGCGGTGTCGCAAAAGCCGCATTTTACAGGGGATTTTCGGAAACGGCTAAGTCGCAACTTTTTTGAAAAAAAGACTTGCTTTTTGCGGCATAATATGGTAGAATACTACGGCAATATGCATACGGGTGTGTTTCGCTTCGGTGGTGCCGCACAGCGGTTCCGGAGATGCGGCCGAAAATTTGCAATCGGTCGTAGCGCCCGTAGAGGTTAAAAACCGGGAGGAAATTATTATGTCAGTTGTATCCATGAAGCAGTTGCTGGAAGCCGGTGTCCACTTCGGTCACCAAACCCGCCGCTGGAACCCCAAAATGGCGCCGTACATCTTCACCGAGCGCAATGGTATTTATATCATTGACTTGCAGAAGACGGTCCGCAAACTGGAAGAGGCGTATATGTTCGTGCGCGAACTGTCGGCTCAGGGCAAGTCGGTGTTGTTTGTCGGCACCAAAAAGCAAGCGCAAGATTCCATTGCGGAAGAAGCCGTGCGCGCCGGTGCTTACTTTGTAAACGCGCGTTGGTTGGGCGGTATGCTCACCAACTTCCGCACCATTCGCGGCCGTATTGCCCGTTTGAACCAGCTTAAAACCATGGCGGAAGACGGCACGTTCAGCCTGCTCCCCAAAAAAGAAGTGGTTAAACTGAACCACGAAATCGAGAAGTTGGAAAAATTCTTGGGCGGCATTAAAGGGATGGATAAAATCCCCGGTGCTCTGTTCATTGTTGACCCCCGCAAGGAAAAGATTGCGGTTGCCGAAGCGAAGAAACTCGGTATCCCGATTGTTGCTATCGTTGACACCAACTGTGACCCGGACGATGTGGACTACGTCATCCCCGGCAACGACGACGCTATCCGTGCCGTAAAACTCATTGCCGGTGCTATGGCCAGCGCCATCATTGAAGGTCGCCAAGGTGAGCAAGCCGCGGAAGAAGCGGCTCCGGCCGAAGAAGCCGCCGAAGAAGTGGCTGAAACCGCTGCGGAATAAGACAAAATTACAGGAGGAAATAAGTATGGCTTTTACTGCGAAAGACGTCCAGGCGTTGCGTGAGCGCACCGGCGTTGGTATGATGGATTGCAAAAAGGCTCTCACCGAGACCGATGGTGATATGGACAAGGCCATTGACATTCTGCGTGAGAAAGGCTTGGCCAAGCAGGCGAAAAAGGCTTCTCGCGTGGCGGCCGAAGGCGTGGCGTTTGCCACGGTTGACAGTGCAAAGAAAGTCGGCGTGTTGGTGGAAGTTAACTCCGAGACCGACTTTGCCGCCAAGAGCGACAAGTTTATGGAATTTGTAAACACGGTTGCTCAGGTGATTATTGACCAGAACCCCGCCGATGTGGATGCCCTTATGGCTATGACCACGGCGGACGGTATCACGCTGGCGGACGACCTGCGTGACAAGGTTATGGTTATTGGCGAAAATTTGAGCGTGCGTCGTTTTGTCCGTTATGAGGGCGACTGTGTCTCTTACGTGCACGGCGGCGGCCGTATTGGCGTGTTGGTGAAGTTTGAGGCGGATGCCGCGGCTTCCGGCAGCGAGGCAATGGTGGAATGTGGTAAAGACGCGGCTATGCAGATTGCCGCTCTCAACCCGTTGTATTTGGATAAATCCTCTGTTCCGGCGGCGGATATGGAACACGAAAAAGAAGTGCAGTTGGCGCTGATTAAGAACGACCCGAAAAACGCCAACAAACCCGAAAACATCTTGGAAAAGATGATTGAAGGTAAAATGAAGAAATTTTACGAAGAAAACTGCTTGATGCAGCAGGCGTTTGTGAAAAACGGCGACCTCAGTGTGGAGAAGTACGTTGCCGAATGTGCCAAGACCGCCGGCGGCGAGATGAAACTTGTGGAGTTTACCCGCTTTGAAAAGGGCGAAGGCATTGAAAAACGCGAAGACGACTTTGCCGCCGAAGTGGCAGCAATGGCGAAATAAGCAAAAGTAGAATTGAAAACGCCGGAGCCATTACTCCGGCGTTTTTCGTTTACCAAAAATGCCTCGGTGAATTTTCACCGAGGCATTTTTGGTTCTTATAAGGAGGCGGCGCAAGAAGGTGTGGATAACTTATAACCCTTGCTCACGCTTCCATTCCAAATAACTGTCGTAATCGGTTGTCTTATCCAAAATGGTGCCGTCTGCTTTGAATTCAATAATGCGGTTGGCAACCGTTTGAATAAACTGGTGGTCATACGAGGAAAACAGCACGTTGCCCTTAAATTCAATCAACCCATCGTTTACTGCGGTAATGGATTCCAAATCCAAATGGTTGGTGGGTTGGTCCAGCAGCAGCACGTTTGCGCCGAACATCATCATACGCGACAACATACACCGCACTTTTTCACCGCCGGACAACACTTTTACGGGTTTTAACACATCGTCTCCGGAAAACAGCATTTTTCCCAAAAAACTGCGCAAGTAGGTTTCGGTATTGTCGCTGGCGTATTGGTTTAACCATTGAATAATGGGGAGGTCGCATCCGTCAAAAAACGAGGAATTGTCTTTGGGGAAATACGATTGCGAGGTGGTACCGCCCCACTTAAACGAGCCGGAATCGGCGGGGATTTCCTCCGTCAGTACACGGAACAACGCGGTGATAGCCAGTTCGTTTTCACCCACAAAGGCAATTTTATCGCCTTTATTCACGCGGAACGACACGTTATCCAGCACTTTTACGCCGTCTTGGGTAAGGCACAAATCCTCCACCGCCAAAATCTCCTTGCCGGCTTCGCGGTCCATAGTAAAACCAACAAATGGGTAGCGGCGAGAAGACGCAGGCATTTCCTCTACGGACAATTTTTCAATTAACTTTTTACGCGAGGTTGCTTGGCGCGATTTGGATTTGTTGGCGGAGAAGCGTTGAATAAAGTTTTGCAGTTCGCGTATTTTATCTTCCGCCTTTTTGTTTTGCTCACGCATTAACCGTTGCATTAATTGGCTGGAATCGTACCAAAAGTCGTAGTTGCCCACGTAAATCTTAATTTTATTGTAATCCACGTCCACAATATGGGTGCACACGTTGTTGAGGAAGTGGCGGGCGTGCGATACCACAATGACGGTACCGATATAGTCCATCAAAAAATCTTCCAGCCACGCAATGGAGGCAATGTCCAAGTGATTGGTGGGTTCGTCCAACAGAATAATATCCGGTTGCCCGAACAGGGCTTGCGCCAACAAAACTTTCACCTTTTCTTTGTCGGCCAGCGTGTTCATCGGCTGGTACAACAGGTCGGCGGATAACCCCAACCCTTGCAAAATCTGCCCGGCTTCCGTTTCGGCTTCCCAGCCGTTTAACTCGGCAAATTCCCCTTCCAGTTCCGAAGCCAATACGCCGTCTTCCTCAGAAAAATCCTCTTTGGCATACAAGGCATCCTTTTGTTGGATAATCTCATACAACCGCGGATTGCCTTGTAAGATGGTATCCAGCACCGAAAACTCGTCAAAGGCGTAGTGGTCTTGTTTTAGCACCGACATACGGTCTTTTTTATCAATAATCACTTCGCCCGAAGACGGTTCCAAATCCCCCGATAACATCCGCAAAAAGGTGGATTTTCCTGCACCGTTAGCCCCAATAACGCCGTAGCAGTTGCCCGGCGTGAACATCAGGTTCACGTGCGTGAACAAATTTTGCCCACCAAAATTAATTCCTAAATCCGATACCGTAATCATAGTTTTCCTCCGGCTATTTCAAAAATCACCCACCCATTTTACCATAGTTTTTTCGCCGTTGCAAGTCATCCCGCGCATTCTGTGCAGGAATTTGCCGCAAAAACGCGCGTATTGCCGCCGCGCGGGCCGTGTGAAACAGTGAGGACGCATAAAACCACGGTATTACCGCCACACACGCGAGGAACCACCCCGCGTAATCCAAATACACCAACGTCAGGGTACCAATCCGTCCGCGCATCAACCGCCGCGAGAGCGAAACGGCACCGCGCAATCCACCGGTGTGGGATAACAAATATGGCACCGCCACCAGCCGAAACAGTAGTACTTCCACTGCCGCCAGTGCCGTTACCGCAAGCAATAATCCCAACCCAAACAACGTGAGTGACAACAGCGTGTCGGTATACGTGGGGACACCCACCACCAGCCGCCCGCTGTACACGAACAAAACAAGCGCGGGTATTAAAAACAAACTCCATCCTACGGCGCGACATCCCCACAACAACAACCGCCACCCCACGGTACGTCCATAGCCGTGACAGTAATACCGAAAAAGTAACGGCAGCCGCGCCGCTTCGCTGTCGGCGGTGAGCGTTTCAAAGAAGAACGCGCGCCCCGCTTTAAGCGGCGATACCAATAACAGGTCAATACATAACGCACACAACGTGTTCAGTGCCGCCGAGCCGGGCAGCCATAGTGGCAATAACCACAAAACTCCTTCGGCACACAAAACAATGCCCTGCACCGCCGCAGCGGTGCCTTTATGTCCGCGCAATATGGCCGCGGCGTGTTTGCGTGTTAGTAACGTCACCCTTCATCACCCGGTGTTAGTATGGGCAGGGTGTGCCAAGTTTATAGCGTTCCTTTGCGATGAAACAAACGCAAGGTGGCTTTGCGCAGCAAATCAAACGGAATTACCAAAGCCGCCATTGCCAAAACCCGTAACAATTCGCCAAGTGTTAATCCCGCCGTGCGAAACAGTGCGCCGCCGTAATAAATCAACCCAATCTGCACGGCAGTTATCAGCGTTAAAATGGCGGTGAACGCCGGATTACGGTGCAAATACGCCAGCAAATTCAGCCGTGTGGTGCGTGTGTTAAAGCAGTTAAAAATGCCACAAAAAATAAACAGGGCAAAAAACGCCGTCATCCAATACACCGGTTGAACGGTATAACGGAACAATGCGCGCAACGGTTCCCATTTCAGAAAAAACACGCATAACGCTACCGTGAACACGCCGGTACACACAATTTGATTGAGCATATAGCGGTTAAGTACGGGCTCGTCCCGCCGTTTCGGCGGCTCGTTCATATACTCTTTTAGCGGTGGTTCGCCCGCAAATGCCAGTCCCGCCAGAGTGTCCATAATAATATTTATCCATAACATCTGCATCACGGTTACCGGCGTCTCCAACCCAATTAGCGGGCCAATCACCGATACACCCACGGCGCACAGGTTCATTGTTAACTGAAACACAATAAATTTGCGAATACTCTTAAAAATGGTACGTCCGTATAATACCGCTTGCGTAATGGAGGCAAAGTTATCGTCCAAGATGACAATATCGCCCGCTTGCTTGGCAACCTCTGTTCCGCTGCCCATGGCAAAGCCCACATCCGCCTTTTTCAGGGCGGGGGCATCGTTCACACCGTCACCGGTCATACCCGCCACCAACCCACATTCTTGCGAAAGACGAATCATACGACTCTTATCGGCGGGCAACGCCCGCGCAATAACACGTAAGTGGGGGAGTCGTTGTTTCACTTGTTTGTCGTCCAATGCCGCCAATTCACGGCTGGTTATCACAGCGTCTTTGGTGTCGCCTGGCGAAAGCAACCCCGCCGCGCGGGCAATGGCGGCGGCGGTTTCGCGTCCGTCGCCCGTCATCATTACCACTTGAATCCCCGCCGACTGCGCGGTGCGTACCGCCGCACGCACTTCCGGCCGCACCTCATCGCGCAGCGCCGCTAAGCCAACCAGTATTAAATTTTCGGGGGAGGTGGTCAGCGGTCGGTCACACACGGCAATTGCCAGCAACCGCATGGCGTTGTCTTCTAACGAGCGGCGCAGTGCTGCCAGTTGTTCTACTTGCGTAAAGGGACACACCTTGCCATCACTGTCCACATAACGGGTACACTTGTTTAACAACAGTTCGGGCGCACCCTTGTAAAACGTTAGGTGTTCGCACGGTTGCCCGTCCAGCGGCGGCAGTGATCCGGTCACCTCTGCCGCCGACCACTTGCGGTCACTGTCAAATGGCAGATGGTCTGCTACCGTATACTCCCGCATCGGTTGTCGCCCCATAACGTACGAGAGCAGTGCCCGTTCGGTCGCATTACCCCCTAAAATTTCCCCGCCGGCGCACCGACTTTCGGTGTTGTAAAAGCCCGAAATACGCAACAATTCCCACCGTGTTTTTTGCCGAAACAGTTCCTCCGGTCGGTGATATACCCGTCCCTCGGCATCGGCTATCAGCGACACTTCCGGCCGCCCGCGGGTGAGCGTTCCCGTTTTATCGGTGAACAGAATGTTCAAACTGCCCGAAGTTTCAATTCCCACCAGTTTACGAACCAACACGTGGTTTTTCAGCATGCGCCGCATATTGGAGGATAGCACCACCGTTATCATCATTGGCAACCCTTCCGGCACGGCAACCACCACCACGGTAAGTGCCAACGTGGCGGCGTGAATGATGTTGCCGAATAGTTGCGTGGGGTCACACAATTCTGCCGCAATGGCTGACCAAACAAAACCGTTTTCCATAACAAACGCGTGAAAAAGGTCAACCAAGGCCACCACACCCGCCGCCGCAAATCCCAAACGGCTTAGTGTAGCGGCCAAACCCTCCAATCGCAATTTTAGCGGGCTTTGCCGTGTTTCTTCTTGCACTTCGCCTGCCAGTGAGCCGTACACCGTGTTGTCACCTACACGACATATCTGCAATACCCCCTCGCCGGAGCACACCACACATCCGCGCAGTAACGCGTTGGGGGCGTCAGGGGAGAAGTCCGTTTCACCCATTGGGTGCTTTTCCGCCTCGCGACTTTCGCCGTTTAAGGCCGATTGGTCCACCCGCAACACGCCGTGCAGTAACACGCCGTCTGCCGGTACGCGTTCGCCGCTTTGCAGCAGTACAATATCGCCCACCACCAGTTCTTCGGCGGGAACAGCGCGCAGTTGACCGCCACGCTTTACCCGACAGCGAATACTGGCGGCCTCCTCCTGTAACTTTTCAAACGCGGATTCACTGCCGTATTCCGATAAGGTGGACACAAATGTGGCTAAAAGCACGGCTATGGCAATCCCTATGGTTTCATACCAATCGTGATGTCGAAACAAAAAGACCAGATTAATTGCCAATACAGCCAGTAACACCTTAATGATAGGGTCACCGAAATTGCTGAGATATTGGCGAAAAAACCCTCGATGTCCCTTTTGCGTTAACCCGTTACTGCCGTATTCGCGGCGCGATTGTTCCACTTGTTTGTCGGTGAGTCCCGGCCATGGCGTATCGTGCATCGTGACTTCCTCCTTTGGACAGGTTGTGAACCATATATATTCACGGCCTGTACCAAATAGACATATCGGTCACGTTTCCGCAAATATCGTGCAAACCTTCGCCATTCCGCTTACCGCATACGACAGAAACAGCGGTGGACAAGTTTTATAATGAAAATATCAAGATATGGTGGTGAAGGGATATGAAAAACACAAATGGTAGCGGTTTAACGGCGTTTCGCGGCAAAAAAAGCATTCCCGACGAGGGGATGCGTCGACAGTTGCTCATTATGGCGGGGGGCATTCTGTTAGGGTTGTTGCTTCCCAGAGCGCAGGTGTACGGCGACTTGGCACCGTTTGGTGTGGGGTTGGCAGCCGCGGTGAGCGGTCCGGGTACCGTTCCCATTTTTTTGGCATCGCTGGCGGGGTATTTGGTGCAGGGGTTATCCGGTACATTGCGTTACTTGGCGGCGCTGGTCACCGTGGTCGGTATTCGATGGTCGGTATCGGGTTTTCCTCGCGTAACCCGCAGCCGCATTTTTCCGTGTGTTACGGCATTTTTAGCCACGATAATCACGGGCAGTGCGTTGTTGCTCACTGCCAAGCCCTCGGTACTGTCGGTGCTTATGATACTGGCCGAGGGTCTGCTGGCGGGCGGTTTTGCGTTTTTTACCGCCGCCGTAGGCCACGATATGACGCGGCACGAAGAAATGGCATTGTCCCACCAAGCCGAAGTGAGTTTAATTGTGATAATCGCGGTGGCAATGATGGCGTTGTTCACGATGGAGTTTGGGGGCATTGCTCCCGCCCGCATTGTAGCACTATTGGGCATTTTGTTGGCGGCACACATCGGCGGTTGGGTCGGCGGTACGGTGGTGGGTACTGTTATGGGTACCGCCTTGTTACTTGCAACGCCCGCCTACGCGTTTTTAGTACCCGCGTATGCACTGGGCGGTTTGCTGGCGGGATTGTTTTCGGGACTGGGAAAATGGCTTTCCTCGCTTATGTTGCTTTCCGCCGTGGGGATTGTTACGGTGCAGGCGGACAGTGAAATTGCGGTGATTTTGGCATTGTACGAAACCGTGGCAGCCGGCGTGCTGTTTTTGGTAACGCCCACTGCCGCCGAGAGCGCGTTAGAGCGAATATTCCGTACCACATGCCGGTTGCCGGAGGTACGCTCGGCGCGACAAGCCGTTGCGGCACAAATGAGCCAAGCCGCCCGCGCAATGACGGAGGTGGCTGGTACGGTGGATGCCGTTTCCGCCGAATTGGCGGGGCTTTCCGCGCCGGATTCGGGCAGCATTTATCGCAGCGTATCGGAGGATGTTTGCCGTTCCTGCCGTTCTCGTATGAATTGCTGGAAAGACCATTTTGACGAAACAATGGATTCCTTTAACCACCTAACCCCGCTACTTGCTGAAAACGAAAGCGTGACGGAGGAACAATTTTCCGGACGGTTAAAAACCCATTGTAGTCGCAAACGGGAACTGGCGGCGCGGGTGAACGCGGGGTATCGCGAATTCCGCGTGCGGGAAAGTGCGTTTTTGCGATTGGGAGAACTACGGCACGTGGTGACTGACCAGTTTGCCGCTACGGCACAAATGTTGGAGGAATTTGCGGACACGTTTTCGCGGCCGGAATGGATTGATACCGATACCGCGCGCCGTATTCGCGAATCGTTGGAAAAGCAGGGCGTGCGTTTGCGGCAGGTGCTTTGCCGCGTGAATGAGCGGGGACAAATGGCGGTGGAACTGTTGCTGGATGGCAAATACCAAACACAAAACCGCGAATCGTTTCGCCGTCGCGTGGGTGAACTGTGCGGTCGGTCCTTTTCCTTACCGGTGGTGGATTACGCCGACCGCGTTACCCGCATTGCCTTTACCGAACGCCACTCCTTTCGGGTAGCGGTAGGCACGGCACAGTTGCGACACGAAGGAGAACAACTGTGCGGGGATGCGTTTGAGTGCTTTCAAGACGGCACGGGTCGGCTGATGGCGGTTCTCAGCGACGGTATGGGCAGCGGCGGACGCGCTGCCGTAGATGGCGCAATGGCGGCGGGCTTGGCGTCGCGGTTACTCAAAGCAGGGTTTGGCAGTGAAAGTTTGTTGCGATTGGTCAACACGGCACTTATGGCAAAATCGGCAGACGAAAGCTTGGCAACGTTGGACATTGCCATTGTGAATTTATTTACCGGCGAATTGGAACTGCTCAAAGCCGGAGCGGGCGTCTCTTTGCTTTACAGCGGCGGGCGGGTCAGCCGCTTGGACGAATCCTCGTTGCCGCTGGGAATTTTGCGGGAACTTACCTTTGCCAGAACCACCGACCGGTTGGTGGATGGCGATGTACTGGTGTTGATGAGTGACGGCGTGAGTAACGACGGCGTGGAATGGGTGGAAGACCTATTGCGCGATTACGATGTAGATGCCGGCGGGATGCAAGGGCTGGCAGAGATTATTGCACACACGGTGCGCGACCGCCAAACCGACGAAAAAGGCGACGACGTCACCGTCATCGCCCTGGGTATTCACCGATTGTCATAAAACAAAAGAACGCCGACAAGGAAATACCCTTGTCGGCGTTGCCAATTAATCTACACGGTTGCGGCGTTCACCGCGGTAAAAGGCGCGAATATTTTCCGCTACCTCGGTTAAACAGCGTACGCGCGCCTCATACGCGCCCCACGCCATGTGCGGGGTTAAACACACCATATCCAGCCCGCGCAACGCCTGAAACGGGTGGTCGGCGGGGAACGGTTCGGCAGAGTATACATCCACACCCAAACCGCCTAAACGTCCGTTTAGCACCGCCTCAGCCACGGCTTGCTCATCCGTTATGGCACCGCGCGCCACGTTAATCAGTATGGCAGTTGGCTTCATCCGTGCCAATCGCTCACGGTTAATGATGCCGTGCGTTTCCGCGGTTAGCGGCGCGTGAATTGACAAAATATCCGATTGTGCACACAAGGTGTCAATATCGGTTATATCGCGGTCGGGAAGAGGGGTACGCTTGCACACCAGCACCCGACACCCCAACGCTTCGGCCACCGCCGCCACACGCGCGCCGATGTTGCCGTACCCAAAAATCCCCCACGTTTTGCCGCTTAGTTCCCTAAACGGCGGGTTTAGGTAATTGGGCAACCAGCTGGCGGTGTAATTGCCGCTGTCCACGTACGCTTTGTAAGCCGGCAGACGATTGAACAATGACAACGCCATAGCCACCGTGACCTGCGCCACGGAATCGGTAGAATAACCAACCACATTGCACACACCGATGCCCCGACGGCGACAGTAATCCACGTCCACGTTATCCACACCGGTGGCCGTCACGCAAATGAGTTTTACCGTGCCGGTGTTGGGGAACGTGGTAGGGTTAATTTTCACTTTGTTAAGCACCAGCACTTCACATCCGGCACTGCGGTCGGCCAATTCGGCGGGGGTGAGGGTGAGGTTGTAGCGGTGCACCGTTCCCAGTGCATCAAACAACGACAAATCCACGTCATCGTTCAACGTGGCAACGTCCAATAGGGCGATGTTCATCTCAGCGCACCTTTTCGGCCACTTCTTTCAGTGCCTTGGCCACAAATTCGTCGGTTGTCATCGTGCCGATGTCTCCCTCTTTGCGAGAACGTACCGAAACCAATCCCGCCTCGGCTTCGCGCTCGCCGATAATCAGCATATACGGCACCTTTTGGATTTGCGCTTCGCGGATTTTGTAACCGATTTTTTCGTTGCGCATATCCGTTTCCGCACGCAACCCATAGGTTTTTAACTGCTCGGTAATTTCCACGGCCTTGTCCTGCATTTTTTCGGAAAGCGGCAATACGCGCACTTGTTCGGGTGCCAACCACAACGGGAACGCACCCGCGTACTTTTCAATCAAATATGCCAAGGTACGCTCGTAGCAGCCCAGCGAAGTGCGGTGAATAATGTACGGGCGCACTTTCTGTCCGTTTTGGTCAATGTACGACATATCAAACTGCTCGGCCAACAACTGGTCCACCTGAATGGTGACAATGGTGTCCTCTTTGCCGAACACGTTTTTGTACTGAATGTCCAGTTTGGGACCGTAGAACGCAGCTTCGCCCACACCCACGGTGTATTCCACGTTCAAATCGTCCAAAATTTTGCCCATCACCTGTTGGGCCTCGTTCCACTGTTCTTCCGTGCCAATGTACTTTTCGCGGTTGTCGGGGTCCCATTGCGAAAAACGGAACGAGCAATCTTCCAACATACCCACCGTATCCAGCACGTATTTGGCAAGTTCCAAACAACCCTTAAATTCCTCTTCCAATTGGTCGGGGCGCAAAATAAGGTGACCTTCCGAAATGGTGAACTGGCGCACACGAATTAACCCGTGCATTTCGCCGCTGTCCTCGTTGCGGAACAACGTGGAGGTTTCACCCAACCGCATCGGCAGGTCGCGGTACGAGCGCATACGGTTTAAGAATACCTGGTACTGGAACGGACAGGTCATCGGGCGCAGCGCAAAACACTCTTTGGTTTCGTCTTGCGGGTCGCCCAGCACAAACATACCGTCAAGATAATGGTCCCAGTGACCGGAAATTTTGTACAGGTCACTTTTGGCCATCAGCGGGGTTTTGGTCAGCAAATAGCCGCGTTTTTGCTCCTCGTCCTCAATCCAGCGTTGCAACAGTTGCACAATACGCGCGCCTTTCGGCAGCAGTACCGGCAACCCTTGACCAATAACGTCCACCGTGGTAAACAGTTCCAATTCGCGGCCCAGTTTGTTGTGGTCGCGCTTGCGGGCTTCTTCCAGTTTGGCCAAATGTTCTTCCAATTCCGCCGCTTTGGAGAACGCAATACCGTATACACGTTGCAACATTTTGTTTTTGGAATCGCCGCGCCAATACGCACCGGTGGCACTCAGCAGTTTTACCGCTTTTAAGTTACCCGTGCTCATCAAATGCGGGCCGGCGCACAAATCCGTAAAGTCGCCTTGGCGGTAGAACGAAATCTCCGCCTCGGCCGGCAACGCCTCAATCAACTCCACTTTGTACGGTTCATCCTTCATAAGTTCCAGTGCCTCGGCACGGGGGAGGGTAAACCGTTCCAGCGGCAAGCTCTCCTTAATAATCTTTTTCATTTCCGCTTCAATGGCGGTCAAATCCTCGGCGGTAAAGCCGCTTTCCCGGTCAAAATCGTAATAAAATCCCGTGTCCACCGACGGGCCAATCGTCAACTTGGTATCCGGCCACAAGCGTTTTACGGCCTGTGCCATCACGTGCGAAGCCGTGTGCCAATACGCCTTTTTACCGTCCGCATCGTCAAACGTCAAAATTTCCACCGTGCAATCTTCCAAAAGCGGTGTGCGCAGGTCCACCACCGCGCCATTCACGCGGGCGGCGCAAGCGGCACGAAACAACCCCATTGACAGTTCGCGGCAAAACGCCTCCACCGTGGTTTGCTCCGTTTGACGAACACTGCCGTCTTTCAAAGTAATGTTCAACATCTCGGTTTCTCCTTTCAAAATACAAAAACCCCGCCCCTGTAAAAGGGGCGGGGCATAACTGCCTCGCGGTTCCACCCTGATTTTTGCGGCACACCGTGCCACACTCATTACCGCCGATAACGGAGCGACCCGTCTTCTTTTTTGCCAAAACATTCAGAAGCCCTCCGAGGTGGTAACGGCTTGCGTTTTCTTACGTCCTTTTCAGCAACCGGACGCTCTCTGAAAGAAAAACCGTGCAATCCGCCGTCCTCATCAACGCGTTATATTTATGGTAACACCGCCCCTCTTTTTTGTCAAGTACAAAAAACTGTTTGCTTTTTTTAAAAAATGAGCTATACTTAAAACATATAAGGGGATGAATGCCATGAAAGACGGATTTTTACGGGTTGCGGCAATTACACCGCCCATCCGCGTGGGGGATTGTCGCTACAACGCAGAACAGGTTGTTGCACACGCATTGGCGGCGCCGGAGGATACGGCGCTACTGGTGTTTCCGGAGTTGTGCCTTACCGGCTACACTTGCGGGGACTTGTTTTTTCAAACCGCCTTATTGCAAGCGGCAGAAAAGGCATTGGCCGATGTGTTGCGCCGCACGGCAGCGTTGGATGCGGTGCTCACCGTTGGTGTACCGGTAGCGGTAGGTGCAGCGGTATATAACTGTGCCGCCGTGTGTTGTCACGGGCAGTTGCTGGGGTTGGTTCCCAAATACCATTTGTCCGGTTATGCCGAATATAGCGAAGCCCGTTATTTCACTGCCGGCGCGGATGTATCGCTGGAAGTGGATTTTGCCGGTCAACGCACCCGCCTGTGCGCCGAAACCGTATTTACCTGCACGGCACTGCCCGAATTTTGCTTGGGCGTGGAACTGTGCGAAGATGTGTTCGTGGCGGACCAATCCAGTATCCGCTTGGCGGCGGCAGGGGCCACGGTTATTGCCAATCTTTCGGCGGGCAGTGAACTGGTGGGTAAAGCGGACTATCGCCGCCAATTGTTGGCAGTGCAGTCTGCACGGCTCAACTGTGCGTATGTGTATGCCAGTGCGGGCGAGGGCGAATCGGTTGCCGATTCGGTGTTTTCCGGTCACAATTTGATTGCCGAAAACGGCACGGTATTGGTGGAAAGCGAGTTGTATACTACCGGTTGCCTGTCCACCGAGGTGGATTTGCAGCACCTTTTATACGACCGTCGTGTAAAATCCGCCGCCTCGGTCACACTGCCGTCGGTGCCGTTTGACCTTGCGGTAAAGGAACTAACCCTTACACGCGCCATTGCGGCGTCTCCCTTTATTCCGTCGGACGAAACGGCGCGCGCGGCGCGTTGTGAGGAAGTGCTGGCTCTGCAATCACACGGGTTGGCACGCCGTTTGGCGCACACCGGCAGTAAAGCGGTGGTGGGTTTATCCGGGGGGCTGGATTCGGCGCTTGCTTTGTTGGTGATTGCCCGCGCGTATAAATTGCTTAACCGTGACCCGCGGGAGATGATTGCGGTTACCATGCCGTGTTTCGGCACAACCGGCCGCACCTACCGCAATGCGTGTGCCTTGGCAAAAGCGTGCGGTGCTACCCTGCGTGAGGTGAATATTGCCAAGTCGGTCACCCGCCATTTAGCCGATATTGGTCACAACGGCGCACCGGATGTGACCTATGAAAATGCGCAAGCGCGTGAGCGCACGCAAGTGTTAATGGATATTGCCAACCAAACCGGCGGTTTGGTGGTGGGCACGGGCGATTTATCGGAGTTGGTGCTGGGTTGGGCCACGTATAACGGCGACCATATGTCGATGTACGGTGTGAACGCCGATGTGCCGAAAACACTGGTGCGGCACCTGGTTGCGTACGAAGCCGCGCGCGGCGGTGAGGAACTGCGCGTGGTGTTAACCGATATTTTGAACACCCCCGTAAGCCCAGAACTGCTACCGCCGGAAAACGGCGACATTGCACAAAAAACCGAGCAAATTGTGGGCGATTACGAGTTGCACGATTTCTTCTTGTATCATCTGCTCCGCTACGGCAGTGCGCCATCCCGCATTTATCGGTTGGCGTGTGTTGCTTTTGGCGGGCGATTTACTCCGCAGGAAATTAAACACTGGTTGTGCGTGTTTCTGAGACGCATTTTCGCCCAGCAGTTTAAGCGGAATTGTCTGCCGGACGGGCCCAAGGTCGGCTCGGTTTGCGTGTCACCGCGCGGCGATTGGCGAATGCCGTCGGATGCAACAGCCACCCTGTGGCTGCGTGAGGCAGAGTCTTTGTAACGTTTGAGAACTTGACATAACGTTTCCCCGGTGGTATACTGGATAAAATTTCATATTCGAGACCATCCGGTGCGCCGCTTGCGCGGCCCGAACAAGGAAGCGGGGTGAAAATCCCCCACGAACCCGTCGCTGTATTCAGGTAATGGTCGTTTCATTTGTCCACTGAGCAATCGGGAAGGCGAAACGGCACGGCCTGTGAGTCAGAAGACTTGCCGGATGTTGTCGTGCAAGGAGCCACGAGTGTTGGCACGCGCACAAGCATCGCCGCTTTCAAACAGGTGTTGTTTTGTTGTCCTTTCTTTGCCGATTTTTGTTTTGGATATGGTAAAAGAAAGGACGTTTTTTATGCAAAAGAAAAACAAATGGTTGGCTTTTGGTGCCGTAGCATTGGCGGTGCTGGTGGCGGTATTTGCTTTGGTGTTTTGGCTCACCCGCCCCGACGTGCAGGAGGGCAGTAAAGAAATCACCGTGCGCATTCAGTACGATACGGTGGACAAAACCGTGGAGATTGCTACCGATGCTAAATATCTTCGCGCGGCGCTGGAACAGGAAAATTTAATTGCCGGCACCGAAAGCCAATACGGGTTATTTATTTTAACGGTGGATGGCCGTACCGCCGATGATAGCAAGCAAGAGTGGTGGTGCGTTACCAAAGGCGGAGAAACCGTAATGACCGGTGTGGATACCACACCCATTGCCGACGGCGACGGGTTTGAACTGGTACTGAAAACCGGTTGGTGATGGAAATGAAACCCACGTATTCATCACTGTTACGGCTGGTTCTGTTTGGTTTGCTTGGGGCGTTGTTGCTGGTTGCCCAGGTGGCGTTTGCCTGGTTACCGAACATTGAACTGGTATCCGTTTTGCTTATGGTATACACGCGTCTGTACGGGTGGCGCACGTTGTATCCGTTGTATGTGTTTGTGGCATTGGAAGGCCTGATATACGGTTTTGGTATCTGGTTTTTTAACTACCTGTACGTCTGGTTACCGCTGGTTGCGGTTGCGTATTTATTGCGCCGCAACAACTCACCGGTACTGTGGGCGTTGGTTAACGGCACGTTTGGTTTGTTGTTTGGGGCACTGTGCTCGTTGTTGTATTTGTTTATGGGCGGCGTGCCCGCTATGGCTTCCTATTGGGTGAGTGGTTTGTGGTTCGACATTTTGCATTGTGTCGGTAACGTGGTAACGGCTTTGGTTTTGTCAACACCCCTTTATTTAGTGCTTAATCGGTTAAATCGAATATTCGCAGCACAGTAAACGGGGCGGCACTTGGTGCCCCGCTTTGTATATTGACTTTACGGGTAAATTCTACTACAATATAAGGGTATAGTTGAGTTTGGGAGGTGCGTAAGATGACGGTTTACCGGCGGGTACTGGCGGTGGCTTGTGTTGCGCTGTGTTTGGTGTTAACCGGATGCAGTGCTATCGGTCTTACGGTGGAAAGCCAACTTACGCCACCAAAAAGCAGCGGTGAGCAAGAAGCAATCCGCAACGCGCTGGACGAATATATTATCAACCATACCAAAAACGGGGAATCGGCGGAATACACGCTTAAATACCCGGCTAACGGCAATTATTTAACGGCGTTTATTTTATTGGACCAGGTGCGCCCTCACACGTTGCTTACGGCGGGGAGTGCGGCATCACCGACTGCCGCTTACAAAACACAGGATTTGGGATTGGCCTTTTACCGTCGCAACCAAGACGGTGCCTTGGTTCACATCAATCTTCTTAAACGTGCCGAGGACGGCACGTGGTCATCGGTTGCGGATGTTGCGGGCAACGGGGAAAGCGTGCGCCAAGTTGAATTTGCCGATTTGGATAACGATGGAATTCCCGAACTGCTTATTGGCTGGAAAATGTACAACTCGCGTGATTCGCGCTTGTCCATTTATGATATTGACAACAAACTTGCCCGTCGTTCATTTAACGGCACCTACACCGATTTGGTGGTGTCTGACCTCACGGGCGACGGCGCGGACGACTTGGTATTACTGTCGTTGATGGCGGGGGAATCGTTTGCTTCGGCGCAAATGTTCTCGTTCCAATCTGACAATGTGATTATCAGCGGTCACACGCTGCTGGATGGGGACATTATCGGTTTTGGCGGCCACATTGCCGCATCGCTGACAGCCGATGTTAACGGCGTGTTTGTGGATTGCCATAAAGACCAAGGTGCTATGATAACGGAACTCATTTGTTGGCGAAACGGCATACTGTATTCACCGTTATGCGACGCCGATACGTTGCTTAACACGGTTACCGCGCGTGAAACCGCGCTGGAATCGCGCGATATTGACGGCGACGGTGTGGTGGAATGGCCGTTTACCATGCGTATGACGGGATTTGAAGAAACCGATATCACCAAAACCTTGTGGCATACCGAGTGGCGATATTGGGACGAAGCGACAGAGACGGTATGCAACAAATTCCATTCACTCGTTCCGGCGGACGATGGCTACACCTTGCGTTTGCGCCAGGAATGGGACGGCTTGCCCGCCGCTTACGATGCCGCTTCCCGCACATTGACGTTGTATGAGGACGAGGAAAGCGGCGAGTGGTTGTTCCGAATACGCGCGCTCGGTGTTAACGAGGGCACGTCGTTACCGGCGGGGTATGTGTTGTTGGAGGAAACCGATAACCGCCGCTACGCCGTCTGTCTGGCCGATGCGGCAACAGAGCAGGCAATTACGCTGGAAGAAATACGGTATTTGTTTACGCTGCTAGCGGAGGAGGAAAGCACCGATGAGACGGATTCTGCTGTGCGAGGATGAAACCGTTATTCGCGAATTCATTGTGCTGCATTTGCGCCGCAGTGGGTATGAGGTAACCGAAACCGCCACCGCGGAGGAGGCCTTGCGGTTGTATGATGAGCAAAGCGAACCCTTTTGTTTGGCGGTGCTGGACGTGATGTTGCCGGGAATGGATGGGTTTGAACTGTGTCGCCTCCTGCGTGAAAGGAATCCCGCACTGGGCATTGTTATGCTCACTGCTCGCTCTCAGGAAGAGGAAAAAGTACGGGCACTTAAACTCGGTGCGGACGATTATATTACCAAACCGTTTAGCCCGTCTGAACTGATTGCCCGCTTGGAGGCACTGGAACGCCGTGTCAATGCCGCGGCGGACAGTGGCAGTTACCGTGAGGAACTGGTATCCGGCGAGTTTACGCTGAATTTGCGCAACCGCACACTGTATTATCAGGGGCAGCCACAGGAACTCACGCAGGTAGAGTTCCAAATTATGGAGTACTTTTTAACTCATCCCGCAACCATGCTTACCCGCACCGACATTTTAAGTAGGGTATGGGGTGCGGATTATTACGGTGAGGACAAAGTGGTGGATGTAAACATTCGCCGACTGCGTATGAAAGTGGAACGCGACCCGTCCGAACCGCGCCACATTCTTACCGTGTGGGGGCAGGGATACCGTTGGGAACCGTAATGACACCATAAAAAAAGGGGGGATACCGTGCTTTTCAAAAGAGTAACGCGCCGCTGGCTGGTAAACGGCTTGGGTGTGGTTGTTGTGTTGCTGTTGGTGCTGGAAATCATCGGCGCGTTTGTTATTCGTTCTTATTATTATCAGCAGGCGGAAAACAGTTTGTATACCCGCGCACGGTCGTTCTCCGACATGCTGGACGCTTACGCCGAGCGCGACGGACTGGATTTTGAAAGCAATGTCCGCGATTATATGGAAGAATTTCCCGACAAGGAAAAAATTGAGTTTCAAATGCTCAGTGCCACCGGCAAGGTATTGGCAAGCAGTACAGGGTTTTTGCCGGATTCCGGCAATTTGCCGGATTATCGGGAAGCCGTGCGGCAACACACCACGGGTGCCGAGCAACCCAAAGGCATTTGGGTGGGCAAAAGCACTGCCGGCCAGCGCGTAATGGCGGTCACCTTGCTAATTGACGACAGCAACGGCACGGTACACGGTGCCATTCGTTATGTAGTGGCGTTAGGCAAGGTAGATGCGCAAATCACCATGCTCATTTCGGTAATGATTGCCTTTGGGTTGGCGGTTGTGTTTTTTGTTATGTTGTCCAGTGCTTACTTTGTGGGCAGCATTTTAACGCCGCTTACGCAAATTAGCACCACCGCCAAAAAGATTGCGCAGGGGGACTATTCCTGCCGCATTGAAAAACAACGGCACGATGACGAAATTGGTGATTTGTGCGACACCATTAACGAAATGGCGGCGGATATTGAAAGTGCCGGTCAACTGCAAAACGAGTTTATTTCGTCGGTTTCGCACGAACTGCGTACGCCGCTTACCGCCATTAAAGGGTGGAGCGAAACGCTGCGCGACGATTCTATGCGGGATGAGGAAACACTCCGCCGCGGGTTGGATGTTATCAGTGCCGAGGCAGAGCGACTTTCCGAAATGGTAGAGGAGTTACTGGATTTTTCCCGTATGCGCCGTATCAAGTCCGTTTCCCCGCAGGAAAAGGTGGATGTGTTCGCCGAGGTACAGGAAGCGGTGTTTTTATTCCGCGACCGCGCCCGCCGCGAGGGTGTAGAGGTACAGTGTGTTGAGCAAGAAAAACTGCCGCCGGTATTGGGAGACCGTGCTCGTCTGCGCCAAGTGTTTGTGAATATTTTGGACAACGCGCTTAAATATGCCCGTGGGCAGGACGGCCGCGTGCGGGTGGAGGCGGCCACCGTACCGAGCGGCATACAAGTTGTTTTCAGTGACAACGGCATTGGTATTACGGTAAAAGACTTGCCGTTTGTTAAGCAAAAATTCTACCGCGCCAACAATCAAAAACCCGGTTCGGGCATTGGGTTGGCGGTGGCGGATGAAATTGTGCGTGCCCACGGCGGTTCACTGGAACTGGAAAGCACCGAAGGGCAGGGAACGGTGGTGGTCGTCACGTTGCCCGCGGCACAGGAACAGGAGGCAGAGTGATGTTAAACAAAGAGGCATGTTCCGCAAAAAAGACGTCCATTGGCGGTCAAGCACTGCTGGAAGGCGTGATGATGCGGGGGCCCCAAAAAACCGTAATGGCGGTGCGCCACGTGGCGGGGCATATTGTAACGGAGGAAGTTGCTTCCGGAACCACCGAACGCCCTCGTTTTTGGAAGATTCCCGTGTTGCGCGGATTATACGGTATGGTAGAATCGTTATCGGTTGGCTATAAATGCTTAATGCGTTCTGCCGAACTTGCGGGACTGGAAACGGAAGAAGAAGAAAAACCCGCCACCCCCGCGCAAAAGCTGGGGATGTCGGTGTTAATGGTGCTCAGCACGGTGCTGGGCGTGGCGTTGGCGTTTGGTTTGTTTATGTACTTGCCTTCGTTCTTATACAAGCTGCTGGCGGGTGCGCTGGACGCCGGGCGGGATACTGCCTTTTGGAGCAACAACACGGTATTGCGTGGTGTGTTTGAAGGGGTGCTGCGGCTGGCACTGTTTTTGGTGTATCTCTTGCTGGTAACGATGATGAAAGATATTCGTCGGGTGTTTATGTACCACGGTGCGGAACACAAAACCATATTTTGTTACGAAAACGGCGAGGAATTAACGGTGGAAAACGTGCGCCGTCAAAGTCGGTTCCATCCCCGTTGCGGCACCTCGTTTTTAATGCTAACGTTGTTGGTGGGTATGGTTATCTCCATCTGTATTCGTGTGGATACGGTGTGGTTGCGTGTACTTATCAAATTGGCACTGTTGCCGCTGACCGTTGGGGTGGGGTACGAACTCATTAAACTGGCGGGCCGCAAAAACAACTGGTTCACGCGGTTTATTTCCGCGCCGGGGTTATGGATTCAGCGCCTGACCACCAAAGAACCGGACGATTCTATGATTGAATGTGCCATTGCTGCGTTTTTGCCGGTTATTCCGGAAGAAGCGGGCGCGGACGAGTGGTGATATACGTATGAATACAGTAAAATCGTTGCGTGCAGAACTGGAACAGTGCTTACAAGCGGGCGGGTGTGACTCGCCCGCTTTTGATGCGTGTTGCCTGCTGGAGGATATCGGCGGCCTCGGTCGCGGTGCCGTGCCGGCAAGCGGCGACAGGGTGTTGTCAGACGAAATCTGCCGCCGTTTACGGTTGGCGGCGGAACGCCGTGCCGCGGGCGAGCCGCTACAATATCTTCTTGGCACGTGGGATTTTCTCTCGCTCACGCTGGAAGTGGGGGAAGGCGTACTCATTCCGCGCCCCGAAACGGAATTGCTGTGCCAACTTGCCGCCGCGCGGCTCTCTGCATTGCCCGCTGCCAACCCTTTGGTACTGGATTTGTGCGCGGGCAGTGGGTGCGTTGGGTTGGGTGTTGCCTCGTTGTGCCCGTCCGTAACGGTAACTGCCTTGGAAAAATCAGCAGAGGCACTGGCATATCTGCGCCGTAACGCGGCACGCTACCCGCACTTTTCTGTTACGGTGCGCGAAGCGGATGTGCTGTGCGATGCCCCACGCTTTCCCGAAACGGTGGATGCCATCCTTTCCAATCCACCATATATCCCTACCGCTGAACTACCCACCCTGCAACGCGAAGTACAGTATGAACCAAAAATGGCGCTGGACGGCGGAGATGGCTTTGTATTCTACCGCGCCATTGTCTCGCAGTGGGTGCCCCGTTTGCGCTCCGGCGGTTTTGTTGCCGTGGAGGTAGGGGCGGGACAAGCGCCGGATGTTTGTGATTTGTTCCGGTCGGCGGGGCTGGTTAACGTCACCGCTTACCCGGACTTTGCGGGGATTCTGCGGGTCGTATGCGCTGAAAAAGAATGAATATTCCGATTTAAGTTGCATTTTTATGCACAAATTTAATGAATGATAGGGTGATATTGCATAAATATTCCTTTATTTTTTGTAAATTTCCACAAATTTTCGAAAAGGGCTTGCATTTATTTAACACACAGAGTATAATGCAATTATCGAACCCAAAACCAATTTATCGGAGGTAATTGTTATGAAAAAGTTTCTAGCACTGTTGCTTGCCGTGGTTATGTTGGTAACTTTCGCGGCTTGCGCAAAAACGGAAGACAACAAGGACACGAATGATGACGCTAAGGTGCCCGCCACCAAGGTAATCGACATTGACTTAACCAAAGAGGATTACGCGTTTGGTGTGGACAAAGACCAACCGGAACTGCTCACGCAGGTAAACGCGTTCATTGCGGAAATTAAGGGCAACGGTAAGTTTGATGAAATTTGCAACAAGTATTTCGGTGATGGCACGCCCACGCCGGTTACTTCCGCTGTGGAAGATGCCACCAAAGACCAATTAGTGGTTGCCACCAATGCGGCGTTTGAGCCGTTTGAGTACACCGAAGGCGACAAGTACCTCGGCATCGATATGGAAATTGCCGCGTTGCTGGCGCAAAAGCTCAACAAAGAGTTGGTTATCAAGAACATCGATTTTGATGCTGTGTGCCTGAGCGTTGGCCAGCACAAGGCGGATATCGCCATGGCGGGCTTGACCATTAAGGAAGACCGCAAAGAGCACGTTAACTTCTCCGACCCGTACTATGCTGCTTCGCAACGCTTGGTTGTTAAGGGCGACGATACCACCTTTGACTCCTGCGCAACCGCGGCGGATGTGGAAGCCATTTTGAAGGGCTTTGACAGCAGCGTAAAAATCGGCGTACAGGGCGGCACCACCGGTCAGTTCTACTGCGAAGGTGATGAAGACTGGGGCTTCGACGGCTACGCCGTGACAACCAAGAGCTACAAAAACGGTTCGCTTGCCATTCAGGATATGATTAACGGTAACATCAACTACGTTATCATTGACTCCGCGCCGGCGGCGTGCATCAGCGAAGCACTGAACGAAATGGCGTAAATTACAACCACATACAACAAATACTTCACCGGTTTCGGTGAAGTATTTGTTATGTAAAGGAACAGTATTATGGGGAATTTTGAACGTAAAATAGAGGTGTTTCTGCAAAGTTTCATCGACCACGGCGGGTACAACAAAATGATCGAGGGTTTGCAGAACACGCTGATTATCGCGGTTGTGGGTCTGCTTATCGGTACGGTTATCGGCACGCTCATTGCCGCGGTGCGGGTAATGCCAAAATATAAATGGTATGCCCGCACGCTGGATGGTATTTGCGGTGTGTATGTTTCGTTTTTCCGCGGCACGCCTATGGTGGTGCAGTTGTTGCTGTTTTACTACGTGTTGTTTCCGTTGTTGGGTGTTAACATTCAATCGGTCCCGGTTGCCGTACTGGTATTCGGTCTAAACAGCGGTGCCTATATCTCGGAGATTATGCGCGGCGGTATTCTGTCGGTGGATTCCGGACAGATGGAGGGCGGCCGTGCCATGGGTCTCAGTTTTACCGCCACTATGATGAAAATCGTCATCCCGCAGGCTATCAAGAACATCCTACCCACTATGGGAAACGAGTTTATCACACTCATAAAGGAAACTTCCATTGTCAGTTTTGTCGGTGCTACCGACTTGTACAAGGCGTTTAACGACATTGGTACCAATAACTATGAGTTTATGGTACCGTACTTGGCTATGGCACTCATCTATATTGTTATGGTGCTGGTTATTACACTGGGTATCCGGTTAATGGAAAGGAGATTGAGGAAAAGTGATAGAAGTATGTAATCTCCACAAAAGCTTCGGAAACCTCAACGTCCTTAACGGGATTGATTTGACCATCCATCAAGGCGAAATCGTGGTTATTCTCGGCCCCTCCGGTTCGGGAAAAAGCACGTTGTTGCGGTGCCTTAATTGTATGGAGGACCCCACCTCCGGCAGCGTGATGTTCCACGGCGTGGACCTCACCGATATGAAGGTGGATATCAACGTTCATCGCCAAAAGATGTGTATGGTGTTTCAACACTTTAACCTGTTTAACAACAAAACGGTGTTGCAAAACCTAACACTCGCACCGTTGTATGTGGCTAAAAAGAAAGCCCGCCGTGCCCGTTGGCAAAAGTTCTTGAAAAAGCCATACGAAGCGGCGGACCTCCGTCCCATTAAGGAGATTAAGGCAGAGACAGAGGCAGCGGCGTTTGAGTTGCTGGATAAAGTAGGATTGCGCGATAAGGCGGGAGAGTATCCTTCCAAACTGTCCGGTGGTCAAAAGCAGCGCGTGGCTATTGTTCGCGCCCTGGCAATGAATCCGGACGTTATGTTGTTTGACGAACCCACATCCGCACTGGACCCTGAAATGGTCGGTGAGGTGCTGGAAGTTATGCGCTCGCTGGCGCGGGACGGTATGACCATGGTCATTGTCACACACGAAATGGGGTTTGCCCGCGAAGTGGGTACGCGTGTCATCTTTTTGGATAACGGCGTCATCTGCGAACAGGGCACGCCGGAAGAGGTATTTTCTCACCCAAAACACCCCCGAACGCAGGAGTTTTTGTCGAAAGTGCTGTAAGGTTTAGGCGAGGAACGGCGGTTGCCGTCCCTCGCTAACTTTTTATAAAAAGTTAGCGGTTTTCTCTTGACAGTGAGGGGGTGCTGTGCTATACTGTAATTGTTCTAAGGAACGCCCATATCGCGGGATGGAGCAGGGGTAGCTCGTCGGGCTCATAACCCGAAGGTCGGTGGTTCAAATCCATCTCCCGCAACCAAAAACGAAAAGGACACCCAAGCTGGTGTCCTTTTCATTTTTGATTATGAAAGTGGACTCAAATTATTGCTCTTTGGGTTATGAGCCAGAAGGGCGAATAACTTGTGGGCGACTG
>JAZOLU010000043.1:0-1041 GCA_045653425.1 Acutalibacteraceae bacterium | reverse complement strand
TCGCTATTGCAAAGGTCTTTTGTGTTGGCACCTACCTATTGTTCCAGGCCGCTTCCAGCCAAGTATCGTCGGCACGAGTGAGCTTAACTGCCGTGTTCGGGATGGGAACGGGTGTACCCTCACCGTCATCAGCACCAACTAATTGTGCGGCGCCGACATTGCTGTCGGCGCCGAAGTGGTGACCCGTAGCGGATTCGAACCGCTGTTGCCGGCGTGGGGGGCCGGGGTCTTAGGCCACTTGACCAACGGGCCATATAATGGTGCACCTCCAGGGACTCGAACCCTGGACACCCTGATTAAGAGTCAGGTGCTCTACCAACTGAGCTAGAGGTGCCTGTCACCACGGGTTTTCGCAAACCGCTTGGCTATAATACACCATGTTTCCCGATTTGTCAATACTAAAATTAAAATTTTTTCAAAAATTTTTAGCGAAATAGGGATAGCAGACTTTGCACCCATTCCACCACCTTGAATTTCACCACGTAGCGGTCGCCGTTTTTCACCAAATCCTGCTGGCTGTCGCTCCACAGCGAGGTGGCCTGACGGCGGTCGGTGGCGGCGCCCACGCAGAGGGGCGGATACATCACGCACCACCAGTTTTGCCCCTCCCCCGCCCCGATGGACAGCCGCACCGCATCGTAGGTGCCTGCCGGCAGGGTGAGGGTGTCGTATTGCCGTGTGGTGAAATACATACGGCACACCTCGGCGGTGACGGGATAGTCGTAGCCCTCGGCAGTCACCACATCCTGCGCCGCCGCCTTTAAGCAACGAGAACATTGTCCTTCAAGCTTATAAGACACCGTACCGCGGATTTCTAAGGAATCGTCTTCGTATAAATCGTAATCAAATGCGATTTTTACAGGTCCGACGAAGTTCACAAACGGAATTTCGATTAAGGTTTCGGGGGCGGAATATTCAAACTCCATACTTCCCGAATATTTTTTTTGCGCGTTAAGTTTTCTAATATCTATTATCATCTTCAAACCGACTAAGCAATTATAGTATATTTATTTAAGTTTGTCAACTTTTTTCAAGGGAAAT
>JAZOLU010000042.1:0-34398 GCA_045653425.1 Acutalibacteraceae bacterium | reverse complement strand
GAGTGAATTGTTAGATAGGTAAATTTTGAAACTGGGTACCGTTTCAAAATGAATATGTAATTTTTTTGTTTTGTCCCACAAATTTAACCAAATACCAACAATACCAACAATCGTAGCTAATGTAGTTCCAATTGCAGAAAGTGCATTCCAATTCATAGTTAATCCTCCCTTTTGTTTTCACATTTTTTTAAAATTCTTTGCTATTTCTTATGAAACTCATCATCATTTGCGTGTCTTAAAATATATTTTCCCATTAATGTTTTTTGCCGTCTTGAACAAACAGTAGAAATACTGCTTCTTTGTGTTTTTATGTCCAAGCCGAAGAAATCACAGAATTCTTGAGCATTTGCAAAAGTATAGAGGAATGAGGTTGTTATTGCATCATATACATTGATTTGTGAGTTTCTTCTTTTGCATTCTGGACATTGAGTTCTATTGCTCACCTTAGATAACCACTTATAGCCACACTTAGAACATATCCAATGAACTTTTTTGGATTGATTGTTATAATGTATTTCACTTGGTGTGCAGTCGTTTAATTCATCATCCCATTCTTTAGCGAGTTCTGGATTCTTTGATAAAAGGTCATTAAAACCTTTTAATACTTTTTTGCCAGCACAGATAGGACAACCGCGTCCTCTGTTTCTATCGGATATCGTTGCTTGCCATTCATGACCTTCGCTACATTTCCACCATACTTTTTTATTGCTGTTTGCTGTTAAATTTTTTGGTTTCAAGTTGCCATTCTTTTCATAATGCCACTCATTTGCTATTTCTTGATTGGAGGATAAAAGCGAATGTTCCTTTTCGGTGTATTCCCGTAAATTTTCTATGGCAATACTGTCCCTTTCAAGGTTGACATCAATACTCATTCCAATTATTACACTTAATACTTCTTCAAGTATTTTTGATAAATCCTTTTGACCTTTTTGAACAACATAATCTATAGAACTGTCATTTAACGGCAACAATTCTTCTCTTAGCCTATATAATTTAATTCCATCTTTTTTACATTTAAAATTTTTCTCTAAATCGTTTTTTATTCTGTTTTTATGCCAAAGACCGCCATCATATTCAATGGCAATTTTCTTTGATGGAATAAAAACATCCAATTCGTAACCTTTTTCTCTATACGAATGTATTACATCTAAACCATATTTTTTAAGATAATAAACAATTGCATATTCAGGCAGCGAGGTATTTCGTTCGGAATTGCAAATAGGGCATCCACGTTGTTTATTTCTATTATGTATTGTTGCTTGCCATTCATGACCCTTACTACACTTCCACCATACTTTTTGCCCACTACTCGCAGTAAAATTTTCTGGGCTTAAATTGCCGTTCTTTTCGTGATTCCATTCTTTCGCCAAAGTAGGATTAATTGTTTGTAAATCATTATAACCTTTTAGTCCCTTTTTACCTGCACAATATGGGCAACCACTCCCACGATTTCTCGTGCCAATTGTTACTTGCCATTCATGCCCTTGTTCGCATTTCCACCAAACTTTTTTATCACTATTAGGCATTACATCCGCAGGAGTTAATCCATTGTTTTTTTCATAATTCCATTCTTTTGCTAAAGTTGGATTAACAGTTTGCAAATCGTTATAGCCGCTTAAAACTTTTTTGCCTGCACAATATGGGCATCCGTTCCCTTTAGTTCTATTGACCACCGAAGCTTGCCATTTATGTTCGTTGCTACACTTCCACCATACTTTTTTGTTACTATTAGGCAATACGTCCATAGGTGTTAAGCAATTATTCTTTTCATAATCCCATTCATTGGCTAAAGTTGGATTAACGGTTTGCAAATCATTTTCGCCTTTAACGGCGTATCGCCCCGAGCAATATGGACAACCCTTACCGCTATTTCTATCTTTTATTATAGCTTGCCACTCGTGTCCTTTATTACATTTCCACCAAACTTTTTTATGACTGCCAAGGGTTAATTGCTTCGGGTCGGCGTCTATGTTCTTTTCCCAATTCCATTCTGCCATCAGTTCGGCGTTATCAATTATGTATTTCTTTTCTGCCATAACCTTGGCACCTCGCTTTTGTTTGAATATCATTTATGACATTATACCATAAAATTCTTCAATAGTAAATACACCCTTAAATTCATAACCTGTTATGTTTTCGGTGTTCGTTGACGGCAAAAGTGTTCGTTAACGGCTGAATTGTTCGTTGACGGTAGCAAAATCCATTGCCAGGGAGAGGGTGAAAATGCTGATTTGGGGTATTTTTCGGCAATGCGGTAATCTTATAACTCTAATACAATTTTAGTACAAATCTCCTTTTTTACAGCGCCTTATACAAAAAAAAGCGCCGATAACAGGCGAAAAAGCACAAAAAATCAAGGTTGATTCGTTTTGAATCAACCTTAATGATTTTTGGTCCGAGTGACAGGAGTCGAACCTGCGGCCTCTTGAACCCCATTCAAGCGCGCTACCAATCTGCGCTACACCCGGATTTTTTATTTGCGACAACTATTATAACAAAATCGCACGGAATGTCAAGTGAAAAATCAAAAAACGCCGCGGTTTGGTGAAAAAAGATTGCAACCGCCGCAAAAATCCGTTATGATAGAGGAAAGAGGATGTGAGTGTATGGAATTGATTGACATTTCCAGAGAATTGATGCACGCGCCGGTGTATCCGGGTGACCCTGCGCCGGCACTGAAAAAATTAACGAATATGTCGGCGGGCGATTCTTGTAACACCACGTTACTTGCCACCTGTTTGCACAACGGTACGCACTTGGATGCGCCCAAACACTTTTTCCCGCAAGGGGAAGGGGTGGACGCGGTGCCGCTGGATGCCTGTATTGGAGAATGCACGGTGGTGGAGTGTAATGGCTTGTTGTTGGGCGACGAGGCGGAGGAATTGTTACCGCGGCTTAAAAAGAGGACACTGCTTAAAGGCGATGTGCAACTCACTCCCAGCGCGGCGTTTGTGTTGTCCGGTGCCGGTATGGTGCTGCTGGGTGTGGAGGGTACGTCGGTTGCCCCGCCCGAGTACGCCGAGGCGGTACATCGTCAATTGCTTGGCGCGGGTATTGTACTGTTGGAGGGGCTGGATTTGTCGGCTGCAAAGCAGGGTGTACCGTATTTGCTGATGGCAGCACCGCTGCGTATTGGCGGGGTGGATGGCGCACCGGTGCGCGCCGTGTTGGCGGAACCGCAACGCATTGACTGGGACGAGCGCACGTGGCGGTAAAAACCTCTTGCAATGCGCCATAAAATGTGCTACAATGACAACGTCCGGCCAGGCGGTCGGGCGTTTTTGATAGGCGGACAGTCACCAAAAGGGGGAATCATCCGTGAGCACGCAATACCGTCTCACCATTCCGGAAGGGTATCGTTCACCAATGGACATTCTGGAAACCGAAAAAGCCATTAAATTGTTGAAGGACGGATTTGAGGAGCAACTGGCACAACGCTTGTCGCTTACCCGCGTTTCCGCACCGTTGTTTGTATTGCCGCAATCCGGCTTGAACGACAATTTGAGCGGGGTGGAACGTCCGGTCAGTTTTGACATTCGGCACGACAACGGCGTGGTGGCAGAAGTGGTGCATTCCCTCGCTAAGTGGAAACGGTATGCTCTCAAACGGTATCACGTACCGGTGGGGCAAGGGCTATATACCGATATGAACGCCATTCGCCGCGATGAGATTACCGATAATCTCCATTCGCTGTACGTTGACCAGTGGGATTGGGAGATGGTGATTCGCCGCGAAGAACGCACGGTGGAAAACCTCAAACGGATTGTGTGCGCCATTTATGAGGCATTTCGTTGTATGGAAGACATTGTGTGCAGTGCCTACCCCCAATTGCCGCGCAAACTGCCGGAAACCATTACGTTTGTTACCACACAGGAGTTGGAGGACCGGTATCCCGACCTGACCGCAACGGAGCGCGAAAACGCCATTGCCCGCGAATACGGCGCCGTGTTTTTAATGCAAATAGGCGGTGCGTTGCGTTCCGGTAAACCGCACGACGGCCGTGCCCCGGATTACGACGATTGGCAGTTGAACGGTGACATTTTGTTCTATTATCCGTTGCTCGGCCGCGCGGTAGAAGTATCCTCTATGGGTATTCGTGTGGACGAGGAAGCGTTACGCCGTCAGCTGGAAATTGCCGGTTGCCCGGAGCGCGCGGCACTGCCGTTCCAAAAAGCGTTGCTGGAAGGCGAGCTGCCGTACACGGTGGGCGGCGGTATCGGCCAATCGCGCCTGTGTATGTATTTTTTGGAAAAAGCCCACATTGGCGAGGTGCAAGCCTCGCTCTGGCCGGAGGAAATGGTGGAGCGTTGCGCCCAGGCGGGAATGGCGTTGCTGTAAAAAGTTTGATAAATTTTAAATTTGGGCTTGATTTTTCGCACAACATTCATTATAATAGTCTAGCACTTATGTGCTGACACGGAGAGTTGGCTGAGTGGTCGAAGGCGCACGATTGGAAATCGTGTGTACGTTAATAGCGTACCTAGGGTTCAAATCCCTAACTCTCCGCCAACAAAAAACACTCTTTTGTCTACTAGACAAAAGAGTGTTTTTTGAACTAAGTGTGCCTTGCGGCACGATAAGCGATGCTAACGCATCGTGAAGTTGCTACGCAGTGAAGCTTGCTTCGCAAGTGTTGGGCGCACTTAACTTCACATTGTGCGAAGCACAATACTTCACAGCGGCGTTGCCGCTGCTTCACTTGGCAGAGCCAAACTTCACTAAAACATTGCTAATCAACCGCGTTTATGATACAATATACTTGAATTGGAGGTGTCACTATGTCAGAAAGCAAATTGAGAACGCTATCAATGGATTTTGCAGTGTCCATTATTAACCTTGTCAAACACCTGAAAGAAAAACGGGAATCCATTATTTCCAATCAAATCGGCAGAAGCGGCACATCCATCGGTGCCAATATTCGTGAAGCGCAGTATGCTCACGGCAAAGCAGACTTCGTTGCAAAACTTCACATTGCTCTCAAAGAAGCAAACGAAACCAGATATTGGTTAGAGCTGTTATTCAAAACGAATTATATAACCGAAGAAGATTATAAATCCCTCGATTCTGTCTGCACAAGCATTCGTGTTATGCTAATCTCATCCATCAACACCACAAAGGAGAACGCAAAATGATCACAGAAAAATCCTGTGGTGCTATTGTTTACACGAAAGATAACGGGTGCATACAATATGTTATCATCCGTTCCAAAGAGGGTTTTTACGGATTTCCCAAAGGACATATGGAAGAGAATGAAACCGAAGCGGAGACAGCTTTGCGAGAAGTGGCGGAAGAGGTTGGACTATCCGTCACACTTATTCCGGATTTCAGAACCGAGGATACACATACCTTTAACCGCAATGGTGAAACAAGACTGAAGCATATCGTATACTTTCTGGGAGAGTATTCCGCGCAAACGCCTGTTGCGCAAGAAACTGAATTAAGCGGTGTATATTTAATGCGTTACGAAACCGCTATGTCTTCATTTCAGTTTGATAGTTCCAAAACACTGCTGACAGAAGCGCATAAATTTCTAATGCAAATGTAAATTTACGCGCCTTTTTACTTTTCTTTGCTCCGTTTACGCACCGTTATGCTGCTCTTTCGCAGAAAAACCGACTTGTTTCGACAAGTCGGTTTTTCAGTTATATTCGCCTTTCGGCGAGTGATATTGCTTCGCAGTGATATTTTGACTTCGTCTTTCCCTCAAATTTTAAAATTTCCTATTGACAAATCTGTTGGAATAGGGTATATTCATAGTTGGTCTTATCGCGTTTTTTATATGTGTGAAAACGGCGAAGGATTCCTTCGATGGGAATACAGCTTCTGAAAGAGGTGACAGGAATGAAAGAGAACATCCATCCGAATTACAAGAAAACCACCATCACCTGTGCGTGTGGCGAAGTGATTGAGACGTCTTCCACCAAAGAGAATATCCGCGTGGAAATCTGCTCCAAGTGCCATCCGTTTTTCACCGGCAGACAGAAGCTGGTCGATACCGGCGGCCGTGTGGACCGTTTCAACAAGCGTTTCGGTATCAAAGAGAGCAAGTAAGATGGAACAAAGGGCAGTGCAGTTACGCACTGCCTTTTCTCGTTGAAAAAGGGGGCGGCACGGTGGCGGAGAACGCGTATCTCACGATTGGCGCGGGCGCACAGGCGGAATATGTGGACAACCGTTCGCGGTTTATTGCCGCGGTGGAACCGGTAACGGACGAAGCGGCGGCGCAGGCCTTTATTGCCGCCCGCAAGAAGCAATATTGGGATGCACGCCACAACGTGTACGCCTACGTGTTGCGCTCCGGTATTAGCCGCTTTTCGGACGACGGTGAGCCGCAAGGCACGGCAGGGCTCCCCACGTTGGAGGTGCTGCAAAAACGCGGGTTAACCGACTGCGTGGTGGTAGTCACCCGTTACTTCGGCGGTATTTTGTTGGGCACGGGCGGGTTGGTGCGTGCCTATTCGCAAAGCACCGCGTTGGCGATTGATGCCGCCCGTGTGGGGGAATGCCGCCCGTGCGTGGTGGGCACCATTGTGTGCGATTATGCGCAGTACGGACGTGTAGCACCACTGGTGGCGGCGTTTGGCGGGGAAGTGACCGATACCGCCTTTGCGGAGGGGGTCACGTTGTCGGTGTTACTCCTGTGCGACCGGTGCGATGCGTTTTGTCACGAATTAACGGAGGTTTCTGCCGGAGCACTTAGTTTTTGCCAAACAGGGGAAATTTTTAAATTTTTTGAAAAAACGTAAGTTTTAACAGGGAAAAAGGACAAACTCGGCGTATAATGACTATGAAAGGCGGTGGATGGGTATGTTACCTCGGTTATACACGGAGGAAACGGAGCGACAAATGTTATCGCCGCGGGCGGCACTCGCGGCGGAAAGCAAGGGGCGAATGCGGGCGGAAGAACCGTGCGATTTTCGCACCGATTTTCAGCGCGACCGTGACCGCGTGTTGCATTGCAAGGCGTTTCGTCGTTTGCGGCACAAAACGCAGGTGTTTTTGTCACCTATTGGTGACCATTACCGCACCCGCCTAACCCACACGCTGGAAGTATCGCAAATTGCCCGCACGGTGGCGCGCTGTTTGCGGCTGAATGAGGATTTAACGGAAGCCGTGGCACTGGCGCACGATTTGGGGCATACCCCTTTTGGGCACGCGGGCGAGCGGGCACTGAACCGTTGCTTGGATGGCGGGTTTCGCCATTATGAGCAGAGTGTCCGCGTAGTGGAATTGCTGGAAAACGACGGCCGCGGTTTGAACCTCACGTGGGAGGTGCGGGACGGTGTGCTCAACCACACCACCGGCGAACAAGCCGCCACGCTGGAGGGACGCATTGTCCGCCTGGCGGACAAGGTGGCGTACATCAATCACGATATTGACGATGCGATTCGCGCCGGCGTGTTTGCGGAGGAAGACATTCCCGCCGCGGTGACCGAGGTGTTGGGTGCCACGCGAGATGAACGGTTTAACACGCTGATTGGCTCCATTGTGGAAAACAGCGGGGAAGACATTGTGATGGCACCGGCGGTGCGTGCGGCGTTTGACCAATTGCACTCGTTTATGTTTGAGCGGTTGTATTATAACTCCATTGCCAAAATTGAGGAAAAAAAGGTAGATGCGTTTATCAGCCGTTTGTTTGGGTATTTTGCGGATAATCCGGACCGATTACCGCCGGAATACCACGCCATTGGTGAACGTGAAGGCGCACCTCGCGCCGCGTGCGATTACATTGCCGGTATGACCGATACATTTGCCGTGGAACTGTACCACGACTTGTTTATTCCCAAGGGTTGGCCGGTTAAACCCGGTAATTTGATTTAATCAAGCAAGGAGGTGACACTATGCTGCCGGATAGCTTTTTGCAAGAGTTAGTCGCCAAGAACGATATTGAAAGCGTGGTGTCCGCCTACGTATCCTTGAAGCGGCGGGGCCGCAATTTGGTGGGGTTGTGTCCCTTTCACGGCGAAAAAACGCCGTCGTTTAATCTGTATCCGGAAACCTCGTCGTTTTATTGTTTTGGTTGCGGTGCCGGCGGCGACGTGATTACGTTTATTCGCCGCATTGAGAATTTAAGTTATATCGATGCCGTTAAACTGTTGGCCGACCGCGCGGGTATGGCGGTTCCTGAACAGGACCGCAACGACGCGGGCGCGCGTCAGCGGGTACGTGTGCTGGAAGCCAACCGCGAAGCTGCGCGGTTGTTTCACGCCTTTTTGTATTCCGAAGGCGGGCGTGCGGGGTTGGAGTATTATCACAGTCGTGGGTATACCGACAGTACCATTCGCCATTTCGGTTTGGGGTATGCGCCGCAGAGTTTTGATTTTTTGCGGGATAATTTGCGCAAAAAAGGGTTCTATGATGAGGAACTGGTGTTGGCGTGGTTGTGTGCGCGCAGCCGCAACGGCAAAGGCATTTACGATATTTTCCGTAACCGCGTGATGATTCCGATTATTGACGTGCGCGGCAATGTGATTGCGTTTGGCGGCCGCGTATTGGACGATTCCAAACCCAAATACCTCAACTCGGGCGAAACGTTGGTGTTCAAGAAAACCAACAACCTGTTCGCGCTCAACTTTGCCAAGCAGACCAAGCAAGAGCGGTTGATTTTGTGCGAGGGGTATATGGATGTCATTGCCCTGCATCAAGCGGGCTTTACCAATGCGGTGGCGGCGTTGGGAACGTCGTTTACCGCCGACCACGCGCGGCTGCTTTCTCGGTACACGGACGAGGTGGTGCTCATTTTTGATGCCGATGCGGCGGGAAAAAAGGGTGCTCAACGCGCCATTGGGTTGTTGCGGGAAACGGGATTGCGTATTCGTTTGGTTACCATTCCCGACGGCAAAGACCCGGACGAGTTTATTAAGAAAAACGGGCCGGAACGCTTTAAGTTGTTGGTGGAGCGTGCCGCGAACGACGTGGAATACCGCTTGATAGAACTGGGGCAACGGCATTTGCTCAACACGTCCGAGGGCAAAGTTACGTATTTGCGGGAAGCCACGCAAATGCTGGCAGAACTCAATGACCCGTTAGAGCGTGACGTGTATTTGGGGCGGTTGGCGCAGGATTTGTCGGTTTCAAAAGATGCGCTCAAAACACAGTTGGAGTACCAACTGCAACGTCGCAAAAAGCAACGGCAGGAGCGGCAAATGTCGCAGGTGATTAAGCAGTCGGAAGCCGGTTTGCGTAAAGCCAATCCCGATGCCGCCGAGCACGTTCGCGCCGCCAGCGCGGAGGAAGCGTTGTTGGGTATGCTGTTGCTCAATCCCGATTTTTTGGGCAGTGTTTCGCAAACGTTGTCGCCCGATGAGATGGTGACACCGTTTAACCGCGGCGTATATCAACGCTTGCTTGACCGATACAAACAGGGGATGCTTGTGGAACTTTCGGTACTGGCAGAGGAGTATGAACCGGAGGAGATGGCCTACATTACCGGTATGCTGCGTGAATCGCGCGAGCGCGGAACAACGCTTTCGGCGGAGGATGTGGCCTATTACGTGGGTGTTATTAAAAAGGAACATCAGTTACAGGTACTTCGGGAGCCATCGGCTCTCACCCCTGAGGAAATACAGCAAAAGCTGGAATTAATGCGAAAAATGAAGTCATAATATTCAGGATAAACGGAGGAAAACACAATGGCAGAAAAAGGTATGGATATACTCAAAGAGGTAACGCAGGAGCCGCTTTTTAACGAGGAAGAGGCGGTGGACATTGCTGCCGGAAAAAAAGACAAGAAAACCGTGTATAACGAACTGATTGAAGCGGGTCGCGCCAAGGGGAAACTCACCACGCAGGAATTGATGGATGCGATGGAAACGCTGGACTTTGACCCCGAGCAGATGGACAAGTTGTATGAGGTGCTGGAAAGTTACAACGTGGAAATCGTGGACGATTTTACCGAAACCGCGTTTAACGATATGGAGATGGTGCTGGAAAGCGATTCTTCGGAAGATGCGGATTTGGCCGGGGCGGATGGCATTATTACCGATGACCCGGTGAAGGTGTATTTGAAAGAAATCGGCCGCGTGCCCCTTTTGTCTCCCGAAGAGGAGATTGACCTGTCCATTAAAATTGCGGAGGGCAATAAATACGCGAAAAAGCGTTTGTCCGAGGCGAACTTGCGACTGGTAGTGAGCATTGCTAAGCGGTATGTGGGTCGCGGTATGCAGTTTTTGGATTTAATTCAAGAGGGGAATTTGGGTCTGATTAAAGCGGTGGAAAAGTTTGACTACACCAAGGGTTTCAAATTCTCTACCTATGCAACGTGGTGGATTCGGCAGGCCATTACCCGCGCCATTGCGGACCAAGCGCGTACCATTCGTATTCCCGTGCATATGGTAGAAACCATTAACAAGGTGAAAAAGGTTTCCAGCCACTTGTTGCATAAAAACGGGCATGAACCCACTGCCGAGGAAATTGCCGCGGAACTGGAAATGCCTACCGATAAAGTGCGCGAGATTATGCGGGTGGCACAGGAACCGGTCTCGTTGGAAACTCCCATTGGCGAGGAGGAAGACAGCCATTTGGGCGACTTTATTCCCGATGACGAGGCGTTGGCTCCGGCAGATGCGGCATCGCATTTGTTGCTCAAAGAGCAGTTGCGGGACGTGCTCGCCACATTGACCCCGCGGGAAGAAAAGGTGTTGGCACTGCGTTTTGGGTTGGAGGACGGTCGTCCGCGCACGCTGGAAGAAGTGGGCAAGGAATTTGACGTTACGCGTGAGCGTATTCGTCAAATCGAGGCGAAAGCCCTGCGCAAACTGCGTCATCCCAGCCGCAGCAAAAAATTAAAAGATTTCTTAGATTAATCACCCGCAGTGGAGATTTTGCGCTCTTTTCGCGAAAAACTGTTGACAAACGCGGTGAGGGGGTGCTATAATAACCACTGCTATATGCGAGGATGCTGGAACAGGCAGACAGGCACGTTTGAGGTGCGTGTGTCTTTGACGTGAGGGTTCAAGTCCCTTTCCTCGCACCAAAGCATTCAAACCCGAACCTTTTACCGATTGGTGAAACGTTCGGGTTTGTTGTTTTCTTAAAAGATGTTAAATAGCCTTTGTTTGTGGCAGTACAGAGTTCGTCGCTCTGTACTGCCACTTCTTCGTTTCAATGAATTTCGTACATAAAGGAGATTTTGAAATGAAGATTTTTAAAACGATTGTTTTGATATTATTGATAGCAATAAATTTACAGACTGGATATTACGCTTTATTGTATAAGGCATCAACAGCAACAGGTGCTTTTCTTATCTGCTTATATTTCAACCATTATCGTGAAGGATATGTCTCGTTTTGGTCGTGAGTATCTGCAAGTCGGTTACTACACCGAGCATTACTTTCCCGAAAAGGAAGTGCGATTTATTGCAGTCAATGACGGTGTAGACAGCGCTAACGAAGAGGATAACGATTTTACGCCTTTAAGAAACTTTATGAATGAGCTTTATGCCAAGGATATTAGCCGTAAAGTGAAATCAGCTCATCGTGTTAAAGGAATGGCAGGCGAACCGTTAGCTCAACCACCATACGGATATATGAAATCTCCCGAAAACAAAAAGAAATGGATTATTGACCCTGAAGCTGCAGCGGTGGTTCGAGAAGTTTTCAAAATGTGTTTAGAGGGCAAAGGCAATGAAACTATTGCAAGAATCTTACAAGAAAGGCAGGTGTTAATTCCAATGGCTTACTGGCAATCCAAAGGACTGCCGAGAGGTGGAAAGATAAAACAACCAAACCCTTACAAGTGGTGCAAAACAAGTATTGCAAAGATTCTTTCACAACAAGAATATTGCGGCGATATTATTAACTTTAAAAGCTATTCCATATCCTTTAAGAAAAAGAAACGCATACCAAAGCCAAAAGAGGAATGGATGGTGTTCAAAGATGTTCACGAACCGATTATTGACCGCGAAACCTTTGAGCAGGTGCAGAAGCTAACTAAAACCACCAAACGCAGATCGCCTAAGTCTAAAGAAATTCCCAAGAATATGTTTGCGGACTTACTTTACTGTGCCGACTGCAAAAGTAAACTTTGGTTTCACATCAATACCAAGAATAAAGACGTTCACTATTTCAGTTGCTCAAACTACGTTAAGGATTACAGAGGTACTTGCCAAACAAGGCATTATGTGAGGGCGGATGCGATTGAGGAAGTAGTATTCTATGAACTGCAACGGCTTGCGGATTTCCTGCGATACGATCAAGATGGTTTTGCTCAGCTCCTTGCCGATAAAACGAATAAGGATATGTTGACCGAGAAAAAGCAGACCAAGTCCACCATAGAACAGAGCCAAGCAAGAATCAATAAAATTGACGTGCTTTATGAACGGCTTTATGAGGACAATGTGTCGGGTAAAGTCACAGATTCATTCTTCATGGAACTATCGCACAAGTACGAAAACGAGAAAGCGGAACTTAAAAAGAAAATCATAAATCTCAAAATGCGGCTTGACGAGTTGGACAAGAAGGTTTTTCATAAGGATATGTTTATATCGGCAATTCGGCGATTTATGGGGATGAAAACCATCACGGCACCGCTGATTCGCGAACTGATTGACCATATTGAAGTGCACGAAACTGAAGGCGAAGGAAAGTACAGTGCCGAAAAGAAGCAAACGAAATTTGACAACAACAATCAACTTATTAAAATGAAATTCGGTACTGTTTATTTGACTGCGGGAAGGAGGAATAATGAGTCAGTCAAATAATAAAAAATACAGTCGGGAGAAAACGGCTTTTCTGTATGTCCGTTTATCCCGAGATGACGAGCTGGAGGGTGAAAGCTACAGCATAAGCAATCAAAAGAAGCTGCTGACAAAGATAGCAAAAGAAAAAGGATATAATCACATTGTTACCTTTTGCGATGATGGTATATCCGGTGTTACAATGAACCGCCCTGAGTTCAACGAAATGATTAGGCAATTAGAACTTGGTAAAGCGGCGGCTGTTTTTGTAAAAGACCTATCCCGACTCGGCAGAAACTACATACAAGTTGGTAAACTTACCGAGGAGTTCTTTCCCGAACATAATATCCGTCTTGTTGCGGTATCGGACAATGTAGATACCGCAGAGGGTGAAAACGAAATGACCCCTATAAGAAATTTGTTCAACGAGTGGTATTCGAGAGATATCAGCAAGAAACGTCGTATCAGCAACAAGATAAAGGGCAGTTCGGGCATTCCGTTAGGTCCTGCGCCTTATGGCTATATTAAATCGCCGGACAACCCTCACAAGTGGGTAATCGATCCTGAAGCGGCGACAGTTGTGCGTAGAATCTTCTCAATGGCTATGGATGGAAAAGGCAGCGAACAAATCGCAACCGTATTAACTGAAGAAAAGATATTAACACCAACCGAGTATGCAAAAGTAAAGGGCATTCGTAAATCCAGTTCCAAAACAAATCCCGATCCTTACTTTTGGAATAAGTCTACAGTGAACAATATGCTTTGTCTTCAGGAATACTGCGGTGACGTAATTAATTTCAAAACCTATTCCGTATCATAGAGGAAATCGAAAGAAAAAGTTTAACAACGGAAGATTTTATTGCATCGGTAAAGAAGTTTGCAAGGACTAAAAAGGTAACTGCCGGAATGCTTAATGAACTGATCGAGTATATAGAGGTGCATCATACGGAACGTATTGACGGAGTGAAAACACAGAAACTTGTAATTCACTACAACTTTGCAGGAGTAATTGATGTTCCCGAAGATGCGCCGATAGATATTCCCGAAGTTCAGGTGCAAACCCGAAAGGGCGTAAGCGTAAATTACCAACCAGCATAATCAACCAATAGAAAAACAATCACAAAAAATGGGCATAAAAAATGAGTGTTCTTAAAGGACTTTTAAAATCCTATAAGAACACTCAGATTGGTGCGAGTGTTCATAACCAACCTGACAAATAACTCTTGAAATGCCGGTGATTACACGCTTTTCTCACTCTGCCAATTTCATTACATAATTATTGTTTGAATTAACCCCTATGCATAGGAAAACTGTCTTGCCCACATCACATACTCTTGCACCTTCGCGGCGGTCAGGGAATAACGAGACTCATAATACCTTACCGTATCCCACTCACGATAACGATCCATTGCAAAATATGCACCACCATATACCGCGAGCCAAACGCGGCCGACAACCTCACCTTGATTGTATAAAACCAGGGCAAGAGCACCACCGTAAATACCTTTGACCGTGTCTCCCAAATATTCGCCTGATGTACTGTCAAACAACCCAAACAGAGCGTCTAATTGCGTAGGGTCAGTTACCATGCAGCGTTTCCCCGCCTGTCCGGAATCGATGATTTCCACAGCGTCCGTATCCGCCCGTGAATAGATAGAAAGGGATGCCGTTGACGGAACAATGGTTTGCGGTGCCGTGGTCGTTGTTGTGGTTGACGGAACAGTGGTTCCCGGCACCGTAGTTGTTGTAGTTGACGGGTTGATTTCGGGCGATGTACAAGCGGATAATAACAAAAGTATCACTAATAAGCAACAAAGCATTTGTATCTTCATAAAATCACCTCATCAAGTTACGCTAACAACTACAGGTGCAATGTAATCGTTTTCGCTCTCTTTGTTCTGTAGCAATTAATGTTAGGAAACTGTACGCATATTTACTCAATCGACACAATTTTCAGTTCAAATGCTTTCACTAAGTCCCACACTTGCTCCTTGTTTTCTTTGGTAAAATACATAAAGCATGTGTATCCGCTTTCCTCCCAGTAACAAGTGCCGTCTCCCGACATCGGGCCATCCACCGGATAATAATCCACGCTCACCCTGGTGCCGTCTTGTTTGAAAAAACTGTCATCTTCTTCCACACCCGGCATCTTTTCTGTTCGGCTCATAAAGCATGATATTGCATATTCCTTCTCCTCCCATTCCAGAGCAACGGTCATTGGGTCAAGTGTTTTCAATCTAATACCTTTGAGCGTATAACCTGTAGGTATGACCGGCAATAGGTATTGACGGTCTTGCAAAATAATCTCAAATGTTTTTTTCTCAAAATATGGCGACCCGTCATACTCCTTTTTCGTGAAGATTGACCGTAACGTCTGTTCATCAGCGGTTTTTACAAAATTACAATAATCCTCAATAGTAGTAAATGCTTTGTATTTCTGCGGATAGCTATAACAAAGCTTGGTTGTTCCTTGGGAGGGTGTTGTGTTAATTGCTGTTTGATTACTCGGCACATCCGCCCTTGTATGGGTAGTTGTTGTGCCTGCAAGGGTTGACGGATATCTTGTAGTTGTATTTATATTAACAAAAGTGGTCGTCACTGTTGTATCCGTTGGTTTGGTCGGCATACATGCTGTAAGAAAAAGTGTAAGAAAAACGCCAAGCAAACACACAATTAGTTGCCGTATTCTCATTTTTATCCTCCTCGCCTATAGGGCATTAATATAATTGTTAATCAATGTTCGGCAATTTGAGCAATAGGCCTCGGGATTACAAGTATTGATATAACTAAGTTTTGTAAGATCTGAAACACCCGATTTCATTACACAACTATTGTTTGAATGAACCTCTGCTCCACCATCGTCGCATCCGAAAGTATGCCCCATTTCATGAGCGATTGTGCCCACTGAAGTCGCATCTCGCTCATCAGATTCCAAGTAATCTGCCCATCGTACAGATATTTGAGAGCCGTTAAATACGGCAACTGCACCGATAACCGCTATATGGCCTCCTGATGGGCATCCTTCACAAAGCGGATGTCCTGTCCACTTAATAACTCGTTGAGTATTGGTTGGGGTAGACACACCGGTAGGTAAAGTGAACAAATGATGCGCCGCGTTGGTACAATGATATCGTCCACTATGATAACTACATGTCCCATTTAATGTTAAATTACAAAACGAATTGATATTCGACCCTGCGCCATGTGTGCATCGGTCTTGTTCCGACTGTTGATAGGTAACACTGCTTGTAAGATTGAGCCCAAACACCTCTCGCATATAATTAGTATACAGAGCTTGGTAACTCGCTATTTTGCTTGCCGGCGCATTGGCACCAGTTCCGGTATATCGAGTATTATACGCACTATCATAAAAGTGTTTCATTGTGATTGTTTTATAATTTCGGTACTCAATCGTTATATGCGGTCGCTTGGACGAAATGGAAGAACTGATATCACTGCTGTAATATCCCGTGCGATTGGATGCATTGGTATACACCGTTCGCGGCTTAATGACCAAGCCGTTGTTAGAAGCCGTGGTTTTGTACCAACTGCGAACCAGTTTTGTGACATCAAAATTCTCAACCGAATAGGATTTATCAGTGATACGGGTACAAATGCGGTTGGTAAAAACAAAGTTCTTTTGTGCGTTCCACGTGATGTTGCTGGTTCCCCATACATTGCTTCCACAATCATATACATCGATGGTATTGTTAGAAGCGCTTTGATAGGATGAATTGGTATGATGGTTCAAAGTCATGGTCGCATTGACAATAAATGCTGTTGTGGGAATGGAACTGACTCTTGGAAATTTGATATAGGTACGACTCTCAAAAATCCCCGAACTAAGCACCACCGAACCAACATACAATCTGTCAGCATTGATATAATTCGTATTTGGGTCGCTCTGGTGAACACTGTTATCATGAATTTCGGTTTGCGTGAGAGAGGTTGTGACTGTAGGATCTAGTGTTACCGGATATACCCGTTCTTCGGCGTTTAGCCACTCAGCGTCGGGCGTTATCTTGTAAAGACACCCACCACTAACCGGTACAAGCTCCACATCAACGTCGGCACTGTATCCTTCGCCCGAATCAAACATGTAAGGTGCGGCAATTATAAAGACGGGTTCCTCCGATTTTGTACTATCTGTATAGAATTGCACTTCACCGGTAATTGTTCGTAATAAAACCGAAATACAAAATTAGTTTGCGTAGGCGGCGCACTGAATATTAAGCTTTCCTTAAGCTTTTTACCACGCATTTCGTATGTTAACTGCGTATTCGGGAATACCTGTCCGTAGGAAAGTGCACTATCGTTGCTAATAATTGAATATTCCTCTAACTGGGTCATTGTCGCTCTGGGAGTCGTGTTTACAACTTCGGCAACCATTCCGGATTGCAGCGGTATACCTTGCAAAGAAAATCCCAATGTATGACCCTTGTAGGTAACAGTTATAGGATTGTTAACGGTCAGGGTATTCGGCAAGTTCACCTCAAAAGGATTCGCAGTGTTTTTGCGATAGGCCACCGGCGATGTACTGGCATTAGTAACATTTACACCAATATTCGCCAACTGAGCAGTAGACACGGTGGTTGGAACCAGTGAGTTATCAATCTCCTGCCAATTGCCATTTTCATCTTGATAATGAACAGCTTCCCCATAAATCGCTGCCACAAAATTGCCGTTTTCTATTTGAAAGGTTTTTACTGATTCTTCCCTTAAGGAAGTAACTTCAACGATGGTGTCTTCGGTATTTATTGGTTTATCCGTAACTGTTCCCGTGATAGGCCCCGCTGATGCTGTTATTTGTAAAACAAAAATCGCAACGAGGAAAAGACATAAAAACTTGATGCTTGTATAATATTTCTTCATTAGATGGCCTCCTTGCTACAGGTTACAGTGGTTGATTTTCTATAATTTACAAGCGTTTAACCCATTGGCAACACCCACTTTCTTTGTTCCAACAAATAAAAAAGCACAAATCATCCCTATCGCAGATGATTTGTGCGCTTTATGTAATCTATAAACATGGCGCACAAATCGTCGGCTGTACGTCACTTCTTACAAATTCACTATATCAAACCCGCCGGAAAATGTCAACCAAATTTTATCGCTGAAAAAGATTTTTCCTAATACTTTTTTATCGGCTTTGTCGAAAAACGATTTTTGGGGATTTCAGAAATATTTTTGTGCACAAACCGCGTTATATAGTAGAGGACTACACAAAGTCAACATACGACATTTTTAGATGTTGGGTGGCGTTTTTTATAACTGTTTCCAACATAGCACCCACTGACATTTTTGTACGGAATATCCGTAAAAGTGTCATAGTGGGTTACGCGCTTTAAAAATACGTATTAAAACAGAAAAATGAGTATAAAAAATCGAGTGTCCATTTCCAACCTTCAAGTTGGTTATGAACACTCGATATGGTGCCGCTGACCGGACTTGAACCGGTACGGTATTGCTACCGAGGGATTTTAAGTCCCTTGTGTCTGCCTATTCCACCACAGCGGCATATATACGGGCAAAAGCCCGTGGTTAACCAAAGTATAAATTTTTGTCCGGAAATTCCGGTTCGCAGGTAATGTGAAAGCCCATTTTTCGCAACGTGGATTCGTCGCCCGAATGGAGAAGTTGCGTGGAGTGAAGTTCGCACCCGCGCAAATAGGGGAGCTGTGCCACCGCGGCGGCGGCCGTGTCGTCCGACGCGGCGCAGATGTACAATGCGGTGAGTACGTCATCCATTTTCAGTACACTGCTTTGGCTGTGGAGCAAGTCGATTTTTAATTTGAGCACCGGCTCCAACACTTGCGGACTCATTAACAATACTTCTTTGGGAATGTCCGCCATAACTTTAATGGCGTTAAGCACCGCGCCGCTGCACGCACTGAGCAAACGCGTAGCTTTTCCGGTGATGATGCGACCGTCCGGCAGGCGAATTGCCGCGGCGGGGGCGCCGCCACACGCTTCCTTTTTGGACAGAGCAGGCATTACCACGGGGCGGTCTTCTTTTTTCAGGTTCATTTGCTGCATAATCAAACGGAGTTTATCCACCGTTTCCGCACGTTCTTTGCCTTGCTTTAAGTCGCACAGGCCCTTATAATAACGGCGTATGACTTCTTGTTCGCCGGCTACGCGACAAACTTCGTCATTCACAATGGCGAAACCCGCCATATTCACGCCCATATCGGTGGGACTGCAATAAAACCGGTCATTGCCGGTAATGCGTGACAAAATGGTATGTACAATGGGAAATGCTTCCACGTCGCGGTTGTAGTTGACGGTGGTTTCCCCGTATGCTTCCAAATGGAACGGGTCAATGATATTCACGTCCTGCAAATCCGCCGTGGCGGCTTCGTACGCCAAATTGACCGGATGTTTGAGCGGCAAGTTCCAAATGGGGAAGGTTTCGTACTTGCCGTACCCCGCCACAATGCCGCGGCGGTGTTCGTGATATACCTGAGACAAGCACGTGGCCAATTTGCCGCTGCCGGGACCGGGGGCGGTAACCACGACCAATGGTTTGGTGGTGACAATGTACGGATTGGAGCCGTAACCCTCGTCACTCACAATATGGTCCACGTCGGATGGGTAGCCCTCAATTGGGCGGTGAATGTAATTGGTAACACCGCGTGCGTTGAGTTTGCGAATAAACGCATCCGCCGCCGCTTGACCGGCGTATTGCGTGATAACAACACTGTTAACCTCGATGCCCAGGTCGGTGATAACGTCAATCTGACGCAGCAAATCCATTTCGTAACTGATGCCGAGGTCGGCGCGAATCTTGGTTTTTTCGATGTTGCCGGCACTGATGCAGAACACGACTTCTACCTTGTCCCGCATATCGCACAGTAAACGGATTTTGGCATCCGGCTTAAAGCCGGGGAGAACACGGGCTGCGTGGTAATCGTCAAACAATTTGCCGCCGAATTCCAAGTACAACTTGCCGTTAAACCGAGAGATGCGTTCCAAAATATGCTCTTTTTGTTTGGCCATATACAACTCGTTGTCAAAACCCGTTGGCATACGTTTCACCCACCTCGCTATACATAATACCAAATGTAAACGGATTTTTCAAGTAAAAATTTACTAAAATTAAAACGTTGTTAAATTTGCTTTCTTTTTGTTGTAAAGTGTGGTAAAATAACAAGCAGAATTTGAATGTAACGGAAGGAGAATTCCGATGTCTGACAATTGGACCGAAGTGTGTATTCGCGTGGCCACGGCCGATACCGACCGTGCCTCTGCCATTGCCAATATGGCGGTGCCGTACGGCATTTACGTGGAGGATTACAGTGATTTAGAGCAAGGCGCACGGGAGATTGCTCATATCGACCTAATTGACGAGGAGTTGTTGGGCCGCGACCGCACGCATAGCATTATCCATTTGTATTTGGAACCGCAGGAAAATCCGGCAGAGACCGTGTTGTTTTTGCGGGAACGGTTGGCGGCGTGCGGCATTGATAGCGAGGTGGACACGCACAACATCAGTGAGCAGGACTGGGCAAACAACTGGAAACAGTATTTTAAGCCGCTTGCGGTGGGGAAACGGTTGTTGATTTGTCCCACGTGGGAAACGGTTGACAATACCGAGGGGCGTGCGTTGCTGTCCATTGACCCCGGTATGGCGTTTGGCACCGGCGGGCACGACACCACCCGTATGGTGTTGGAGGTGGTGGAAACCTACGTTACGCCGGACGCGGACGTACTGGATGTGGGTTGCGGCAGCGGTATTTTGTCGGTGGCATCGTTGTTGCTCGGTGCACGCTCGGCGGTGGGTGTGGATATTGATGCACTGGCGGTGAAAATGGCGGTGGAAAACGGAAAAATCAACGGCTTTGAAGCACCGCGTTACCGTATGGTGCAGGGCGATTTGGTGGAGAGGATTACGGGGCAATACCATCTGGTGTTGGCGAATATTGTGGCAGATGCGATTTTGAAGTTGTCCCCGTCCATTCCGGCGTTTTTGCGGCCGGACGGCGTGTACATTGTTTCGGGCATTATTGAGGAACGCGGCGCCGAAGTGGAAGCCGGACTGGTTGCCTGCGGGTTTCTGGTTCGTCAACGGCTGACACACGGCGGCTGGTGCTGCTTTGTGTGCGGAAAGGATTAATGGGATGTCACGTTTTTTTGTAGCCCCTTTTGCGGGCGATACGGTGGTGTTGACCGGGCCGGAAGTGCACCATATTGCGCGGGTATTGCGTATGCGTGCGGGGGAAGAAGTGACTTTGTGTGACAGTGCGGGTACCGATTACCGTTGTCGTTTGGTTACGGTGGGGGAGCATGAGGTGTACGCGGAAGTTGTGGAACGCACACCCACATGCAGTGAACCCGATGTGTCGGTAACGGTGTATCAAGGATTGCCCAAAAGCGAAAAAATGGATTTTATTGTGCAAAAATGCGTGGAGATTGGGGCCGTGCGCGTGGTACCGGTGAGTATGGCGCGCAGTGTGGTGCGGCTGAACGCGGCAGAGGGTGCCAAAAAACAGGCGCGGTGGCAAAAAATTGCCGCTTCTGCCGCGGAACAAAGCGGGCGGGGGCTAATTCCGGAAGTGGCGGCACCTTTGTCGTTTACACAAGCGTTGGAAGCACTCTCGCACGAAAACACCGTGGTGTTCTATGAGGGCGGCGGTGTGCCGCTGGAGTCACTGGTAAGTGAAAATACGCGGCAGATATCACTGGTGATTGGGCCGGAGGGCGGCTTTGAAACAGAGGAAATTGAGCGTTTGCGTGTCGTCGGCGCGGCAGTTGCCACGCTTGGCCCGCGTATTTTGCGTTGCGAAACGGCACCGCTGGTGGCATTGGCAGTTGTAATGCAACAAACCGGAAATATGAATTAATGTTTGCAAATGGGAAAAACTATGGTATACTATCATTAGTATGAATAAGAAAGGAAGATGAAGAATGACGATTACGAAAGATATGCTGATTGGTGATATTCTGGATATGGACCGCAGCACGGCTCCGTATTTTTTGGAAATGGGGATGCACTGTCTCGGTTGCCCTTCGGCTCGCGGCGAAACACTGGAGCAGGCGTGCGCCGTTCACGGTGTGAATGCCGATGAGTTGGTTGCCAAAATCAACGCCCATTTGAGCAAGTGAGAACACGGCAAGCGGCTCGTCATGCGAGCCGCTTGTGTTTATAGGAGAATGTATGTTGTTGGATTCGCGTTTGCGATTGGCTGCCGATTTGGTGCGGGATGGCAGTCGAGTGGCGGATATCGGCACCGACCACGCGCATCTGCCGGTAACGCTGGTGAGTGAAGGGCGGTGTCCCTCCGCCATTGCTTCGGATGTACGGCACGGACCCGCCGAAAACGCTCGTCTGAACATTGCGCAGGCGGGGTTGGAGAACGCCATTGCGGTTCGGTTGGGGGATGGGTTGCATACCGTTATGCCGGACGAGGTGGATGATATTGTGATAGCCGGTATGGGCGGCGAAACCATTGCCGCCATTTTGGCGGAGGCACCGTGGATAAAGAACCCACGGTATCGGCTGATTTTACAACCTATGACCCGTGCGGAAAAGTTGCGCGCCTATTTGTTTGCCGAGGGATTTGACTTGCAGGAAGAACGCGTGGCGCGTTCCGGTCGGCATTGGTATACCGTGTTGTGTGTGCAATATACCGGCGCGGTGACGGCGGCAACGGAGCCGCTGTGTTATGTGGGGCGCGTGCCGTTGCCGGCGGGTGACGGGTACTTACAGGTGGTGCAAACGCGCTTGCTGCGTGAACAACAAGCGCATCCTACCGCACAAGGCGAAGCCTGTTTGCAAGCGGTGCGCCGTTACCGTCGTGGGGATTGGAAACCGTGGGAGGAAAAGCGATGAACATAGCCGACATTTATGCGTTTTTGCAAACCAAAGCACCCTTTGATACTGCCGAGGAGTGGGACAACAGCGGGTTGCTGGTGGGTGATATGGCCGGTGAAACGGACTGTGTTGTGGTGACACTGGACATTACAGACGAGGTGGTGGATACCGCCCTGCGCGAACACGCGCGGCTGATTATCAGCCATCATCCCGTTATTTTTGAACCGTTGCGTACGCTTTCGGCGGGGAGTGTGCCGTATCGGTTGGCGCAACACGGGATTACCGCGTTGTGTGTACATACCAATTTGGACAAAACCGCGGGCGGCGTGAACGATTGTTTGGCTGAACGGTTGGGGCTTACGCGTGTGCGCACGGCACCCGACGGTATGAGCCGTGTGGGTGAGTTGGCACAACCGCTTTCGGCGGCAGACTTTGCCAAGCAGGTGGCGGCGGCGTTAAACACGGCGGTGCGCGTACGTGCGGGAACGGATAGCGTGCGTACGGTGGCTCTGTGCGGCGGTGGTGGTGCCGATTTGGTGCTTCACTTGTTGCAAGAGGCGGATGCCGCACTTACCGGCGAGGTAAAGCACCACGAATGGTTGTGTGTGCCTCCTGCCAAAACGCTGGTGGACGGTGGGCATTATGCCACCGAGGTTTTTGTTGCTGAACAAGTGGCGGCGTGGTTAAATGTCGCTTTTTCGGAACTGCGCGTGGTGTTACACCGCGGCGCGGCACCGTATAAAACCATAGCAAAGGACTGACACAATGGCACTCGACGGCGCATTTTTGCATTGTCTGCGGGAGGAGTTGCACACCGTTTTGTGTGATTCTCGCATGGATAAAATTCACCAACCCTCGCGCGAGGAGTTGGTGCTCGCAATGCGCGGGCGGAACGGAACACACAAACTGTACCTTTCCGCGCGGGTGAATTCGCCGCGCGCCCACATTACCGAGATAGCGTTGGAAAACCCCGCTACTCCGCCGTCGTTTTGTATGTTGTTACGCAAACGGTTGACCGGTGCGCGACTGGTGGATATTCGCCAACCGTGGTTGGAGCGCGTGTTGTATTTTGATTTTGATACACTCAACGAATTGGGTGACCCTGTTCGCCTCACGCTGGCGGCGGAACTGATGGGGCGGCACAGTAACATTATCCTTATAGGGGAGGACAACGGCATTATCGACGCGGTTAAGCGTGTGGATTTGTCGATGTCATCGGTACGTCCCGTGTTGCCGGGATTGCCGTACTTTCCACCGCCCGCGGATGCTTCCCGTTTGGATGCGCTGGGTTGCACGGCAGAGCAGTTGAGCGAAGCGGTGGTGCAAAGCGACGGGTCGATTGATAAGGCGTTGCAGGCGCGTGTGCAAGGGTTTTCTCCTCTTATTTGTCGGGAAATTGCCGCGGCGGTTTGCCGCGGTGTGCAGGAGACAGGAACAAAAGAGGAACAAAAAACGCGGCTGACACAGGCGTTGAATCGGGTGCGGGACGTGTTATTGACCCGTGATCGCCGCGTGCCGTATATTTTGTATCGAACCGACAAAACGCCGTTGGAATTCAGTTTTTTACCCATTACGCAATATGGGTTGGATGCTACGGGGCGCGAGGCGGCGAGTTTTTCCGCCTTGTTGGATGAATTTTATGCCGAAAAAGATGCCGCGGAACGGATGCGCCGCTATGCGCACGATATTACCCGCACATTGACCACCGTGACCGAACGGTTAACCCGCAAACTGCAAAATCAGCGGCGCGAACTCGCCGAATCCGGTGAACGCGACCGTAAGCGGTTGTATGCGGACCTGATTAATGCGAATCTGCATACCATTCCCAAAGGGGCGGAATCCGCGCAATTGGTGAATTATTACGACGAAGCGTGTGCACTGTTAACGGTGCCGCTGGATGCTTCGTTGTCGGCGGCGCGCAATGCTCAAAAGTATTATAAAGAATACCGCAAAGCAAAAGTTGCCGAAGAGGTGTTGCAAGAACAAATTGCGCGAGGCGAGGCGGAACTGACGTATTTGGAATCGGTGGCAGATGCTTTGTCACGTGCGGCGGATAGTCGCGAACTGGAAGAACTGCGGCAAGAACTGGAACAAAGCGGGTATTTGCGCGCCAAAAAAGACAAACGACGCACGGCGGGGCCCACCCGTCCGCTTTCGTTTTGTTCGGACGATGGTTTTACCATACTGGTTGGGCGCAACAACGTGCAAAACGACCGTTTAACCACCCGCACGGCCAAGGGGAGCGATTGGTGGTTTCATACAAAGAACATTCCCGGTTCGCACACGGTGGTGCTAACCGAGGGGGCAGAACCGCCCGAAACCACGTTGCGGCAAGCGGCTGTGTTGGCGGCTACCCATTCGCGTGCGGCGGCATCGGCTCAGGTGCCGGTGGATTATACCCGTATTCGGTATGTAAAAAAACCGGCGGGTGCCAAGCCCGGTATGGTGATTTACGAAAACAACCGCACCGTGTACGTGACGCCCGACCCCGCTTTGGCGGCGCGGTTGCGTACCGAGTAAGTAAGGAGAGATGGCTATGCATCATCCACAACATCACCCGCGTGTTGCCGCAGTAATTGTGGCGGCGGGCAATTCCACCCGTATGGGCGTTCCCAAGCAGTTTCTCACGCTGGGAGATCGCCCCGTGATTGCACACACGTTGGCCGCGTTTGAGGCGTGTGAGTGCATTGACGAAATTGTGCTGGTGGCGCGCGAAGCGGATACGGTGACGTTGCGCCAAATTGTTACCGATTACGGCATACACAAAGTAAAAGCCATTGTACCCGGCGGCAATACGCGTCAGCAATCGGTGGCAAACGGCATTGCCGCGTGCGGGGAGGATACGGAATATTTTGCCATTCACGACGGGGCGCGCCCGTTGATAAAACCGGAACGGATAACGGCGGTGGTAACAGCCGCCTTACAGGACGGTGCGGCGGCATTGGCGGTGCGTGTGAAAGACACGGTTAAAGTAGCGGACGAAAACGGTTGGGTGGTATCCACCCCCACGCGCGCCCAATTGTGGAACGTGCAAACGCCGCAAGTGTTTGAGCGACAGTTGTATCTGTGTGCCGTGCAATACGCCGAAGAAAACGGATTGGCGGTAACCGACGATTGCCAACTGGTGGAGGCGTTACACCGTCCGGTGCGGCTGGTAGAGGGCGATTACACCAATTTGAAGATTACCACACCGGAGGATGTGCGGTGTGCGGAAGGATGGTTGGAATGAACCTGCGTATAGGGCACGGGTACGACGTGCATCGTTTGGTAACGGGGCGACCGCTGATTTTGGGCGGGGTCACCGTGCCGTGGGACAAGGGGTTGCTTGGTCATTCGGATGCAGACGTGTTGGCACACGCCGTGGCAGATGCTTTGCTGGGTGCTGCGGCATTGGGCGATATCGGCACACTGTTTCCCGATACAGACCCGCGTTTTGAAGGGGCAGACAGTTTGAAATTGTTGGCGGAAGTGGTGCGCGTACTGCGCGAGGCGGGATACGCGCCCGTAAATATTGATGCGACGGTGCTGGCGCAAGCTCCTAAACTAAAACCGTACATCCCCGCTATGCGGGAACGGTTGGCGGCTGCGTGCGGAATGAACGTGGCTGACGTTAGCGTGAAAGCCACCACCGAGGAGGGGCTTGGTTTTACCGGCAGCGGTGAAGGAATGGCGGCACACGCGGTGTGTTTAATTCATTTGGTTTAAGAAAGAAGAGGTTTTATGATTTTGCATTTTGAACAAACAGCGCGCTCGCTTTGCGGCGAGCGGGAGGGGGCGTAGCGTATGCCTCCGGGAATGGGAATGCGGGGCGGGCCGGCACGGCACCGACCGCTTAGCGAGGAAGAAAAACAACAAGCACCGAAACTGTCGTGGCCGCTGCTTAAACGTATTTTTGCGTATTTGCTGCCGTATTGGCCGCGTCTGTTGCTGGTAATGTTGATTATTCTGTTATCAGCAGGGTTGGGGTTGTTGCCGTCCATACTTACCGGCCGTATGATTGACGACGGCTTGATTGCACAAAACTGGGCCGTGCTGGTGCAGTTGATTGTGTTGTCGCTCACGGTGACCCTAATTTCCAATTTGGTAAGCATTTTGCAAAGTTATTTGAACGCTACCATTGCGCAAAATATTACTTACGATATGAAAAACCAAATGTATGCGCATTTGGAAACTATGTCGCATCGGTTTTATACCGACCGCCCGCAAGGGGAACTCATCACCCGAATGACGGGGGATATCAGCGGCGTGCAATCGGTGATTGCCAACACGATGACGGGCTTGTTATCCAACGTGGCGGTGCTGGTTACCTCCTTGGTGGCAATGTACCAAATTCATTGGTTACTGGCCACGGTGGGCGTGTTATTACTCCCGTTTTTTGTGGTCCCCGCGCGTATTGTGGCGCGTTACCGTTGGAAAATCGCTTCCCGCACGCAGGAAAAATGGGACGAAATGAACCAAATCCTCAACGAAACGATGAGCGTTAGCGGGCAAATGCTGGTAAAACTGTTTAATAAAGAACAAACCGAATACGAAAAATTTCGTAAGGTGAACGGAGAAACTCGCCGTTTGAGCATCCGTGAAACAGTGGCACACGGTTGGTTTCATATGGCGATAAGCACGTTTATTGGTATTGGCCCGTTGCTGATGTATTTGTTTGGCGGGCTGCTGATGTTGCGTTGGCCGATTGGCCCGATTATCACGGTGGGGGATATCACCATTTTGGTAACGCTGCTCAACCGTATGTTCCGCCCGGTGGATATGTTGCTGAACATCGGCGTGGATATGACACGTTCGCTTGCTCTCTTTGCCCGCATTTTTGAGTATTTGGATATGCGTCCGGAAATTGAGGATAAGCCGAATGCGGTGGAACCCACCGCGGTGCGCGGCGATTTGTGTTTTGAACACGTGGCGTTTTCTTACCACGCTGACCAGCCGATACTGCGTGATGTCTGTTTCACCGTAGAACACGGCAAAAGCGTGGCGATTGTGGGTACATCCGGCGCGGGGAAAAGCACGTTGATTAGTTTAATTCCGCGGTTGTTTGACGTGACTGACGGCCGCATTACGGTGGATGGATACGACGTGCGTGACTTACGGCTGGCTGCTTTGCGGCGCAATATCGGTATGGTAACGCAGGATACGTATTTGTTTAACGATACCCTCCGTGCCAATTTGTTGTACGCGCGGCCGGATGCTACCGACGAGGAATTGGAGGATGCTTGCCGCAAGGCGAACATTCACGACTTTATTGTGGGTTTGCCGCAAGGGTACGATACCGTGGTGGGTAATCGCGGGTTAAAACTCTCCGGTGGAGAAAAGCAGCGTGTATCGCTGGCGCGGGTGATTCTTAAAGACCCGCCCATTTTGTTGCTGGATGAGGCAACGTCGTCGTTGGATTCCATTTCGGAAAGCCACATTCAAGATGCCATTCAACCGTTGTTGCACAATCGCACGTCGCTGGTGGTTGCGCACCGCCTGTCCACCGTGTTATCGGCGGACGAAATATTGGTGGTGGAAAACGGCGTGATTGCCGGACGCGGTCCGCACGCGCAGTTGCTTGAGGAAAGTCCAAAATACCGCGAATTGTACGAAACGCAGTTTTTACGTCCTATGGAAAAGATTGAGAAGTCCCAAAAATAAAAACACGCCCGCCGATAAATATCGGCGGGCGTTGTACGTGTTTACGCAATTATTTATTCGCGAATAAGCCCCGTGGTGCAATCCTCCCCACAGGGAAGCGGCTGAGCAAAGGCGAGCCCGTACAAATCGGTGGCGCGGTTTTCCAACACCCACAGGGCTTGGCACGCGGCATTAAGTTTTGGAACTTGTGCCGCGCGGTGCAACAAGGGCACCGTGGGTTTAGCGGCAGATAAAATCTCCTTGCCGCGCTCGTTGGCGGCCAGTACCCGTATATACGGCGGTTGCTGTTCCGCATAGCCGGCGGGAATGCCCAAATACGCCGACCACAGTAAGCGCCGCACGCGGGTAAGGGGATACCGTTTGGTTTTAATCATTTCCTCCAACTCGGTAAGCGTTCGCGCTTTGCGAATGGCGGCATACACGCGGTTTTCCAGACCTTCCGAAATGCCGGGTAACGCGCGGATATCTTCCGCAGAGAGCAACCGCAGATGGGAGAGCACCGCGCGTTCCAGTTGTGCGGTATCGGCGGGCAAACGCCCTTTTTGTGCCGCGTCGGATAACACGGCGGCGCACGAAGCGGGCATATACGGGAACGCACTGAGCAATCGGTCGGAGGTAAGCAACGTGCGCAGATACGAAGCCGAAGCGGTGTTGCCCAGCGGCACCATACTGTCGTGTGCACTGCCTTGCCGACACACGGTAAAGGGTTGCATACGGCTGTTTAGCCGCTGTAATGCTTTTATGTATTCCACGCCTAAGGTGTTGTTGGGGGTGGATAGTACCGCCGCGCCGCTTTTTCCAATAATTTCCGCCAGTGCTTTTTGTTGCGCTTCGGCAAAAGCGGTGCCGGTATCCATATAATATTTTAACAGTGTGGCAAACCGCGGGGTTTCCATAACGGTAACCGCCTTTTCCAGCGGTTCTGTTTTGCCGATTTCGCTGCCAAAACTGAGATACTCTACGCAACCGAGCGATTTCAATAGGGACACCGCGCCGAAAGCGAACCCCTCCGCCGAGGAAAGGCACCACGGCACCGGCAGTTCCAGCACCAAATCCACCCCGCCCGCCAGTGCGGCACGGGCACGGTCAAATTTGGGCAAAACAGCCGGTTCGCCGCGCTGGACAAAACTGCCGCTCATAACCGCTACAATATGCGTTGCTTCGCACCCGCCACCGCGTTCTTTGGTTTTTTCCAAATGCAACGCGTGACCGTTATGGAACGGATTGTATTCGGCAACCACACCGGCAATGCGCATAGCCACACACCTCCGCAACTTTTTGAAAAAGTCTTGAAAAAATTGAAAATTGTACTATAATAAGTATACGGGATTTTTTTGAAAAAATCAATATGGTGAATGGGAGATAGAAAATCTATGAAAATTTTGGTTATTAACGCAGGTAGTTCTTCGCTGAAGTATCAACTTATTGATATGGACGGTGAGCAGACAGTTGCCAAGGGCTTGTGCGAGCGCATTGGCATTGACGGTCGCTTTACCCACAAGACGGATGATGGCCGCGTGGTGCAGTTGGAAGTGGCTATGCCGGACCACGCCACGGCGTTTGAGCAAGTTAAGCAGGCACTTACCAGTGGCGAGGGTAAAGTGATTAACGATATGTCCGAAGTGACCGCCATTGGTCACCGCGTGGTGCAAGGCGGCGCTAAGTTTGACAAATCCGTGCGCATTACGGAAGAAGTGTTGGACGCCGTGCGCGAATACACCATTTTGGCACCGTTGCACAACCCCGCGTGCTTAAAAGGCATTGAGGCGGCTACCGCCGCGTTTGGTGCGGAGATTCCGCAGGTGGCGGTGTTCGATACCGCGTTTCATCAAACTATGCCCGAAGTAGCGTATTTGTGGGGTTTGCCGTATGAGTATTATGAAAAATACGGCGTGCGCCGCTACGGTTACCACGGTACGTCGCATCGTTTTGTCAGCGCGCGTTGCTGCGAACTGCTTGGCAAGCCGGACGGCAAGGGCACGCGTATTATCACTTGCCACTTGGGCAACGGTTCTTCCATTGCTGCTCTGCGTGACGGCAAGGTGATTGACACCACTATGGGTCTCACTCCGTTGGATGGATTTTTAATGGGTACTCGCAGTGGCGCGATTGACCCGTCCGTTGTTACGTTCTTGATGGAAAAAGAGGGACTTACTCCCGCCCAAATGGATGATGTTATGAACAAAAAATCCGGTATGTTGGGTGTTTCGGGTGTGTCCAGTGACGACCGCGACATTACCGCCGCCGTGGAAGCCGGTAACGAGCGCGCGAAACTGGCGTGGGATTTGCGCAGTTATCAAATTCTGAAATATATCGGCGGTTACGTTGCCGCGCTCGGCGGGTTGGATGCCATTGTATTTACCGCGGGCATTGGCGAAAACCAAATGGCGTTGCGCGCCGAAATTTTGGAAAAACTGGCCTACTTGGGCGTGCGTTTGGATGCGCAAGCCAACCAAGTGCGCGGCAAGGAAACGGAAATTACCACGGCAGATTCCGCCGTGCGTGCATTTGTTATCCCCACCAACGAGGAATTGGTTATTGCGCGCGATACCAAGGCACTTATTTAATGGTGCATAATAAACAGGGCCGCCGACATTCGGCGACCCTGTTTTTGCAACGATGATTATTTGTCGGATTCTTCCAGTACCGGTCCGCGGCGGCGGAACAGCAGTGAAATGCACCAAATACCGGCGAGCGCGACCAGCGTGTAAATAACACGGCTAATGGGCCCGCTTTGGCCGCCGAAAATCCACGCGACCAAGTCAAATTGGAACAGACCGATACTGCCCCAGTTCAGCGCACCGATAATCACCAAAATCAAAGCAATGATATCCATAGGTTTTTCCTCCTTGTTTACAGTGTTTTTGTTAATTCTTTGTTTTTGATTGGTTGCAGAACTAGTATGGGTTGTTATGCGCAAAATATACGTTGCAATATTTCGGCGGTTTGTGCGGAATATTTACAAATCTTTCATACACTGTTTTGAAAAAGTTGTATCATAATAAAAAGGTGACTTTTATATGTTCGGCTATATTAAACCATATCAACCGGAACTCAAAATGGGCGAATTTGAGCAGTATCGCGGATTGTACTGCTCGCTTTGCCGCACACTGGGAAAACGGTATGGTTTTACCGCGCAAATGACATTAAGTTACGATATGACGTTTTTGGTATTGTTGCATTTGGCATTGGCGGAGGATTGCCCCACATTTCGCTCGGCACGGTGTCCTTACAATCCGTTAAAAAAACGTTCTTGTTGTGGGGAGAACGCGGTGCTTGACTGTTGTGCCGATGCCTCGGTACTGCTGGTATATCACAAACTGTGCGACACGGTGGCGGACGGTGGTTTTTTCAAAGGCACGGCGGCACGCGCGGCGAAACTGCCTGCTGCTCGGCATCGTCGTCGTGCGGCGCAACGTATGCCGGCGTGGGATGCGGCTATGGCGGCTTACACGCAGCGGCAAGCGGCGTTGGAAGCGGCTAATACCGCCTCGGTGGATGCCGCCGCCGAACCCACGGCGCAGTTGTTGGCAACCCTGTGTGCGTATGTGGCGGCGGATGAAAAACAACGCCGTGTGTTGGAACGGTTTGGGTATTGTTTGGGCCGTTGGATTTATTTAATGGATGCGGCGGACGACTTGGCAGAGGACAGCCGCACCGGCAATTACAATCCGTTATTGGTAAATTACCGTGAAGGAGATATGACACCGGAACGGTTGGCAGAACGCCGCGAAAGTGTTCGTTTATCGCTTAACGCATCGTTGGCAGAGTGCCGCGCCGCGTATGAATTGCTTACCATTCGCCGTTTTGACGGCATTTTACGAAATATACTGGACTGGGGATTGCCGCAAGCACAAAAACAAGTGTTAAGCGGTGTTCGCCGCGGAAAAATTCGGGAGGTTAACAACCATGAACAATCCGTATGAGGTGTTGGGGATTCGCCCTACCGCAACAGACGACGAGGTAAAGGATGCGTACCGCGCGTTGGCGCGCAAGTACCACCCCGACAATTACGGGGACAATCCGCTTTCGGATTTAGCGGAAGAAAAAATGCAGGAAATTAACGAGGCGTACGATGCCATTATCCGCGAACGCCGCGCCGGCAAGGGTCGCGGGCAAAGCGCGGGCGGCGGGTACACCGCGGGTTCCGGGTATCAGGATATTCGCAACCTTATTCGCACCGGTCGCACGGCGGATGCGGAGACGTTGCTGGATGGGGTTCCCGCACCTTCGCGTGATGCAGAATGGTATTTTTTAAAAGGCAGTGTGTTGTACAAAAAGGGCTGGTTGGACGAAGCGTACAATCACTTTTCCACCGCCACGCGCATGGACCCCGCCAATATGGAATACCGTGCGGCTTACAATCAATTGGAACGGCAACGCCGCACCGGCGCGTATCGCCCCGTGGGTGGCGGCGTTTCGGGTTGTGATGTATGTCAGGGCCTAATTTGCGCGGACTGTTGTTGCGAGTGTTTGGGTGGCGATTTGATTCATTTTCGTTGTTGTTGTTGCTAAACCGTTAAAGGGGAGTTGTCTTGTGAAACGCACGGCGCGGTTGGCGTTTGGCGGGCTAATGGGGGCGTTGGCACTGGTGTGCTTACTGCTCACCGTGTTTCCGTTTGCCACCTACGCATTGCCCGCTTTGGCGGCGGTGTTTTTGTTACCGGTGGTTATGGAATGCGGCAAGCGTTGGGCACTGGCGGTGTATGCCGCCGTGGCAGTGCCGGCGTTGTTGTTAGTGCCGGATATGGAAGCCAAATGGTTGTTTGTTACCTTTTTTGGGTATTATCCGGTAGTAAAATCGTTGGCAGAATCTTGCCCCCGCGTATGGGAATGGGTTATTAAAGCCGCGGTGTTTAACGGTGCGATGATGGGTGCTTATGTCATACTGTCCGCGGTGGGGTTCTCACTTAACGATTTTGCCGTTACCGGTGTTTCGTTGCCGCTGGGTGTGTTTTTGGCGGCGTTTTTGGTGGCCGGTAACGTGGTGTTTGTGTTGTACGATATTGGTTTATCTCGGCTAATTCCCTTGTATTTTTTAAGGTTTCAACCCCTACTGTATCGGTTATTTCGGTAATGCCGACAAATTTCGGCTTGAAATTTCTTGAAAAACGCGGTAAACTAAATCATTAAATTCCCGCAAGGAAAGGCTTGTGATGACGTTGAAAACGGATTTAATTGCGCATATCACTCGGCAAATACCGAACTTTTCCAAGGGACAACGGCTGATTGCGGCTTACATTTTGGAACACTACGACTCGGCCGCGTTTATGACGGCGTATGCGCTGGGTGAAGCGGTGGGCGTGAGCGAATCCACGGTGGTGCGCTTTGCCACGGAATTGGGGTACAGCGGCTATCCGCGTTTGCAAAAGGCTATGCAGGAGTTGGTGCGCAGCAAACTTACCAGCGTGCAGCGGGTGGAAGTAACGCGTGCCCGTATGCAGGATGACGAGGTACTGGACAAGGTAATGTCTTACGATATTGCCAATCTCCGTTTAACGTTAGAGGAACTGGATTCGCATATTTTTGACCAAGCGGTGGCGGCGCTGGTGCGCGCTCGCCGCGTGTATGTGTTCGGCGCGGGCAGTTGCCGCGCACTGGCAGGTTTTTTGGCGTATTATCTTAAATTGTTGTTGCCGGATATTCGCCTGATTTCCACCAGCAGCGAAACGGAAATTTTGGAAGAAATGTTTCCCATTAGTGCAGATGATGCCGTTATCGGGTTGAGTTTTCCGCGCTATTCCAGCAAAACGGTAAAGACAATGCACTTTGCCCACACCCGCGGTGCACAGGTGGTGGCCATTACGGATAGTCCGGTGTCGCCCATTGCGGATTTTGCTACTTACTTGTTACCGGCGCACAGTGATATGGCCACGGTGGTGGACTCGTTGGTGGCGCCGCTCAGCATTATTAACGCGTTGTTGGTGGCCATTTCGCTTAAACGGATGGATGCCAACCGCGACACGTTGAATGAATTGGAGGAGTTGTGGGCGGCGTACCAGGTATATCAACCCACCGAAAAGCCGCCGGCAACGGAGACAGATAATGAGTGAGGCGTTGCACGTGGTGGTTGTGGGTGGCGGTGCCGCCGGTTTGTTGGCGGCCGGATTCGCCGCTCGGCGGGGGTTGCGTGTTACCGTGGTGGAGCGCAATGCCCGCCCCGCCCGCAAAGTGATGATAACCGGTAAAGGTCGTTGCAATGTAACAAACAATTGTGACAGCCTCGATGAACTGATTTCAAATGTACCTGTCAACGGCAGATTCCTTT
>JAZOLU010000041.1:0-44052 GCA_045653425.1 Acutalibacteraceae bacterium | reverse complement strand
ACCCGCGGAACCCGTTTACGGGTAGTAAATAATCGGTGCGTGGCTGGCAGGCCAATAAAAAGCGCACTTGTGCGCAGCCAGTATCGCATAGGGCTATGCCCGAAAATGAAATACCCCCCGCTATGCGGGGGGATTTTTATTATATCATTTAGATTTATTTGAAGATTTTCTTAAAAAGTACGTCACTTAGTTTCGCCATTCCCTACCATGCATAAACCTTCTTTGTTCCAAATACAAATGTAGAAAAGGACAAGAGGGGATGAGTACGATAAATAAGCATACAGAAAAAGTAAATGCGGAGATGTATGATCGCTTTCGTACGCAATACATAATAGCGGTGCTGGAAAGCCTGTATGATAGACAACGCATATCTGAGGATATGTTTCTTTGTGCACGCGCGCTTGCCTTAACAAAAGGTAACCGCAAATAGGATATTATATTGATAGGAGGTAACGATGGATTTATATGCGGTTAGACAGTCGCTGAGTTTGGGGAAAAGTATTTATGATATTCCTTTACGGGTGACATTCTATGCTCGTGTTTCAACCGATAAGGACGAGCAGTTAAACTCTCTTAATAATCAAATTGGGTATTATCAAGAGTTTATTCAAAAATGCCCATATTGGGACTATGTGGAGGGTTACTATGACGAAGGTATTACCGGGACAAGCACCTTGAGGCGAGAAGGGTTTCTTAAAATGATAGAGGATGGCAAACAAGGGAAGTTCGACCTCATCATCACAAAAGAAATCAGCCGTTTTAGCCGTAGTACCTTGGACAGTATTAAATACACCCAAGAATTGTTGACAGCGGGTATCGGCGTTTTCTTCCAAAACGATAACATCAATACCCTACATAGCGACAGTGAATTGCGCCTTACCATTATGTCCAGTATTGCGCAGGATGAGGTTAGAAAATTATCCGAGCGTGTGAAATTCGGGTTTAGGCGTTCTATTGCCGAGGGAAGAGTGCTGGGCAATGATAACATTTACGGTTACACAAAGCAGAGTGGCAAGCTTGTTGTAGAACCTACCGAAGCGAGAATTGTTAAACGGATTTTTTCTCTCTATTTGACCGGTATCGGTCTTCGTGCAATTGGGAATAGACTCTTAGAGGAGGGCATCACAAACCGTAAAGGTAAGATGTTTGGCTACTCTACGATTAAGCGTATCATTCAAAATCCAAAGTACAAGGGATATTATTGTGGAAACAAATCTCATAAGATTGCCTACAATTTGGGCACTATTAAAAAACTTGACCAATCCGAATGGATTATGTATGAAGATGGTGAAAATGTTCCGCAAATTATCGAGCCCGATATATGGGAAAGAGCAAATGCTATTTTCCAACAGCGTAGTCGCGAAGTGAAGGAAAAGGAAACGTCGTATACGAACAAGTTTGCTTACAGTAAAAAAATTTTTTGCGGGGAACATAATGCGCCCTATTATCATGCGACTTATAAATATAAAAGCGGTCATAAAGAAATTTGGCAATGTAAACAATATGTTGAAAAGGGGTTGGCAGGTTGCAAAGCTCCTGTGGTTTACACAGCGGAACTGGATACCATTGTGCGGGATATAGTGCATACTCTGATTACAGATAAAGCATTCATAGCCAATGAAATATGTGAACTTCTTTTTGATAGCGGCATGCAGGCAGAATTAGAAGACAAGGTACTGCATTTAGAGGAAAGGATGAAAGATACACAAAGGCGTAAGGATAGGTTGCTTGACTTAAGCGTGGAGGGGATACTAACAAATGCCGAGTTCAAATCCCGTAACGATAGGTTTAATGCTGAACTTAGAAAACTGGAAAAAGAACTTTCACAGTTGAGAGACACTATTGATGCCCGCATTGGTCTATGGCAATCCTATGATGCTATGCGCCTTGCTGTTAATGAAGAGATAGAAAACTATATAAAAATTACAGCGGGATTGGTGGACAGCCTTTTAGAAAGGATTGTTGTTTTACGAACCAGTAGCAAGGAAAAAATTGATATTGAAATCAAACTGCGTTTGTTTTCGATTCCTGAAATTTACGAAATAAAAAGGACAAGGGAGGGCTCAATTACAAGGATTTCAGGCGGTTTGGACAGCGCTTCTGTTTGTAGCTCACTACACATATGATGAAAGCCGATATTACTACTGAGGTGGCGCCGATTGTGGGGTCGGAAAAGCAATCGGAGGAATTGGTGAATTATCTGTTGCGTGAGTTTGAGGAAGACCCCTCAAAAATTTGGGATTCCAACATTTTTGGTACGTCGTTGTACGGCTTGGTCAACGAAGGGTTGCACAACAAATTGTACCGTATGCCGAGTGATGCGCGGATAAAACTGAAGGAAACGGTGGAACGCATTATTAACGAGGGTTGTAACGGATTGATTTGCATTATTGTGTGAGGAGGAGTTATCTATGGCAGAACAACGCCGTGCGCGTAGGCGGAATGACCGCACCGGATTGTCGTTGTTGGCGGTGCAAAGTATTATGTGCGGCGTTGTTCTGCTGTTGATCCTTCTGTTGCGATTGATAGGCGGTAGTGCGTGGGACGGGTTGCGTTCCTTGTTGCACGGCTGGCTTACCGATGATGGCTTGGCGCAGGTAATTGCACAAAGCGTGGAAACCGAGGAGAGCGGCACGGGTGGTCGCGATGCGGCAGTAAGCGAGACGGCGGGGGTATATTGTCCGCCGGATGCGATTACTTGGACGCCGCTGACGGCACCACCCACCACGGTTGTGCCGCTGGTAGAGGGGCGGGTGACCTCGTTGTTTGGGGTGCGCACCGACCCCATTCGTGGCGGGACAGGCTTTCATACCGGCACAGATATTGCGGCGCCGGCCGGCACGCCGTTGTATGCGTTGTACGATGGTGAGGTGAGTGTGGCAGGGTGGCAAACCAGTTACGGCAACCGTATTACCGTACGCACCGCCGATGGGCTGGAGATAGGATACGCCCATTGCTCCGCGTTGTTAAAACAGACCGGTGATACCGTGCGTGCCGGCGAAATGATTGCTCGCGTGGGTAACACCGGCGATTCCACCGGCAATCACGTACACATTATGGCCGTGCGGGAGGGGCTTTACTACGACCCGGCACCGTTGATACCGGAGGCACTGTATGCTTGAATGGCGGTGGCGCGGGGTTGATTTTCGACTGAGTTTATTGTTTCCCGCCACGGTGATTGTGATGTTGTCGCTGGACGATGGCGGGTTTTCCGCCTTGTGTTTGTTGGCGGCTGCAATTCACGAATTGGGGCATTTTTGCGCGATGGTATGGCTGGGCGATGCACCGTCACGGCTGACAATGGGGGCGTTTGGCATACGGGTGGAGCGAAACGCTGCCGCGCGGTTGAGTTATCCCAAATTGTGCGCGGTATCGCTGGCGGGACCGCTTGCCAACGTGGTGGGGTGTGCCGCGTGTTGGGTGGCGGGTGCCCATACTGCGGCGTTAATACACGGCGTGCTGGCTTTTTTTCATTTGTTACCGGTGACCTCGTTGGACGGCGGCGAGGCATTGTATGCATTGTTGTGTTGTCGGTACGAGGAGACACGCGCCGAGCGAATACTGTTTGCATGTTCCGCAGTGGTGGTATTTCCGCTGGCGGTGTTGGGATTTTGGATGCTGATTGCCAGCGGTTATAATTTCACCTTGTTGGTTTTGAGCGGTTATTTGATTTTGCGGATGTTTTTGCGCACGGGGCATTGAAAAAAACGGACCGATACCGTATAATGGAGGGGTGGAGGGATGTGCAATGGCTCTGACGTTAGAAGATTTGTTTGACCGCGTGCAAAAGCCCGCCCGCTATACCGGCGGCGAGCTGAACAGCGTGGTAAAGGATAAAGACCGTGTAAACGTGCGGTTTGCATTTTGCTTTCCCGATTTGTACGAGGTTGGGATGTCGCATTTGGGGCTAAAAATTCTGTATGGGCTTAAAAACGCCGTGGAGGATTTTTGGTGTGAGCGTGTGTTTGCGCCGGATACGGATATGGAAAGGCTGATGCGCGAGAACCACATCCCGTTGTTTGCGTTGGAAAGCCGTGACCCCATTCGCGAATTCGATTTTATTGGGTTTACCCTGCAATACGAAATGTGCTATACCACCATTTTGAATATGCTGGATTTGGCGGGCGTGCCGTTGCGCGCCGCCGAGCGCGGTAATGAGTTTCCGTTGGTGGTGGCGGGCGGTCCGTGCGCGTGCAATCCCGAGCCGTTGGCGGATTTCTTTGATATTTTTTTGTTGGGTGAGGGAGAAGAACTCAATTTGGAGTTGATGAACCTTTACCGTGAACATAAGCAGCAAGGATACGACAAGCAACGGTTTTTACGGGCGGCGGCGCAGATTGAGGGGGTTTACGTCCCCGCGTTTTACACCGTGACGTACCACGACGATGGGCGTGTGGCGGTCATTACACCGCAGGATGGCGTTCCGACAACGGTGCGTAAACGCGTGGTGCGGGATATGGATACGGCGTATTACCCGGAATCGTTTGTGGTGCCGTTTGTGGATATTGTGCACGACCGCGCTATGACGGAGATTTTTCGCGGGTGTATTCGCGGGTGTCGCTTTTGCCAAGCGGGATTTATTTACCGTCCGGTGCGCGAAAAGTCGGTGGATACCATTGACCGCCAAAGTCGTTGTCTGTGCGACACAAGCGGGTATGAGGAGTTTTCCTTGTCATCACTGTCCACCAGCGATTATACGCAACTGGAACTCCTGCTTACCCAACTGCTTTCATGGGCGGAGGACAAGCATACCAACATTTCGGTGCCGTCTTTGCGGGTGGACGGATTTTCGGAGGAGCTTGCCAATCGGTTAAACGTGTTGCGCCGCAACGGGTTAACGTTTGCACCGGAAGCGGGCACTCAACGATTGCGTGACGTTATCAATAAAAATTTAACGGAGACCGAAATTTTAGATACGGCGCGCCGTGCTTTTTCGGGTGGTTGGACCTCGGTAAAACTGTATTTTATGATGGGGTTGCCCACCGAAACGCTGGAGGATATTGTGGGCATTAACGCATTGGGGCAAAAAATTGTGAATTGCTTTTACCAAAATCCGAACAAGCCCAAAGGCAAGGGCGTGACGGTATCGGTTAGTTGTTCTTGCTTTGTGCCAAAGCCGTTTACACCGTTTCAGTGGGAACCGCAAGACACGCTGGCACAGTTGGAAGAAAAACAACGGTTGTTGCGCGAGTCGGTGACCACCAAAAAGATTTCGCTTTCTTGGCACGATGCCAAAACCAGTTACCTGGAAGCGGTGCTTGCTCGCGGCGACCGCCGTTTGGGGGCGGTACTGGAAGCGGCGTTCCGTCGCGGCTTTAATTTGGACGCTTGGTCCGAGCACTTTGATTTTGATGCGTGGATGGAATTGTTCCGCGAAGCAGGGTTAGACCCCGATTTTTACGCTTGCCGTCGCCGCGGGGAAGACGAGGTATTCCCGTGGGAGCACATTGACGTGGGCGTGAGCAAAGCGTTTTTATGGGCGGAAAATCAACGCGCCTATGCAGAAACCACCACGCCGCATTGTCGGCAGGAATGTTCGCATTGCGGTGCGGCGTGCTTTAAGGGAGGGGTTTGCGTTGAACGACGTTAAAGAATTTACCACGGTACGTGTGACATTTGAAAAAACCGGGCGTGCTCGTTACATTTCGCATTTAGACCTCAATCGCACTATGATTCGCGCCGTGCGCCGTGCGGCGTTGCCCATTTGGTACACGGAGGGGTTTAACCGCCACCCGTATTTAACCTTTGCCGCGCCGTTGTCGCTTGGGTATGAGGGTGAGCGCGAAACGTTTGATGTGCGTTTGGAACAGGATGTTCCCGCCGAGGAATTGGTGAAACGGTTGGATGCCGTGATGCCGGAGGGGCTGCGCATTGTGGGTGCCGCACCGGCAGTGAAAAAGGCGGGCGAGGTGGCAAAAGCGGTGTACCGCATTACATTGTCTTGCCCCAAAGCCGCCGTTTGTGCGCTGTTGGAGCAACCCTCGGTTCCCGCACAAAAGCGCACCAAGAAAAAAGAATGGGTTACCGTGGAATTGGCACCGATACTGCAAGCGGCGAACAATGTGATTACCGCCGTTGGGGAGGAGACTCAGTGGGAACTGACGTTGCCGATTAGCAGTGAGTTGTCGGTTAACCCCGCGCTGGTGGTGGCGGCGTTGTGCGAACAACAGGGCTTGCCCGCCGTGCCGTTTCGGGTGCGGCGTTTGCGCGTGTTAGCGCGTGACGGCAGCGAATTTGCTTAATTTTGAACGAATGTAAAAAAATGCTTGCTTTTTTAAAAAGAGTGTAGTATACTGTATCGGTATGAATGTCCGCTTTGCCTTCATCCGGGCAAAGTGGGGATGAGTGCCGAGCGAAAGCGAGACATGAAAGCGGGTATTCCTCTGTCGGCGGGTTGCACCGATTCGGGCAAGAATATCTGAAAAAACAAGGAGGATTTTTCCATGGATGCATTAAAACTTATCGCCTCTGACAGCATAAAAGAGGCAGCCCCCCAGTTCGCGATTGGTGATACCATTCGTGTGGACGTAAAAATTCGCGAGGGCGAGCGTGAGCGTATTCAGGCGTTTGAGGGTACGGTTATTGCCAAGAAGGGTTCCGGCGTGGCCGAAACTTTCACGGTGCGCCGTGTATCCTACGGCGTTGGTGTGGAACGTGTGTTCCCGTTGCATTCCCCTAACGTGGCAGGCATCACCATTGTGCGTCACGGTAAGGTGCGCCGCAGCAAGTTGTACTATCTGCGCGACCGTGTGGGCAAGGCTGCCAAAGTTAAAGAACTTATTAAATAAGGCGGAGGGGGAGAAAATCGTTGGGTTTTCTCCCTCTTTTCAATTAGCGGGGTGCGGCTTGGCGGCCGCCCCTGCAACGAAAGAGGAAAACGAATGGAACAGCAAAACATTCAGTGGTTTCCGGGGCATATGACCCGCACCCGTCGCCGCATTGTGGAGCGGTTGCCGCTGGTGGATTTGGTGGCGGAGATTGTGGACGCTCGTATTCCGATAAGCAGTCGCAACCCGGAGTTGGACTGTATCATTGCGGGCAAACCGCGTTTGCTGGTGCTTAACAAAGCGGATATGGCGGACGAAGCCGCTACCAAGGCGTGGCTTGCGCATTTTGAGCAACACGATATTGCGGCTATGACGGCCGATTGTAAAAGCGGGCGGGGTATTCCGCGGTTTGTGCCGCTGGTACGCGAACTGCTGAGCGATAAAATTGCCGCGTGGGAGCAGCGCGGTATGATGAACCGCGCCATCCGCGTAATGGTGGTGGGGATTCCCAATTGCGGAAAATCCTCGTTTATTAACCGTATGGCACGCGGTGGTAAGGCCAAGGCGGAGGACCGCCCCGGTGTGACACGTGACCAACAATGGTTTGTGATTGACGGTGGCGCACAACTTTTGGATACCCCCGGTGTGTTGTGGCCCAAGTTTGAGGACCAAACCGTAGCACAGCGATTGGCGTATACCGGTGCCATTCGTGACGAGGTGCTGGACAGCGAGGAATTGGCGTGCGGGTTGCTGGGCGTGTTACGCTGCCAGTACGAATCTGCTTTGCGTGAGCGGTATAAACTTACCGGCGATTTACCGGAGGATACGTATGAACTGCTGGAACTGATTGGGCGCAAGCGCGGCATGTTGGTATCCGGCGGTGAGGTGAATACGGAACGCGCGGCAATTATGCTGTTGGACGAATTCCGCGGTGGCAAGTTGGGGCGAATTACGTTGGAACTGCCGCTGCTATCTAAAAACGATACGGAAGGGTGAATGTGCAATGGAACAGACCGTACAGGACAACAAAAAACAAAAAAACTGGTTTGATTGGGCGCAGGTTATTTGCATTGCGTTAATTGCGGTGACGTGCCTATACACTTTTGCGTGCCGTATGGTGGATGTGCTCGGTTCGTCTATGGAAAACACCCTGCACAACGGGGAACGGTTGCTACTTTCCAGCTTGCCGTACACGCCGTCGTATGGGGATATTGTAGTTATTAACCGCGGCGAGGAGCAAGAACCGCTGATTAAGCGGGTGATTGGCTTGTCTGGGGATACCATTCGTGTGGATGCGCACACGGGTACGGTATATCGTAATGATGAACCGCTGGACGAACCGTACGTTCACGATGCCACCGCGGTGGAGAAAATGCCCGGTCCGGTTACCGTTCCGAAAGATATGTTGTTTGTTATGGGGGATAACCGCGCTTCCGGCCATTCGCTGGATAGCCGTACGTTTGGCTGCGTGTCGCAAAAGGATGTGGTGGGTAAAGCGTTTTTTAGGGTGTCGCCGGTGAACAAGTTGGGGGGACTGTACTGATGACCAACAGCGAATACGATGCACAACTGCGTGCCGAGGGGTATTTTTTGTTGTGCGGCGTGGACGAGGCAGGCCGCGGTCCGTTGGCTGGCCCCGTGTTTGCGGCGGCGGTGATATTGCGCCCCGATGCCGTTCCGGAAGGGTTGAACGATTCCAAAAAATTATCCGAGAAAAAGCGAGAGGCATTGTTTGATGAAATTTGTGATACGGCGTTAGCGTATTGTATCGCCTCGGCATCGGTGGAGGAAATTGAGCAACACAACATCTTACAGGCCACGTTTTTGGCAATGCGCCGCGCGGTACAGGGGTTGTCGGTGACGCCGTCGTTGGTGTTGATAGATGGCAACGGTACGCCGTCGGGGCTGGATGTACCCGCACGCACATTGGTAAAAGGGGATGCCTTGTCCGCCTCGGTGGGTGCGGCGTCCATTTTGGCTAAGGTCAGCCGTGACCGCTTGTTGTTGGAACTGGACCGTGAGTATCCGGAATATGCGTTTGCCAAGCACAAAGGTTATGGTACAAAATTGCATTATGAACGCTTGCGCGAGCACGGCATTTCACCCGTGCATCGGCGCAGTTTCCTAAAAACACTGCATTAAAACCGGCGCGTAGGGCGCGGGGAGGTTTTGGCTTTTGGCGGGCATATCCAAAGGGGCGGCCGGCGAGGTGCTGGCGGCCCGCTATTTACGCGATAAGGGCTATGACTTGTTGGGTGCGAACTACCGTACTCGGTTTGGAGAAATCGACATAATTGCCGCGGACGACGAGTATATTGTGTTTGTAGAGGTTAAAAGTCGTGCGCAGGATGCCTATTATTTACCGCGTGAGGCGGTAACAGCCGACAAACAGCGGCGCATTATTAAAACGGCACTGGTGTATTTGTCGCAGTACCCTGACCCACGTCAACCGCGATTCGACGTGGTTGAGGTTGTGACGGCGGCGGGACGACCGATGCAAGTGGTATCACTGAATCATTTGGAGAACGCGTACGGCGATTAACCGGTTTTGAAAGAAACGGGGTAGCGCCGTGCGTTTGTTTGATATTCATTGCGATACATTAACCGAGTGTTGCCGCAAGCGAGAATCGTTGTGCCATAACAGCGGACATGTGGATTTGCGGCGCGGGCGGCAGTACGTGCCGTGGTGTCAGATTTTTGCTGTGTGGATACCCGATGCTTTACGGGGCAAAAAAGCGTTTCGTTACGGTATGCGGGTGCTTAATTTTGCTCAGCGGCAGGAACGACGATTTCCGCAACAATTGGTGTGGGTGCGTGACCGTGATTCGCTGGAATTTGCGGTGCGTACCGGACGTTGTGCCGGACTGTTGGCGGTGGAAGGCGGCGCGGTACTGGGCGGCCGGCCGGAACGGTTGGCACGGTTGGCACAGGCGGGCGTGCGTTTGTTGACACTCACCTGGAACGGCGATAATGAACTGGGATGTGGGTGTTTATCCAAAACAAACGGCGGGCTAACACCTGTTGGCAAACAGGTGGTACGCTTGTTGCCACGGTATGGTATGGTGGCAGACGTTTCGCACTTAAACGAAGCGGGTTTTTGGGACGTGGCTACGGTGTCTGACACGGCGTTTATTACCAGCCATTCGTTGTCACGCACGGTGTGTGACCATCCCCGTAATTTAACCGATGCGCAGTTTAAGGAGATACGGCGGCGCGGCGGTTTGGTGGGGCTCAGTTTGTGTGGCGACCACTTGGGCGAGCACAGTTTTGACGCGGTGTATCGCCACTTGTCTCATTACTTATCGCTGGGTGGGGAACACTGTGTGGCGTTTGGCGGGGATTTGGATGGTACCGACCTGCCGGAAATGTGGGAAGGTGTCGGTGTCTTAGAGACACTTTGCGACTATCTGCTCAAAAAAGGGGTGCCCGAGACGGTGTTAGACCGTTTATTTTTCCAAAATGCGTTTGAATTCTTTTCCGCTACTTTACAAGCGGGGGAAGATGCGGTAAAATAGAAAGAAGTTATAAAGTAAAGGCGAGGTCGGTACTTATGATGTATACAAGCACACGTGACAAATCGGTAAAAGTGACAGCGGCACAAGCCATTTCTCAAGGTATTTCCACCGAGGGCGGCTTGTTTGTTCCGGAACAGTTGCCGGTGTTCACCGCCGAGGAATTGGCGGAAATGGTGTCGCAAGATTATATTGGGCGTGCGGTAACGGTGTTGTCGCGGTTTCTTACGGATTTTACGGCGGAGGAAGTACGGGAATGTGCCGAGGCTGCCTACGGCAGCGGGCGTTTTTCCGATGCGGCCGTGGCACCGGTGCGTACACTGGACGAGCAACTGCACGTGTTGGAATTGTGGCACGGGCCAACTTGCGCGTTCAAAGATATGGCGTTGCAAATTTTGCCGCACTTAATGCGCGTTTCTGCACGCAAAACGGCAGACGGCAAGGAAATTGTCATTTTGGTGGCAACTTCCGGTGATACCGGCAAAGCTGCGTTGGAGGGGTTCCGTGATGCGCCCAACACGCGCATTTTGGTGTTTTATCCGGAACACGGTGTTAGCCCCATGCAAAAATTGCAGATGACCACGCAGGAAGGTAACAACGTGGGCGTGTGTGCCATTCGCGGCAATTTTGATGATGCACAAAGCGGCGTGAAAGCCATTTTCACCGACCCGCGTATGCGGGACAAGCTGGCATCGCAGGGGCTTATGTTCTCCTCGGCCAACTCCATTAACTGGGGACGGTTGGTGCCGCAGATTGTGTATTATTTTTCGGCGTATTGCGACCTGCTTGCCGCGGGACAAATCCGTATGGGTGATGCCGTGAATGTGGCGGTGCCCACCGGCAACTTCGGTAACATTTTGGCGGCATATTACGCCCGCGAAATGGGATTGCCGATTGGTCGGCTAATTTGCGCTTCCAATTGCAACAACGTACTTACCGATTTTATTCGTACCGGCACCTACAACCGTCAGCGCGATTTTCACACCACGGTATCACCGTCCATGGATATTCTTATTTCCTCCAATTTGGAGCGGTTGCTGTACCATTTATCCGGTTGTGATGCCGCGCTGGTGGCAGAACTGATGCGGCAGTTGCAGGAAACCGGTCGTTACACGGTGCCGAATACGTTGTTTGAAAAAATCAGCGCTTTGTTTGCCGCCGGCTGGTGTGATGATGAGCAAACGATGGCGGCTATTCGTACCACCTACGAGCAAGAGGGGTATTTGTGTGATACACACACCGCCGTGGCGGTGGAGGTAAGCCGCGCGTATCGTCGCGAAACGGGGGATACCACCCCGCTGGTGGTTGCTTCCACGGCCGACCCGTACAAATTCTCCGCCAGTGTGCTGAGTGCGCTGGGCGCCGACGGTGCCGACGAGGACGAATTTGACAAGGTGCGCCGCTTGAACGAACTGACCGGTGCGCCCGTTCCACCGTCGTTGGCGGCGCTTAAGGGGCGTGCTCCCCGTTTCCAACAGGTGTGCGACCGCGACACGATGGAAGCCACGGTGTGCGACTTGCTGGCAATTCATTAAAAATGAGGTGACTGTGTGGCACTGTTCGTCTTATCCGATACGCACTTGTCGCTCAACGCGGATAAATCGATGACGGTGTTCCGCGGCTGGGATGACTATGTTTCCCGTTTGGAAACCAAATGGCGTGCGTTGGTGAGCCCCGAGGATACGGTGGTTATTGCGGGGGACGTGTCGTGGGCTATGGCGTTGGAGGATACGCTGGCGGATTTTTCGTTTTTGCACGCTTTACCCGGTCGTAAATTGCTGTTTAAGGGCAATCACGATTACTGGTGGTGTACCCGCCGCAAAATGGATACGTTTTTGGCGCAAAACGGGTTGGACTCGCTTACCATTGTGCATAACGATGCGGTGGCGGTGGACGACCGTTTTGCCGTGTGCGGCACGCGCGGTTGGTTTTATGATGAAAGCGAGCCGGATAACGCCAAAATTATGGCACGTGAGGCGGCGCGGTTAAAAACGTCGTTGGATGCCGCTCTTCGTACCGGCTTGGAGCCGGTGGTGTTTTTGCACTATCCGCCGTTGTTTGACGGGCGCGCGTGCGAGGAGTTGTTGGCGGTGTTGCGGGATACGCCGGTGCGCCGTTGTTACTACGGGCACGTGCACGGGGCGGGGATTCGCCAGGCGTTTCAAGGCGAATGGGATGGTATTCGCTTTACGCTTACCTCTTGTGATGCACTTTCTTTCTGTCCGTTGCATATTCCGGGATAAAAATATCTGTTTTTCGCGAAAAAAGTGAAAATATAGTGGAAATTTTTTGCAAGATATGGTACAATAACTTGTATTTATAATACATTCTGTGTATTTTAGGATTTATAAATCGTAGGAGGCAATCAACATGGCATTAAAGCAAGCAACCAAAGTAGACACCAACCGTGTGGAGTTGGAGGTCGAGGTCGGCGCAGAGGCGTTTGAAGCGGCGGTATCGGCGGCGTATCGTAAAAACGTTGGCAAAATTAACGTTCCCGGTTTCCGCAAGGGCAAAGCCCCCCGCGCTATTGTGGAGAAGATTTACGGCACCGGCGTGTTTTATGAAGACGCGGTGAACGATTTGTATCCCGCGGCACTGGACGAAGCAATTCGCGAATCCGGCTACGAGTACGTGGAAGATAAAATGGACCTTGACGTGGTTTCGGTGGGCAAAGAGGGCCTGGTGTTTAAGGCGGTTATTACGGTAAAACCCGAAATTGAAGTAACCGAGTACAAAGGACTGAAAGCCAAGAAAAAGGCCGTGAGCGTTAAAGAAGACGAAATTAAAGCCGAACTGGCAAAATTGCAAGAGCGCAACTCCCGCCTGGTAACGGTGGAAGACCGTGCCGCCGCAGAGGGTGACACCGTTGTGTTTGATTTTGACGGTTACGTAGACGGCGTGGCGTTTGACGGCGGCAAAGCGGAAAACTTCTCGTTGGTGTTGGGTTCCGGTCAGTTCATTCCGGGCTTTGAGGACCAGATTGTGGGCAAAAAGCCGGAAGAGGCGTTTGACGTTAATGTGACCTTCCCCGAAGAATATCACGCCAAGGAACTGGCGGGCAAACCGGCGGTGTTTAAGTGCGTATTGCACGAAGTGAAATATAAGGAATTGCCGGAACTGAACGACGATTTTGCCAAGGATTGCAGTGAGTTTGATACGTTGGACGAACTGAAAGCCGATACCAAGGCGAAGTTGAAGGCACAGAAGGAAAAGGCCGCCGAAGAGGCCTATGAAACCGAGTTGCTGGAACAACTGTGCGAAAACGTGCAGGGCGAGATTCCGGAAGCAATGTACGAAAACCGCATTAACGAAAGTGTGCAGGATTTCGGCTACCAGTTGCAGATGCAAGGGCTGAATCTGGATACCTATATGCAATATACCGGTATGGATATGGAAAACTTCCGCAACGGGTTCCGTGAGCAGGCGGTGCGTTCCGTGAAAATCCGCTTGGCATTGGAGAAGGTGGCTGCGCTGGAAAATCTGCAACCCACCGACGAGGAAGTGGAAGCCGAGTTCCAAAAATATGCCGACCAGTATTCTATGGAACTTGAGAAGATTAAGTCGTTAATTCCCGAATCCAGTCTGCGTGGTGACTTGGCGGTGGCAAAAGCGATGGACGTGATAAAAGCCAACGCGGTTGCGCCCACCAAAGCCAAGGCAACCAAGAAGGAAAAAGAGGATTAAAGTGCATACAACCGCGCTATACTAATGCGGTAGGTGTTCGGCGGTGTTATACAGCGCCGAACACGTGTATATCTTGGAAAACGGATGAATACCATTATCGAGGAAAGGGATGAATGTGATGAGCAGTTTGGTACCTTACGTGGTAGAGCAAACCAGCCGCGGCGAGCGCAGTTACGATATTTTTTCGCGTCTGTTGAACGACCGCATCATTATGCTGTCGGATGAGGTGAACGATGCGACGGCCTCGTTGGTGGTAGCACAGTTGTTGTATTTGGAGGGGCAAGACCCCGATAAGGACATTCATTTATATATCAACTCACCCGGTGGTTCCATTTCTGCCGGTATGGCAATTTACGATACCATGCAGTTTATTAAGTGCGACGTATCCACCATTTGCATTGGTATGGCGGCGAGTATGGGTTCCTTTTTGCTGGCGGCGGGTGCCAAAGGCAAACGTTTGGCGTTGCCCAACAGCGAGATTATGATTCATCAGCCGCTTGGCGGTGCCAAGGGCCAGGCCAGCGACATTAAAATCCAAGCGGAGCATATTTTGTTTATCCGCAACCGGATGAATACGTTGCTATCGCAAATGACCGGTCAACCGCTTAAAGTGATTGAAAAGGATACCGACCGCGATAACTGGATGACCGCGGAAGATGCCGTAAAATACGGGTTGATTGACAAAGTGATTGAAAAGCGCGCATAACCGAGGGAAAGGACAGGACTTGTTTATATGCCGAAGAACGACGATAACCGTTCCATTTGTTGCTCATTCTGCGGTAAGGCGCAGGATGAAGTATACCGCTTGATTGCCGGCCCCGGCGTATATATTTGCAATGAGTGTATTGAACTGTGCACCGAGATTTTGGAGGATGGTTCGCACTTTGCTAAACGGTCGCTGGATGCGGAAAGCTCGTTTACGTTGCCCACGCCCAAGGAAATTAAGCAATCGCTGGATGAATATGTAATTGGGCAGGACGAGGCGAAAATTGCCCTGTCGGTAGCGGTGTACAACCACTACAAGCGCATTTTTATGCGCAAAGACAATGATGTGGAAATCGGCAAGAGCAATGTGTTGTTGCTGGGTCCCACCGGTGTGGGTAAAACGGCGTTGGCACAAACACTGGCCAAAACACTGAACGTGCCGTTTGCCATTGCGGATGCCACCACGTTGACCGAAGCGGGTTATGTGGGCGAAGATGTGGAAAACATTCTGTTGCGCTTAATTCAGGCGGCAGAGGGGAACGTGGAGCGCGCCCAACGCGGCATTATTTACGTGGACGAAATTGACAAGGTCGCGCGGCGCAGTGAAAATCCTTCGATTACCCGTGACGTGAGCGGCGAAGGCGTTCAGCAAGCGTTGCTTAAAATTTTGGAAGGCACGATTTCCAACGTACCTCCCGGAGGCGGGCGCAAGCATCCGCAGCAGGAGTTCATTCAAATTGATACCAGCAACATTTTGTTCATTTTGGGCGGCGCGTTTGACGGAATTGAAAAAATTGTGGAAAAGCGGGTTGCCTCGGGTGCTATGGGTTTTGGCAACGAAGTGAAATCTAAAAAAGAACTGAATCAGGGTGAAATGTACCGCCAAGTGGTACCGCAGGATTTGATTAAATTTGGGTTAATTCCCGAATTGGTTGGTCGTATGCCGGTGATTACGGCACTGCAACCGCTGGATACCGAAGCGTTGATTGCCATATTGAGCCGTCCGCGCAACGCGCTGCTTAAACAGTACGCTAGCTTGCTGGGTATGGACGGTGTGGAACTGGTGTTTGAGCCGGAAGCGTTGGCCGCCGTAGCGGAAAAAACGTTGAAACGCAACACCGGCGCCCGTGGCTTGCGGTCGGTGATGGAGGAACTGCTGACCAATTTGATGTTTGAATTACCCACCGACTACACGGTGGAGAAAGTCATCATCACCCGCGCATGTGTGGAAGACGGTGCACAACCCGAATTGATTAAAAATCCGGAGAAAAAGCCCACCCGCATTAAAACGCCGGGGAAGAAAGCTCCCCGCCGTAAGGTGACGGCGTAATTACCGAAATACTGGTCAGCAGTCGACTGCAAGTATGCGCCGGTTGCTGACTTTTTGTACATTTTTTGGTCATAGCGGCTACGTGCCGCTTAACGCAGGAGTGACAATAACCATGAGTTCTATACAAAAACGGCTGGCCCGTGTATCTACCTTGCCGTTGCTGGCATTGCGCGGGTTGGTGGTGTTTCCGCAAACCACGGTAACGCTGGATGTGGGGCGCGAAAAATCCGTAGCGGCACTTCAAGAATGTATGTCCACCGACCAGTGTTTGTTTTTGGTAATGCAAAAGGACATCAATGAGGAAGACCCCGCCGTGGATGCTTTGTGTAAAACGGGCGTGGTAGCCCGTGTACGCCAAGTTTTGCGTATGCCCTCCAACACCATGCGCGTTTTGGTGGAGGCGCAGTATCGTGCACGTATTCGCACCGTGGTGCAGAGCGAGCCGGTGTGTATGGTGGAGGTTAAGGAGTGCTTGACTCGTCCGCTGAGTGATGTTGCGTCGGAAGCGGCGTATCGGCGGCAGTGTTGCACGTATTTTGAACAGTATGCCTCTTTGTCCGGCGAAATTGGCGAGGATACCTGCCGCCGCATAACCGGCACAAAAAGTGCGGTGTTGTTGGCGGATTTGATTACCGATTGTCTGCCCGCGCCTGCGGAGGAAAAGCAACCGATACTGGATGCTTTGACTGCCGAAAAACGATTACAAACGTTGCTCAAACTATTGGCGTCGGAAATTGATATTTTGCAGTTGGAGCACGGGATTGAAAAACGAGTGCAGACCGCGATGGACAAAAACCAGCGTGATTATTACCTGCACGAACAAATGAAAGCGATTGCCTCTGAACTGGGCGAGGAGGATGACCCGCTGGGTGAAGCGGAAGAACTGCGTCGGCAGGTGCGTGAACGCCGTTTGCCGGAAGACGTGGAGAAAAAATTATTAAAGGAATGCGATAAACTGGCAAAAATGCCGTTTGGTTCGCACGAAGCCACCGTGGTGCGGTTGTATTTGGATACGTGCCTTAGTTTGCCGTGGGGTGTTTTGACTAAGGAACGGTTGGATTTGGATGCGGCGCGCCGTGTGCTGGACCGCGACCATTACGGTTTGAAAACAGTGAAAGAGCGCATTTTGGAATTGCTGGCGGTGCGTTGCTTGACCGGTGGAACCAAAGGTCAGGTGATTTGCTTGGTGGGCCCGCCGGGCGTGGGTAAGACCTCCATTGCCAAGTCCATTGCCGAGGCGCTTGGCCGTGCGTATGTGCGGGTGTCGCTGGGCGGTGTACGTGACGAATCGGAAATCCGCGGTCATCGCCGTACATACATTGGCTCAAAACCGGGGCGCATTGCGGAAGCACTCATCCAAGCCAAAACCTCCAACCCCTTGGTATTGTTGGACGAAATTGATAAACTGGCATCGAGTCACAATGGCGACCCCTCGTCTGCTTTGTTAGAGGTGCTGGATACCGAGCAAAACGTGTCTTTCCGCGACCATTATTTGGAACTGCCTTACGATTTGTCGCAGGTGTTGTTTATTACCACCGCCAACAATGCGGAGGATATTCCCGCACCGCTTTATGACCGTATGGATGTGATTACGCTTTCCAGTTACACGGCGGAGGAAAAATTCCATATTGCCCGCCGTCATTTGGTGAAAAAGCAGTTGAAGCGTAACGGGTTGAATGGACGGCAACTGCGCATTACCGACGATGCGATTCGGTTGATTATTGACGGGTACACCCGCGAAGGCGGTGTGCGTAGTTTGGAACGTGCGTTGGCAACCTTGTGCCGCAAAAGTGCGCAAAAGATTGTGTCGGGTGAGGCAAAGGCACTGTATATCCGTTCAGAAATGCTGGAAACCTACTTAGGGCCGCGCCGTTTTAAGGAAGATGTGACCGCCACCCGCGATGAGGTTGGTGTGGTAAACGGATTGGCGTGGACAGCCGTGGGCGGCGAAACTATGCCTATTGAAGTGGCGGTGATGGAAGGAACCGGAAAGGTGGAACTGACCGGCTCGCTGGGCGATGTGATGAAGGAATCGGCTCGTGCCGCGCTCAGTTATGTGCGCTCGCGTGCTGACCACTGGAACATTGCCGCCGATTTTTACAAAACCAAAGACATTCACATTCACGTACCGGAGGGCGCGGTGCCGAAGGACGGGCCCTCGGCCGGTGTTACTATGGCGACGGCTATGGTATCGGCGCTTACCGGAACACCGGTGCGGCACGATGTGGCCATGACCGGCGAAATCTCTTTGCGTGGGCGTGTGTTACCCATTGGCGGGTTAAAGGAAAAAACCATGGCGGCGTACCGTCATCACTTTACCACGGTGGTTATTCCGCAGGCGAACGAACCGGATTTGGCCGAATTGGACGAAGCGGTGAAAACCAATTTACGATTCGTAACGGCGCAAACAATGGATACGGTGATTGAAACCGCGTTGGCGGTACAATGACAAGGAGGTGGCGGCAGGTTTGAAAATTGAATCGGCACAGTTTGAATTGTCGGTGGGGTTGGGAAGCCAGTTGCCGCCGTGCGTATTGCCGGAGGTTGCGGTTTCGGGTCGTTCCAACGTGGGAAAGTCCTCGCTGATTAACAAGGTGCTTAACCGCAAGGCATTGGCGCGCACCAGTGCCACCCCGGGAAAAACCATTACGGTAAACTTTTATCGGTTGGACACGTTGCGGTTAGTGGATTTGCCCGGGTACGGGTATGCCAAGCTCTCCCACACGGAAAAACAACGCTTTTCCCGCACCATTGGACAGTACTTTGACGATGAACGCGACCTGCGGTTGGTATTGCAACTGGTGGATATGCGCCACCCGCCAACGGCGGATGACCGGCAGATGTTGCAGTATTTAGCGGAAAGCGAGTTGCCGTTTGTGGTGGTGCTTACCAAGGCGGACAAGCTGAATGTAACCCAGCGTCGTGAACGGTTGGCGGCTTTTGCTGAGGAATTTGCCGCGTACGAGGGGTTGCAGTATTTTCCGTTTTCTGCCACAACCGGCGAGGGTGTGGAAGAATTGCGAAACATTTTACGCGAAGTTACTGAATGGAGAGAGGAGGATGCCGAATGAACAAAGCAGAAAAGCGGGAATACACTACTCCGGAATTGACGGTGTTATTGTTAACCGTGGCGGAACGCCTGTCGGCAATACCTACTACTGTGGCGGAAGATGACCCCACACCGCTGACGGATGATAGTTATTACTGGACACCGTGGGGCTGAAAACGGGTGTATTTTGCACAAAATTGGGATATACTAAATGCGGCAGGTGAAAGCACCCGCCGCATTTTTAGTTGAGGGAGGCATACCGATATGGAAAACACTTGGAAAGAGAACAAAGCCATCCAGTGCACCGTGGACCAGTGCCGCTACCATTGCACGGAGGGTAACTATTGCTCGTTGGACTGCATTCGCGTGGGTACACACGAAAGCAACCCCACCGACGTTCAGTGCACGGATTGTCAGTCGTTTGAATGCAAATAAGCTCGGACCTTCCGAATGCTTAAAAAGCGGGAGAAACCAATGGTTTCTCCCGCTTTGACTGTGTGAATAACAGAGGTTATGCCAGCAAATCCTTCATTGTGTACAATCCCGCGGGTTTACCGCACAGGAACAATGCCGCGTTAATGGCACCGCAGGCAAAAATTTCCTTAGACATAGCGGTGTGTGACAACGTGACACATTCATCCCGACCGGCAAACAGCACTTCGTGCTCGCCCACAATGGTACCGCCGCGCACCGAGCTGAACCCAATTTCGTGCGGGTCGCGCTTTTCGCGGGTGGCGTGGCGGTCATACGCGTATTTGGGGGTGTAGGGCAACCCCTCGGATACCGCCTGCGCCAGCAACAAAGCCGTGCCGGACGGCGCATCAATTTTTTGGTTGTGGTGTTTTTCAATAATCTCCACGTCAAACGACCCGCCCAAAACGGCGGCGGCTTTTTTGGCCAACTCCGCCAGCAGACTTACGCCCAATGACATATTGGCACTGGAAAACACCGGAATATGCCGGGCGGCCGCTTGAATTTGCCCCAAATCGTCATCCGACAAACCGGTGGTGGCTATAACAGCCGGTAACCGATGGGCGAGCGCATACTCCAAAATTTCCGGCAACGCCGAGGGATGAGAAAAATCTATGAGTACATCCGACGGAATATCACAATTGGCAGGGTTGACATACACCGGGTAGCCAAGCGATGGACCGGCACACCGGTCAAACCCGGCCACGACTTCACAGTCGCAGCGGTCGTTGGCACAAGCGGTCACAACACGTCCCATTTTGCCGTTGCATCCGCAAATAATCAGTCTGGTCAATACAAACATCCTTTCCTTGGGGGTTACTTTACCAACGCATACCGCCGTAACACCGCGCGTAATTTATCGGCGGCGGCCGATTCCATACCATATAAGGGTAGGCGACAATCGCCTACGTTCCAGCCCATTTGATTCAGTGCTTTTTTTACCGGAATGGGGTTAACATCCCAAAACAGAGCGTTGGCCAGGTCCAAATACTCCAGTTGCAGACGCAAACTTTCTTCGGGCTGACCGTTAAACCACGCGGCGCATAAGTCGTGTACCGCGCGGGGGACAACGTTCGACAACACCGAAATGACACCCTTGCCGCCCAACGCTAACGTGGGGACAATAAGGTCGTCGTTGCCGGAGTAAATGGGAATGTCGCACAACGAAGCCAGTATACTGGTTTCGGGAAAATTGCTGCTGGCTTGTTTTAGTGCGTTAATTTGAGGGATTTTGTACAGTTCTGCCACTGTTTCCGGTTTAAGGTTGCAACCGGTGCGGCTGGGTACGTTGTACAAAATCATTGGCAAATCCACCGAGGCGGCAATTTTGCTGTAATGCGCAATTAAACCGCGCTGGGAGGTTTTGTTGTAATAGGGGGTGACAAGCAGCAACCCGTCCGCACCCATAGCGCGACATTCGCGCGACATATAAATGCAATGCTCGGTATTGTTGGAACCCGTGCCGGCAATCACCGGCACACGGCCGTTGGTGTGCTCAATGGCAACACGAACCGCCTCCAAATGCTCATCATCCTCCAGAGTGGGGGCTTCACCGGTGGTACCAACGGCAATGATAGCGTCGGTACCGTTTTCAATTTGAAAATCAATGAGTTCACGGTACTTCTCGAAATTTATACTTCCGTCCGGATTCATAGGAGTGACGAGTGCCACCCCCGCGCCGGTAAAGAGAGCCGGTTTACTCATATGGTGACCTCCTTATTAAGTTGGGGGGTTCAGTTCATATAGCCCTCGGCGCACAACAATTCGGCAAGCAGTACCGCGCCGCCGGCGGCACCACGCAACGTGTTGTGCGACAGGCCGACAAACTTGTAGTCGTACTGCGAGTCCTCGCGCAGACGACCCAGCGAAATGGCCATACCGCCTTCCAAACCGCGATGCAGGCGGGTTTGCGGCATATTATCCTCTTCAAAATAATGCAAGAATTGCTTGGGTGCGCTGGGCAGTTCCAGTTCTTGCGCGCGACCGCGGAACGAAGCCCAAATGTCTAAAATTTCTTCGCGGGTGGGCTTTTTCTCAAACGAGCAGAACACCGCTGCAAAGTGACCGTCGCTTACCGGAACGCGCAAGCACTGCGCCGTGAACGCGGGGGAGGTGGCGGGAACAATAACCCCGTTTTCCACTTTACCCCAGATTTTAAGCGGCTCTTGCTCGGATTTTTCTTCTTCACCACCAATATAGGGGATGAGGTTATCCACCATTTCCGGCCAGCGTTCAAACGTTTTGCCCGCGCCGGAAATGGCTTGATAGGTGCACACCAATGAACGGGTAATGCCAAACTTAGAAAGCGGGAACAATGCGGGAACGTAACTTTGCAACGAGCAGTTGGACTTGACGGCGATGAAGCCGCGTTTGGTGCCCAAACGTTTGCGTTGGTAGGGGATAACGTCCACGTGGTTGGCGTTAAGTTCCGGAATAATCATAGGAACGTCTGCCGTGCCGCGGTGCGCACTGTTGTTGGAAACAACGGGGCACTCTGCTTTGGCGTAGGATTCTTCCAAAGCACGGATATCCGCTTTGGGCATATCCACCGCACAAAACACAAAATCGGCTTTGGCGGCAACCTCACTTACGTTGGAGGCATCGTACACCGTCATATTTTTTAAAGATTCGGGCATTGGTTCGGCCATAGCCCAGCGGTTGCCCACGGCTTGTTCATACGTTTTCCCTGCCGAACGAGGGCTTGCCGCCAGCACGCTGACGTGAAACCACGGGTGATTTGCCAGCAACGTGGCAAAGCGCTGACCCACCATACCGGTGCAACCAATGATACCGACATTAAATGTTTTCATACCTGTAAGTTCCTTTCGCAAAAGAAGGTTTGGAACACGCAGAAACGGTGCAAAAGCGAAAACGCCCCCGCGGATTCTCTTGACATTTGTCGTTTACTATTGTAGCATTATATAGTTAACATGTCAACAATTACGGGTGGTCCTTTGCCCAATAGGAGAACGATTTTTTATGGAAATGAAGCGCCAGGACTTTTATTATAACCTACCACCGGAACGAATTGCACAAGAACCGTTAGAATCGCGCGACCATTCTCGATTACTGGTGTTGGACCGCACCACCGGCGAACGCTGCGACCGGCATTTTTACGACATTGAGGAGTATTTGTGTGACGGCGATTGCTTAATTTTGAATGACAGTCGCGTACTGCCGGCACGATTGTATGGCCGCCGTTCCACCGGCGCGGCGGTGGAGTTATTGTTGCTTACGCAACGCGGCACCGACGTGTGGGAAGTATTGGCAGGCCCCGGCCGCCGCGCGCGGGTGGGGGATACGCTGGTGTTTGGAGACGGATTGCTGGAAGCCGAAGTGTTGGAAATTTTGGAAGGCGGCAATCGGCTGGTTCGTTTTCGCTACGACGGTAATTTTTACGAGTTGTTGGAGCGCATTGGGCAGATGCCGTTACCTCATTATATTACGCACGAACTTAGGGATACAGAACGGTACCAGACCGTTTATTCGCGCGAATTGGGTTCCGCGGCGGCGCCCACGGCGGGGTTGCATTTTACACCGGAGTTGCTGGAACGGTTGCGTGCCAAAGGAGTGCGCATTGGATTTGTGACGTTGCACGTGGGGCTGGGCACGTTCCGTCCGGTTAAAGTGGACAGCATTTTGGAACACCAAATGCACGCCGAACATTACGAAATTTCGGAAGAAACCGCGGCACTCATTAACCGCACCCGCGCCGAGGGCGGGCGTGTATTTGCGGTGGGCACCACCAGTTGCCGTACGTTGGAAAGTGTGGGTCTGCAAGGCGGCGTGGTACCCGCGGCAGAGGGGTGGACGGATATTTTTATTTATCCGGGGTATGAGTTCCAAGTGTTGGATGGGTTAATTACCAACTTTCACCTGCCGGAAAGCACATTGATTATGCTGGTTTCGGCCTTTGCGGGGTATAAATTAACGATGGATACCTACCGCTACGCGGTGGAGCAAAAGTATCGCTTTTTCAGTTTTGGTGACGCGATGTTGATTAAGTGAGAGAGAAGATGAGTATGAAAATTTTGAAAACCAGCGGCGCGGCGCGCCGCGGTGTGCTGGAAACGCCGCACGGTACGGTGCAAACCCCAGCGTTTATGAACGTGGCAACCTGTGGGGCAATTAAAGGGGCGGTTTCGGCGTACGATTTGAAAGAATTGCGTTGCCAGGTGCAATTGTGCAACACCTACCACTTACATTTGCGTCCCGGTGAGGATTTGGTGCACGAACTGGGCGGTTTACATACGTTTACCGGCTGGGATGGCCCCATTTTAACGGACAGCGGCGGGTTTCAGGTGTTTTCGCTGGCAAAACTGCGCCGCATTGAGGAGGAGGGCGTTACCTTTTCCTCACACATTGACGGGCGGCGGTTGTTTATTGGGCCGGAGGAGAGTATGCGTATTCAGTCCAAACTGGCATCCACCATTGCGATGGCGTTTGACGAATGTGTGGAGAATCCCGCGAGTTATGACTACGCCGCCGCCTCTTGCGAGCGGACAACGCGCTGGCTCAAGCGGTGTCAGGCAGAGATGGCTCGCCTGCGTGAGCAACCGGATACGCTGAATCCCCGCCAGTTGTTGTTTGGCATTAATCAGGGGTGTACGTATGACGAATTACGTGTTCGGCATATGCAGGAAATTGCCGAACTGGATTTGGACGGTTACGCCGTGGGTGGGCTTGCCGTGGGTGAACCGACCGAGGAAATGTACCGTGTGTTGGATGCGGTGACTCTGCATATGCCCGTGCATAAGGCGCGGTATTTGATGGGAGTGGGTACGCCGGAAAACATTTTGGAGGGCGTGCGCCGCGGCATTGATTTATTTGACTGCGTTATGCCTGCCCGTAATGCGCGCCACGCGCACGTATTCACGTGGGAGGGGCATCGCAATATGCTCAACCAAAAGTACGAGCGAGACACGCGCCCGCTGGACGAAGCGTGCGATTGCCCAACCTGCCGCCGTCATTCGCGGGCATATATTCGCCATTTGTTTAAGGCGAACGAAATGTTGGCTATGCGCCTATGTGTGATGCACAATTTATATTTTTACAACACATTAACGGCGCGTATACGCGAGGCGCTGGAGACCGATACCTTTGAGGAGTTTTACAATCGGTATCGGGGTGTGCTGGACCGACGCATTTAAATTGTAAACTTTTTTAGTTTTTTGTATTAGGACTTGCACATTGGCCGAAAATTCGGTATAATGGTGAAGATTACTTTGGAGGTGTAATGAATTATGGTAGAATTTATGTCTTTGGCCGCGACGGCAACCACCACTGCGAATACGGGTGGCGGCACCGGCGGCGACACCGGCAGTATGATTGGTATGCTGCTGATGTGGGGCGGCATTATTTTGGTGATGTATTTTCTGATGATTCGTCCGCAACGCAAAAAGCAAAAGGAAGAGCAAAAAATGCGCGAAGACCTGCGCGTGGGCGACGAAATCACCACCATTGGCGGTATCTGTGGCCGCGTGGTTAGCTTAAAAGAGGACACGCTGGTGATTGAGACCGGCGCAGACCGCAGCAAGATGACCATAAAAAAATGGGCAATTCAGAGCAATGAAACCGTTCACGATGCTCCGCTGGAGGATATTGACGACGATGACGACGATGACGACATCTAAATCGTCGCGGTTCGGTACTAATTTTTTCCCACTCCGCATACGCTGATGATGTAATCATAAGAGGATGCGGAGGGGACTGTTGTGAAAATGCGAAAAGAGGAATTACCGGTTACTTTGCGCGTGTTGCGCCCTATGGGTATTGGTGCCGGTGTTGGCGTACTGGTGTGTTTGTTGTTGCTGCTGTTGGCGGCAGCGATTATGGCATCGGTTTCGGTACCTACCGGCGCGGTAACGCCGTTGGCACTGGTAATTATGGCCGTATCCGGTTTGGTGGGCGGCTTTACCGCGGCACGCCTTTCCCGCGAGCGCGGGTTACTCGTTGGTGCCGGTTGCGGGCTGCTGCTGTTTTTGGTGGTGGCCATTGCCGGCTTCGCCGTGGCGGAGGAGACAACGGGTTCTTTGTTGTTCCTAAAATTGGCACTCACGGTTGGTTGTGGTGCGCTGGGCGGCATTGTTGGGGTAAACGTAAAACATCGGTAACTGGCAAACCGGAGCGGAAGTATCTGCCCCGGTTTTGGCATATCCGTTTGATACACGGCATATAGTGCAGTGTGTGAAATGGAGGAATGACGAATGAGATGGAAACGGACAAACCGTGTGAGACGATTTGTAACAGACAATCGACGCGTACTTGCCTTTTTGTTATTGCCGGTTGCGGGATGTGTGCTGGGTATGGCGCTGCAACGCGCCGGCGGCAACACGGCACCTTGGGTGGCGTGGTTGAATATTCAGCCGCCAAGCGGCGGTTTTGCCGGTGTGTTAAGCGCGTGGGTTTCTTCCTGCTTTCATCTGTTGCTTTTGCTGGCGGTACTGTTTGTTTCGGGACTATCCGCTTGCGGCGTACCTGTGGCATTGGTTGTTCCCTTGTTTTGGGGTATGGGATTGGGAATGTCACTGGCCAACTATTACGGTACGGGGTTTGCGGGGGTTGCGGTGGCCGCGGTTGTGTTGTTGCCTCATTCTGCTATGGAGGCCGTGGCGTTGCTGATGGGTGCCTCGGAATGTTTGCGAATGTCATTGCGGTTTACGGTGCAACTGTTACCGCGTTCGGCGCATTGTGGCGGTTTATGGCAGGATTTTCGATTGTATATTGTGCGATTTTTGTTATTATTATTGTTGTTGCTGGGCGCGGGTGCGCTGGATGTCGGTATGCGTTTGTTGTGTGCCGGATGGTTGTAGGATGTACGGAAAAGGAGTGTCAATATGGCGGGATTTTTTTCAATGTTTGACCAAAGTAAACCGGGACCGGGGGTATCCAAAAACCAACCGAAGAAAAGACGTTTTTTTCTGTTTTGGGAGTTGTATGGGCGCAAATTCTGGAAATTGATGGTTGCCAATTTACTGTATATACTGGTATCCTTGCCGGTGGTAACCCGTGGCTTGGCGGAGGTAGGGTTAACAAGTATTACCCGCAGTTACGTGCGGGAAAAGCACGCCTTTTTGCCCGACGATTTTTTTGATGCCATTAAAAAGAACTGGAAGCAAGCGTTGTGGGTTGGCATTTTGGAGCTGGTTGCAGGCGGCGTTATTTTGTTTAGCTTGTACTTTTATTGGATGGCGGTATTATCTTCCGAGAGTTTTTCGTTAATGTCGGCCATTGCCGCTATGGTCGCCACTTTGGTGGCGATGATGTTTGTGTTTGCACGATATTATGTATATTTGCAACTCATCACCTTTAAATTTTCCACCAAACAACTGTTGCGTAACAGCGTGTTATTTGCCATTGGCGGTATGAAGCAAAACTTACTCATTACCGTTACCTTGGTGGCGGTTTACGCGTTGCTCGCGTTTTTATTGTATAATTTCTTTTGGATTGCCTTGTCAATAGTGATTGCCGCCGCGTTGTTTGTTTTACCGGCGTTTCGGTCGTTCCTTATTCAGTTCACTATTTTTCCGTTGGTAAAAAAGACGATTATTGACCCGTACTACCAAGAACATCCTGAGGAGGATATTGATAAGCGGTTGGACTTGAACTTGGAGACGGATGCGGCGTTGACCGACAAGGAAGAAGCTGTGTTTACCGATGCTTCGGAATGTGAACGGGAAGTTTCCGTAATTCCAAAACAATATAGTAAAGACGATATGCGCCGTGCCAAGCGTGTGGGTAAACACAATTCCGCCAATGCGGATGACGACGGCACCATTTAAATTTAACACAAAAATCAGCGCCCCGCAGTATTCACTGCGGGGCGCGTTTATGTGTGCCGATTATTTTTTGTTAAAACTGTCTTTAAGCCCTACCGAGCGGTTGAACACGGGGTGTTCCTCGGTGCTGTCCACGCTATCTACACAGAAATAGCCCAGCCGCAAGAACTGGAATGCCGTGGGGGCTTTGGCGGGGAGAATACCCGCTTCCACTTTGCAGTTGGTTAGCGTTTCCAGCGATGCCTCGTTTAGGCAATCAAGGAAATTGGTTTCGCCGCCTTCGGGTTCGGCGTTGTTAAACAGCGAATTGTACAACCGCACTTCGGCATTTTTGGCCGTGGCGGCATCCACCCAATGAATGGTGCCGCGCACCTTGCGCCCATCCGGCGTGGTGCCGCCGCGTGTTTCGGGGTCGTACGTGGCCAAAATTTCCACCACATTGCCGTTTTCGTCCTTTACACATCCGGTGCAACGCACAACGTAAGCGGATTTTAACCGTACCTCGTTGCCGGGGAACAAGCGGAAATAGCCTTTTACCGGCTCTTCCATAAAGTCGTCTTGCTCCACCCACAGCGAACGCGAGAAGGACACGGTGTGCGTGCCGCGTTCGGGGTACGAGGGATGATTTTCCACGTCAAACTGCTCGCTTTTGTCTTCCGGATAGTTGGTAATGGTGAGTTTTACCGGTTTAAGCACCGCCATAGCGCGGGTGGCGATCTCATTTAGGTCATCCCGCAAGCAGTGTTCCAGCAAAGCAACCTCCACTGTGCTGGGCACCTTGGCCACACCTACGCGCTCAATAAAATTCCGCACCGAGGCAGGGGTGTACCCGCGACGGCGCAAGCCACGCAGGGTGGGCATACGCGGGTCGTCCCAGCCGGAAACAAAACCCTCCTCCACCAACTGGCGCAGTTTGCGCTTGGACATTACGGTGTAGTTGATGTTCAAACGCGCAAACTCAATCTGGCGAGGTTTGCCTTCCAAATCGGCGTGTTCTACCACCCAGTTGTAAAGGGGACGGTGGTCTTCAAATTCCAGCGAACACAGGGAATGGGTAATCCCCTCAATCGCATCTTCCAACGGATGGGCAAAGTCGTACATCGGGTAAATGCACCAACGGTCGCCCTGGCGATGATGGGGCGCGTGGTTAATGCGGTAAATGACCGGGTCACGCATATTAAAGTTGCCGCTTGCCAAATCGATTTTAGCACGCAGGGTCATAGCACCGTCTGCAAATTCGCCGGCGCGCATCCGTTTGAACAAATCCAAACTTTCCGCCACCGGTCGGTCGCGGTAAGGGCTAACGGCGGGATGCGTTAAATCGCCGCGGCTTTCGCGCATTTCTTCCGGCGATAATTCGCACACATAGGCCAATCCTCGCTCAATCAGCGAAACGGCAATGTCATACATTTGCTCAAAATAATCCGAAGCAAAATAGAAACGGTCGTCCCAATCGTAGCCCAGCCAGTGGATGTCCTCCTGAATGGCGTCGACGTATTCTTCATCCTCTTTGGTGGGATTGGTGTCGTCCATACGCAAATTGCAAATGCCGCCGTATTTGAGTGCCGTGCCGAAATCAATGCAAATGGCTTTGGCGTGCCCAATGTGCAAATAGCCATTGGGTTCCGGCGGGAAACGGGTGTGCACTTGTTTCCCGTAACAGCGGCCGTTTGGCTGCAATTCTTCGTCAATAATATCGTGAATAAAGTTGCCGCCCATTTCGGTGGCGTTAATGCGTTCTTCTGACATAATGGTTACCTCCCCAGGGTTTTTGCTGCGGCAGCCAGCCGCGCACATACTTCATTGGTACCGAGCAAGCTCATAATACCGCACAAATCCGGTGTGTTGCGACGCCCGGTGACCGCCACGCGAATGACGGTGCTTACATCACCAACGTGGCCTTTGTAGGCCTCCGGTTGCTTTTTATATTCCTTAATTTCGGGACAAAATCCCAGTGAGGGACACAGTGCCTTCACGGTGTCGAACCAGGCTTGCTTGTCCTGCGCGGGGTCATACACGGCGGGGTAGGCCTCCAAAATGGCGCGGATATCCTCGCTTGCCAGTTGTTCCGGCCACGGATACGCCGTGGGGCGTTGGAAGAAGTATTCACAGTAGGCGGGCACTTCATTCCAACGGGACAAATCCTTACGCGGTTTGGGACCGCCGCGGTCAATGGCGAAAATGCCGCGGGTAAAGGCGGGGTTGGCAGACAACTGCTCATACAACGCGGGATTTTCCGCTTTGGCCCACGCCAGCACCGCCTCTGTCACTTGGGTAGCATCCATACCGGCGATGATGTTTTTGCTCACGTCGTTGAGTTTGTCCAAGTCAAACAACGCACCCGACACGCTCATCTTTTTAAGATTGAACGGGAACGCACTGCGCGGCTTGTCCGGATTATGGCGGCGCCATTCCTCGTAATCACTGTTGGCAATGGTGAGCAAATATTCCTGCACACTGTCGGCGGGATACCCTTGTTCCGCGTAAAAGTGCACGGCGGCTTCGGGGTCTTTGCGCTTCGATAACTTGCGTTTGCCGCCGTTATCTTCCTTCATAATAGGGCTGACGTGCGCGTACTTGGGCGGCTTAAAACCCAATACGCGGAACAGTTGCAGATGAATCGGTACCGAGGCAATCCATTCATCACCGCGAATCACGTGGGTAGTGTGCATTAAATGGTCATCCACCGCGTGCGCAAAATGGTACGTGGGAATACCGTCGGTTTTGAGCAACACAATGTCCTGGTCGTTTTCCGGCATTTCAATGGTGCCTTTAATAACGTCGTCAAATTTTATGCGGCGGGATTCATCCCCCGGGGAACGCAAGCGCAACACATACGGCGCACCGTCGCGCACCTTCCCAATGGCTTGTTCCGGCGTGAGCGTGCGACAAGAGGCGTAGGTGCCGTAATAGCCGGTGCGTTGTTTTTGCGCTTCTTGTCCGGCGCGTACGGTTTCCAGTTGTTCGGCCGTGCAAAAGCAGGGGTACGCCAATCCTTGCAGTACCAATGCTTTGGCGTAAATGTGATATAAGTGAGCACGGTCGCTTTGGCGGTAGGGGCCGTAGTTACCGGTTTCGCGGCCGGGGGCTTCGTACCCTTCGTCAATTACCAAACCGTATTGGCGCAGACCGGATAAAATATCCGCTGCCCCGCCATCTACTTCACGTTTTTTGTCGGTATCTTCCAAGCGGAAGTAAAACACGCCGTTGGTAGCGCGCGCGGTTAAATAGTTCACCGTGGCGGTGAACAACACGCCTAAGTGCAAATACCCCGTAGGGGAGGGCGCAATGCGCACCACCCGCGCACCCTCTGCCAGTTGGCGGGGCGGGAAACGGTGCTCACAATCCTCCGGTGTGTCGTGCACGTTGGGGAACAACACATCGGCTAATTCTTGCAGGGAACTCATGGGAATCCTCCTATATTTCAGACATATACAAATATATTACAATTTTCGGTTGAAAAAGTCAATGTGAGTATGGTATTATAAGAAAAAGATTTTGTATTCTAAGGATGATTTTTATGTCGGAAATGACCAATACTGTCGAAACACCCCGTTTGCCGCGTGCGTTAAGCTGCATTCAGCCCACCGGTACGCCCACATTGGGTAACTACTTGGGTGCTCTGCGCAACTGGGTGGCTATGCAAGAATCGTTTGATTGTTTTTTTGCCGTGGCGGATTTGCACGCCATTACCGTACATCAAGAACCCGCCAAATTGCGCCAGCAAACGCGGGAAATGTTTGCGTTATTGTTGGCCATTGGGCTGGACCCGCAAAAGTCGTTACTGTTTGTGCAATCGCAAGTGCCGGAACACGCGCAACTGTCGTGGTTGCTTTCGTGCCATACGCAGTTTGGGGAACTGTCGCGGATGACACAGTTTAAGGACAAGTCCGCCAAACAGGGTGGTAACCCCACCGCCGGCTTGTTCACCTATCCCGTGCTGATGGCGGCGGACATTTTGCTGTATCAGCCGCAATACGTGCCGGTGGGCGAGGACCAAAAGCAACACTGCGAATTAACCAGAGACATTGCGTTGCGGTTTAACAATCTGCACCCCGGCACCTTTACCGTACCGGAACCGTACATTATGAAAACGGGTGCTCGCGTGCGCTCGTTGCAGGAGCCGACCAAAAAAATGTCCAAATCGGACGATAACCAAAATGCGTTTATTTCGTTAAAGGACGACGCGGACACTATTTTGCGCAAGTTCCGCCGTGCCGTCACGGACAGTGAAGCGAAAGTACGGTACGCTCCCGGCAAAGATGGAATTAACAACTTGATGGAGATTTATTCCGCCGTTACCGGCAAGGATATGGCGGCCATTGAGCAGGAATTTGACGGTCGCGGCTACGGGGACTTCAAAACCGCGGTGGGCGAGGCGGTTGCCTGTGAATTAAAACCCATTCAGGAACGCTTTGCACTGCTAATGCAAGACAAAGCGCAGTTAGATACGCTTATGAAACAAGGAGCGGAAAATGCCTCTCGCGTGGCGGGGCGCACCTTGGGCAAGGCGATGAAGAAACTGGGCTTTGTTCAGGTGTAACGGCGGTTGCGGATTGCTGTAAAAGGAGCGAATACGATGTATTCATTTTTTGCGATACTGTCGCGTATGAAAAACATTAACCGCTGGGCGCTGATGCGCAACACCTCCACCGAAAACGTGTGCGAACATTCGCACGATGTGGCGGTGCTTGCCCACGTGTTGGCGCTACTTCACAACCGCCGTTTCGGCGGACAGGTGGATGTTAACCGTTGTGTGCTGATGGCGTTGTACCACGACGCGCCGGAAATTTTAACGGGAGATATGCCCACACCGGTAAAATACGATAACCCCGCTATTCAAGCGGCGTACCGTCAGGTGGAGGAGATAGCGGCCAACAAACTGCTTTCCAAACTGCCGACGGATTTGGAGGCAGATTATCGAGAACTGTTGCTGCCGGAACAGGGCGCAGCCGAAGAACAACGGCTGGTAAAAGCGGCGGATAAATTGGCGGCACTGATTAAATGTGTGGAGGAATTAAAGCAGGGGAATCGCGAATTTGCGCAAGCGCGTGCGGCTACCGAGCGCGCCATCCGCGCTATGAAACTGCCGGCGGTGGATTGCTTTTTGGAGGAGTTTTTGCCGGCATACGAACTCACACTGGACGAATTATAAGACAAACAACAAAGCCGAGGCGTTTCGCCTCGGCTTTGTTGTTAATTCAGCCCTTGCTCGCCGTTGCGGGCGAACAGTGCGGACACACACTCGTTTAACCGACGGTGTTCCGGTAAGGCCAGCGTCGGGTCGGCGGTGTGCAGAGCACGTGCGGCCGTTTGTGCCTCGTGCAACACCGACATATCGCTCAGTAAATCCGCAATTTTCAGTTCCGGTAAACCGTGTTGGCGGTTACCGAAAAAGTCGCCCGGTCCACGCAATTGCAGGTCGGCATCGGCAATTTTGAAACCATCCGTCGTTTCGCACATTACCCGTAAGCGGCGCACGGCTTCCTCGTTTTGGGCGTCGGAAATAAGAATACAGGAGGAGGCGTGCTTGCCGCGCCCTACCCGGCCGCGCAGTTGGTGCAACTGTGCCAGACCGAATCGCTCAGCGTTTTCGATTACCATTAGTACCGCGTTGGGAACGTCCATTCCCACTTCCACCACCGTTGTGGAGACCAACAACGATAAGTCACCGGCGGCAAATGCGCGCATCACATTGTCTTTGTCGCGGGCTTTCATTTTGCCGTGGAGTAACCCCACGCGGTAGCCGCGAAACGGTCCTTCTGACAGTTGCTTAACGTAGGCTTCCGCCGCCACCAAGTCGGTTTCGCCTTCTTCCACCAACGGGCACACCACATACGCTTGACGCCCTTCGTCCAAAAACTTCCGAACGTACCCGTAAGCGCGGTCACGCTTGTCGGTTCCCACGGCATAGGTGCTTATGGGGGTGCGTCCAGGAGGGAGTTCGTCCAGTACCGATACATCCAAGTCGCCGTATACCATTAGTGCCAGCGTGCGCGGAATGGGGGTGGCAGACATAACCAGCAGGTGCGGGTGTGCGCCTTTGGCGGCCAGTGCCGCACGTTGACGTACACCAAAGCGGTGTTGCTCATCGGTGATTACCAAACCCAAGGCGGCAAAACGCACCGATTCGGACAGTACCGCGTGGGTACCTACCAACAGTTGACACGCGCCGCTTTCTACCTGTTCCAGCACCTCACGCTTTTGTGTTTTGGTGAGCGAGCCGGTAAGCAGTCCCACGTGCACGTTGGGTTTGTCGGCAAACAACCGCTTAAACGATTCTTGATGTTGACGCGCCAAAATTTCGGTGGGTGCCATAACCACGCACTGCCAGCCGTTGCGAATGGCCGTGTATGCTACACACGCCGCCACCGCCGTTTTGCCGCTTCCCACGTCGCCTTGCAATAACCGATTCATAGGAACGGGGCGGCGCATATCCTCTACACAATCGTGTACGGCGCGGGATTGCGCGCCGGTGAGCGTGAATGGCAGTGCCGAACAGAAATCCCGCGTATAATCGTTGTGGATGCACACGGCGGTTTGCGCCTGTGTGCGCCCTTTCATCCCCAGTAATCCCAACTGTAACAACAACAATTCCTCAAACACCAAGCGGTGTCGCGCCGTTTCCAACGCTTCGCGGTCGGTGGGGAAGTGGATGTTGCCCAGCGCATACCGCCGTGTGCACAACCGATGCGTTTGTCGCAGAGAGGAGGGTAAGGGGTCATTGTCCAGCACGGTGTCCAGTTCCAGCAACGCGGTGGCGATGATTTTTTCTAAGTAGCGTGAGGTAAGCCCCGCGGTAAGCGGGTAAATGGGGCGAATACGCGCCCCCGTTTCTGCCGATTCAATGAGCGGAGAGGTCATTTCCGGCGAGCGACCACCGGCGAGCGTACCGAAAAAGAGGTACTCTTGCCCCGCTTTAATTTTTTGCGCCGCATACGGATTGTTAAACAACGTGACGCGCAAGGTGGCGGTAGCATCTGCCGCGGTGAAGGTGAATAGCGACAACCCTTTACGAACGCGGTGTTCCACCGGTGCCGACAACGCTGTGGCACGTACGCAACACACCTCGCCGCGCGGGGCGGTGGCAATGGGTAACACCGCCGACCAATCCTCATATTGCCGAGGGTAGTGCGCCAACAAGTCGCCTACGGTGTGAATATCCAGCTTGGCGAGCAACGCCGCCCGCTTTTCTCCCACGCCTTTTAAGAACTGTACGGAAGTATCTGCCGTGAGCAAGAAAAGCCCTCCTTTCCCACGTTGTAAAACAGCCGATAACACCAAAGGGCGTTATCGGCTGACGTTGAATGACACTTATTCAATAGAGATAAAGTAGTAGTACACCGGTTGACCACCGCACAAAACGGTGATTTCCACGTCGTTACCCAACTTGGCTGCCAGTACATTGCGAACACCCTCTGCCTCTTCTTCGGTGACGCCTTCACCGAACAGCAATGTAATAAAGTCCACACTTTTACCGGACAAGCGGCGAGTCGATGCCATATTCCGTGTGAGTTTAACCACCGCGTGATGAATGTCCGTATCGGTAAACGACAGTTTGCCGTTATCCAACGCTAAAATATCCCCTTCGTGGATGGCGCGGTTTTCAAAATCGCTATCCCTTGCGGCAAAGGTAACGGAACCGGTAGCTACGTTGTCTGCCGCTTTCATCATCGCAATTAAGTTTGCCTCCACCTCGGCATCGGGGTCAAACCCCAACATAGCCGCAATACCCTGCGGAATGGTACGGGTGGGGAGGACGTGTACTTCGCGGTCCGCCAGCGGAATGGCTTGTTCGGCGGCGAGGATGATGTTTTTATTGTTGGGAAGTACATACACCACCTTGGCGGGGGTGGCTTCAATTGCATTCAAAATATCGTCGGTGGAGGGGTTCATCGTTTGACCGCCCGATACCACCTGCTGACATCCCAAATCGGTAAATAGGGTGCGCAGACCGTCGCCCGCCGCTACCGCCACAAAGCCGAATTCTTCCTCCGGCTCGGCGCGGACAGGTGCCACGGGCTCTGCGGCTTCGGGCGTGTCCACCCAACCGGCGTTTTCGTGCTGAATACGCATATTTTCTACCTTAACGGTTTCAAATTGACCGTATTCCACACCTTTGGACAAGGCCTTGCCGGGGTCGTAGGTGTGGACGTGAACTTTAATGATATCCTCATCGTCCACCACAACCACGCAGTCGCCAATGGTTTCCAAATAGGCACGCAGTTTTAGCGGGTCCTTGGTACAGGTTTTGTCCCGCGCTACAATAAATTCGGTGCAGTAGGTAAAGGTAATGTCCGTTTCAAATGAGCCCGCGGCGCTTACTTTGCGCTCCGTTGCCGAAGCAGAAACCGCTGTGTCGCCTTGCACTATGGGTTCCCCGCGGAACACGGCTTGCATGGCACGCAGAATGATGCACAAACCTTGACCGCCCGCATCCACCACGCCGGCCTTTTTAAGGACCGGCAACAGGTCGGGTGTGCGCTGCAACGAAGCATCCGCTTCGGCACAAATGGCTTCCCACACGGCTTCCACCGAGGAGTCCTCCGCGCTGACAGCCACGCCTTTGTCCGCCGCTTCGCGCGCAACGGTAAGAATGGTGCCTTCCGTGGGTTTCATAACCGCTTTGTAGGCGGCCTCCACACCCAGTTTGAGCGCGGCGGCCAAGTCGGCACCGTTGGCCTCCGTTTTGCCTTTTAACCCTTTGGAAAACCCGCGGAACAACAACGATAAAATAACACCGGAGTTCCCGCGCGCACCACGCAACAGCGAGGACGAAGCGGTGTCCGCGGTTTCACTGACCGTGGGGTTTTGCAAACGGGCGAGTTCCCGCGCGGCGGCAGAAATCGTCATAGACATATTGGTGCCGGTATCCCCATCGGGAACGGGGAAAATGTTGAGTTCATCCACCTGCTGTTTTTGCAGGGAAAGCGCGTTGGATGCAGAAATCATTGCATCGCGCAACTGGTTACCTTGTATCAAGTGTAGCACTCCTTTGATAGCACGGGAACAAAACCCGTAGCATAGGTTATTCGGGTTTCATTCCGTCAACATACACGTTGACGCGTTTTACCGTTAAACCGGTGGCTTCCTCCACCGTGTAGCGTACCTTGTTGACAATGCTTTTGGAAATTTCGGCAATGTTCATTCCGTGAATCACACAAATGTGGACATCCACCACCAACTTGCCGGCTTCACTGCGAACACGAATGCCTTCGTCCGCAAACGAGCGGCGGAAGAAGATGGAACGCAACCCCTGCCGCGTGCCGCTTTTTACCATACCGGCAACGCCGTAACAGGAGGAGGCCGCATTGCCGATGAGATAGGCAAAGTATTCTTGCGAAATCTCAATAGTTCCCAAATGATTTTCCATACGAATCATACGGTTTCCACACACCTTTCCGGGCAAGAAATAAAACAAAACATATTGCGAAAGGCGATATTCTCGCCAAACGTTCTTGTTTATTATAGCGCATTTTGCGCAGATAATCAAGAGGAAATGAAAAGGTTTGGCAAAATTGCTTAATCATTGACAAAAGCATACCTTTTACCGTATAATTAAAAGTAATTATGACAAGGAGTGACTACCATGGGTTATACACTGGCACAAAAGTTGATTCGTTCACATCTGGTTTGCGGCGAAATGAAGGTTGGCGAGGAAATTGGTTTGAAAATTGACCAAACGCTGACGCAGGACGCTACCGGCACAATGGCCTATTTGGAGTTTGAGGCAATGGGTGTCCCGCGGGTGCGTACCGAGCGCTCGGTGGCTTACATTGACCACAATACTCTGCAAACCGGATTTGAAAACGCGGACGACCACCGCTATATTCAAACGGTATGTAAAAAACACGGATTGTATTTTTCTCGCCCCGGCAACGGTATTTGCCATCAGGTGCATTTGGAGCGGTTCGGTATTCCCGGCAAAACGCTGATTGGGTCGGACAGCCACACGCCTACCGGTGGCGGCATTGGTATGTTGGCCTTTGGTGCGGGCGGACTGGACGTGGCAGTTGCTATGGGCGGCGGTACATATTACATCACCATGCCGCGTATGGTGCGCGTAAACCTGACGGGTGCGTTGCAACCGTGGGTAGCCGCCAAAGACGTTATTTTGGAAGTGTTGCGCCGTATGACCGTAAAGGGCGGCGTTGGCAAGATTGTGGAATACGGCGGCCCGGGTGTTGCTACGTTGTCGGTACCGGAACGCGCCACCATTACCAATATGGGGGCAGAATTGGGCGCTTCCACCTCCATTTTCCCGTCGGATGATGTTACCCGTGCGTTTATGAAAGCGCAAGGGCGCGAGGCGGATTGGGTGGCACTGCAACCCGATGAGGATGCCGAGTATGACGAAGTGATTACCATTGATTTGAACACACTGGTACCGTTGGCGGCGTGTCCTCATTCGCCGGATGCGGTGCGCGCGGTGAGCGATATTGGTACCATTGCGGTGGACCAGTGCTGTATTGGTTCTTGCACCAACTCGTCGTTAATGGATTTGCTGAAAGTGGCGGCCATTTTGAAAGGGCGCACAGTGCACCCCAATGTCAGTTTGTCCATTGCACCCGGTTCTAAACAGGTATACACGATGCTGGCGGAAAACGGCGCGTTGGCGGATTTGATTGCCGCCGGTGCGCGTATTTTGGAATGTGCTTGCGGTCCGTGCATTGGTATGGGTCAATCTCCCAATTCCGGCGGCGTGTCGTTGCGCACCTTTAACCGCAACTTTGAGGGGCGTTCCGGCACGGCAGACGGGCAGGTATACTTGGTCAGTCCGGAAACGGCGGCGGTTTCGGCACTTACCGGTGTGCTTACCGACCCGCGTACGTTGGGTGAGCCGATAACGGTATCGATGCCCGAAAGTTTCCGTATTGACGACAATATGATTATTCCCCCCGCGCCGGAAAGCGAAATGGACGCGGTGGAAATTGTACGCGGCCCGAACATTAAGCCGTTCCCCCGCACGCAACCGTTGGACGAGCATATCCGTGCCAAGGTACTGTTAAAAGTGGGCGATAACATTACCACCGACCACATTAAGCCGGCGGGTGCCAAGATATTGCCGTTGCGTTCCAATATTCCTGCCATTTCTCAGCATTGCTTTGTGCGTTGCGACCCCGAATTCCCGGCGCGTTGTGAGGCCGAGGGTGCGGGCATCATTGTTGGCGGTTCCAACTACGGGCAGGGCAGTTCCCGTGAACACGCGGCGCTGGCACCGTTGTATTTGGGCATTCGTGCCGTGGTAGTGAAATCGTTTGCACGTATTCACGTGGCAAACTTAATTAACGCCGGTATTTTGCCGTTCACCTTTGTAAACGAGGCGGATTACGATAACATCTCGTTGTACGACACGTTGTCGTTGCCGGATATTCGCCGCCGTATCCAAAACGGGGAACCCGTGGTGCTTAAAAACGAGACGACGGGCGAGGAATATCCGTTGAACGCCGGTTTCTCCGAGCGGCAAACGGCCATTTTGCTGGCGGGTGGTTTGTTGGATTACACGCGCGAGCTGGAACAATAAGGATGGGGTAGTATGGCTGAAAAAGAAACACCGATTGCTATGCCGGTGGTGCGGCGATTGCCGCGCTATTATCGGTTTTTCTGCGACCTGCGTGACAGTGGTGTGGCCCGTATTTCCTCGCGCGAATTGGCGAAAAGAATGGGGTTGACCGCGTCACAGATTCGGCAGGACCTGAATTGCTTCGGTGAGTTCGGCCAGCAAGGTTACGGATATGCTACGGAGCGTTTGTGCGCCGAATTGGGGCATATTCTTGGTATTGGTGGTAGCAACGGTATGGTGCTTATCGGTGCGGGCAACCTGGGGCAGGCGTTGGTAAATCACATTGATTTTGCCGGCAAGGGCTTGCCGCTGCTGGGCATTTTTGATGATGCACCCACACTTATCGGCACGGTGCTCAACGGGATAACCATACAGTCAACCGCTTCGCTGGAGGTGTTTTGCGACCAGAAACGCCCGCAAGCGGCGGTATTGTGTGTTCCGCGCTGCGCCGCACCGCAGTTGGTGGAACGGTTGGTGAATGCCGGTGTGCGCGCCTTTTGGAATTTCAGCCACTATGATATTTTGCTGGATTACCCCGACGTGGTGGTGGAAAACGTGCATCTGGGCGACAGTTTAATGACGTTGTCTTATTTATTAAAACAACAGTAAAGGAGTAATGACGATGTATCGGGTGTGCATTGCCGGTTTAACAACCGAAATAACCGCGGTGGACACGGCGTTTTTTGACCGCCGTCTGCGCGATTATGCAGATGACACTTCCCGTACACCGGATTTACGTATTCGGTGCGAAACGCCGGACGTGCTGGTAGCACCGGTGGGAACGGTGGAACGCTGCCGAGACACATTGCACGTTGTGCAGTTACCCGACGGCCGCCGTTGTCGGTGTGTATACGGCGGTAAGACGGGGCGGTTACTCCAAACCATTACCGTTACGCCGGATTATACCGAGGCGGATATTTGCGTGTTGCGCAGTCGAGCGCATCCCACGTTGTCGCTCACGGACTTTGAGTATATGCTGACTGGTTCGGTATTTGCCGACCGCGTGACCTATCTGGGTGGGTTGGTGCTGCACAGTTCCGCCTTGGCATTTGACGGTCACGGTTTGGTGTTTTCCGCCCCACCCGGTACGGGCAAATCCACGCACAGTGGGTTGTGGCGAGAGTGTTACGGTGAGCGAGTGGTGATGGTTAACGACGACAAACCGACTGTTCGTTTTAACCAAGACGGTGAACCTATGATTTACGGAACGCCGTGGAGCGGAAAAACCGATTTGAACAACAACATTGCCGCGCCGTTACGTGCGGTGGTGTTTTTGGAGCGAAACTCGCAAAACACCATTCGGCGGTTATCAGCTACCGAGGCGATGCTGTATATGAACCGTGAATTGCCTATGCCGTTTCACGACAGCGCGTTGGGAGAAAAACTGATAGATTCCGCCGTGCGACTGATTAACAGCGTGCCGGTATTTTTACTGGGGTGTACGATTAGTACCAAGGCAGTGGAAACGGTTCGCGCTGCCGTGGGGTTATAAAAGGAGAAGTGCTATGAAAATTAAAGAAGGATTTGTCTTGCGCGAAATTTGCGGTGAGTACGTGGTGGTTGCCGTTGGTCGGCAAACGTTGGACTTTGAGGGACTTATTACATTGAATGAAACCGGCGCATTTTTGTGGAAACACCTGCAAGAAGAATGTGCGGTGGAGGAATTGTGCGCGGCACTCACGGCGGAGTATGCGGTGGATGCCGCTACCGCGGCGGCGGATGTGGCCGCTTTTGCGGACAAACTGCGCGAGGCGGAGTTACTCATATGAAACCGATAGAAATGACGGTGCCCCTAGCAGATTTGTTGCCAATGATGGAGGAATCTTTCCGTCAAGGGCTAACGGTCACACTGGGCGTAACGGGGAACAGTATGCGCCCGTTGTTTGCCCACAAACGCGATTGCGCCATTTTATCGGCGTGTGACCCGCGCGCGTTGCGGCGTGGGGATGTACCGTTATACCGCCGTCCGGACGGCACGTTTGTGTTGCACCGTATTTTACACGTGCACTCAGACACCTATACGTTGGCAGGGGATGCGCAACGCGAGTTAGAAGTCGGCTTACCAAAGGAGTGCGTACGGGCGGTAATGACCGGCTTTATCCGTGCAGGAAAGGCGGGCAGTTGCCGCAGTGTGGCCTACCGACTGTACAGTACGGTTTGGATGTGGCTACGCCCGTTGCGCCCGTTCATTTTTCGGGCGGTGGCTCGTTTGCGGAGGTGGCGCCGATGAAAGAAAAAAACACGGCCGGTGCGTGGCTGTACCGCCACACGCGCCGTCAACTGTCGGGAGTGCTGGTGCTGGCGTTGCTGGAAACGGCATTGGCACTGGCGTATATTTGGTTGGCACTGTTGTCCAAAGAACTGCTGGGTGCCGCGCAAACTTTGCTGGAAAGCACTGCCGTTCACACGTTATGGGATTGTTTGCGGCAACCGATATTATACCGCCCTGCGCTCACAGTGGTAGCCGTGGTTATCGGTCAGGTTGTGTTGTATGCCACCATTTCTCATTGGCGAGTCTACCTCGCCGGCAAGGTGGAAATCGCGTTGCAGAAGCGGGTATTTGCCTCGTTGTTGCGTGCCGATTATGCAACGGTACATACCCATCACTCCGGCGAGTTGCTGACACAACTCACCAGCGATGTCACCGTGGTGTCCAATAGCCTTGTCGGGCTGCTCCCATCGGCGGCATCTATGGTAGCCAGGTTGGTCGGGTGCATTACGGTAATGACCATGTTAGCCCCCCAACTCACGTTGGTGATGATAGCGGTGGGCATACTTGGTATTGTGTGCAGTCGGTGGTATGGTTCGCGATTAAAGCAACTGCATAAGTGGTGCCAAGAAGCAAACGGAAAAACCCGCTCTTTTATGCAGGAAATGGTATCGCATTTGTTGTTTATTAAGGCGTTTGATAACCAAGAGGCGGTAGAAGAACAACTGGATGACCGCCAGCAGGTGTATTTGTGGCGAAAGTTGCGCCGCAACCGGTTGCAAGTGCTCGGCAGCAGCGGGTTGTATATGATAATGACGGCGGCCTATTATGTGGTGCTGGTGTGGTGCGTGTTTGGTTTGGTGATGGGCACTATGACAGTTGGCGCACTTACCGCATTGCTGCAAATTGTATCGCAGTTGCAGGTGCCGTTGCGCGGTGCTTCCGGATTGTTAACGCAGTATTATGCGATGATGGCGTCGGCAGAGCGACTGTATCAAACAGATTCGTTGCCGGCAGAACCAAAACCGTGCTTGCCCGCGGATAGTCGCTTGTTGGCACAGGGGTTTCGGCAGTTAACGTTATCCGACGTGTCATTTGCGTACGATGACGATACCCCGGTGTTGCAAGACGTTACGTTGACGGTGCGCCGCGGGGAATGTGTGGCGTTGGTGGGTGCTTCCGGTATTGGGAAAAGCACGTTAATGAAATTAATTTTGGCCATTCATCCGTGCACCGCGGGGGAGATTACGCTGGAAGGCGAGGTTTCGGTGCCGGCCAGCGCGGCCACGCGTTGTTTAATGGCGTATGTACCGCAGGGGAATCCGTTAATTGCTGGTACCTTGCGCCAAAACATTGCCTTTTTCCGCCCTGTTGCCGAAGAACGCTTGAATGAGGCATTGCGGTTGGCGTGTTTGGACGACTTTGTGGCAACGTTGCCGCAAGGACTGGATACCCTTGTTGGTGAAAACGGTTTTGGTGTGTCCGAGGGTCAAGCGCAGCGGATTGGTATTGCGCGCGCGGTGCTTCACAATGCGCCGATACTGTTGTTGGACGAATGTACCTCGGCACTGGATGCCGCTACTGAGGAACAACTGCTTAACAACCTGCGCACATTGCGCGACCGAGCGGTGTTGCTCATTTCTCATAAAAACACAACCGTGGCAGGGTGCGAAAGTGTGTGGCGGTTGGAAAACGGGCGATTGCACGCGGTATAAACGACAAAATGCGGGGTCTTTTTTACAAATTCTCGTCGTAGTAGAGTGGCTGTGCGCCATTCCACTGCGGCGATTTTATTTGTAGAGAGAATAATTGCCGACAGAGAGTACAATGAGCGAGAAATTGTGGTATACTGCTAACGGTAAACATACGCCCGCTGTGCGGTGCAATAAAACGGAGGAATTTGGTATGAGCGATTTTATTTTGAGTTGTTGTTCTACGGCAGATTTGACCAAGGCGCATTTTGAGAGGCGGAACATTCGGTACATCTGTTTTCACTACACATTGGACGGCGTGGAACGCGCAGATGACTTGGGGCAGACTATTTCGTTTCCGGAATTTTACCGCCGTATGGCAGAGGGGGCAGAAACCTCTACCTCGCAGGTAAACATTTCCGAGTACTTGGAGTATTTTGATTCCCTGCTGGCGGAGGGGAAAGACGTATTGCATTTAGCGTTGTCCTCCGGCATTTCGGGTTCGGTGAACTCGGCACGCAACGCGGCTGCTATTGCCGCGGAACGGTATCCCGACCGCCGCATTTTTGTGGTGGATTCGTTGGCGGCGTCTTCCGGTTTTGGGCTACTTATGGACAAACTGGCGGATATGCGTGATGCGGGCGCTACCATTGACGAGGTGCGCGATTGGGCTGAACAACATAAAAACGAGGTGCATCACTGGTTCTTTTCCACCGACTTGACGTTTTACGTTAAGGGCGGCCGCATTTCCAAAGCGGCGGGTTGGTTTGGCGGGTTGCTGAACATTTGCCCGTTGCTTAACGTGAATGACAAAGGGCAACTGGTGCCGCGCAGTAAAATTCGCGGCAAGCGGCCGGTAATTAAAGCCATTGTGGAACGTATGACAGAATACGCCGCCCGCGGTACGGGGTATAACGGCAAATGTTATATTAGTCATTCCGCCTGTTACGAGGATGCTCGCGCCGTAGCCGATTTGGTGGAGGAGAAGTTCCCGAATTTGGACGGCAAGGTGGAAATTTACGATATCGGTACAACCATTGGCAGTCACACCGGTCCCGGTACGGTGGCACTGTTCTTTTGGGGTACGCCTCGCGTTAACTAAAACGGATGTTACTCCGGTTTTCAATGTTTGTTGGAAACCGGAGTTTTTTGGTGCCTTTAGGCGTGAAAATAAACCCCCAGTTTTACTGGGGGAGGATAAAAAGCTTTAGCATGAGAAAAACCTCCCCTTGTCAGGGGAGGTGGATTTTGCCGTAGGCAAAAGACGGAGGGGTAGTTGATAGTATCTCT
>JAZOLU010000040.1:0-6959 GCA_045653425.1 Acutalibacteraceae bacterium | reverse complement strand
ATACTACGTTGATACCGCGGGGAAGAACACCAAAGCGATTAAACAATATATTACAGATCAATTAAAAAGGGATGCAGAAAGCGATCAGTTAAGTATGTTCGACCCGCGGAACCCGTTTACGGGTAGTAAATAATCGGTGCGTGGCTGGCAGGCCAATAAAAAGCGCACTTGTGCGCAGCCAGTATCGCATAGGGCTATGCCCGAAAATGAAATAACCCCCGCTATGCGGGGGGATTTTTATTTTGGGGCCTATAACCATAAAATCAAAAAAATAGTCTTTTTGTGCAAAAAAATGTCTGTTTATGCAAAGACAGGGATTTTTTTACGGTATATACTAATACTAGTCTTACACTAGAAAGGGAGGCTGAACAATGAAAGTTATTAAAACAAAAAACTATGACGAAATGAGCTACGAAGCCGCCAAAATTATTGCCGCGCAAGTGGTGCTGCATCCGGACGGAGTGCTTGGCTTGGCTACCGGTTCCACACCCGTTGGTATGTACGCGCAGTTGGTAAAATGGTATGAGGAAGGCAAACTGGATTTCTCGCGTGTTCGCTCTGTAAACTTGGACGAATACCGCGGGTTGGACGGCGACGACGAGCAGAGTTACCGTTGGTTTATGAATCATCATTTGTTTGACCGCGTGAATATTAACAAGGAAAACACCAACGTTCCCAACGGCAAAGCGGAAGACGGCGTTGCCGAGGGCGAGCGGTACGATGAATTGATTGCTTCGCTTGGTGGCGTGGACATTCAGGTGCTCGGTATTGGGTACGACGGTCACATTGGTTTTAACGAGCCCGGTCCGGCGTTTATTAAGCCCACGCGCGTGGTGGATTTGGACCCCAGCACGATTGAGGCAAACGCCCGCTTCTTTGATTCTATTGACGATGTGCCGCGCCAAGCCGTTACGATGGGTATGGGCAGCATTATGCAAGCGCGCAAAATTTTGTTGATGGCGAGTGCCGACAAGCACGAGATATTGATGAAAGCAATCAACGGCCCCATTACGCCGGAAGTTCCCGCGTCGCTTTTGCAACTGCACCCCGACGTTACGGTAATTTACTTCGCGGATTAATCAACACTTTTTGCAAAAACTAACGGGACGAAATGACCATTTGGTCATTTCGTCCCGTGTTGTTTTATACGGTGTCATCCGGTTGTTCGTGAACGGCGCGGTCAATGCGTGCTTGTCGTTCCTCACCGGATAGCGGTGCCTCACCGGTAAACCGCGCCAAATATTCTACGTTGCCGTTGGTGCCGTGAATGGGGGAAACGGTTAAATCCTGCACAAACAACCCTTCGGCGGCTGCGGCGTCAAATAACGCATTTAATAGCGGCGGTAAATCGTCGGGATTTTTTAACACGCCGTTTTTCCCCAGTTGTTTGGGGTGGGCTTCAAACTGCGGCTTGATTAGACAGATACACGTGCCGTTTGGTTTGAGGATTTGGCGAATGGCGGGGTATAATTTCCGCAAAGAAATGAACGATACATCCGCGGTGACCATATCACACACCGTGCCCAGCTGTTCCACGGTGAGACGGCGGGCGTTGGTGCGTTCCAGAACCGTTACGCGCGGGTCACAACGCAGTTCCCACGCCAAAATACCGTAAGCCACGTCCACCGCAAACACGTGTGCCGCACCGTTTTGCAGCAAACAATCCGTAAACCCGCCGTTGCTGGCACCAATGTCGCACACCGTAAGGCCCGATACGTCCTGCCCAAACACGTTCAGTGCTTTGGCTAATTTATATCCGGAACGGCTGGCGTAACGCTTGGCTTTTTCAATAAGGGTGAGTGAGGTGTTGCTCGGTACGGACATACCGGCTTTGTCAGCCGGCACGTGCCCTATCCAAATACGCCCCGCCATAATCAGCCCGTTGGCCTCTTCCGGTGATACGCCGAATTGTTGCATTACCAGTGAATCCAGCCGTTGTGTTTCCATATTGCGCGCCACACCCTTTTCTAATCCTTCTTCTATTGTACGCAAAGAAATCTGTCGTGTCAAGAAAAAGGGGTAGACATTTGCCCCAAAAAAAGGTAAAATGTATTTATATGTTTGTATTGTTAGGAATGGAAAGAGTGTATGGAAAAATGGGATTTGTACGACCGAAACGGCCGTCTGCTGGGGAAAACCATTCACCGCGGCGCACGGTTTCGGTCAGGGGAACATCATTTGGTTACACACATTTGGGTGGTGAACTCCGCCGGACGGATGCTGATTCAACGCCGCTCGTCTAAACGGCGGATGATGCCGAATGTCTGGGCGATTACCAGCGGCTCCGCCGTGGCGGGGGAGGGTAGCATTGCTGCCGCTTGCCGCGAAATGGAGGAGGAATTGGGCGTTACCGTTTCTGAAAACGAGTTGATTTTTTTGGGACGGTTGGTACGCCGCAATTCCTTGTGTGATGTGTATTTGTTAAAGCGCGATATTGCCGTACCGGATATGAAACTGCAAAAGGAAGAAGTGTCACAAGTGCGCTGGGTAACCGGCACACAGTTGTACGGTATGGTCAATGAACGGCGGTTTCATCACTACGGCGACCCGTATTTCCGTTTTGTAGCACAGGGGCTTCGCCGTGAAACCGGTGTGGAATTGTTTGGAGAGGAGCACGCATATGCTGACTGACCGATTCATTCGGCGTTACGTGCCGCGGGCAGAGCAGGTGAACGACCCGCACGTGCGCGGTGATTACGGCAAATTGGCGGGTACGGCGGGCTTGGTGGGCAACGCGGTTCTGTTTTTTGGCAAACTGCTGGCGGGGTTGCTTACCGGCAGTGTGGCAATGATTGCCGATGCATTTAACAATCTGTCGGACGCCGGTTCGTCGGTGATTACGTTGGTGGGGTTTCGGTTATCCGCCGCGCCGCCGGACAAAGAGCATCCGTTTGGTCACGGGCGTATGGAATATTTGTCTGCACTCACGGTGGCGGCACTCATTATGTTGGCGGGTATTGAACTGGCTTCGTCGGCGGTGGATAAAATTCTGCACCCCGCGTCCCCGTCGTTTTCGGTGGTAAGCACGGTTATTTTGGCGGTTGCCATTGCCGTAAAAGTATGGATGGCGTTATTTAACCGCCGCATTGGTGAAAAAATCCGCTCAGACGCACTTCTCGCCGCCGCGGCAGACAGCCGCAACGACGTGATTTGCACCGCCGTGGTGTTGTTTTCCTCGGTATTTGCGCGAATTACCGGCGTGGATATTGACGGTTGGGTCGGCGCCGGGGTGGCGTTGTTTGTTATTTGGTCGGGGTTCGGTATACTGCGGGAAACGGTGTCGCCGTTGCTTGGTCAGGCACCCGACCCGGACTTGGTGGCGGATATTCGCCGTCGCGTGTTGGCGCGGGACGGTGTTTTGGGAATTCACGACCTGATTGTACACAACTACGGACCGGGACGATGCATTGTTTCGCTTCACGCCGAAGTGCCCGGCGACGGCAATATGTTACAAAGCCACGAATTGATAGATGAGATTGAACGTGAACTGGCGCAGGAGTTAAACCTCATTGCGTGTATTCATATGGACCCGGTGGACACAAAGGATGCACGCGTGGGCGATTTGCGCGTGCTCACCGAAACAATATTGCAGGACATTCACCCGTCGCTGACGTTGCACGATTTTCGGGTTGTGTTTGGAGAACACCGCAGCAATTTGATTTTTGATGTGGTGGTTCCGTTTGATTATCAAGAGATTGCCGCCTTGCAGCCGGAATTGGAACGCCGCTTGCAGGTGGTGGACCCGCGGTTGTTTGTGGTAATTACCATTGACCGCGATTACAGTGGGAGCTGACAATGGCTGGTTATGTAATTTATAACGGTTTTTGGAATACCGCACCGCCCGACCCTGCCGTGCGGGTTGCCGCAGCCGCCGCCAAACGCGGGGTAACGTTTTCGGTGTTGCCCAACACGGCACTCACCATGTCGTTATGCCCGCCGCGTGTGACCACGCCGGACGGGGTTGAGTTGGGATGTTCGGATTTTGTGTTGTTTTGGGATAAGGATACGCGCCTTGCCAAGTTGCTGGAAAGCGTGGGTGTGCGGGTGTTCAATTCCGCGCGCGCCATTGAGGTGTGCGATGATAAGAGTGAAACCCACCGCTTGTTGGCGCAGGCGGGTATTCCGCAACCGGACACCTTGTTGGCACCTATGACGTATACTGAGGTTACCCCTGTGGTGGACTCGTTTTTGGATGTTGCCGCCCGGCAACTGGGGTTACCGCTGGTGGTTAAGGAGTGTTACGGTTCGTTTGGCGACCAAGTATCGCTGGTGCATACACCGGATGCCCTGCGCGAGTTGGCGTATGCGATGCAATCTCGCCCGTTTTTGTTGCAACGGTATATTCGCGAGGCGGCGGGGGAGGACGTGCGGTTGTACGTGGTGGGTGACCGCGTGGTGGCGGCTATGCGCCGTCGGTCAGACGGTGATTTTCGCGCCAATTTACGGCAAGGCGGTCACGCAGAGCCGTATGTACCTACGGCGGAGGAGGAAGCACTGGCACGGCGTTGTTGTGACGTGCTGGGGTTGTGTTTTGGCGGTGTGGATTTGTTGCATACCGCAAACGGCGTGTTGGTATGCGAGGTGAACTCCAACGCACATTTGGCGGGTATTACCGCTTGCACCGGTGTGGATGTAGCCGATTGCATTGTAGAATGGGTATTGCGGACGGTTTGTGAACAGAAAGGATGATACCAGTGGATGAGCTGAAAGCCGTATTTGCCGGCAACTTAATTCACCTGCGCACCAAAGCGGGTTTAACGCAGGCGGAGTTGGCGGAAAAAATTCACTATTCCGATAAATCGGTATCCAAGTGGGAGCGGGCGGAATCGTTGCCCGACTTACAGGTGGCGCGGGAATTGGCGCAAGTGTTTGGTGTAACGGTGGATTTTTTGATTACCCCGCACGATGCGTGGGAGGGCAAACCGGTGCGCGTCCCCTACCGTACCGATGTGATAACCACCGTTTCGATTTTGGGGATTTGGACGTTGGCGGTACTATTGTTTGTAATATTGTACTGGGTTTTGGAACAACAGTTTTGGATTGTATTTCTTGTTGCCGTTCCGGTATCGTTAATTACGTTGTTGGTGCTTAACAGTGTGTGGGGTAAGCAAAAATACCATCCGTTGGTCATTTCGGCGTTGCTGTTGGGTGTGTTTGGTTTGTTGTATTACCTGTTGTGTGTGTATACCACCATTGTGCATCCCTGGGTGCTGGTGTTTGTGTGGATTCCGGCACAGTTAATTGTATCTCTCAGTTTCCGTATTCGCCGTCGCAATCGCGATAAGGCGGAATAGCGAAAAACACTAAAAAATAATTGACATCTAAGGGTATGGCGTGTATACTTAAAACGTATGTTTATTGCCGCGGGGCGGCTGAGTATAAATGAGGAGGCGTTTTGTTTGGAAAAAACAATGCAAAAGCGGTATGGACTGATAACGGCCATTTGTATGGTTGTCGGTATTGTTATCGGTTCGGGCATCTTTTTCAAAACCGAGGCAGTGTTGGCTGTCACGGGCGGTAACGTGTTTACCGGGGTATTGTCCATTATCATTATGGGGTTAATTATGTTGTTTTGTGCGTATGCGTTCAGTCTGTTGGCGCATAAGTACGAAAAAGTCAACGGTGTGGTGGACTATGCCGAAGCCGTCTGCGGCAAAAAATACGCGTACTATTTAGCGTGGTTTATGACCTTTATTTACACACCGGGCATCACTTCGGTGCTCTGCTGGGTAACGGCTCGGTATTTAGGCGCGCTGTTCGGTTTTTCTATGACCGGCGGCGAAGTGCTGGTGTTGGCGGGTCTCATTCTTATTGGGGATGCTTTTTTGAATGCCGTCGCCCCGAAATTGGCGGGTAAAATCCAGGTTTCCGCCACGGTCATTAAAATGATTCCGTTGGTATTGATGGCCGTTGTCGGTATTGTTTACGGTTTGATTAACGGTCAGTTAACGGAGAATTTTGTGTTTGGCGGCAATAGCGATGTTTCTTTTTCCGGTGGATTGATGGCTTCGGTCGTTGCGCTGGCGTTCGCCTTTGAGGGCTGGATTTTGGCCACTTCCATTAATGCTGAACTGCACGATGCGAAAAAGAACCTGCCCCGTGCACTCATTATAGGTGCCATTATCATTGTGGCGGTATATGTGTTCTACTATTTGGGTATCTGCGGTGCCATTTCGGTAGAAGAACTGATGGCTTCCGGTTCTACCCAAGCGTTTATTAACATTTTCGGCAATGTGTTTGGCACACTGCTTTCGGTGTTTGTGGTGGTTTCCTGCTTTGGTACAACGCACGGCTTGATGATGGCAAACTCCCGCAATATGTATTCCATTGCCATGCGCGGCAATGGTCCCAAGCCGAAACTGTTTGCCAGAGTGGACGAAACTTCGGATATGCCCATTAACTCTACCTTTGCCGGCGCGTTAATTGCTATGGTGTGGCTGGTATATTTCTTCGGTGCTAACTTGGTGGAAAACAGCTGGTTTGGTCTGTTTAGCTTTGATTCCAGTGAACTGGTAATTGTGGGCTTGTATGCTATGTATATCCCGATTTTTGTGGCAATGTACAAGGATAAATCGTTGGGTAAGTTTAAGCGTGTGGTGGTACCCACCGGGGCTATTGCGTGCTGCTTGTTCTTGGTTGGTTGTGCCGTGTATGCACACGGTATTGCCAAATACCAAGCCGCTGCGGCAAACGGTCAGTTTGCGTTCCCTGTGCTGTTCTTCCTCATTATTACGGCGGTGGTATTGCTTATTGGTCGCTTCTTCTATCGTGGAGATGCGAAAGCCGAATAAAAAATGTACAAAAACACAGGGCTTGCGGCGTGAACTGCCCCAATTTGTGCGGACAGCACAAAAAGAACCCTATGGTAGATGAAAATTAAATTTTAAGCAATATACTGACATCGCTTTTCAAGTGGTGTCAGTTTTGTTTTTAGTTGGATACGTTGATGATTGTAGAAA
>JAZOLU010000039.1:0-29930 GCA_045653425.1 Acutalibacteraceae bacterium | reverse complement strand
GAAAGGATGACAAAATAATGTTTTATAATTATCATACACACACTTGTCTTTGTGACGGTGAAAATACCGCCGAGGAAATGGTCCAAAAAGCTATTGAACTAAATGTTTTAGAACTCGGTTTTTCGGGACATTCGTATACTGAATTTGATAAGACGTATTGTATGTCACCTGAGGATACTGAACTTTATAAAGAGGAAATCACCGCGATTAAAAGTAAATATAAAAACAAAATTAAATTACTTCTTGGAATCGAATGCGACTATTTAAGTGATATTCCACTGGAAGATTACGATTATATTATAGGCTCGGTGCATTATATAGAGAAAAACGGTGAATATTTCTCGGTTGACAGTAACAAGGAAGATTTAATTAAATCCGTAAATCACTATTATAACGGCGATTTTTATTCCTTTATTGAGGATTATTATTCGCTCGTTGCCGATGTTTATAATAAAACCAAATGTGATATAATCGGTCATTTTGATTTAGTTACAAAATACAATACAGATAGCGCTTTATTTGATACTAACCATCCGCGCTATATTGCGGCGTGGAAAGCGGCGGCAGATACGCTAATTAAAACACCCGCCGTAATAGAAATTAACACGGGTGCAATGGCGCGTGGATACTCGAAAAACCCTTATCCCGCAAAGGAGATAATTGATTATTTTAAATCGCGTGGCAAAAAGATGATCTATTCTTCCGACTGCCATAACAAAGATTATTTACTTTTCGGTTATGAAGAGGTAAAAAAGTATTTATAACTAATTTTTATGCAGATGCCAAAAGCATCTGCTATTTATTTACATAAAAAACTTTTTGTGGTATACTATTAATAACAAAGCACCGTGGCGACAAAGAGCTAACCTTACTTGGTGTTACGGGTAGTGGTAAAACCTTTACAATGGCAAATATTATTGAAAAAGTAAATCGTCCGACCCTCGTTCTCGCTCATAATAAAACCCTCGCTGCACAACTGTGCTCAGAGTTCCGCGAATTCTTCCCTGAGAGTGCGGTGAAATATTTTGTGTCCTATTAGAGAATTTGAGAGAAAACCCAGTATTTAAGCGGGTTTTACGGACATTTTAACACGAAATAACACACCCTAAACCCATACAAATCAAATATTTTTGTGACCTAAATTCGTGTAATTTACTATAAGCCAACTTTTTGAGCAAATTTCGAGTGAATTTAAGACAATGAAAAGACAAAAAATAATCAAAAAAGAAAGGAGCAAGAACGTGCCGGATAAGTTTATTTTACATTCAAGTTACAAGCCAACCGGAGACCAACCACAAGCGATTGAAAAACTCAGCGAAGGCATCAAAAATGGCTTAAAAGAGCAGGTTTTACTGGGTGTTACAGGTTCGGGTAAGACCTTTACTATGGCTAATATTATTGAAAAAGTAAACCGTCCGACCCTCGTTCTCGCTCACAATAAAACCCTTGCCGCACAACTTTGTAGTGAGTTTAGAGAATTCTTCCCTGAGAATGCGGTGGAATATTTTGTTTCGTATTATGATTATTATCAACCGGAAGCATACGTGCCCTCCACCGACACGTATATTGAAAAAGATTCCGCCATTAACGACGAGATTGACAAACTGCGCCATTCGGCAACCTGCGCGCTTTGCGAGCGGCGGGACGTGATTATTGTGGCAAGTGTTTCGTGCATTTACAGTTTGGGTAACCCCATTGATTACCGTCGAATGATTATCTCGTTGCGGCCCGGTATGCGTATGAAGCGTGATGACCTGCTTTTGCGGCTGGTGGAGTTGCAGTATGAGCGTAACGACGTGAATTTTGTGCGCAACAAATTCCGCGTGCGCGGTGACGTGGTGGAGATTTTTCCCGCGTATGAGAACGACACGGTGATTCGCGTGGAGTTTTTTGGGGACGAGATTGACCGACTGAGCGCGGTGAATCCGCTGACCGGCGAAGTTAAGGGGTTGCTCGGACACAGCGGGATTTATCCTGCCTCGCACTACATTGTGCCGCCGGACAAGTTGGAGACCGCCATTGCGGAAATTGAGCGCGAACTGGACCGGCGGGTGGAAGAATTCAAAGCCGCGGGGCAATTGTTAGAGGCGCAGCGCATTTTGCAGCGTACCCGTTACGATATTGAAATGTTGCGGGAGATTGGTATTTGCAAAGGGATTGAAAACTATTCGCGGGTGTTATCGGGGCGCGCGCCCGGTTCTACGCCGTTTACGTTGCTGGATTATTTTCCGGAGGATTATTTGTTGTTTGTGGACGAGTCCCACGTGACGTTGCCGCAGGTGCGCGGAATGTTTGGCGGGGATTTTGCCCGCAAGAAAAATTTGGTGGATTACGGGTTTCGGTTGCCGAGTGCGTACGATAACCGTCCGCTGAACTTTGACGAATTTTACAACCGCGTGGGGCAGGCGGTGTTTGTGAGCGCCACGCCGGGCGAGTTTGAACGCGAGCATAGCGGTGCGCCAGTGGAGCAGATTATTCGTCCCACGGGGTTGCCTGACCCGCAAGTAACGGTGCGGCCGGTGGAGGGGCAGATTGATGACCTTATTGGCGAAATTCGCGCACGGGCGGCACGGCAAGAGCGGGTGCTGGTGACCACGCTGACCAAGAAAATGGCGGAGGATTTGACCACCTATTTTGAAAACGTGGGGATTCGCGTGCGGTATATGCACCACGACATTGACACGATGGAGCGTATGGAGATTATCCGCGACTTGCGGTTGGGTGAATTTGACGTGTTGGTGGGCATTAACCTGCTGCGCGAGGGGTTGGATATTCCGGAAGTGTCGCTGGTAGCGGTGCTGGATGCCGATAAGGAGGGCTTTTTGCGCTCGGCTACCTCGTTAATACAAACCATTGGTCGTGCGGCGCGCAACGCCGAGGGACAGGTGATTTTGTACGCGGATGAGGTAACGCCCTCGATGGAGCAGGCGATTGGTGAGACGGAGCGCCGCCGAGCCATTCAGTTGCGTTACAACGAGGAGCACGGCATTGTGCCGCGCACCATTGTGAAAGAGGTGCGCGACGTGTTGCAGATTACGCCCAACGCCCCGCGTGACGAAAAGAGCGGGAAGAAATTGTCTCGTGCGGAGCGGCAGCAACGCATTGAACAGTTGACGAAGGAAATGAAGCACGCGGCACGTTTGTTGGAATTTGAGCACGCTGCGTGGCTGCGCGATGAAATTGAAAAGTTGAAACGGTGAGGAACGGTTATGCTGGAAAACCTGATTGTTAAAGGCGCCAAAGAACACAATTTAAAAAATATTGACGTTACCATTCCGCGGGACAAATTGGTGGTGTTTACCGGTGTGTCGGGTTCGGGGAAATCGTCGCTGGCGTTTGACACCATTTATGCCGAGGGACAGCGTCGGTATATGGAAAGTTTGTCCTCGTACGCGCGTATGTTTTTAGGGCAGATGGAAAAACCGGAGGTGGATTCCATTGACGGGTTATCGCCCGCCATTTCCATTGACCAAAAAACCACCTCGCAAAACCCGCGTTCTACGGTGGGTACGGTAACGGAGATTTACGATTATTTGCGGTTGTTGTATGCCCGCATTGGTATTCCGCACTGCCCCAAATGCGGGCGCGAAATTCGCCAGCAGACCGTGGACGAAATTGTGGACCGCATTTTGGCACTGCCGCCGCGCACCCGTATTCAGTTGTTGGCACCGGTGGTGCGTGGGCGCAAGGGCGAATGTCAAAAGGAGTTTGAGGCGGCGCGCAAGGCGGGGTTTGTGCGCGTGCGGGTGGATGGTTCGTTGTACGATTTGTCCGAAACACCCGCGCTGGAAAAAAACAAAAAGCACACGGTGGAAATTGTGGTAGACCGTTTGGTGGTGGAGGACGATATTCGCAGTCGGTTGGCGGATTCGGTGGAAACCGCGGTGGGGTTGTCGGAGGGGTTGCTCACCGTGGATTTGCCGGACAGCGGCGAAGAACTGACCTTTTCGCAAAATTATGCTTGCCCCGACCACGGGTTTAGTATGGAGGAACTGACGCCGCGGATGTTTTCGTTTAACAATCCGTTTGGCGCGTGTCCCAAATGCACCGGCATTGGGATTTTTATGTCGATTGACCCCGCTTTGGTGATTGCGGACGAGAATTTATCGTTGCGGGAGGGCGCGATTCGCGCCAGCGGGTGGAGTTATTTGGATGGCGGCACCATTGCCCAAATGTATTATGAGGGGTTGGCGGCGCATTACGGTTTTTCGCTGGATACGCCGTGGAAAGAGTTGTCGGAGCAGGCAAAAAAGATAGTGTTGTACGGCAACAACGGTGAGAAAATTCGCATGACCCGCCGTATGGAATACGGCACGGGCGAGTATTTTACGGCGTTTGAGGGGGTTGTGAACAACCTGCAACGCCGCTATAACGAAACCAGCAGCGACTGGATGCGCAGTGAGTTGGAAACGTATATGAGCAAGGTGCCCTGCCCCGAATGTCACGGCAAGCGGTTAAAGCCCGAAAGTTTGGCGGTGACGGTGGGGGATGCCAATTTGGCGGATTTGTGTGACCGTTCCGTGACCGAGATGCTGGAATACCTGCAAGCGTTGGATGCGCGGTTGACCGAGCGGGAGCACCTGATTGCCGACCGCGTGCTGAAAGAAATTCGCGAGCGGTTGGGATTCCTGAACAGTGTGGGGTTGGAATATTTGACGTTGTCCCGCGCGGCGGGGACGCTTTCCGGCGGCGAAAGCCAGCGTATTCGGTTGGCTACGCAGATTGGATCGTCGTTGATGGGTGTGTTGTATATTTTGGACGAACCCAGCATTGGTTTGCATCAGCGGGATAACCAAAAATTGCTGGATACCCTGCGGCATTTGCGCGATTTGGGTAACACGCTGATTGTGGTGGAACACGACGAGGAAACGATGTTGGCGGCTGACTGGGTGGTGGATATTGGTCCCGGCGCGGGTGTGCACGGCGGCGAGGTGATAGTGTCCGGCACGGTAGACGATGTATGTGCGTGCGAACACTCGGTGACGGGGCAGTATTTGAGCGGCAAACGCCGTATTCCGGTGCCTACCGAGCGGCGCGTGGGTAACGGCAAGACCCTGTGGGTGCGCGGAGCGCATGCCAACAACTTGAAAGACATTGACGTGCCGTTCCGTTTGGGGGCGTTTAACTGCGTTACCGGTGTTTCGGGTTCGGGGAAATCGTCGCTGGTAAACGAGATTTTGTACAAAGCGTTGGCGCGGCAACTGAACCGCGCACACACGCGGGCGGCGGCGCACCGTTGCATTGAGGGGATGGAAGCACTGGACAAGGTGATTGCCATTGACCAATCGCCCATTGGCCGCACGCCGCGTTCCAACCCCGCAACGTATACCAACGTGTTTAACGATATTCGGGAGTTGTTTGCCTCTACCGCCGATGCCAAAATGCGGGGGTATTCCGCCGGTCGGTTTTCGTTTAACGTGCGCGGCGGGCGGTGCGAAGCGTGTCAGGGCGACGGGATTTTGAAGATTGAAATGCATTTTTTGCCGGACATTTACGTGCCGTGTGAGGTGTGTAAAGGGCAACGCTACAACCGCGAGACGTTGGAAGTGCGGTACAAGGACAAAACCATTTACGATGTGTTGGAAATGACGGTGGAAGAGGCCTGCACGTTTTTTGACAGTGTTCCCAAAATTGCGCGACGATTGCGCACGCTGATGGACGTGGGGTTAGGGTACATTAAACTGGGGCAACCCGCACCCACCTTATCGGGCGGCGAGGCGCAACGCGTAAAATTGGCTACGGAACTGTCCCGCCGTTCCACGGGGCGCACGGTGTATATTTTGGATGAACCCACCACCGGTTTGCACACGGCAGACGTGGCGCAACTGATTGACGTGTTGCAAACGTTGGTGGATGGCGGTAATACCGTGATTGTGATTGAACACAATTTGGACGTGATTAAAAGCGCGGATTATGTGGTAGACTTAGGGCCGGAGGGCGGTAACCGCGGCGGCACGTTGGTGGCGGCGGGAACGCCGGAAGAACTGGTGCAGGTGGCGGCATCGTACACCGGGCAGTATTTGCGGCCGGTATTGGAAAAATAAGTAACACAAAGGAGGAAAACCGCGTGGCAGTGGGAGATAACGTGTACAGAGTATCGTACTATGCCGGTGTGCAAACGGTGCGATTACTGCACCGCCTTGGGCGGCTTTTCTCGCTGGTGTTTTTGCCGCTGTTGTTATGGTTGCGGCGGTTGTTCCGTATAGCGCACCGCACCGGTGAGCGGCAGGTGCGTGAAGGGGTTGTCGGTGTACGCCGTCGGTTGGCGCGCGCCCGCCAACAGGTGCGTGAAGCGTGGCGGCGTCATCCCTTGTTGGGCGCGTTGCAGGTGTTGTACTTGCCGGTGGCGGCGGCAAAACGCTACCGTCGGCTTTCGCACGCGGTGCTGAGCGTGGCGGCCTTGGGTTGTGCGCTGGCACTGCTTGCGGGGACGTTCCGCTACTGGGGGCAAACCAGTTTTGCACTGGCACTGACGGACCAAAGCGGCGACGTATGGGGCTACGTTGCCGAAGAAACGGTACTGCACGACGGTATTGCCATGGCAACCGAGCGCGCGGGCTCGCTGGTGAAGGCGGACACGTTGGCGGTTGCGCCCGCGGTGAGTTTGCATATTGTGCAGCCGGGGGCTATGTGGGATAAAACCGAGGTGTGTGACCACCTGCTCAAAAAAACCGAACTGGCGTTATCGGATGCGTGCGGGTTGTACATTAACGGCGTGTTTCACGGTGCTTTTGGCAATCGGCGCAGCGGGCAACGGATGTTGGATGAAATTTTGGAAGAAAGTTGTGCGGATAAACCGGGGGTTACCGCCTCGTTTTTTGAAACGGTGGAGTTGGTGGACGGGTTGTACCCCGAATCCACGGTGTACACCGCCGAGGCAATGAAAGAGCGCGTGCTTGACGCCGATGCCGAGGAGCATTTGAGTGTGCTGATGTCCGGTACCATTCAGTATGAGGTGGCGGTGCCTTTTACCACGCGCCGCGTGGAGGATGCCTCGCTGTACAAGGGAACCGAACGGGTGCGTGTGAACGGAGAAAACGGCATAAATCTTATTACCGCCACTGCCACGTATTTGGACGGCGAGGAACTCTCCTGCGTGATTACCGCCTCCGAAACCATTAAAGAACCGATAACGCAGGTGGTGGCGTACGGCACCAAAAACAAACCGAGCAAGAAAGATTACAAAGGCGGTCCGTATGCGACGGGACGGTTTATTTGGCCGGTAACCTGCACGCGGTACGTGCATCAGCAATACAGTATGTCGGGGGTGCGGCACCGCGGTATTGATATTTGGAAAAAAGATATGACCGGTGAGGAAATTGTTGCCGCGGACGGTGGTCGCGTGGTTATTGCGGCGGAACGCAAGGGGACTTCGTACTGGTCGTACGGCAAATACGTGGTGATTGACCACGGCGGCGGCTACCAGACCTTGTATGCGCATTGCAGTGAGTTGTTGGTGAAGCCGGGTGATATTGTAAAGCAAGGACAGCGCATTGCACTGGTGGGCAACACGGGGCGCAGTACCTCGCCTCACCTGCATTTTGAGGTACAAGTAAGCGGACGCGCGGTGAATCCGTTGCGGTACTATTAAAAGAGGTACGTATGGAACGAGAATTACATATTGGCGGGAGATACCGCCATTTTAAGGGAAATTGTTATGAAGTGATTGCTGTGGCACGGCACTGTGAAACGCTGGAACCGTTGGTGGTGTACCGCGCGTTGTACGGCGAGGGCGCGGTGTGGGTGCGCCCGTTGGGCGAATTTTTGGGCACCGTAACAAGGGACGGAAAAACAAGGTTACGTTTTGAAGAAATATGCGGGTGAGTCTTGTCGAAACGATAACTCTGTGGTATAGTAATTGTTAGGATTTTTCAAAGGCAGGCATTAGAAAGTATGAGTACACAACAAAAGCTACGTAATATTGCGATTATTGCGCACGTGGACCACGGCAAAACCACGTTGGTGGACCAAATGTTGCGGCAAAGTGGTGTGTTCCGCGCCAACGAGCAAGTGTCGGAACGGGTGATGGATTCCAACGACCTGGAACGCGAACGCGGCATTACCATTTTGTCGAAAAACACGGCCGTAATGTATAAAGACACCAAAATTAACATTGTGGACACGCCCGGTCACGCCGATTTTGGCGGTGAGGTGGAGCGCATTTTAACCATGGTGGACGGTGTGTTGCTGTTGGTGGATGCGTTTGAAGGGTGTATGCCGCAAACGCGTTTTGTGCTGAAAAAAGCACTGGGGTTGGGCAAACAGCCGGTGGTGGTTATTAACAAGATTGACCGCGACGGTGCACGTCCCGCCGAAGTGATTGACGAGTTGTTGGATTTGTTTATTGAACTGGGCGCGGATGAGGACCAGTTGGAATTCCCCGTGGTGTACGCTTCGGGGCGCGACGGGTATTCTTCGCTGAACCCCGACGTGCGCGAGGGAACGATGGAGCCGTTGTTTGAGGCGATTTTGCAGCACGTTCCCGCACCCACGGGCGATGTGGAAGCACCGCTTCAAATTTTGTTTTCTAACATTGATTACGACGATTATGTGGGGCGTATTGGTGTGGGACGTGTGGAACGCGGTTGTGTGAAAAACGGGCAAGCGGTAACGTTATGCCGCGCCGACGGCACCACGCAAAACTGCCGCATTGGCAAGTTGTTCCAGTTTGAGGGATTGCACCGTGTGGAACACGAAACCGCCACGGTGGGCGACTTAATTGCCGTGACGGGTATTGCGGATTTGAATATTGGTGAAACGGTGTGTGACCCGTTGTGTGTGGAGCCGTTGCCGTTTGTACGCATTGATGAGCCCACCATTTCAATGGTGTTTATGGTAAATAACAGTCCGTTTGCCGGGCGTGAGGGGAAATTTGTTACCTCGCGCAATTTGCGTGACCGCTTGTTCAAAGAAGTGGAAACCAACGTGAGTATGCGGGTGCGCGAAACCGAAACAACCGATGCGTTTGAGGTGTCCGGTCGCGGGGAACTGCATTTGTCCATTTTGATTGAAACCATGCGGCGGCAAGGGTATGAGTTTGCCGTGAGCCGTCCGCAGGTGATTTACAAGCAGGACGAAAACGGCAACCGCTTGGAGCCGATGGAACTGCTGATGATTGAGGTGCCGGGAGACTACGTGGGCGCCGTAATGGAAAAACTGGGCAACCGCAAAGCGGAAATTGTGAATATGGGCACGCGGGACACGGGAATGAGTCATTTGGAATTTCGTATTCCCGCGCGCGGGTTAATGGGGTATCGCCAGCAATTTTTAACCGATACCAACGGCAACGGCATTATGAACAGTGTGTTTGACGGGTATGAGCCGTATAAAGGCGATATTCCGCAACGGGTGCAGGGGTCGCTTGTGGTGTTTGAAACCGGTGAAACCAGCGGATACGGCTTGTTTAACGCGCAAGACCGCGGAGCGTTGTTTGTGGGTCCCGCCGTGCCGGTGTACGAGGGAATGATTGTGGGACAATCCCCCAAAAACGAGGATATTGTGGTGAACGTGTGCAAGAAAAAGCACGTTACCAATATGCGCGCCGCCGGCTCGGATGAGGCGTTGCGGCTGACGCCGCCGACGGTGTTGTCGCTGGAACAATCGCTGGAATTTATTAATGACGACGAGTTGGTGGAAGTGACACCACATTCCATTCGGTTGCGTAAGCGTATTTTGTCGCGCGAGTTGCGGATGAAGGAAGCCTCGAAAAAGAAGGGATGATTCCGCGGCTGATTCGGCCGTTATGGGTAATTGGGCTTACGTGGTTGTGTACGTGTTTGGTTGGCGTTTGGCTGCTGCCGTGGCTTTGGCCGCTGGCCGTGGGTGTTGGCGTACTGGGTGCGGTGCTGCTGTTAGCGGTTCCCGCTTGGCGACGGCGCGGGGCGGCTTGGTTGGCACTGATTACCGTGGTGGCGGCATCGGCGTTACTGGCATATTGGGAAACCGAACGTTATCAACCGTTGCAACAATGGGTTGGCAAGGAAGTTGCTCTGTGTATGCAGGTGTGCGACACGGAGTATCGACGGGAAGTGGAAGTGATTTCCGGCGATTTACCCGCCGGCACGCGGTTGTGGCTGTGGAGTGAGCCGGACGGATTGGCACTGAAAGCGTATGACGTGGTGGAAACCACGGTGATGGTGGAATCGTTATCCGGCACCTGTTTGTCGTTGCACCAAAGCAAGGCAAGCGGGGTGTGGGCCGCCGCGCGCGTGGTGGATTACGATGAAACGAGTTGGAAAGTAACGGCGGGTACACCGCCTGTTTGGGCGTGTTTGGCCGACTGGCGGCGCGCCGCGGTGAACCGTATTCGTGCGCTGGTAAGCGGCGATGCGGGTGTGGTGATTACCGGCATTGCGTTTGGCGCGGATACGGAGTTGTCCGCGCAAGCGGACGAAGCGTTTGCCGCGTGCGGCGTTACGCATATCTTTTCGGTATCCGGTATGCATTTGGCGGTGGTAACGCAGGTGTTGTTGGCATTGCTTAAACGGTGTCGGGTGCCTCGTTTGCCGCGCGGTTTGCTGTGTATGGCGGCGGTGTGTCTGTTTTGTGCGTTGGTGGGGTTTGAGCCCGCCGTGACACGCTCGGCAGTGATGTGTTTGCTGGTGGTTGGCGGCAGTTGTTTGCGCCGCCAGGCAGATGCGCGTACTTCGCTGGGATTGGCGTTGATTGTATTGCTGGCAGACAACCCGTTTGCCGCGTACGATGTGGGATTGTTGTTATCGTTTACCGCCACGTTTGGGTTGTTGTTTTTGGCACCCGTGATACGGCGGCGGTTGCTTCGCGTACCGCTGAGCGGCGTGTGGAACCGTGTGTGGGAGTACGCCTGCGCGGCGATTGCCGTTTCACTGGCGGCAACGGTGGCAACGTTGCCGATTATGGTGGTGTTTTTTGGGTACGTGTCGGTTATGAGCGTGCCGGCGAATTTGCTGATGTCACTCCCCGCCGACGGCGTGTTGCTGGCGGGGTTGGCGGCGGCACTCGCCTTTGTGCCGAATGCGGAATGGTTGTACCGCCCCTTGTTGTGGATAGCGGGTGTGTTGTCCCGCTTTATGCTATGGTGCGGGGAATGGCTTAGCTCGTTTCCGCTGGCAGTTATCTTGTTTACCGACCCGTACGTAACGGCGGGTATATTTGCCGCGTGTGCGGTGGTGGCCGTGAGTTGGCGGTTGTTCCACAGCCGATGGGCGGTGCTGGTTACCACGGTGTTGTGTGCGGTGGTGGTGCTGGCAGGTGCGGCGTGGTACCAAGCCGCATTGCGCGACGTGGTGCGTATTCGCAACCTGTCCACAAAAACCGATTTGGCGGTGTACGTGTGCTACCAAGGGGAGACAATACTGATTACCGCGCCTACAAAAGCGGACACGTTGTACGATATTCGCGCTGCCTTGCGTAACGACGGCATTGCGGCGGTGGATACCGTGTGGTTGCCGGAAAACCGTACAACCGCAGAAGAACAATTTTTTACGGTGTTGGCAGAACCGCTGGCCGAGGCAACCGTGCGGCGAATGTCACCGCCCGTTACCGAGTACGGCACGATGTTTACGCTGGACGGGTGGTTGTATTGGCGCGTGGGGGATTGTCACTTGGCGTTTGATTTGAGCGGGGGTGGCGGCAACGTTTACGGTGAAAACGACGCGGTGTTCAGCGTTGCCAAAGGATGTACCTACGGTGACCGTAGTGGCGGGCCGACAATATGGAACGATGTTACAGGGTATCTGTGTATGAAATAAATGGGATGAAAGGGTGGTTTTTGTGCCGATTTCGGAACAGGAACTGAAACAGCACATTAAGCAAGGCGTGCCCGCGCGGGTGTATTTGTTGTACGGCGAGGAGACGTATTTGACCGCGCATTATACCCAACAGGTCATTCGTTTATCGGGGGTGCGCCCCGGTGACGGATTGGCGGGGTTTAATTTTCACGAGTTTGACGGGCAGGAATGTTCGTTTGACACCATTGAGGAAGCCGCCGAGGCACTGCCGCTGATGGCGGACCGCAAATGCGTGGTGGTGAGCAACTGCGACGTGACCGCCGCCGCGGTGTTTGACCGTGCGATGGCATTGGTTTGTGACCCGCCGGAGGAAACGGTGCTGATTTTTAAGATGACCACCCTGCTGACAGAGGGAAAGCCGAATGCCAAATGGCGGCAGTTTATGGAGGCGGTGGAAGCGAACGGCGTGTGCGCGGCGTTTCCGCGCAAATCCACCGACGAAGTGGTGCGTTTGTTGTGTGCGGGTGCCGGTCGCCGCGGCAGTACCCTGCGGCCCGAAGTGGCGCGGGAACTGGTTGAGCAATGCGGCAACGATTTGAATTTGTTACTTAACGAACTGGATAAACTGTGCGCCGTGGCGGGCAACGGCGAGATTACCGTGGGCATTTTGGGCGAGGTTGCCACCAAAAACCTGAACGCACAGGTGTTTGAACTGTCCAACGCCATTTTGAAACATCATTACGAAAACGCCTATGCCATTCTTCACAAACTGTTTGCCTGCAAGTTGGAGCCGCTGGTGATTTTGGCGGCACTTTCCGGCACGTATACCGACCTGTACCGCGCCAAACTGGCGGCGATTGGCGGGCAACGCGCCGAAACGCTGGTGGAGGAATTTGATTACAAGGGCAAGGTGTTCCGTTTGCGGTATGCCGCGCGCGATTGCAGTCGGTTGTCGCTCGAATCGTTGCGTGAGAGTTTGGATATTTTGGCGCAGGCGGACCGCCGTTTAAAATCGTATACCGCTGACAAGCGCACCGTGTTGGAAGAAACCGCGGCAAAACTGATTGTGACTGCCAAACTGGGGCGCACGGAATGAGCGTAAAATTGCGCGAAGCCGTGGTGGTGGAAGGCAAGTACGATGCCATTCGTCTGCGTTCGGTGGTGGACGCGGTGATTGTGACCACGGACGGGTTTGGGATTTTTAGGCAACCGGAAAAGTGGGAGTTGTTACGCCGCTTGGCGGCGGCGCAAGGGTTGATTGTGCTGACCGACAGTGATGCGGCGGGGTTTGTGATTCGTGACCGCATTGCCGGCGCGTTACCCACCGAGCAGGTACGCCACGCTTATGCACCCGAAGTGGCGGGCAAGGAACGGCGCAAAGCCGCGCCCTCCCGCGAGGGGTTGCTGGGCGTGGAAGGCATTGACGGGGAACGCTTACTGCGTGCGTTGTTGCAAGCCGGAGCTACGGTGGAGGGGCAAGACCCCACCGAGCGGCCGCGTGCGTTTTTAACCAAGGCGCGGTTGTATGAGGACGGGTTGTCCGGCAAGGCGGACAGTGCCCGTCTGCGGGAGAAATTATTGCGTTTTATGGGGTTGCCGCATCGGTTATCCGCCAACCGTTTGGTGGAGGTGGTAAACGCCCTGCTTACCGAACAGGAATATGTGGACTGGCTGGTGCATAGTAAAGGAGAGGACACCCAATGAACCAACCGTTGATATTGGCATCGGCATCGCCCCGCCGACGGGAAATTTGCGATTTGCTGGGAATACGCTATACGGTGTGCCCCGCAACGGGCGAGTTGCCGATGGACGCGCAGTTGTCGCCCGAGGAGGCGATTTTGCGGGTTGCTCGTGGCAAGGCAACGGCAGTGGCGGCGGCTCACCCGCAAGCGGTGGTGCTGGGTGCAGATACTGCCGTGGTGGTGGACGATGAGATTTTGGGCAAACCGCAAAACGAGGACGATGCCAAAGCGATGCTCCGCCGATTATCGGGGCGCACACATCGGGTGATTACCGGGGTGTGGGTGTGCGGTGACGGGTATAACGACGGCTTTGCGGACAGTGCTGAGGTGACGTTCTTTCCGCTGAGTGAGGCGGACATTGCGGCGTACGTGGCTACCGGTGAACCGATGGACAAGGCAGGTGCCTATGCGGTGCAGGGGTTTGGCGCGCGGTATATTTGCGGGATTCACGGCGATTTTTACACGGTGATGGGGCTTCCCAGTGGGCGGTTGTACCGCTTTTTACACCGTTTGGGATAATTTTTTAGCAGTATATTCGACACGGTTTGACAAGAAAGGATGACGGGTACAATGAGGGACGGGAGACATCACGCGCCGCGTAAAAGTGCGCCGACTTGGTGGTTTATGGCGTTTTTGGCGGGTTCGCTGTTGTGGATGGAACTGGTGTTTCGTGCTGCCACGGTGAAAGGGTTTTTCGGCAGCGGGCTGATTTTTATGCTGGGCTTTACCATTGCCGCCGCGGCGGTGTTGTACGTGTTGTGCACCTTTGGCAAAAGCCGTGTAAACCACTGGGTGACGTTTGGGTTACTGTGCGCTTTGGCGTTGTTGTTTTCTTCGCAAATTGTGTATTACGGCGTGTTTGACACGTATTATATTGTGTATTCCATTAAAAACGCGGGGCAGGTGGCACAGTTTTGGAAGGATACGCTGCTTTCCATTTGGCGCAACCTGTTTAGCATTGTATGCGTGTGGTTGCCGCCGGTGGTGTATGCGTTTTTTGGCAAGCGGTTGGCACCCGCCCGCCGCGCGCCGTTACTGCTTAAAGGCGCGGCACTGGGCGTGGCGTTGGTGTTCCACTTGTTCTTTATGTTGCTCGCTTTGTGTTTTCAAAACGGCGATACCAGCCCCGGTTACTTGTACAGTCGGCAATTTTCCGCGGACGCTTCTGCCAAACAATTTGGTTTGCTTACTATGGAACGGCTGGATATTAAGTTTATGATTTTCGGCAACAAGGTGGACGATGACCCGGACATTCCCTCCTCGTTACCGGTGGAGCCCGACGATGAACCCGACGATACGCCGATTCAGTATGAGCCGAACGTGATACCGTCGCTGGATTTGGCGGGGCTTGCCGAGAAAGAGAGCAACGCCACCATTCAAAAAATGCACAACTATTTTGCCTCGGTTACCCCCACGATGAAAAACGAGTATACCGGCAAATTTAAGGGTAAAAACTTGATTTTTGTGGTGGCGGAGGGTTTTTCGCCCTATGCGGTGAGTGAGACGCTCACCCCCACGTTGTACAAATTATCGCACGAGGGAATTCAGTGCACCAATTACTACACACCGGGGTGGGGGGTTTCTACCTCCGACGGCGAGTACACCAGTTTGTTGGGGTTAATGCCCGCCACGGGTGTGCACAGTATGGAATATTCCGCCGACCGCAATATGTATTTTTCGTTGGGGAATATGCTGAAAAAGCAGGGGTACAACACCTATGCGTTCCACAACCATACGTACACGTATTACAAGCGGCATAAGTCGCATCCCAATTTGGGATACAACTACAAGGGCATTGGCAACGGGTTGGAGTTGGATTATTCCACCTACTATCCCGGCAAAAACACCAAAACCCGTTGGCCGAACTCGGACTACTTAATGGCAAAAGCCACCACCGATGTGTATATGGGCGAACAACCGTTCCACACGTATTATCTGACGGTGAGTGGGCATATGCTTTATACCTTTATGGGCAACAGTATGGCCTCCTACCACAAGAGCAAAGTGCAGGATTTGGCATATAAATCGGAACAGGTAAAGGCGTATTTGGCGTGCCAGATTGAACTGGATTTGATGTTGCAGGAATTGGTGGCGTCGCTGGAAGCCCGGGGCATTGCGGAGGACACGGTGATTGTGCTGACCGCCGACCATTATCCGTACGGGTTGCAGCAAGCCAACGAGACGGATTATTACAGCGAGTTGGCGGGGTACGATACCTCGTCCGTGTTTGAAAAGTACCGCAACACGCTGATACTGTGGCACAAAGGGTTGGAGAGCATGGTGATTGACGAGCCGACTTACAGTATTGATTTGTTGCCCACGCTTTCCAACTTGTTTGGGCTGGAATACGATTCCCGCTTGTTAATGGGACGCGATTTTCTGTCGGATGCGTCGCCGCTGGTGTGCTTTTCCAACCGCAGTTGGATTACGGACAAAGGGCGGTACAATTCCTCCACCAAAACCTTTACCCCCAACGAGGGCGTGACGGTGGCGGACGATTACGCCAAAACCGTTTCTGCCATTGTGAGCCGCAAAATGAGTTATTCCGATTTGATTTTGAAAAAGGATTATTACAACATTTTGTTTGGGTAATAACAAAACGCCCCGCCAAGGGAGACGCTTCAGAAGGAAGTCGTCTCCCTGATTTTTTAAAATGGTATTGCTATTGTTCGAGTTTTGGAATATAATGATTACATAAGGAAGTGGTTTGAATGTTAGCATATATGACAGCAAATGAAGCAGCTGAAAAATGGAACATATCACATAGACGCGTTTTAACCTTGTGTAAGGAAAACCGTATAACAGACGTTGCGATGTTAGGCAATATGTGGATTATCCCTATTGACGCCCAAAAGCCGGAAGATGCACGTAGTCGCCGATACATTGAAAGTCAAGAAAAAGTGGTCAAACCCTTCTTAAAATGGGCAGGTGGCAAAGGTCAACTTCTTAAAGAAATTGAGTGTTATTATCCTTTTGCGGAAGGGCGTATTACAAAGTATGCGGAGCCCTTTGTCGGCGGTGGCGCGGTTTTGTTTGATATCCTCAGCAAATACGATTTGAACGAGGTTTATATCAGTGACATTAACGCCGAACTTATCAACGCTTATCGCATTATTCGTGACGATAGTGATACATTAATCAAAATGCTTTATGCAATGCAGAATGAATTTATCCCGTTAGATACCGATAGCCGAAAGATTTATTATAATCAAAAGCGTGAGCGATTCAATGATTTGAAAGTCAATGGAAACGAGAATATAAACATTGAAAAAGCGGCGTTGATGATTTTCTTAAATAAAACCTGTTTCAATGGTCTGTTTCGAGTAAACAAAAAAGGGTTGTTTAACGTTCCTGTGGGAGCATATAAAAACCCTATGATTTGCGATGAAAAGAATCTCCGAGCGGTATCAGAGAAATTGCAGAAGGTAACGATTGTTTGCGGGGATTATAGTGAGTCGGTAGACTTCATTGATGAAAATACATTTGTGTATTTTGATCCGCCCTACAGACCGATTACCGATACGGCAAGTTTCACTGCCTACACCGAAAGTTTATTTAACGATGAAGAACAGATTGAACTTGCGCAGTTTGTAGACGATATAAACAAAAAAGGTGCTAAGGTTGTCATTAGTAATTCCGACCCCAAAAACGCAAACGCAGAGGATGATTTCTTTGATAATATATACCGCTCTTATAAAATCAAACGCGTTGAAGCAACACGAATGATTAATTGCAACGGCGAAGCAAGGGGAAAAATCAAAGAATTGCTTATTAGCAATTTTTAAGGAGAAAGTATATGAAAAGAGATTTTAATGAATGGTTGTCAGGATTTCGTGACAGCATCGCCGATTACGGTTATTACATAGACTTTGAAAAGGTTTATAAAAATGTAGATAGTATCAAGGTTGAACTTAATATTCTAAATTCTCTTATTGGCTCAAAAAACATAGAAGCAGATTTCGAGAGTTTGATGAGAAAATACCCAGAAGTGTTGAAGTGTATTCCGTTGCTTCTAGCAGTCAGAGTCAATCAAATATATTGTCAAGATGAAAATGGCGGACATTTATTCAATTTTGATTTTGGAAAGTATCCGCCGAACAGTCATACTCATTACAAAAGATATAAGTATTTTATGAGGGAAACCGGATTGTTTGATTTATTGGAAAATCATATTGTGAATAATTTGGTCGACTATGTAACCGGTGTTGAAACCGGCCTTGATTCCAATGGTCGTAAAAATCGTGGTGGACATCTTATGGAGGATTTGGTTGAGGGCTTTATTCAAAAGGCAGGTTTTGTCAAAGGTATCAACTACTTTAAGGAAATGTATATCCACCAAATCACAGACAAGTGGAATATTGATTTGTCGCCTATTTCAAATCAAGGTAAAATGGAAAAGCGTTTCGACTTCGTAATTAAGATGCCGAATATGATTTACGGCATTGAAACTAATTTCTATGGAAGCGGGGGCAGTAAACTCAATGAAACCGCCCGCAGTTATAAGACACTTGCTTGGGAAGCAGAAGAAATTGACGGATTTGCATTTGTTTGGTTTACTGATGGAAAAGGTTGGACAAGTGCAAGAAACAATCTGGAAGAAACTTTTGATGTTATGCAGCATATCTACAATATTAAGGATTTAGAAGATGGTATAATCGACGAGGGTTTTAAGTAATGGCAAAGAAAATAACAAAATGGGAGCCAGAAGACTTTGAGTTGGAAATGACAACACATTGGTCGTTCCCTAAACGCGGTGACTGGGCTACTCACGATGCAAAATGGCGTGGCAATTGGTCGCCGTATATTCCTCGTAACATTTTGCTTCGCTATTCAAAAGAGAATGACTTAGTACTTGACCAATTTGCAGGCGGTGGCACAACTCTCGTTGAGGCCAAGCTCCTTAATCGTAATATTATTGGCGTTGACATCAATGATGTTGCGTTAGAAACATGCAGAGAAAAGGTCAATTTTGAACATAAAGGCACCGGAGGCAAAGTATATATCCACAAAGGCGATGCTCGAAATCTTGATTTCATTCCCGGCAATACGATTGATTTGATTTGTACTCATCCGCCATATGCAGACATCATTCATTATAGCGAGGGTACACCTGGAGATTTGTCTTTGCTAAGGGTAAAGGATTTTCTTGAGGAAATGAAAAAGGTTGCGGCAGAAAGTTATCGTGTTCTCAAGAAGGACAAGTTCTGTGCTGTTCTTATAGGTGATACACGCCAAAAAGGTCATATGATACCTATGTCATTTGAAGTTATGCAAATTTTTGAAGATGCAGGTTTTAAATTGAAGGAACTTGTTATTAAAGAGCAACACAATTGCAAAGCAACAGGATATTGGAAAGCAAATAGTGTCAAATACAATTTTTTGTTAATTGCTCATGAGTATTTATTTGTATTTAGAAAATAGCACAGGGCTTTTTGGAAGGGAACAGAGAGATAAGTTGGTTTTAACTCACTAACATTTTGAACGGCATCTGTGAAAGTGTTATAGTGGGTTATACAATTTAAAGGGATGTAACAATGAAAAGCGGCATAGCCAATAGCTATGCCGCTTAAAAATTAAGTATTTAATTTAGACACAAGAGCCACCTTGGGCGTTTTTGTGTGGGTATTAGCGTTCCAGCACTTGCACGATTTCGCCGATGTATTGACGGTGGAAATCGTTTGCTTTATAATGAGAGAGAAGCGATGGGTCGGTAAATTGGGCGGCGGTAAAATCCGCCGTGTGCAGTTTGCGGCAAACCAACACCAAGCGCGCTTCGGCAATGCAGGGCGTGCCTTGTTCTTCAAACACCGAAAGCCCCGCTGCGGCGAATTTGTCGCCGTCCCGTCCGGAATGGGAGCCGCAGTAGCGCAGGGCGTCGCGGCGGTCTTCCGGCAAAAACGAGAGCGAAAAGGTGGAGGATTCCTCCAAAAACGCATAGGTGTGCCGCTGCGGGCGCACAAAGGCAAATGCCACCGGCAGGTTCCACAAAACGCCCACGCCGCCCCAACTGGCGGTCATGGTGTTGCAGTGGGCGGGGGTACCCGCGGTAATGAGCATCCATTGCTCGCCAATTAGCGAAAACGGGTTGTCGGCAAGGGCGTGCGGGGAAAGCGAGTGAAAATCTGTCATAACGGGTTCTCCTTTACCACGATTTTAATACAGTATAGCACAGTTTGCTGCCAAAGAGAACAATTTTTAAAAATTCAAAGACTGTTCAAACTCCGCGCGAAAAAACTGGTAAAATGAAAAGAGAATGACAAGGGGGCGCAACCGATGAAAGCCGTTAAAATTATGGTGGTGGATGACGACAGCAACATTGGTGAATTGTTGCGGTTGTATTTGGGTAAAGAAGGATTTGAACCCGTGATTGTGCAGGACGGCGAGCAAGCGGTGGAACGGTTTGACACCGAGCAACCCGATTTGATTTTGCTGGACGTGATGATGCCCAAGTTGGATGGGTGGCAGGTGTGCCGCAAAATACGCAAAAAATCGGCGTGCCCCATTATTATGCTTACCGCCAAGGGCGAATTGTTTGACAAGGTGCTGGGGCTGGAACTGGGCGCGGACGATTATATTGTGAAACCGTTTGAGACCAAAGAAGTGATTGCCCGCGTAAAAGCGGTGCTGCGGCGGTCGGGGATTCGGCAGGAGGAAAAGACCAAAGAGGTTTGTTACGACCAACTGTACATTAATATGGAAAATTACGAACTGCGGGTGGCGGGCAAACAAATTGATACGCCGCCCAAAGAGATGGAACTGATTTATCATTTGGCGAGTAACCCCAATCGGGTGTACACCCGCGACCAATTGTTGGATGAAGTGTGGGGGTTTGAATACTACGGTGACAGTCGCACGGTGGACGTGCACGTGAAACGCCTGCGCGAAAAGTTGGAGGGCGTATCCGACCGCTGGGCTCTGAAAACCGTATGGGGTGTGGGGTATAAATTTGAAGTTAAACAAGACGCTGTTTAAGAGTATTTTTTCCAAATACTTTGCCGTGACGGCGGCGATTATTTCGCTGACAATGGTGCTGATGGGCGGCGCGCAGGCAATGCTCGCCCGCCGTTACTGGATTGCGGAAAAACAAGAGGTTTTGCAGGATTACGCCCAGAGTATGGCGGAATTTGTTTCGGATAGTGCGAACAAGGGCGTGTCGGGGGATTACTACATTTCACAGTCGCTGGAACCCATGCTGACACGCTTTGCCGCCGCACTGGAAGGCAGTGTGCTGATTGTGGACAACCAGTATCGGTTGGTGCTTTGTTCGCATACCGATTGCACGCATCGCGGTGAGGTGTTGCCGCCGCTGATACAACGGGGATTAAGCCAGCCGAACTTTTTTACGGTGAGTCGGTTGGGCGGGTTGTTTGAGCAAAACCAGTACGTGGCGGCGAAACGTCTTGCCGCGCGCGACGGTACGCCGATGGGGTACGTGCTGACGTGCTCTTCCTCGGCGGCGTTGTGGGACTACGTGCTGGACAACCTGCAAACCTATTTGGTTGCCGGTGCGGCGGTGCTGACGGTGGCGTTTATTGCGTTGTACATTCTCACCTACCGCTTGGTGCGGCCGTTGCGGCAGATGGCGGCCATTACTCGTCGGTTCAGCCGCGGGGATTTTTCCGGTAGGGTGACGGTGCGGGGACAAGATGAGGTGGCGGAACTCGCCAATGCACTGAACGGTATGGCGGTGTCGCTTTCCTCGGTGGAGGATATGCGGCGCAGTTTTGTTGCCAACGTATCGCACGAACTCAAAACCCCCATGACCACCATTGGCGGGTTTATTGACGGTATTTTGGATGGTACCGTGCCGGAAGATAAGCGCACAGAGTATTTGCGCATTGTCTCGGAAGAAACCAAGCGGTTGTCGCGCGTGGTGGTGGCGATGCTCAATTTGTCGCGCATTGACAGCGGGCAATTAAAACTCAACCCCGTTTCGTTTGATTTGACGGCGATGGTGTGTGCCACGCTTTTGTCGTTTGAGCAACGCATTGACCAAAAGCGGCTGAACATTGAAGGGTTGGACGCGTGCGACCCGCACACCGTGCAAGGCGACTACGATTTGTTGCAGCAAGTGGTGTATAATTTGGTGGATAATGCCGTAAAATTTACAAATGAGGGCGGCACCGTTACCTTGACCGTGGCGCGTGCTGCCGACCGTACGGTGTGTGTGATTCGCAATACCGGCGAGGGGATTCCCGCCGCAGAAATGCCGCATATTTTTGAACGGTTTTACAAAAGCGACCGTTCCCGCGGGGTGGATAAAAACGGCACGGGGTTGGGGTTGTATATTGTGAAATCCGTGGTAAACTTACACGGCGGTGAAATTACGGTGCGCTCGACCGAGGGCGAGTATTGCGAGTTTATGTTTTGGTTGCCGGATACTGAAAAAAGTACCCCGCATTTACAAAAAAAGTGAACTTTGTTCAACAAACCGACACAAAACGATGGTATACTTACCATAGATTAAGCGAAAGGCGTGATACGGTATGGACCCGTGGAATCACTATCCCACAGAAGAACCCGAACAAACAACAAACGGCGGCGGAGAACCCGCCCACGCGCAACCGCCTGAGCCGGAAACGCCGCCGACGCAGCAGCCGCCCTATTCTTCGTACGGTTGGAACCAGACCCCGCCTATGCCGCCGCGGCCGCCCCGCAAAAAAAGCGGTGCCGGTGTGGCGGTGGCGATTATTAGCGTGGCGTGTGTGGCGGTGATTGCCGTGCTTTCCGTACTGCTGGTGTTGGCGGTGCGCGAAAACGGGGTGCCCACGTTGCCGAATAACGGGCAGAGCAGTGGTGCGGATACCTCGCAAAACGAAAACGCGCCCAAACTGGAAATTACCGAGTTGGACGAAACGACGCAGGGGTTGAGCAGCCGCGACATTGTGGACCGCAATTTGGACAGCACTGTGTTGCTGACGATGTATACCACCACCGCCACAAACAACAATCGTCCGTTTGGACAGAGCGGTACGGCGCAGGAGGTAAAAGCCGGGTCTGCCAGCGGCATTGTGCTTACGGCGGACGGGTACATTATTACCAACGGGCATTGCGTGATAAATGAAAGTACTAACCAACCGTTCTCCCGCGTGGAGGTGACGTTGTACGACGGCACGGTGTACAAAAACGCCAAGGTGATTGGGGCGGATACCTCCACCGATTTGGCGGTGATTAAGGTGGACGCCACCAATTTGAAACCCGCGGAGTTTGGCGATTCCACCGCGATGCAACTGGGCGACCGCGTGGTGGCGTTGGGCAATGCGGGCGGCTTGGGCTTTTCTGCCACGCAGGGGATTTTGTCCGGTTTGGCGCGGGACGTGTACGACGATACCGGCTATGCCATTCAGTGCTTTCAGGTGGATGCCGCCATTAACCCCGGCAACTCGGGTGGCCCGTTGTTTAATGCGGCGGGTCAGGTGATTGCCGTGAATTCTGCCAAAATTGTGGCGGACGGCTATGAGGGGTTGGGGTTCTCCATTCCCATTAACGAGGCCAAGAAAATCATTGACGAGTTGATTCAAAACGGTTACGTTACGGGACGCGTGGCGTTGGGGATTGAAGGAAACAGTTACGCCGATGCGTACTACAAGGGTTTTTTGATTTACAGTATTAACGAGGATTCGCCCCTGCGCGGCACGGGCGTGCAAAAGGGAGACCTGATTACCGCGGTGAACGGTACCGAGGTGACGGATTATTCCACGTTGCGCGCCGCGCTGGCCAAAAACAAGGTGGGGGACACCGTGACGCTGACCTTGCTGCGTGCCAATGGTAGACAAGTGGATAGTTATAAAGTTGAGGTAAAGTTGGCGGAAGCCAAACAGTAACAAAAAAACGCCCCCGCGGAATGGCGTTCCGCGGGGGCACTTCTTATGATTTTATTATAACCACAGGGGGAAGATACGCGCAAAGTCACTGTAATACCAAGAGTCTTCCCACGAAGAGGCCAGTGCCATACCTAAAAACCCAAAAAGCAGACCAAATACCAAAACGAACAACACAACGGACACAATGGCACCCACCAACGCGCCAATGCCGGCGCGTTTGGCTGTGAGCGGTTTTTGGTCTTTCCACGCCAGGAACAAAATGAGCCCTACCAGCGGGAAGAAAAAGCCGAGTGCCCACCACCCGTAACTGCCGGTATCTTCCGAAACCGGAATGGATTGCGGGTACACCGGTTGCTGCGCCTCCGGTCGGGCGGGTTCCTCCGCAACGGGTTTTCCGCACGCGGTGCAAAACACCGCTTCGTCAACCAACTTTGTTCCGCAATGACGACAAAACATACACAAACCCTCCTTTAAATGTAACCGAGATGTGGCCTTACGCTTCGTCGGGACGTTCCCAGTTGTGCCACACGTTCTGCACGTCGTCGTTGTCCTCCAACGCGTCCAGCAGTTTTTCCATTTTTACCACGGCGTCCTCATCCGGAATGGCGGTGTACACGTCCGGTACCATTTCCAGTTCTGCCGAAACAAACGTGTAGCCCTTAGCCTCTAACGCCTCGCGCACGGCAGAAAAATCGTCCGGTTCGGTGGTAATCTCAAACACGTCCTCGTCCGCGGCAAAGTCCGCAGCGCCGGCTTCCAGTGCGTCCTCCATTACTTGGTCTTCGTTACGCCCCTCCGCCTCAATGGCGAGTATGCCTTTTTGGTTGAACATAAAGCTGACACAACCGCTTTGGCCCAGATTGCCGCCGAATTTGTCAAAATAATGGCGCACATCCGCCGCGGTGCGGTTGCGGTTGTCGGTGAGCGTTTCCACAATGACGGCGATGCCGCAGGGACCGTACCCCTCGTACTGTAAGGCTTCGTAATTGTCGGCATTGCCGTCGCCCGCCGCTTTTTTGATGATACGCTCAATGTTGTCGTTAGGTACGTTGTTGGCTTTGGCTTTGGCAATGGCGTCCTTCAACTTGGAGTTGGAGGACGGGTCGGCACTGCCGCCCTCTTTCACCGCTACGGCAATTTCACGCCCCATTTTGGTGAAGATTTTGGCCTTTTGACCGTCGGTCTTTTCTTTTTTACGTTTAATGTTGTTCCATTTGGAATGTCCTGACATACATATGCCTTCCTTTCCTTTTACAAATCCGAAAAGAATTATACCACAAATTATCGTGCGGTGCAAGGGGGCAGATGCTTGACTTTCCACGGTAATGTGGTACAATAAAACCATAGAATGGTGCATTTTTGAAAATTGCAGGAAAAGGTGAAAACTATGCAAGACGTATTACAACAAATTCAAGCCATTGGTATTGTACCGGTTGTTAAAATTGACCGTGCGGCGGATGCGGTTCCGCTGGCGCAGGCGTTGATAAACGGCGGGTTGCCGTGCGCGGAAGTGACGTTCCGTACCGATGCGGCGGCGGATGCCATTGCCGCGATGACCAAGGCGTTTCCCGCGATGTTGGTGGGTGCCGGCACGGTGCTGACACCGGCGCAGGCGGATGCCGCCGTGGCGGCGGGTGCCAAGTTTATTGTGAGTCCCGGTTTGAATCCGGACGTGGTGCGTCATTGCGTGGAAAAGGGGTATCCCATCACCCCCGGCGTGTGCACACCGGGCGAGGTGGAGACGGCACTGTCGCTGGGGCTGGACGTGGTAAAATTCTTCCCCGCGGAAGCGGCGGGCGGTTTGGCAATGATTAAGGCGATGTCCGCGCCTTACGGTAAACTGAAATTTATGCCCACCGGCGGCATTAGTACCAAAAATTTGAACGAGTATTTGGCGTTCCCCAAAATTTTGGCGTGCGGCGGCAGTTGGATGGTAACGGCGGAACTGATTAACGCCGGTCGGTTTGACGAAATTGAGCGGCTTACCCGCGAAGCGGTGAACACGATGCTTGGCTTTGAACTGGCGCACGTGGGTATTAACGCGGCGGATGCGAGCGAGGCGGCCGCCGTTGCCAATGCGTTTGGTTCGTGCTTTGACCTGCCGCAAAAAGACGGCAACAGTTCCGTGTTTGTGAGCAGCATATTGGAAGTGATGAAAGGCCCCGGTTACGGTGCTAAGGGTCACATTGCTATCCGCACCAACTCGGTGTTGCGCGCTACCCGCTATTTGGAATCCAAGGGGATTCGTATGAATCCTGAATCTGCCAAATGCGACGCGGCGGGCAACGTGAAAGCCATTTATTTACAGGATGAAATTGGCGGATTTGCCGTGCACCTGGTGCAAAAATAAGTAGGAGGAATGGGACTATGGCTAAAATTGTTACGTTTGGTGAGTTAATGTTGCGGTTGGCCCCCAACGGGTACTATCGCTTTTTCCAGAACGACCAAATGCAGGCGACCTTTGGCGGCGGTGAGGCAAACGTGGCGGTATCGCTGGCGAACTACGGTATGGACAGTGTGTATGTTACCAAGTTGCCCAAGCACGCCATTGGTCAGGCGGCGGTAAACTCGCTGCGCGCGTTTGGCGTAGACACCTCCAAGGTGGTGCGCGGCGGTGAACGCGTGGGCATTTATTATTTGGAAAAGGGTGCTTCCCAGCGCGGTTCGGTGTGCATTTATGACCGCGCACACTCCGCCATTCAGGAAGCGAGCGCGGCGGATTTTGATTGGGATGCCATTTTTGAGGGCGCGGATTGGTTCCACTTTACAGGCATTACTCCCGCGCTGGGCGGTAACTTGGTGGACATTTGCCGCGAGGCCTGTAAAGCCGCCAAGGCCAAGGGTGTGAAAATCTCTTGCGATTTGAACTACCGCGGCAAGTTGTGGACGCGGGACGAAGCCCGCGCCGCGATGACGGATTTGTGCCAGTACGTGGACGTGTGCATTTCCAACGAGGAAGATGCCAAGGACGTGTTCGGCATTGAAGCCGAAGGCACCGACATTTATGGCGGCAAACTGAACCACGACGGCTACAAGTCGGTGGCAAAGCAGTTGGCGGATAAATTTGGGTTTGAAAAAGTGGCTATTACGCTGCGCACCTCCCTTTCTGCCAGCGATAACGACTGGGCGGGTATGTTGTACGACGGCGAGAATTACTGTTTCTCCAAGTCTTATCACCTGCACATTGTGGACCGCGTTGGCGGGGGCGACTCGTTTGGCGGCGGCTTGATTTACGCGTTGCTTAGCGGTAAATCCACGCAGGAAGCCATTGAATTTGCCGTGGCGGCCTCTGCACTGAAACATTCCGTGGAAGGCGACTACAACCGCGTTAGTGTTGCCGAGGTGGAAAAACTCGCCGGCGGCGACGGTTCCGGTCGCGTACAGCGATAACACACAGATATCACACCCCGCCGTACAGGTCTCTGTGCGGCGAGGTTGTTTATTAAAAGCCAACTCGGTGGGGTATATAAGGAGACAAAACTATGAATTGTGCGGACAAGTTTTTGGAAGTGTATAAAAAAGAACCGCAGGCGGTGGCGTTTTGCCCCTACCGTATTTGCCCCTTGGGTGCGCACAGCGACCATCAACTCGGCAAGGTAACGGGTTTGGCGTTGGATAAAGGCATTCACATTGCTTACGACAGCAAAAAGAACGGCGTTGTGGAACTCACGTCGTTGCAGTTCGGCAAACGCGCGCAGTGGCACGTCCGCTCGGTGAGCGAGCAAAAAGAGGGCGACTGGGCGGATTATTTGCGCGGTGCCACGTTGGCACTTTCGCAACGGTATCCGTTGACGGTAGGGCTCAGCGGCGTGATTGAGGGCAGTTTGCCCATTGGCGGGCTTTCTTCCTCAGCGGCGGTAATTTTGGCATTTTTGTCCGCGTTGTGTGCGGTGAATCATTTGACACTTACCCCGCACGAACTGATTATGACCGCGCTTGCCGCGGAAAACGAGTACGTGGGCGTGGCGTGCGGTAAACTGGACCAGTCGTGCGAAGTGTATTGCAAAAAAGACCACCTGTTGTATTTGGATACGCGTGACGATTCGTATGAACTCATCCCCACCCATCCGTCAATGAAACCGTACCGCATTGCCGTGTTCTTTTCCGGCGTGGAGCGTACGTTGGCGGGCAGTAAATTTAATATGCGGGTGGACGAATGTCGTGCCGCGGCGTATGCGCTTAAAGCGTATGCCGGTTTGGAGTACGGCAAGTTTAAGGAGACTTTTTTGCGTGACGTGCCGGTGGAGGTATACCACGCGTACAAAGACCGGTTGCCCGAAAATTTTGCCCGCCGTGCCGAGCACTGGTACACGGAATATGAACGGGTACACGCCGGCGTGGAAGCGTGGCGGCGCGGCGATTTGGAGGAGTTTGGGCGGCTTTCGTTTGAAAGCGGGCGTTCCTCCATTGACAATTGGGAAACCGGTTCGGACGAACTCAAAACGTTGTACGAGATTATGACACGCACCGACGGCATTTACGGCGGGCGGTTTTCCGGTGCGGGGTTTAAGGGGTGCTGCATGGCACTTATTGACCCGTCGTTTGAGGAATCCGTTACGCAGCGCGTTACGCAGGAATACCTGAAAGCGTTTCCCGCGTTGCGCGATAAGTTCTCGGTACATCTATGTGAAAGTGCGGATGGTATTGCCATATGAAATGTTTAATTTTAGCGGCGGGGTATGCCACGCGCCTGTACCCCCTTACGGAAAATTTCCCCAAACCGTTGCTCACGGTACGCAACAAAACCATTTTGGATTGGTTGGTTGACGATATTGACACGCTGGGCGCGGTGGACGAATATGTGGTGATTTCCAACCATAAATTCGCGCATCATTTTGAAGAATGGGCGCGCACCAAAACGCAGACCATCACCGTGGTGGATGACGGCACCGACTCGAATGAAACACGGCTCGGCGCGGTGAGGGACATTCAGTTCGCCATTGACACGTTGGGATTGGATGACGATATGCTGGTTATCGCGGGGGATAATCTGCTGGATTTTAGTTTAACGTCGTTTATGGCGTATGCGCGGGGTAAAGACGCCTCGTGCATTATGCGGTATTACGAACCGTCGGCGCAAAAATTGCTGAAATGCGGTGTGGTTACGGTGGATGAAACCGACCGCGTGCTGGCGATGACGGAAAAATCACCTACCCCCGCCACGCATTGGTGTTGCCCGCCGTTTTACTATTATACGCGGGCGGATGCACGGTTGGTGAGTGAGGGCATTGCCGCCGGTTGCGGCACGGATGCACCGGGCAGTTACATTGCGTGGTTGTGCTCTCGCACGGCGGTGTATGCCATGGAAATGCCGGGCGCGCGGTACGATATTGGGAACTTGGCCAGTTACGAGGCGGTGCAAGATGAGTACCGCGGGATTGTTCGGTAACGGGCAACGATACTTTATATATAGGAGTATATAAGATGGAACAGGAAAAGGATAAGCGCGTGGCTGATGAGATGACGTTCTCCATTTTGGAGACCAACAGTAAAATAACGCCGCCGGACGATAAGCGCGCACAAGCAAAGAGCCGAAAACTACCGCGCCGCGAACTGGTAAAACGCCTGTTGGCGGCGGTGCTGACGGTTGTGTTGGTTGTCGGCATTTTTGTGGGCGGTGGGTTGCTTTCGGAATGGCAATATCAAAAGGAACAAGCGGCGCAGGCCGCGCGGGAAATGCGAGAGGGCTCGCCCGTGTTCCAAAATGACGATATACAAACCGAAGAAGGCAAACTGGTAGCCAATTTGACCGAGGCGTATTACAGCGCGGAAAACGGTATGTGGTTGGTGATGACGTTTGCCAACGGCGAGGATGCTGACGCCACGGTACAGCGGGTGGAGTATGTGATAAACAACAAAGACGGCAAACGCATTGTGGCGGGCGTGGCGGACAAGATTGAAAACTGCGTGGCAGCCGCCGGCGATATTAAGAAATTGGCGGTGTACGCGGCGCCTCAATACGTGTCCATTACGGACGATACGCTGGAAACGTTGTCCTTTACTATTGAAACGGAACAAATCGCAGGAGAGTAAAACGCCGTGGAAAAAACACGTCAAACCAAGCAAAAACAGTTGATTTTGGAAATTTTTCGCCACACGCAAGCACCACTCACCGCCACGCAACTGTATGCGTTGGCGGTTAAGCAGTGCCCTACGCTGGCAAAGTCCACGGTGTACCGCAATTTGGAAACCATGGCGCAGCGCGGCGAATTGTCCCGCGGTTTTTTGGAAAACGGCGAAAGCTTTTTCAGTTTGAGCGGCGAGGAGCATCATCATTATATGATTTGTCGCGATTGCAGCCGTATGCAGAATTTACCGACCTGTCCTATGGCGGCGTTGGATGCCGCAACGGCGGATTCGGATTTTGTGGCAACCAACCACGTGGTGCAGGTGTACGGCTACTGCGGTGACTGCGCCCGCAAACACAGATAATACATATAAATATATGGGCAAATCGTACAGCTTTTGCGCGAGCAAGAGCTGTTTTTCTGTGTGTTTGGAGGAAAGAAAAAAATTTTTCAAAAAACCCTAAAAAAAGAGTTGACAAAGGGAAGAAGTAGTGGTATGATAGCAAAGCTGTCTCGCGAGGGGCAGCGAATAGGACCTTGAAAATTAAACAATGCAAAGAGCAGAAATTAACTACCCGTTAATTTACA
>JAZOLU010000038.1:0-15114 GCA_045653425.1 Acutalibacteraceae bacterium | reverse complement strand
TTTAAGCTCCAATATCTCTCTTTCGTATTCTTTAATATGTCGATAACTTCTTGGCATAAAAAATCCTCCTATGGTAGTTGTTTTAATTCTACCATAGGAGGGTGTTTTTTTCTATTGTCCGTTTTTACTGGACTTGTTCAGCGTATGCCGCAAGCCCTGTGTTTTATTCTGGTCTTATTCTCTTTTTTCTACCACGTTGGTTTGGCTTTTCACAATAGCGTTGGCGGGGCACACCCCACGCAGCGAATTTAACGGGTACACCTGCGTGTGCTTGCCAATGACCGTGCCGGGGTTAAGAACACAACCGCACCCTACGTCGGCGTGGTCTCCCAAAATGCCGCCCAGTTTGCGCAAACCGGTGGGGTGCTCGGTATCGCCGTGAACCACTACCGCTTTGCCGTCGGATTTTAGGTTAGAACAAATCGAGCCCGCGCCCAAGTGTGAACGGTTGCCCAGTACGGAATCGCCCACATAATTGTAATGCGGCACTTGCACGTGGTTCAGCAAAATGCAGTGTTTGAGTTCCGTGGAGTTACCGATAACGCACCCCTCGCCGGTAATGACATCGCCGCGCAAATATGCACCGGGGCGAATCTCTGTCCCCGCGCCGATAATAGCAGTTCCCTCAATCACGGCCGAGGGATGAATACGCACGCCTTCACCAACCAACACCCCGTCAGTCAGGCGAGTGAATCCGGGGATACCTTGCTCAACCAACTGACGAATGTGCTCACGCAGTTTGGGAAGCAGTTCCCACGGGTAGGTGCAAGAGTCAAACAGTGCCGTTAAATACGGCGTTTCACAACAAAACAAATCGCGGTTCGTTACCGATTTATTCAGCATAATGTCCTCCTTGTTGTATCACCGAGGCGATTTCGGCGGCGTATTCGCGGCAGAGTTTTTCGCTTTCGCACTCCACCATAACACGTACTACCGGTTCCGTACCGCTGGGACGCAACAGTACGCGCCCTTTATGGTTAATGCGTTCTTCCACTTGGGCAACTGCGGCGTTCACCGCCGCATCCGCCGCCACGGCGGCTTTGTCCTTTACGCGAACGTTCAGCACATATTGCGGGTACAACGTCACTTGTGCGGCCAATTCCGCCAAGGTGGATTTGGAATCGCACACTTCCTCCGCCAGCATAATGGCCGTGAGCAATCCGTCACCGGTGGTGGCGTATTTTTTGAGGATGATGTGTCCCGACTGTTCGCCACCCAAAGCGTAATCGTTTTGCTGCATACATTCATACACAAAACGGTCGCCTACGGTGGTCTGTACGTTGTCGATATCGATGGCCTTCAAGCTTTCAGCCAACCCACTGTTGGACATCACGGTGGATACCACCGTGTTGTGGGTGAGCATACCGCGGGATTTTAACCGCTTGGCTAAGATATACAAAATTTTATCGCCGTCCACAACGTTGCCGTTGCCGTCCACCGCCAAGCAACGGTCGCAGTCACCATCAAAAGCAAAGCCCAAGTCCAAATGCTGCTCTTTCACCACGCGGCACAAATTTTCAATATGGGTGGAACCGCAGTTTTGGTTGACGTTTAAGCCATCCGGCTCCGCACCGATAACCGTGGCGTGTGCACCCAGCGCCCCAAACACGGATTTGGCAATCGCCCACGAGGCACCGTTGGCACAGTCAATGCCGATATTCAAGTGTTTGTAGGAATTGGAAGCAACCGAAATCAAGTAGCCGACATAGCGGTTTCGACCGGATACGTAGTCGACAATACGCCCGATTTTTTCGCGTTGTGCCAGCGGCAAATCGTTGCCGGTAACGCCCAGCACTTTCAAATTACCATCCAAATACGCTTCAATCAACTGGGTGGTGGCATCGTCCAGTTTTTCGCCAAAACGGTTAATTACCTTAATGCCGTTATCGTAAAACGGGTTGTGCGAGGCGGTAATCATAATACCGCAATCAAACTCATCCTGCCGCGTCACGTACGACACACTGGGTGTGGTGGTAACGTGTAACATGTACGCATCGGCGCCCGACGCGGTAATACCTGCCACCAGCGAGTATTCCAACATATAACTGGAACGGCGGGTATCCTTGCCAATGATAATGCGCGGGCGATAACCGGCGCCTGCCCCGGACAGAGGGGAGGAAAAATACCAACCCAAAAACCGTCCTACGCGGTATGCTTGCATAGAGGTTAAGCCCACGTTTGCCTCGCCGCGGAATCCATCTGTGCCGAAATAGCGGTTACCGGTAGTTGCGGGCGCACTCACAGTGAGCGGGAGTTGTTCCTGCAACAATTCGTCAGCAGAAATTCCAAAATGACGGCACAGTAGCCGCATTTTATCAATCTGCGGCAGAGCTTGATTCATTTCCCATTTGGAAACGGATTGGCGGGATACGTCCATAATATCGGCCAATTCTTCCTGCGAGAGATTGGCAGTGGTGCGCAGTTGTGCGATTTTTTCTCCAATGGTCATCGTGTTATCCTCCCTCGTATTAAAAGGTGTTTATAGTATTTATCATATCAACTTTTTATGGGAATACAACCAACCATTATTGGAATTTTTTAGCAATCAATAGTTGCCGAAAACAATAACACCGCCACGCGGGCGGTGTTAAAGGTAAAATACAGGTTAAAACCCACAAATATTGTCAATTGCGGTTAGTTCTTCGGCGGTAAACGCGGTGTTTTTCATCGCACCCAAATTATCCAAAATTTGTTCGGGTTTGGAGGCACCAATTAACACGGAGGTGACACGCGTATCGCGTAGTACCCACGCCAACGCCATTTGTGCCAACGCTTGCCCGCGAGACGCCGCTATCTCCTGTAATGCGCGCAGTTGTGACAAGCGTTCCTCCGACAGGGCTTCCGCTTTCAAAAAGCGGCCGTCGGTGTGAATACGGCTATCGGCGGGAATACCGTGCAAATAACGGTCGGTGAGCAAACCCTGGGCCAAGGGGCTAAAACAAATTAAGCCGCGTCCCAGTTCCTCCGTTGCTTGTAATAAACCGTTGTGTTCCACGGTACGGTCCAGCATTGAGTAGCGGTTTTGGTTAATCACAAAGGGGCAGTGCAACGATTCCAAAATGGCGGTTGCTTGCCGCAAGGTTTCGCCATCGTAATTGGAAAGACCCACATACAGTGCCTTGCCCGCGTGGACGGCGTGCGCCAGCGCACCCATGGTCTCTTCCAGTGGGGTGGATTTATCCATACGGTGATGATAAAAAATATCCACGTAGTCCAGTTGCAAGCGTTTAAGGGATTGGTCCAAACTGGCCAGCAGGTATTTGCGGCTGCCGCCATCGCCGTACGGGCCGTCCCACATAAAATATCCCGCTTTGGTGCTGATAATCAGTTCATCACGGTGAGCCGCCAGTTCATTACGCAATACTATGCCGAAGTTGGTTTCTGCCGCGCCGGGTTTGGGGCCGTAGTTGTTGGCAATATCAAAATGCGTAATGCCGCCATCAAACGCGGTGAAGCACATGGCTTTCATTGTGTCGTACACGGCATTATCCCCAAAATTGTGCCACAGACCCAGCGATACGCGCGGTAATTTCAAACCGAATTTTCCGCAGGGAGCGTAGGTCATGGTATCGTAGCGGTTGCTCATAATTGTCCCTCCATTTAGGGTGTTGTATTTATGTACGATGTGCGCAAAAGCGCAAAATGCGTGTGGTTAGAGCGCAAACCCCATATCACGAACAACCCGTTCACATTTTTCAAATTCAAAACCGATGGTTTCCGCGGCGTGACTGTCACTCGCCAAAACGACGGTTCCGCCTTTTTGCTTAATATATTCCAAAATGGGTAGGGCAGGGTAGGCGTGCGTTTTGTAGCCACGGGAGATAGCACCGGTGTTTACCTCAAACGGCTTGCCGTAGGGGATGAGTTTGTCTACCGCCGCTTGATACGCCGCAACGTAGCGCGGGTGTGTTTCGTCAAAAAACGCAGAACCCTCGTTAAACTTGGTTATCAGGTCAAAGTGGCCGATAATCGTTGCTTTGGTGCAATTTAACACGTCACCCACCAAGGCGTAATAGTCCTCCGCGTATGCGTAAAAATCACCGTTATAGTGCCGCTTGACAGCTTGTAAAGTGGCATCGGCGTTCTTGTCCACAGGGATATATTCGCCGTTTTTCAAAACGTAATGCACACTGCCAATGGAATAGTCGAAAGCAAGGCGGGGCTTTTCGGCGTAGTAGTCTTGTTCAATTCCGCAAAGAACCTGTATTTTGTTTTTGTACTTTTTTTTCAGTTGCTGCACTTCATTAAAATAGTGCGGCATAACGGCTGTGGCTATACAGTAGCTTTCATCAAACGGTGTGTAACTATGCCCCGATATACCGATGGTTGTGAACCCTTTTTCAAGCCCCGAGAGAATCATCTCTTCGGGGCTGTTTTTGCCGTCACAAAAGGTGGTATGCATATGAAGGTCTGACAAAATCATACTGTCATTTTCTCCTGCTTGACTTTTTTGTCAATGACGTGTCTTGACGCCAGTTCGTTATGGATATCTTCCAGAGAAATACCCATTTCAATCATAAGGACCATCACGTGATACGTAAGGTCGGCAATCTCGTAAATGGTTTCTTTTTTATCGTCGTTTTTGGCACCGATAATCACTTCGGTACATTCTTCGCCCACTTTTTTGAGTATTTTATCCAGTCCTTTTTCAAACAGGTAGGTGGTGTAAGAACCCTCTTTTTTATCGGTTTTTCTGCCCTCAATCAGTTTTAATAATCCTTCAAGGGAGAACTCGTGCAAATCATCACTTTCCCACAGCGTGTTTTCAAAGCAGGAGGTTGTGCCCAGATGGCAGGCGGGACCGTCCGGCTCTACCATAACCGTAAGCGCGTCCTTATCGCAATCCGCCGTGATGGAAACAATGTGCTGGTAGTTGCCGCTGGTTTCGCCTTTTACCCAAAGACATTGCCGCGAACGGCTGTAAAAACAAGTTAAGCCCTTTTGCATAGAAATTTGCAGGCTTTCCTTGTTCATATAGGCAAGGGTCAGCACCTTTTTGGTTTTAGTGTCCACAACAATAGCGGGAATTAACCCTTTTTCGTCAAATTTCAGTTCGTCAATGTTTATCATAGTCGTGTTCCTTTCGGTGGAATTATAGTCTCACACAAATCCCGTTGTTTTTGAGGTGTTGCTTTAAGTCGGTTATGTTTACTTCGCCAAAATGGAATATGGAAGCGGCAAGCCCCGCGTCCACCTTGGGAAGTGTGTTAAACAGTTGCGTAAAATGCGCTTTGTTTCCCGCGCCGCCGGAAGCAATCACGGGAACCGAAACCGCCCGGCAAACGGCATCCAGCATTTCCAGGTCAAACCCATTTTTTACCCCGTCGGTATCAATGGAATTGACCACAATTTCGCCCGCACCGTTATTGACACAGTGGGTTATCCAGTCAATGGCTTCCATACCGGTGTTTTCTCGTCCGCCTTTGGCAAACACCCGAAACACACCGTCAACACGTTTTACGTCTACCGATAAAACAACGCATTGGTCACCGTACAGTTTGGCGGCTTGGTATACAAGGTTGGGATTGCGTATGGCACCGGAATTGACACTCACCTTGTCTGCACCGCATTTCAGCACTCGGTCAAAATCATCCACCGTGTTAATGCCGCCGCCTACGGTTAAAGGAATAAATATGGTGCTTGCCACTTCGCAGAGTATGTCGGAAAACAACTTTCTTTGCTCAAACGAAGCCGTTATATCGTAAAAAACCAGTTCGTCGGCACCGTTGGCACTGTAATATTTGGCGAGTTCAACGGGGGAGGAAACATCATTCAACCCCTCAAAATTTACGCCCTTTACAACCCGTCCGTTTTTTACATCAAGGCAGGGGATAATTCGTTTGGTTGTCATTTTGCCACCTCAATTGCTTCTTTCAGGTCAATGGCTTTGGTGTAATACGCTTTTCCGATGATAGCACCGTAAATGTTTTTTTCTGCCAGTTTTTTCACGTCATCAATGGACGATACGCCGCCCGAAGCGATGATGTGCATATGGCATTTTTGCGAAAGTTCCGTATATAATTCGTGGTTTGTGCCGTTCATAGCACCGTCTTTGGCAATGTCGGTGCATATCAGCGTTTTCATACCGATATTTTGCATTTGCAGGCAAAAATCAAAGGCGTTCAGAGCGGATTTTTCGGTCCAGCCTTTCACAGCGACAAAACCGTCTTTTATATCAACGCCCACCGCAATTTTTTCTCCGTATTTTTTTACGGCGCGCTCGGCAAACGCGGGGTTTTGAACCGCCGCCGTACCGAGGATAACGCGGTCAAGTCCGGCGTTAATGTATCTGTCCACAATCTCCATAGAACGAATACCGCCGCCCACTTCACAAAAAAGGTCCGTGTGTTGTTTTATTTTACAAACCGTTTCCAAATTGGGCGTGGTGCCGTCTTTGGCACCTTCCAGGTCAACAAGATGGATGTGTGTGGCACCGCTTTGCACAAAATCGTCGGCTATTTCCACCGGATTGTCGCTGTAAACGGTCATTTGTGCGTAATCGCCCTTAAAGAGCCGCACGGCTTTACCCCCAAACAGGTCAATGGCAGGATAGATTATCATTGTTTATATACCGCCTTCCTCGCAAAACGCGCGCAGAATATTCAAGCCGACGGTTCCGCTTTTTTCGGGATGAAACTGGCAGCCGAACAGGTTGTTTTTACCCACAGCCGCCGTAATAGCGCAACTGTATTCCGTGGTGGCAATTAACGATTCCTCACACCCGCACGCGTAGAACGAATGGACAAAATAAACAAAATCACCCTCGTTTATATAGCGAAACAGCGGGGATGTTTCTCCGTGGAATGTGAGCGCGTTCCAGCCAATGTGCGGGATTTTCAGTTGTTTGTCTATCACGCCGGACAAAGGGCGTATTTCACCTTTCAGTAATCCCAGCCCGTTTGTTTCTCCGTATTCGTAGCTTTTTTCAAAAAGCAGTTGCATACCCAAACAGATTCCCAGCAACGGTTTTCCGCTTTTCGCTTGGTTGGTAACCACCTCCGCCAAGCCTGATGCAAACAATTTGTCCGCTGCATCTTTGAAAGCACCAACCCCCGGGAGTATGATTTTATCGGATTGTTCAATCACCGTTTTGTCGCTCGTTACAACGGCATCAGCACCCACGGACGCTAACGAGCTTTTTAATGAAAACAGGTTTCCCACACCGTAGTCAACTATTGCAATCATCAAAGGGTTCCTTTCGTTGAGGGGATTTCGCCCGCCAAAGCAGGGTCTTTTTTGGAGGCTTGTCCAATGGCTCTGCCTGCCGCCTTAAACGCACCTTCAATGATGTGATGCGAGTTGGTTCCGGCAAGTTGTTTTACGTGTAGCGTAATTTTGGCGTTTCTGACAAATCCAAGCAAAAATTCTTCTACCAGCTCCGTATCAAAATCGCCCACCTTTTGGGCGGGGATGGTCAAATTGTAGCCCAGATAATCCCTGCCCGAAATATCCACGGCAGCCAGCACCAACGCTTCGTCCATAGGCAACACAATATCGCCGTAACGGGTGATGCCTCGTTTATCGCCAACGGCATCGTTAAAAGCCAGCCCTAAGCAAATGCCGATGTCTTCTGCCGAGTGGTGATAGTCAACACAGGTGTCCCCTTGGCAGGTGATGTCCAGATTAAAGCGACTGTGCTTTGCAAAAAGTGTGAGCATATGGTCCAGGAACCCGCAACCGGTATTGACGTTGGATTCTCCCGTACCGTCGAGGTTCAGTTTCAAACGGATATCGGTTTCTGCGGTTTTTCGGTTTATTTCGGCAATTCTCATTCTATATTTTCCTCCAAAACTGTTTTTAACGCGCCAAGAAGGGCGGTCATTTGTTCCGATGTGCCAACGGTTATGCGCACATACTCGTGTATCCTCGGTTGGGAAAAATGGCGTACCAGTATGCCTTTTTGTTTTAAGCTTTCGTATAGGGTCGCGCCTGAAACAGCGGGGTGTTTGGCAAAAATGAAATTGGATTTTGAGGGGGTGGTGGTGAATCCCATTTCCTCCAATTTGGTGGTGGTGTATTCTCTGTTTGCGGCAATTTCGGCACAATTCTTTTTGGTGTATGCTTCGTCGTTTAACACGCCGATTCCCGCCGCCATGGTCATTCGGTTTATGTTGTACGGATTGGTAGAGTATTTTACGGTATTCATATCCGCTATCAACGCGGCGGAAGCCACGCCAAACCCAAGACGTGCGCCCGCCATAGACCGAGATTTTGAAAACGTTTGGCACACAATCAAATTGTCATATTTTTTGGTTAGAGGAACACAACTTTCCGCGCCGAAATCGACGTACGCTTCGTCAATAACCACCACGTTGTTGGGGTTGGTGCTTACAATTTCTTCAATCTGAGATACCGTGAGTGCCATACCGGTAGGCGCGTTAGGGTTGGCTATAAAGATGGTTTTGTTTATGTTTTTGTAATTCTGGATATCAATGGAAAAATCCTCTTTTAACGGAATTTGCACATACGGCACGCCGTTTAATTCAGCAAACACGCTGTAAAATCCGTAAGAAATATCCGGAAATGCCGCCGGATGAGTGTTGTCACAAAATGCCATAAACGCAAAATTTAACAGTTCATCCGAGCCGTTTGTCATTAGCACGTTTTCGTATGCCACGCCAAGCATTGCGGCAACGGTTTCGGTGAGTGCGCGACATTCCGGGTCGGGATAGAGTTGTAGTTTTTTCGCTTCTTCCAGCGCGGCGGCAATTGCCTTTTCGGAGGGCGGGAACGGGGATTCGTTGGTATTCAACTTAATATAGTCCATATTTTTGGGCTGTTCCCCGGGCGTATACGGCACAAGAGTTTTATACTTCTCACTTAAAAATCTACTCATAACGTTTGCATCTCCGTATGGTTTCAATCCTCAAAGCGGATGGTAGCACTTTTGGCGTGTGCGGTCAAACCCTCTTTTTGGGCAAAGTACGCTACGTCATTGGCAACGCTTGCCAACGCATCCTTGGTGTAGTAGGTGTATTGCGTTTTCTTAATAAAATCGTCAACGGAAAGGGGGCTGGAAAATTTAGCCGTGCCGCTGGTGGGGAGGGTATGGTTGGGTCCCGCATAGTAGTCCCCCAACGCTTCGGGGCAGTAGCGGCCCATAAATACGGAACCGGCGTGTTTTATCTTATCCAGATAATCAAAGGGCGAGTCAACACACAGTTCCAAATGTTCGGGTGCTATCTCATTGGAGATTTCAATGGCTTTTTCCAGCGTATCTGCCACAATAATTTTTCCGTTGTTGTCAATGGAGGCGCGAGCAATCTCCTGCCGTTCCAAGCAGGGAATCTGCTTTTCAATCTCGGCTTGCACGGCCTTGGCAAACGCCATACAATCCGTAACCAAAACGGCACTTGCCATTCTGTCGTGTTCGGCTTGCGAAAGCAGGTCTGCCGCCGCAAATTTTGGGTTGGTTTTTCCGTCGGAAACAATGAGTATCTCCGAAGGACCGGCAATCATATCAATGGAAACGTTACCAAACACCTGTTTTTTGGCTTCCGCAACAAAGGCGTTGCCGGGCCCCACAATTTTATCTACCTTGGGGATGGTTTGTGTGCCGTAAGCCAAGGCGGCAATCGCCCCAGCACCGCCAACCTTGAAGATTCTATCCACACCCGCAATTTTTGCCGCCGCCAGTATGACGGGGTTTACTTTACCGTTTGCCGTTGGGGGCGTGGTTATCACAATTTCCTTAACTCCGGCAATTTTGGCGGGAATGGAATCCATAAGAACCGTGGAGGGATACGCCGCCGTGCCGCCGGGCACGTACAACCCCGCTTTATCCACGGGAATGATTTTTTGCCCAACGACAATGCCGTCCTCGTCGTTGATAATAAAACTGTTGCGCACCTGTTTTTCGTGGAATTTTCGTATGTTTGCTGCCGCTTTTTCAAGTATTTGGATAAATTCCGCAGGAACAGCGGCAAATGCTTCGTCTATTTCTTTCTGCGTAACCTCAAGAGAGTCCAACACCGCTTTATCAAATTTTTCGCCATACTTAAAAAGAGCGGCGTCGCCTTCTTTTTTTACGGTTTCTATAATTTCCCTTACCGTTGCCGCAACGTCCATTTCGGGTACGGCTCTTGCAAAAATGTCTTTGTTGTCAACTTCACCGTATGTTAATATCTTAATCATTTTTCCGCCTCTACCTGCAAGGATAACCCACGCAGGATTTTCTCAATTTGTTGATTTTTGAATTTATAACTGGATTTGTTTGCTATAAGACGTGCGCTGATGGGGAAGATGGTTTCTTTTACTTCAAGATGGTTTTCTTTTAACGTCGTGCCGGTTTCCACAATATCCACAATCACGTCGGAAAGGCCCAAAATGGGGGCAATCTCAATAGAGCCGTTGAGGTGAATCATATCAATCTCTCGTCCCTTTGACGCGTAAAAGTTTTGCGCAATGTTGGTGAATTTTGTTGCGACTTTCAGCGTTTTTTGCGGGTCGTCGCGGAACTCCTTTTTGGCGGCAACCGCCATTCGGCATTTGCCTATGTCTAAGTCCAAAAGTTCATAAACATCAGGATTGTATTCCAAAAGAATATCTTTTCCTGCTACCCCAATGTCCGCCGCGCCTCGTTCAACGTATATGGCGGAATCGGAGGGCTTGACCCAAAAATAACGGATACGCAGTTCCTCATTTTCAAAAATAAGTTTTCGGTTATTTTCTTTAATGGAGGGGCATTCAAAACCCGCCTTTTCAAACATAGCGTATACTTTTTCGCCCAGTCTCCCTTTGGGCAGAGCGATGTTAAGCATGGGTTTCAACAATTACCACCCCTTTGTCGTTTAATTTGAGAAGTTGCTTGTAGTTAATGTCTTGGGGAATCGCTTTTTGCGCCATAACACTTTTGCCGTTATCCGCCAGCATTTTTATGGCGTTGTTCAGGGATTGAATATCATCGTTTTCCGTATACAATATCACGGTGTCCACATCAAATCCCTTTTCTTTTTCGTTAAACCGTTCCAGCGTGTCCAAATAAACGGCAAACCCAATGGCTCCCGATTTTCTTCCCATTTTTTTCATCAGTTTATCGTACTGACCGCCCGAAAGAACGCCTGTGGGGATACCGTTGATAAATCCCTTAAAAACGATTCCGTTGTAATAGTTCATATCGTTTATAACGGAAAAATCAATTCTTATCATATCCCCGTAGCCGTTTAGGGAAAGCGCATTCGTCACGGCTTTAAGGTCGTCTATTTTTTGTTGTTCAATCAGCCCCGAAAGTTCGGTTTCCAGCATACAAATAACCGTTTCAGGCGACCCGTACGCGGCTATGAGTTTTGTTAATGCCGCTGTTTTTTGGGGGTCTATGCCTTCGTTGGAACATATCTTGGCAATTTCGTGCGTGTTTTTTTCGCTGGCGCATTTGAGTATGTTCTTTTTGTTCACATCCGAGATGTTTACGTTCTCAATAACATCACGCAGAATATCCAGATTGGATATATCCAGAATACAATCCGCCGATATGCTTTTCAAACTTTCACAGGCGAGCATCAGCACTTCGTAAATGTTATAGTTATCAATATCGCCCATACATTCCAAGCCGGACTGCATTATCTCCTTAAACGAATGAGCCCCCTTGGAGATACGGTAAACGTTTTCGTTATAATATACTTTATTAACGGTGTTTTTTTCGTCCTTGGTATTCTTTATTATGGAAAGAGTAACGTCCGGCTTTAACGCAAGCAGTTTGCCGTTGGTGTCGGTAAACGTAATAACACTGTCGGAAACCAGAAAATCCTTGTTTCGGACATACAGGTCGTACTCCTCAAACTTACTCATTTTATATTGCGAATACCCAAACTTACCGTAAAGCTGACGAAGATGAAAGACCGCCTTTTCTTCGTTCTTAAAAACGTTGCTATTTATATCCATTTTACTTGTCATCTCCTGCGGAAAATTTGTCAATAACCTCTCGGTAACCGCCGCTTCCGTAATTGAGGCACTTGTTGACGCGGCTTATGGTAGCCGTGCTTACTCCTGTTTGTGCCAGCACCTCCTGATAACTTTTGCCCTCATCAAGAAGAAAAGCCACTTCCAGCCGTTGCGACATATCCTGCAATTCCTTTATTGTGCAAATATCTTCAAAAAAATGCTTACATTCCTCGGTGGTTTCCAAATTCAGAATGGCTTTGAAAAATTTCTCGGTTGATTCATTATGAATTTCTTTCATTTTCTTCACCTTTTCTCTCATTCTGTTGCACACAAAACAACAACTGACATTTTAACACATTAAAGTAATAAAGTCAATGGCTTTTTGCATATAATTTGGCTAAGCTGCGACTTGTATGAGATAAAACGCGGTTTTAACCGCAATTCACGATAATTTACAACGATTTCACAACAATTTCACAATGGGGTGGTAGGATGGCAATACAGATTATAGAAAGGGTGATACGGTGAAGTTTTCAAAAATAGCCGCACTTTTACTGATGGCAACGGTATTGTTGAGCGCGTGCGGAAAAGCACCTGATTCTTCGGCAAAGCAACCGACGACTAAAATTGAACTCAGCAATGAGACGATTACAGTGGACGGTGAAGTTGCGCCAACCCAATCCGGAAATGCCGTGTATACGGCCAATGATATTGTGTACTATGAAGCAGGTAAGGATTTTACCTACGGTGAGGGCACGGAAAAGGATGCTCATAGTAAGGAAGAGGCGGCGAAGCATACCGTGATTCATATTACGCGAGCCGGTACGTATACCGTCAGCGGTGAATTGTCTTATGGTCAGATTGCCGTGGATTTGGGTAAGAATGCAAAAAAAGACCCCGATGCGGTGGTAACGCTTATCTTAAACGGGGTGGATATCACCTGCGAGGTTGCTCCGGCGGTGATTTTTTACAATGTTTATGAGTGCGGTAACACCGACACGGAAAAGGCAAGCAACAAGGTGGATACTTCGGCTGCCGGTGCCAACGTGTATATTGCGGATGGCACTGTAAACACCGTGAACGGCTCCTATGTTGAGCGCATTTATGAACCCGATACAGTCGTTTTGAATAAAGACGGCACCGAGGTGGAGGATGCGGACAAACTGCATAAATACGACGGCGCGTTTTACTCCAAAATGTCAATGAACATTTACGGCGGCGAACAGAACACCGGCGTGCTCAATATTAACGCTGCCAACGAGGGGCTTGACACCGAATTGCACCTAACCGTTCACGGTGGTAACATCAACATCCGTTCCGGTAATGACGGTATTAACACCAACGAGGACGAAGTTTCCGTTACTACCGTAAACGGCGGTGTGTTAAGAATTACGGTTACGGGTGAAACAGGCGAGGGGGACGGTATTGATTCCAACGGATGGCTGGTTATCAACGGCGGAACGGTTATCGCTGCCGCTTGCTCTGACAGTGCAGATGCAGGAATTGATTCGGATAAGGGCATTCACATTAACGGCGGAACGGTAATGGCAACCGGAAATATGCTGGATAGAATTGAGGACGGCGGTCAAACTTATGCCGTGTTCAATTTTGCACAAAAACAGAACGCCTGTGGTGCGCTTGAACTGAAAAATGCAGACGGGGAATCCGTGATGCAACATACGGCCGAAAACGCGTATTCCATATTGGTGTACAGCAGTTCCGATTTAACGGAGGGTTCATACACGCTTTGGAGTGACGGCAAACAACTAGCGGGGCAAAGCGGCGGTGTGACGGGTGGTTTCGGCAAGCCGGGGATGGGTTTTGGAGACACAACGCCCCCTGAACTCCCGGAAAATGTTGAATCGCCCGTAGGCGATGTGCCGCAGGAAAGACCCCAACCGCCAAACGGTGAAGAAGAACCACTCGGAGGGCAAAAGCCGCCGGCAGGTGCTGAGCCACCGAAAAAACCGGACGGTCAAACCGACCCTATGCCGAATCCGAACGGTAACGGTGCGGTTGCGCAGGGATTAACCGGTGATTTTCAAATCGTAAGCGGCGGAAATCGATTTATGGGTATAACGCACCTGAGTGACAGTCGTTGAACGGCGAAAAGCAAAACGAGGAATGACAGTAAAGTCATTCCTCGTTTTTGGTCCGAGTGACAGGTCATTGTACAGTGCGGCAGTTACATCTCGTCTATGAGTTTCGGTACAGCCCGTTAGGGCGGTTCAACGCGACAGCCTAAAAACGCCGACACCGCGGCGTTTTCTTCACGGCCTTTCGACTCCTGTCACTTTGTAAAGATAAAAGCACCCACGGCAAAAGCCGTGAGTGCTTTTATGAAGATGACGGCTAATTTTGATACAAAAATTGGGAGGGGGTGCATTTTGCTTGATTTTTGAGGGTCGGGGGTGCAAAATGGTTGTTTTTTGACCCAAGGGGGTGCAAATGCTGATTTTGAGCCATTTTTACACCTCATCTTTGTACGGATCGAACGGCGGTTTGTACTTTTTCAGCATCTCCTCCTTGCAAAGATGCAGTTCTTTTTCGTGGATGATGTGACGGGAGTGCATCATCTTGAACATAATGACAGCGTTCATATAGTGTAGCTGTCTTTCGGTTTCTTCGGGGGTCATCCCCGGCAATGGCTTTTGGTTTTTCATAAAAGCACCTCTTTCAAAATATTAGCCTTGCGGCTTGGTTTAATAAAGATGCTCAAAATTTCCAAAAAGTCAAGTCCCCGAAAAACAAAATCACTGCGCCTATTATAAGTAGGCGCGGTAATTGATAAATTATTGTGAACGATTTTGAATTAGGTTGGGGTCATTCTTGAAAAGCACTAATACTCAAATCGGTTTTTATGGTGTATTTTCTGCCATAATTGTCATAAAGAATGATTTTTACATTGTCATTAGGGGAGCAAATCGCAGACATATTTGTCTTACAATAAGCCCTATAAACATCTTGCTTAATTATGTCTATATTTTGCGTTGTTGCTGGTGCCAAATTCAATTCTCTCAAACCGTCAAAATATTCAACATGAAACACATGTGTGTTTATACAATATATAATTTTGGTTATTGCAATTGTTCTGAGTGAATTGTTAGATAGGTAAATTTTGAAACTGGGTACCGTTTCAAAATGAATATGTAATTTTTTTGTTTTGTCCCACAAATTTAACCAAATACCAACAATACCAACAATCGTAGCTAATGTAGTTCCAATTGCAGAAAG
>JAZOLU010000037.1:0-30428 GCA_045653425.1 Acutalibacteraceae bacterium | reverse complement strand
TTACTTTTTCAATAATATTAGCCATAGTAAAGGTCTTACCCGAACCTGTAACACCCAGTAAAACCTGCTCTTTTAAGCCATTTTTGATGCCTTCGCTGAGTTTTTCAATCGCTTGTGGTTGGTCTCCGGTTGGCTTGTAATTTGAATGTAAAATAAACTTATCCGGCATGTTCTCACTCCTCTCTTTTTTGATTATTTTCTGCCATTTTCTTATCTTAAATTCACTTTAATTTTGCTCAAAAAGTTGGCTTATAGTAAATTACACGAATTTAGGTCACAAATTTGTGTTCATAATCATTACAAAATATTCAGCTGAGTATTCATCATAAAGAGATTTGATTATTGCTCTCATTTTGGACAATGGCTTTTTTAGGGAAGAAATCTACTATTTTAACAATTATTAATGTGAAAGCAACAAATTTAACAACCTCTACTATTTTGTTAACTGTGTTAGTGAACTCAATTAATGCAGCTCTAACATTTACCTGAGAATTTGAGAAGTACGCTAAGACGCGGTCATCAATCATATTTGTAACAGGTTCTTCGTAATTCAACATTCTTAAAATTAAAACCGCCACTAACAAAACGAATGGAATAACTACAGAAAACCTCAAATAATACGGTATATTCTTTTTTCTTTTTTCTAAGATACATATAGAAAGAATTATTATGAACAAAGATAGGTAAAAATATCCGTTTAACCTAATATGCATGAAATCAAAAAAATCAGTTTCTCCGCCGCTCAAACCTACGCCTAATCGCTCTGAGAAAAGATAAAGACTTGACTTTATCCACAGAAGGCAATTTGCTATCAACAAAAAAACCTTGGAAGCTTTTTTTGAAAATAAAGCAAAAACAATTAAACCACATACAACAAGATTCAAATTCAGTATATTAGATACTATATTTGATAACAATTCGTTTGGAAAATAATTTTCAACATACTCTAAAGAACATCTTCCGGATAATAATGCTTCAATGGGATATGTAAAGCACCTATAAATACCTAAACAAAAAAATAAAATAGCAGTTATGATATTTAACACTGTAATTTTAGATTTCAATTTTCCCATCTCGAACCACCTCTTGATTAAAAGTATTTATTGTTAAAACTAATGAGTTTTTCTATTACACGAATTTGGGTCACAAATTTATTTGGTTTATGTACTGTTATTACGTTTTATCTTGTGTTAAAATGCCCTTAAAAATGGTATTTTGTAACGGTTTATAATCCAAAACTTGTAATAGGAAACAAAATACTCCACCGCATTTTCGGGGAAAAACTCTTTGAACTCCGAACACAACTGCGCCGCAAGTGTCTTGTTATGAGCGAGAACGAGGGTGGGACGGTTCACTTGTTCAATCACGTTCGCCATCGTAAACGTCTTACCGGAACCGGTCACGCCCAACAACGTCTGCTCGCGCTTGCCGCTACGAATACTCGCCACCAACTGCCGAATCGCCTCCGGCTGGTCACCCGTGGGCTTGTACGGCGCGTGCAACACAAACCGGTCCATTGTTCACCCTCCCCGTTGTTAATAGGTATATTCAATATAGTATATCACACTCCTCATAAAAAATAAAGCCCCACCCCCTCGTTTTGTCGCACAAAACAAAAACAGCAGGCAACGCGCCTGCTGCTCTGTATTTTTGACTATCGTCACCTTTCAAAATCGGCCGTACACTTCCGCCAAATAATCCTCGGCTATGTACTGCAACTGCACCTCGTCCACGCTTTCTCCCACCAGCCGCTGTGCGAACCGAGCCGCCAGTTCGCTCTCGTCGCTTATATCATCCATTTCCAACACGCGGCCGCTTTCCAACCGCAACCGCACACCGTACACCCGCGCCCCTTGTGCACCGTCCGCCACGCAAACGCTGCGGTAACACTCCCCGTTTATCACCTTTTCCAACATCGGCAAACCTTCTCTCTCAAAAAAGCGTATTGCTCTTGCTTGACTGCTCTTTCAGTATATCACCATAAGTTGTTTGTGTCAATCACATTTTTGAGAATTTTTGGTTTTTAACGTGTTTTTTGTTGTATAAAAGCGTGTTACTCCCCTTTTTTGCTCCTATTTATTACACCGTGGGCGGCAGTGAGGTAACCAACTCTTGCAAATGGTCGGTGATACCGGCGCGCACCACACAAAATACGCCGTTTTCGTACGTCACTTCCGTCACCGAGGCATTGGACACCCACGGCGTTTGCGCCATAGCCGCCAACGAGCCGGTACTCCATAACGTCAACACGGCGCGCAGCGCGCCCCCGTGCGACACCACGGCAATGTTGCCGTGCGGGTGTTGCTGTGCCAAGCGGCGGCAGGTGGCGTCCAGCCGCGCCGCCACCTCCTCCATCGATTCTCCGCCGGTGCAGCGGGCGCGCCCAATGTCGGACAACCACACCCCATAATCCGCCGGGTACCGTTCCCGCAACTCGTCAAATGTGAGCCCCTCCCACTCACCGGCATACGCCTCTCGCAAGCCCTCGTCGGTGCGCAACAGCAACCCTCGGTGCTGCGCAAGCGGCGCGGCGGTTTCCATTGCTCGCGTAAGGTCGGAGGCATACACCGCTTCCAGCGAAATATCCTCAAAAAACGTGATTAACCGCCGCGCTTGTTCGCGGCCGACGTCGGTCAGCGGTACGTTTTGCCAACCGGCAAACTGTGCCGTAAGATTGGCCTCGCTTTGCCCGTGACGCACCAAATACAGTGTCATACCCGTATCTCTCCCTTAACTTTTGCCAAAATTGCAAGAAATTTTCCTCGTGCGCGAATTTATGCTTGACAATTCCCGCGCAGTTGGCTATAATAGCATAGCAAATGCACTTGAACCATTAGCTCAGTTGGCAGAGCACCTGACTTTTAATCAGGGTGTCCGGGGTTCGAATCCCCGATGGTTCACCACACAAGCACCTCTCCACGCACGTGGCGGGGTGCTTGTTTTTTATGCGTTTTTATTGTACGCTTTCCCGCACGGAAAAGCAAGTCCTCTGCCGCAATGTTGTGTCACCGTAATTTCCTCGTCATTTTTCGCGTTTGTTTGCTCAAAACCGTTGACTTTTTACGTGAAAAAGATTATAATTAAATGGAATTTTTTCTTTGGGATTTGGGGGGATTCGCGGTGAAACTGTTGGAAGAACGCATCCTGCGCGACGGCCAATTTCTGCCGGGCAACGTGCTGAAAGTCGACAGTTTTTTGAACCATCAGGTAGACGTAGCGTTTGTTTGCCAACTGGGGCAGGAGTTTGAACGGCTGTTTCACGGCTGCGGCGTCAACAAAATCCTCACCATTGAAGCGTCGGGCATCGGCATTGCGTGTTTAACGGCGCAGTACTTCGGCGTACCGGTGGTATTCGCCAAAAAATCCAAATCCATCAATATCGCGGGGGACGTTTACACCACCCCGGTAACATCGTACACGCACGGCACCACCAGCCAAATCATCGTGTCGCGCCGTTTTCTCTCGGCGGGGGACCGCGTGCTGATTATTGACGACTTTTTGGCAAACGGGCAAGCCCTAAACGGCCTTATCCAACTGGTGGAGGATGCAGGTGCCACGGTTGTGGGTGCGGGCATTGTTATTGAAAAGGCGTTTCAGCCGGGCGGGGACCTTATCCGCAGCCGCGGCATACGGGTGGAATCGCTGGCGCGCGTGGCGGCAATGGAGGGGGACTCCATCACGTTTGTAGAAGACTAACGGTTACACTGCCGCGAACATCGCGGTTGTAATAAAACAAAAACGGAGGGAAAAACAATGAAAAAGATCCTTGCACTTCTTCTGGCGCTTGTTATGGTTCTCGGTCTGTCTGCCTGCGGCGGCAACACCGATGACGGCGACAAAGTCGAATTGGGCGATTCCATCGATGTGGTGGAAAAGACCGTCGCTGCTACCATCACCGCTGTGCCGAAAGAGGAACTGAAAGTCGGTTTCATCTTCCTGCACGATCAGAACTCCACCTATGACAAGAACTTTATGGACGCTGCGGACGCGGTTGTTGCCGAACTGGGTCTCACCAAAGACCAGGTTATCTACAAGACCGGTATCGAAGAAAACGACGCTTGCTACACCGCTGCTAAAGAACTGGTTAACGCCGGCTGCGACCTTGTTTTTGCTGACAGTTTTGGTCACGAGCCTTACTTAATCCGTGCTGCCAAAGAGCATCCTGAGGTTCAGTTCTGCCACGCTACCGGCACCAGAGCGCAGACCGAACTGGTTCCCAACTATCACAACGCCTTTGCTTCCATCTACGAAGGCCGTTACCTGGCGGGTATCGCTGCCGGTATGAAGCTGAACGAGATGATCGAAGCCGGCAAAATCACCGCTGACCAAGCGAAGATGGGTTATGTTGGCGCGTTCAACTACGCGGAGGTTATTTCCGGTTTCACCTCGTTCTACCTGGGTGCCAAATCCGTTTGCCCCAGCGTTACCATGGAGGTGAAATACACCAACTCTTGGTTTGACCCGGTGAAAGAGAACACCGCTGCCAAAGCGCTGATCAACAATGGTGCGAAGCTCATTAGCCAGCATGCAGACTCCTCCGGTGCTCCCAGTGCTTGCGAAGAGCTGAAGGTTCCCAATGTTGCCTACAACATTGACACCGGCGATTTGGGCCCCACCACGGCAATTATTTCTTCCAAGATTTCTTGGGAACCCTACTTCAAACTGATTCTCAACACGATGATCAACGGTGGCACCATCCCCTCTGACTATTGCGCTTCTCTGAAAGATGGCGGCGTACAGCTGACCACTCTGCACGAGGATGTGGCTGCCGAAGGCACTGCTGCTGCCATTGATGCTGCCAAAGCAAAGCTGATGGACGGCACTCTAAAAGTATTTGATACTGCTACCTTTACCGTAAAAGGTGAGGCTCTGACCGAGTACTATGCCGATGTTGTGGATGCCGGCGACTGGCTGGGTGACACGCAGGTTGTTCTTAACGGTGAATTCAGCGAATCTTCCAAGAGATCCGCTCCTTACTTCAACATCATCATTGATGGTATTACCGAATCCGGCGTAGTCGAATAAGACGCACACCATATCAATTCAAGAGGCGGAGCACCAACACTGCTCCGCCTCTTGAGATATTCGATGTGAGCCGTCTCACGTTAGATGGTTGACATGGGATATTGGACCAAAATCGAACGAGGGGGAGAGAACTATGAGCACACCTGCTATTGAGCTGAGAAATATCACTAAGACTTTTGGCCATGTGGTAGCAAACAAAGATGTTTCCCTCAGCGTCAATAAGGGGGAAATTCTGTCTATTTTGGGTGAAAACGGCAGTGGCAAGACCACGCTGATGAATATGATTTCCGGTATTTACTTTCCGGATAAGGGCAAGATATTCATCAACGGCGAGGAAACCGTCATCACGTCGCCCAAGGACGCGTTTGACCACCGCATCGGCATGATCCACCAGCACTTCAAACTGGTGGATGCGTTTTCCGCCACCGAAAATATTGTGCTCGGCCTAAAAGAAAAAGAAAGATATGACCTGAAAGCGGCGGAACGCCGTGTACGGGATATTTGCAATCAATATGGCTTTGAGTTGGATCCTCAAAAGAAAATCTACACCATGTCGGTTTCCGAAAAGCAGACGGTAGAAATTGTCAAGGTACTCTATCGCGGCGCGGACATCCTCATTTTGGACGAACCCACCGCCGTATTGACCCCCCTTGAGATTCGCAAGCTATTTTCCGTTCTTCGCAAAATGCGTGAGAGCGGCAAGGCCATCATCATCATCACCCATAAGCTCAACGAGGTTATGGAGATATCCAATCGCGTATCGGTGCTCCGCAAGGGAGAATATATCGGCACGGTCAATACCGCCGAAACCAACGAGGCGGAACTGACCGAAATGATGGTGGGTAAAAAGATTAGTCTGAACATCCACCGCAGTAAGCCCCAAAACCCCACTCCGCGGCTGGAAGTACACCATATCAACTGCTCCAACCGCGACGGTGTAAAAATGCTGGATGACGTATCCTTTGCCGCCAATGCCGGCGAAATTCTGGGTATTGCCGGTATTGCGGGCTCCGGTCAGCGGGAGTTGTTGGAATCCATTGCCGGCCTACAAAAGCTGGATAGCGGTGCGGTCTTGTATAACAATCCGCAAACGGAAAAAATGGACAACCTATGTTCCAAGACTCCGCTACAAATCCGTGAACTGGGTGTGCGGCTCAGCTTCGTCCCCGAAGATCGACTGGGTATGGGCCTGGTAGGTAACATGGATATTGTGGATAATATGATGCTCCGCAGCTACAGTAAGGGTAAAAGTCTGTTTTTAGAGCGTAAAGCCCCTCGCGATTTGGCGGAACATATCATCGGCGAATTGGAGGTCGTGACCCCCAACGCCAATACGCCGGTACGCCGTTTATCCGGCGGTAATGTACAAAAGGTGTTGGTTGGTCGTGAAATTGCTGCTGCTCCCACCGTGCTAATGGCGGCGTATCCGGTCCGCGGCTTGGATATCAATTCCTCCTATACCATTTATAACCTGCTGAATGAACAGAAAGAAAACGGCGTGGCCGTCATCTTTGTGGGTGAAGACTTGGATGTATTGCTGGAGCTGTGTGACCGCATTCTGGTCATCGGTTCGGGCCGCGTTACCGGCATTGTGGATGCCCGCACCGCTACTAAGGAAGAAATTGGCCTGCTAATGACGAAAACGAACGGAGGAGATATGGATGAGCACTAATGTGAAAAAACACACGCATGAACCGCTGGTGCACATCACCAAGCGGGACGATATCTCCGGATGGAAATCTGCCGCCATCCATGTGGGCGGTGTCCTCATTGCGCTGATTTTCTGCGGCATTTTCATCACCTGTCTAACGGGTCTTAATCCGCTTCAGATCTATGCAAAAATGTACGAAGGAACCTTTGGCGGTGAAATCACCCGTATGGAATCCATCAACAAAGCCGCCATCCTCCTTTGTATTTCTCTGGCGGTAACACCGGCGTTTAAAATGCGATTTTGGAACATCGGCGCCGAGGGACAGGTGCTTATGGGCGGTTTCGCCGCGGCGTACTGTATGCTGGAATACGGTAAAACGCTGGACCAGCCCGCTTTGTTGGCACTGATGGTGGTAGCCAGCGTAGCGGTCGGTATGATTTGGGCGCTGATTCCCGCCATATTCCAAGCAATTTGGAAGACAAACGAAACCTTATTTACACTTATGATGAACTACGTCGCCATGACCTTTGTAACGTATTATGTTATGATTAAGGATAAATCGGGGCGCAGTGACCTGGGCATTCTCAACGAGCGCACCGGCGCTGGATATTTCCCACAGTTGTTCGGTCAAAACTATCTGCTTAACATTCTGATTGTAGTGGCACTGACCGTGTTAGTGTTCATATACCTGAAATACAGTAAGCAAGGATATGAGATTTCGGTGGTAGGCGAAAGCCAAAACACCGCTCGCTACATCGGTATTAATGTCAAGAAGGTCATCATCCGCACCCTATGCCTTTCCGGTGCCATCGGCGGTCTGGCGGGTTTAATGCTGGTTGCCGGCTCTCCCACCCCCACCATCAACGAAAATTTGGTGGGTGGTATGGGCTTTACCGCCATACTGGTATCCTGGATGTCCAAATTCAACCCCATTCTTATGGTGTTTGTTTCGGCGCTCATCATCCTGCTCAGCAACGGCAGTGCCTCCGCTACCGATGCCTTTAAGATTGACAGCAGTATCGGCGAGGTTGTAACCGCCATTGTCATTTTTGCCATTATCGCTTGCGAATTTTTCACACGCTATAAAGTCAATTTCAGGATGAAGAGAGGTGCCGGCAAATGATTAACACTATCGCGAATCTTATTAACCTGACATTGGGCTATAGCACTGTCCTGTTGTTCGGTTCTACCGGCGAAACAATCACCGAAAGATCGGGCAACTTGAACCTGGGAACCCCCGGTATTATGTGTGTAGGCGGCGTTGCCGGCGTGGTAGGCTCGTATTGGTATACCAATATGGTCGATACGGTAAATCCTATCATGGCTATCCTGTTTACCATGGCGGTATCACTGGTCGGTTCGCTACTTTGCTCACTAATTTATGCATTTCTTACTATCAGTCTGAAAGCGAACCAAAATGTGACCGGTTTGGCACTGACTACTTTTGGTACGGGCTTAAGTAATTTTGTTGGCGGTATTATTAACAATGTAGCGGGGCATGGCACCGGTATTTCCGGTTTTCCGCAGGTGTCGGAGGTGTATTTGGCAAAGCTGCCTTTCAGCAACAAATTTGGCTCGTTTGGTGTGGCGTTTTTATCCTCCGGTTTTATGACGTATATGGCGATTTGTGTGGCGCTTATCGTTGCCTTTGTGTTTACCCGCACCAAGGTTGGTCTTAACTTGCGTTCTGTGGGTGAAAACCCCGCCACTGCCGACGCGGCAGGTATCAACGTTGATCTATACAAATACTTTGCCACCTGTATCGGCGGTATGATCTCCGGCTTGGGCGGTTTACACTTTGTCATGCAGTATGCTTCCGGCGGCTGGAACAAAGATTCCATCGGTCAGCTGGGCTGGCTGGCAGTAGCGCTGGTTATTTTCGCTATGTGGCGCCCGGGTGTTGGCATTTTAGGCTCCATCATATTCGGTGCCCTGTTTATGCTTGCCACAGCTTTACCGGGCATCGACCACAAAACCCAGCAGTTACTCGGTTTTCTGCCCTATATTGTGACAATCATCGTGCTGGTGGTTACCAGTATGCGCAAAAAGCGGGAACTGCAACCTCCCGCGGCGTTGGGCATTCCCTACTTCCGCGAAGAACGATAACACAAAAACAACTAAGCAAACCGGGCGGTGTGCGTGCCAGCACACCGCCCGGTTTTTGTTAAAACATCTCGCCCAGTTCGTCCACCAATTCGCTCATATTTTTGAGTGCCTTACCCACGGATTTCTTTAATCCGCGCTTGCCGCTGTGCATATATTGGTTAGCCACGGCACCGGTCATACACCCCACGGCAAGACCAATACCCATTCCTTTGGCAAACTTCATTAACCCCTTGCTCATACCTTTTCACCCCTTTATTTACGTTGTAGTTAGTGTACCCCGCTTTTTTCAAAAAATTCCCTCTTTTTTTTGGCGACGAAGGTATTGACAATTTGGGGGAATGTGCTATGGTTAGGGTGTTGGTTTACACGGTGCTTGTGCAGTCGGGAGGAATGGTTATGCCGAACCGCATAAAACAGGATTTGTGTCACGGTCCCTTGTTTTCACAAATGTTGCTGTACGCCTTGCCCATTATGGCTACCGGCATTTTACAGGTGTTGTATAACGCGGCAGATACCGTGGTTATCGGTCAATTTGCCGGTGACGAATCGCTGGCAGCCGTGTCGTGTACCGGTTCGCTCACCGCGCTGATTGTTAACTTGTTTTTGGGAATCAGCAACGGCGTTCTCACCGTGGTGGCACGCCACATTGGAGCTCAGCACCACAAACGCGTGCACCAAGCCGTGCACACCTCCCTGTTATTAAGCTTAATTTTGGGCGTGTTTTTGCTGGCGGTGGGCATCCCCATTGTCGGCCCCCTGCTAAAACTGATGGGTACCGGAGCGGAGGGCTCCGGTGTGCTCACCAAAGCCACGTTGTATTTGCGCATTTTCTTTTTAGGTATGCCGGGCAATATGGTGTACAACTTCGGTGCCGCCGTGTTGCGCGCGGCGGGCGACCCTAAACGCCCGTTACTGTATTTGTCGGTTTCAGGCATTGCCAACGTGGCACTCAATTTGGTGTTCGTCATTGTTTTTCATATGGACGTGGCAGGCGTAGCACTGGCCACCATCATTTCGCAATATCTGTCCGCCGTTCTCGTTGTGCGTTGCTTACTGCGCGAAACAGGGGATGTTCGCTTGGAACTTTCCCAACTGCGGTTATTCCCCAAACGCGTAAAAGAAATTTTGTATATCGGTATCCCCTCCGGCATTCAATCGTCGTTGTTTGCCGTAAGCAACGTGCTCATTCAATCCACCATTAACAGTTTCGGCGAGTTGTATATGGCCGGTAGCGGTGCCGCACAGCAACTGGAAAGCATCTGCTACACGGCTATGCACGCGTTTTATACCACTACTATGGCCTTTACCGGCCAAAACTTCGGTGCGCAAAACAAGGGGCGGATTCGTCGCACGTTGCAGTACGGTCACTTGTTAAGCTCCTCTGTTTCCGTGACAATCGGTTTGTTTCTTGTACTGTTCCGCACGCCCTTGCTGCGCGTTTTCACTTCCTCGCCCGAGGCATTGCAAGCCGGGAGCGAGCGGTTACTCATCATTACACTTACCTACTTTATGTGCGGTGCTATGGACGTGCAATCGTCCCACCTCCGTGGGTTGGGTGCTTCCGTGGTGCCAATGTTCACCTCGCTCATCAGCATATGCGGACTGCGTATCGTTTGGATATATCTTGTGTTTCCCCTGCTCGGTCGCACGTGGCAGGCGTTGTTCCTGTCGTATCCCATTTCGTGGATTATTGCGCTAACGGCACATTTACTATGCTCGGTTATTGTACACCGGCGGTTGTATCGCCGTATGCCGGACACCCCGCCGCTCATTCCCGCCGATACCGCCTCCCTATGAAAAACGCCCGCCCGACAAATTTTGTCGGGCGGGCTCTTTTCTCTGTGTTCTCTTACGTATTGCGCGCTTTTTTCAACGCCTGCGCCAATTGGTCAGGACAAGAGGTGGATTTTATTCCGCAACGAATCCCCTCCAACCGACGAATGGCTTCCTCCGCGGGCAACCCTTCCACCAGTGCGGCTATACCCTGCGTGTTGCCGGAACAACCGCCCTCAAACCGCACGTTGCGCACAACGTCCTCTTCCAAATCAAACATAATACTCCGCGAACACACACCACGGGTGGTATACCGATGCGACATAGGTCAGCCCCCTTTGTTTGCGCGTTGCGCTTTGGCTTTTTTTGCAACATACGCCAGCAACGCGTCTGCCTGCTCATCCGGCACGGGAACCGAACCCAGCGGGCGCACGGTTCTTACATACATACCGTGAAAATCCGAACCACCCGTTGCTACCAGCCCGCGCTCTTTGGCAAGCGTCGCCAACTGCTCCGTTTGCTCGGGCGTTTGATCGTGAGTCCACGCCTCCACACCGTCCAGCCCTTGCTCCAACAATTCTTCCAGCAACGCTTCGTTATGGTACCGGTGTGGGTGTGCCAAAACGGCCACGCCGCCCGCTTCGTGAACGGCGGTTAACACGTCCCGCACGTCCGGATACGTAACCGGCACTCTGGCACAACCGTCCGAGCCGAATAACTTTTGATATAATTCCCCGTAAATGCTGTCCGTATATCCGGCATCCATCAGCGCGTGCATAATGTGCGCCTTGTAAATGTTATTACTGCCTGTAGAACATTTTACCACCAAATCCGGCGTAATGGGATAATACCGCATCACCTTGCGTATCATTTCCAGCCCGGCGGCACGGCGGCTTTCGCCCACGCGGCGGCACAACCCTTCCAGCCGGTCGGGATACTCGCACCCGTAGCAAAGCAAATGCGCTCGATTCCCGCGTTGCCCATCCACCGTGGAAAATTCCACGCCGTGAATAACGCGCACGCCCATTCGTTTACCTAAAACAACGGCACGCGTGGCACCCGCCGTACTGTCGTGGTCGGTAACGGATACCGCCGCCAACCCGCGCCGCTTTGCAATTCCCAGTAATTCTTCAATACCCAAGGAACCATCCGAAATTTTGGTGTGACAATGCAAATCAATCGCCAAGATACTACCCTCCTGCGACACCCGTCGCCCTGAAAAACCCTTGTTACACAACACTTTCTGGTTAAATTATACACCAAAACACCCTACAAAAGCAAGCGCGAATTGGGAATTTTCTTGCTTTTTTGGCATATATCGGGTATACCATAAGAAAACCATTGCGAGTTCGGTTCCCTTATGGTATAATAAAATAAATTCAACGTAAAGGTCGTGAAACGTATGGACCCTGCCAATCCTCGAAGTAGAAATTTTACAACAAAACAGGCGGTGTATGCGTTGCCGGCCACGTATGGGGAATAACAGTATGTTCATTCCCCGATAGTTGCCGTGTGCTTAACCTCCTGTTTTACAAGAACAGGAGGTATTTTTATGACAACTTGGCTCATCCCCGTGTGCGAAACCGTGGCCGCACACCTTACCGCTCGTCAATTTGACGAAGCGCGCACCACGCTTCTCTCACTGGAACCGGTGGACATCGCGTCGCTTATCGAAAATCTGCCGCCGGAGCAGGCGTTGCCGGCATATCGTCTGCTTCCCAAAACCGCCGCCGCACAGGCGTTTTCGTATATGGATACCGCCACGCGGGAGGCGTTGCTGCGCTTGTTCACCGCGCGCGAGATGGCGGCGGTTATGACTGGTTTGTACGATGATGACGCCGCCGACTTGCTGGAAGAACTTCCCGCCGGCGTGGTCAAGCAGTTGTTGCGCACGGTTCCGCCGGAGGAGCGTGTTACCCTCAACCGTCTGCTGCATTATCCGGAAAACAGTGCCGGCAGCGTACTCACCACCGAATTTGTGGATTTAAAAGCCGGTATGACGGTGGCGGCGGCGTTGCAGTATATCCGTGCTCACGGACCGGATAAGGAAACCATTTACACCTGCTACGTTACGGACGATGACCGTCACCTGCTGGGGGTACTCACGGTGCGCGAACTGTTGCTCTCGCCCGAAACGGCGTGTGTGGGCGATTTAATGAGCACGCGCGTGCGTGCCGTGCACACCACGGAAGACCGCGAAGTAGCGGCGCAACTGTGCGCCCGCTACGATTTAATGGCGTTGCCGGTGGTGGACAGTGAAGAACGGCTGGTGGGTATCATTACGGTAGACGACGTAGTGGATATTTTGCAAGAAGCCGCCACCGAGGATATGGAAAAAATGGCGGCCATCACCCCCGACGACAAGCCCTACTTAAAAACCGGCGTGTGGGAGATTTTTCGGCGGCGTATTCCGTGGTTGCTGCTGCTAATGCTCTCCGCCACCGTAACGGGGGTCATCATCACGTCGTTTGAATCTGCGCTCGCCGCGTCAATGGCACTCACCGCCTTTATCCCTATGTTAATGGGCACCGGCGGCAACAGCGGCAGTCAATCCTCCGTCACCGTCATCCGCGCACTCGCGCTGGGGGATATTCGTTTGGGTGACGTGGGGCGCATTGTGTGGAAAGAGGCACGCGTGGCCATACTGTGCGCCGTTGCACTTGCGGGTGCGGCTTTTGCAAAAATCGTGGTGTTTGACCGCTGGTTACTGGGCAGTGTCATCACCCTTGGCGAAGCCGTTACCGTGTGTTTAGCACTGGCGGCAACGGTTATTGTTGCCAAGTTGGTGGGTTGCACCCTGCCGTTGCTTGCCAAGCGTGTGGGGGCAGACCCGGCGGTAATGGCAAGCCCGTTCATCACCACCATTGTGGATGCTCTCTCGTTGCTTATGTACTTTTTGTTGGCGCAGGCAATCCTCGCTTGACAAACGTGGTACAGAAGCATATACTGATAGTTAAGTTCATAATGTCTTCGGGGCGGGGTGCAATCCCCCACCGGCGGTAACAGCCCGCGAGTGCTCTTTGCCGCTGATTTGGTGAAATTCCAAAGCCGACGGTACAGTCCGGATGAAAGAAGACAGTTGGCATATCCATACCAACGCACCGCAGTTATGGTAACTGCGGGGCGTTTTTTAATGTAACAGGAGGAGTTTATATGAAAAATAAACCGACCATTGACACCCGCCAACTGATAGTTATGGCACTGTTCTGCGCCTTGGCGTTTGCGTGCGTAGCCACTTTTCGTATTCCCGTGGTATTGTTTTTAAAATACGAACCCAAGGACTGCCTACTCGCCATCGGCGGTATGCTATACGGCCCCGGCGCGGCGTTGCTAATGGCAGTGGTGGTAGCACTGGTGGAATTGGTCACCATCAGCGAAACGGGACTTATCGGCCTGTTAATGAACGTGCTTTCCTCCGCACTGTTCATCTGTCCGGCGGCGCTCCTGTACCGCCGCCGTCGCACGCTAAAATCCGTGGTGCTGGGTCTGGTTCTGGGTATTTTGTCGGTTACCGCCGGTATGTTGTTGTGGAACTGGTTGGTCACACCGTTGTATATGGGCATCTCGCGACAGCAGGTAGAAGCACTGCTTCTCCCCACCATTTTGCCGTTTAACCTGCTCAAATCCGGTTTGAACGCCGTGCTCACCATGCTGCTGTACAAAACCGTTGTGTCGGCTTTGCGGGCGGCGCGTTTGGTCCCCAAAAGCGAAACCCCGCATCGGCGCGGCGTCAGCGTGGGGGTAATGTTGAGTTGTCTGTTTCTGTTGGCAACGCTAATTCTGGTGTTGTTGGCGTGGCGCGGTGTCCTCTAACCACCGGCTCACTTGTGGATGCGGTGGGTGCCGTGCGGCTATCGGGATAAATGCGGGTCGGTCTACGGTCTTTTCGCGGCATATACATCCCTCCTTATCGGTTTTCCTGCCATAGTATCGTGCAACCGCCACCCAATTATGCAAAAACTATTGACAATTCTGCTTTATAAAATTTATAATATTATATATTATTAGTATAAGCATAAGCAAAGGAGACTCTTATGAGCAAGTACACCGCCGCCGACATTGTACGTATTGTTGAGGAACAGGGCATTCGGTTCATCCGTTTGCAATTTACCGATATTTTCGGCTCGTTCAAAAACATTGCCATCACCGCCAGCCAGTTGCAAAAAGCACTGAACAACCAGTGTATGTTTGACGGCTCGTCGGTGGAGGGTTTTGTTCGCATTGAAGAGTCGGATATGTACTTGCATCCGGATTACGACAGTTTTTTAATCTTCCCGTGGTACGAGGACTCCTGCAAAGTCGCCCGCTTAATTTGCGATGTATACAAGCCGGATGGCACACCATTTGAGGGGGACCCGCGCGGTCTGCTCAAACGTGTCCTGCGCGAAGCGCAGGAACTGGGGTTCGACGGGTTCAACGTTGGTCCGGAATGTGAGTTTTTCCTGTTTAACACAGACGGAGACGGCCACCCCACCACCGAAACGCGCGACCGCGGCGCGTATTTTGAACTGGGCCCCACCGATTTGGGGGAATCCGCCCGCCGCGATATGTGCCTCGCGTTGGAGGAAATGGGCTTTGAAATTGAAGCCTCCCACCACGAAACGGCCAACGGTCAGCACGAAATTGACTTTAAGTATGCGGACGCGCTTTCCGCGGCGGACAATATTGTCACCTTTAAGTTAGCGGTAAAAACCATTGCGGACAAACACAATATGTACGCCACGTTTATGCCCAAGCCGGTGTTTGGCAGGGCGGGCAGCGGTATGCACGTGAATATGTCGCTCACCAAAAACGGCAAAAACGCATTTTACGACCCTAACGACAACCTGGGTCTCAGCCAAACCGCCTACCACTTTATTGCGGGTTTGTTGGAACACGCCAAAGGGATGAGCGCGGTCACCAACCCGCTGGTCAACTCGTACAAACGGCTGGTTTCCGGTTACGAAGCACCCGTGTACATTGCGTGGTCGGGCAGTAACCGCAGTCCGCTCATTCGCGTTCCCTCGGCGCGCGGGGCAGGCACACGCATTGAACTGCGCAATCCGGACCCGTCCGCCAACCCGTATTTGGCGTTGGCATTGTGCTTAGCAGCAGGGTTGGACGGTATTCGCCGCGGCTTAACCCCGCCCGAATCCGCCGATATCAACTTGTTTGAACTGGACGAGGACGAGCGCGAAGCACGCGGGATTCATCACCTGCCCTCTAACTTAAAAGAGGCGGTCCGTGCAATGAAAGCGGATAAACTCATCCGCGAAACGCTGGGCAACCACATTTTCTCTTGCTACGTGCAACACAAAACCGAAGAATGGGACGAATACAAAATCCGTGTAACCGCGTGGGAACTGGACCGTTATCTCGCCCGTTATTAATCAAAAGGGAGAATCCACTATGAAACATCCTGTCATTATCACCATTGCGCGTCAGTTTGGAAGCGGCGGGCACGAAATCGGGCGGCGGTTAGCGGAGTATTTGGGCATTCCGTGTTACGACAAAGAACTGCTCACCCACGCGGCGGAGGAAAGCGGCCTTTCCAAAGACGTGTTGGAGTATTTTGACGAAAAACCCACCAGCAGTTTGTTGTACACCCTGTCCACCGGCGCGTACGCGATGAACGAAACAGGGCTCATCAACTACTCGCTGCCGGTGAATCAGCAGGTATTTCAGGCGCAGTTCGATGCCATTCGTTCCCTTTCGGAAAAAGGCGCGTGCGTTGTGGTTGGCCGTTGCGCGGATTACGTGTTGCAAAAATACCCGTACTTGGTTTCCGTGTTTATCCACGCCAATTTGGAGGACCGTACCAAACGCGTGGCGGAGCACGACGGTCTTACCGCGGCAGAAGCCAAAAGCCGCGTGACCCGCAGCGATAAAAAACGCGCCAACTACTACAACTTCTACTCCGGCAAAAAATGGGGTACTGCCAACTGCTACGATTTGTGCATCAACACCAGTGCCATCAGTTACCCCAACGCGGTTAAGTTGATTGCCCAATTGGCAGAAATGAAATACGCGGACGAAGAATAAATAACCATAACCATCACAAAAGCCACCTATGTGCCATAGGTGGCTTTCTTTTTTGTTGTTATACGTCCAGCGCGGTAATATCCTCCACCGTTTCACGGCGCACCGCCGTGTACGATTCGCCGCCGCGCAACATCACCACCGGCGGGCGGGGAACGCGGTTATAGTTGGAAGCCATTGAGTAATTGTACGCACCCGTGGTTAAACACGCCACCAAGTCGCCGCGTTGCAAAGATGTCGGCATAAACACCGATTCCTGAATAATATCCCCACTCTCGCAGCACCGCCCCACCACCGAGCAGCACAGCTCGGCGGGCTGGTTCATTTTTCCGGCAGCCACCACCGTATAGGGCGCGTTGTACAAGGCAAAACGGGGGTTGTCCGTCATACCGCCATCCACCGCCACGTAATTTTTGTAGCCGGGTATCTGCTTTACGGAACTCACCGTGTACAACGTCAGTCCGGCATCCGCCACAATACTGCGTCCCGGTTCAAACAACACGGTAGGCATTGTCAACCCCAACGCCGCCACTTTTTCTTTCACATACGCGCCCACCGAACGGAGATTGGCGGCAATGTCCAGTTCCGGGTCGTCCGCGCGATAGCGCACACCGTACCCGCCGCCCAAATTCAGTTGTTGCGTTACCAGTCCGTACGCCGTTTTCATTTTACAAAGATAGTCAAGCATCACGTCCGCCGCTTGGAAAAACACGTCGGAATCAAACACCTGTGAACCAATGTGACTGTGAAAACCCACCAACTCCACGTGGGGTTGTTGCAGTGCCAAGCGGGTGGCTTCCTCCGCCTGTTCGGTTTCAATAGCAAACCCAAATTTGGAATCCACCTTGCCGGTGGCAACCGCCTCGTACGTATGCGGGTCAATGCCGGGGGTTAACCGCAATAAAATACGCTGGCGGCATCCCCGCGCCGCGGCAACACGCTCCACCGCCAACAGTTCTTCGGTGTTGTCTACCACAAAATACCCCACGCCCTGCTCCATCGCATAGGTAATGTCCACATCGCTTTTGTGGTTGGAATGGTAATACGCTTTGCCCAACGGGTATCCGGCGCGCGCAGCAGTAGCAATCTCGCCGGGCGATACCACGTCCACGCCCATGCCTTCCTCGCGCATTATCTCGTACATCCGCTTAAACGATGCCGCTTTGGAAGCGTACAGTACGCACGCGTTGCCGTCAAACGCCTCGTTCGCCGCGGTTATATACGTGCGGCAACGCTCGCGAATACGGTCCTCGTCCATTAAATACAACGGCGTTCCGTAAGTGGCCGCCAAAGCCGCCGTGTCTTGACCGGCAAACAACAACTGTCCGTCCTCGCGAACAGATAAGTTCGGGCAAATCATGGTGATAATCCTCTCTTGATAACTTAATATTCCCGTTACAACATATGTGCGCGCAGTTCGGCGGGCGACAGTGGCGACAAATCGCCCGGTGCAATGTCAAACACCGTGTGACACCCCACCACACCCCGTGCGTGCATTTTACAAATCGCGCGTGCATACGCCACCAGTACGCTGGCGGTAAATTCCGGATTGGAATCCAGCGTTAACCGATATTCAATCGTGTGGTGATGCTCGCCGTCCCATCCGGTGGTGCCGGTGCGAATCACCGTGCCGCCGTGCGGCATACCGCTGTGGTCGCGTTGCATCTCCTGTGCGGTAATAAACGTCACCGTGGTATCGTAATCCGCAAAATAGTTGGGCATTTCCACAATTTCGCGTTCAATCCGCGCCAAATCGGCGCCCTCCTCCGCCACCACGTAACATTCGCGGCGGTGCTTTTGGCGGGTGGTGAGCTCCGGACAATCCCCCGCACGCACCGCCTCCAGTGCCTCCGGCACCGGCACGGTGTACTGGCGTGCATCGCGCACACCCGCCACGCGACGAATGGCATCGGAATGACCTTGGCTCACACCGCGACCCCAAAACGTGTAATCCCCGCCGTGCGGCAACACCGCCGAGGCATACAGGCGATTAAGCGAGAACAATCCCGGGTCCCACCCCGCCGAAATCAGAGCAATGTGACCCGAAGCGGCAGCCGCAGCATCCACCGCCGCAAAATGTTCCGGAATAGCGGCGTGGGTATCAAAACTATCCACCACGTTAAACTCCGCCGCCAGCGCCGGTGTCATTGTGGGCAGGTCGGTGGCACTGCCGCCGCATAAAATCAGTACGTCCAGCGTGTCACGAAACCGAGCCAACTCCGTGTCCGCATACACCGGCACACCGCTGCGCGGGTGAATGGATTGCGGGTCTCGGCGGGTAAAAATCCCCACCAATTCCGCATCGGGAGCCGCACACACCGCGCACTCCACACCGCGGCCCAAGTTCCCGTATCCGTAAATTCCAACCTTCATACTCGTTCTCTCCTTAGCCAAAGCATTAAAACCCGAACTCGATTTTGTGGGGCCAATTTTCCGCTGTGGCATTGTTAAAATACTCGTTAATCCTTGCCAAACCATTGGCGGTGCTTACTTGCGTTTCTTAAACAACCCACGGGGCGCGTCGTCTTCCTCGTCGTCCTCGTCGTTGCGAATATCGTAATCGTTGCCGAATTTCAGGTTAGAAAACCGCGACACCGCCTGTTCCTCCACCGGTTCCTCGGCCACCATCGTGTCCTCCTCCGGCGCGGGTGCCACCACCACGTTTTCCTCCGCCTCACTCGCCGCTTCTTCCGCGGGAGCAGTCTCCTCCGCGGCGGTGGGAGCGGCTTCCTCCGCCGGCAACTGTTGAATACACTCCAAATGCTCCTTGTACAGTGCCATCAACCGCGCCTTAAAGGAAGTAACCTCCTGCTTCACGCGGTCCAATTCCTGCTTTTCGGCGTCAATGCGGTTCATCGCGGTGCGCAGAATATCGTCCGCCTCACGCTGTGCTTTGGCGCGAATCTCCTCCGCTTGGCGTTCCGCGTCGCGCACCACCGTGTCGCCGGTGCGTTGCGCGTTAAGCAACGCGGCGCGAATACTGTCCTCATCGTTGCGGTATTCCACCAACTTATCGGCCAGCACTTTCATTTTTTGGTTGAGTTCCTCTTTTTCCCGCAGTAACGACTCCACCGTTTCGGCGCACTCGTCAATAAAATCGTCCACCTCTTCGGCGCGATAGCCGCGGCCGCGGCTAAATTCCACATTACGAATGTTGTCCAACGTCATCACAGAAACTCCTCCTTATTATACAAACTGTTGCATACAAATGGGCAATCGCCCTTTTTTGGTGGGCGAACCCAACCGCGCCACCCGAAACCGACCGGCACCGCGCACCGAAAGAATATCCCCTTCGCTCACCGCCGCCGAAACCGATACCACGGGCATATGGTTCAGCGAAACCGCCCCCGCGGCAATGCGGCGCGCGGCTTCCTCGCGTGAGGTGCGCAACGCCACGCGCAACACCGCGTCCAATCGCGGCGACGGCACGGTATCTTGCCATTCCTTGAACTCACGTGTCACGGTAATCTCGCCCGTGTAGGGGTAGGTAACCGCAACCCCCTCCGCACCAATTTTGGTAACCGTTTGCGCCAAGTAGGGGGCAATCTCCTCGTCCGCCAGTACCATAGTTTGCCCCGGTGTGCACACAATATCACCCAATTTTTCCCGCCGAATACCGGTACCCAACAACGCACCCAGCACGTCGCGGTGCGTAATTGCCGCCACTGCGCGGTATTTAAACGCCAGCGCGGCAATGGGAAACAACGTGTCCTCCGGCGGCAAAAACGAGGGAAAAATCCCCAAAACGGTGCGTTCCGCGCCCTCGTACCCGCCAAAAAAGCGGTAATTGGTACACCCCTTTTCAAGCAAGACGGCTCGTGCCACCGCCTGTCGGTGTTCGTCCAAAAAACCGACAAAACGCGGGCACGAGCGCACGTCACACAGATGACAAGCATCCTCTATACGAGCACGCAACAGCGCGTCGTCTTCGGATTTATCAGAAATACAACCCATTGTTCTCCAACTCGTCCAACAAGTCGCCCATAAAGCCCACGTTGTACGGCGTAATAATATAGGTGCAGTTTGCCACCTTTTTAATTTGGCCGTCGTTGGCATAGGCCACACCGCTCAAAAAGTCCAAAATGCGGCGCGCCACGTCTTTGTTAGACGATTCCAAGTTCAGCACCACGGTACGTTTGGCGTTCAAGTGGTCGGCAATGGTGCTGGCGTCGTCAAACCGCTCGGGCTTTACAAGCACCACCTGCAACTGCGCGGTAGCGTGAATGTTCACCACTTTGTTGCTTTTGCGCGCAGTTTCGTCTGCGGCACGCTCGGCAGAGCGGGACACCAATTCGGTACCGCCCTCGTCGTTGATATCCAATTCGTCGTCCTGGTCACCAAGCAAGTCCTGAAGTTTTCCGAAAATACCCATAGCTCTGTTCCTCCTACTTATTTATAATCTCTGGCACCGAAGATGGCTGACCCGATACGAACCAACGTAGACCCTTCGCGGACAGCCTCCACATAATCCATCGACATCCCCATGGACAAAATCTCCATAGTTATATTATCTACATTTTTATGCCGAATGTCAATAAACAGTTTGTGCATTTGACAAAAAATTGCACGTTTTTGTGCTTCTGTGGGCAAAATTGGGGGAATTGTCATCAATCCCCTCACGCGAATCCCCTCAAACCCCGCAATGGTATGCAACAATTCTTCCAAATTTTCGGGTGCCACACCGCTTTTGGAATCCTCGCCGCCAATGTTCACCTCCACCAACACGTCGGTTACCCCGCGTTCGGTGTTCAGCGATGCCTCGGAAACCGCCCGCGCCAACCGTTCACTGTCAATGGACTGAATCATATCCACCTGCCCAACAATGCGCTTTACCTTGTTGGTTTGCAAATGCCCAATCAGGTGAGTTTCCACGCCGTCCAGCGGCAGGGCATCGCGTTTTTCCAAAAATTCCTGCACGCGGTTTTCACCAATGCAGCGCACCCCCGCTTCCAGTGCCACGGCAATACGCTCGGCGGGCACGGTTTTGGTCACCGCCATCAGCGTCACGTCCTCGCGCCGCCGCCCCGCTGCCGCACAGGCGTTTTCAATGTCCTGCTCAATGCGCTGCAAATTATCGCGAATGCGCTGCGCCTCAGCGGACCAGCTTGCCGTCATACAAATCTTCTCCTTTGGTCACAATTTTATCGTACAGTTGCGCGTAGTTCTTATCCTCGGTCAGTTCGCACACGGCATACCCATCGGCGGTGTTGTTAAACAACACGTGAATCCGCCGAAACGTCAGCGTGTTGCCCGTTTGCACGTACACGCCGGGGTTTTGTTGCTCGTCAAAGTGAATGGCAGAATCGGGAATACGAATCCCGCTGTATTTTTTTAGGCGAATATCCACTTCCTCCACGCGGGCGGTAGAAAGTTCTTTGTCCATCTCCGTGCACTGCAAAATCAGTGCCGCGGTGCCGTCATCCGCCTTGTTCACCGCCTCCACACGCATGGAAATCGCGTCGTTGCGCACAAACGGCATACTCACTTCCAGCGAGGAACCCACTTTCAGTTCCGCCGCCTGGTTGGTAGGCACCACACATGCCAAATACCACTCGTAGTTGCCCACCACCTTGCCAATAGCCGTGGGTGCCGTGGGCTTGTGCGCCAACGCCGTGCGCACGTCCTGCGCGGTCAAATTCTTCATATCCGCCGTTTTCCAGTACCCCTCATACCCATCGGTCTGGCTAATAAAATACCCCGCCACGGGTGAGGAGACGGTGGCTTTCGCCTTGGTAAACGACCCCGCCAACGCCGTGCGCTCCGCGCGCAGTGCCGCCAAGCGGTCATCAAAATTCTGCACGCGCCCAATGGTGAGTTGCTTTTTGCACAACAACTCAAGCAGGCGGGCGTGCAACGTCTCCATCTCAGTAAACGTCCGGCTCTGCGCCGCGGTGGTAAGTGCCAACCACGTTTCGTTAATTTGCCGATTAATGCTGGTTAAATTCGCACGGTTGGACGTCCCCTGGGCGTTAATGGACGTCAGCGTGGCAATTTCCGCGTCCAACTTATCCAATTCCTGCTGGCGCAACGCGTCTTGCTGAGAGGCAAACACGTTGGCAATGGTGCCGTTTCGCGACACGCGCCCCCCATTTTGCACCGTATAAAATAAATACCCGTCCGCTTTTTCTTCCAGCACGGTCTCGTCGCGGCAAATAATGCCGGTGGTCTCCAACGTTTGGTAAGCGGTAGCGCGGGATACGGTCACCGTTTCAATCGGCACCACCAAAATCAAATACGCCTGCACGGCAATATACACCAGCAACAACACGGCGGCGGCAATCGCCAGTATTCGTTTTAACACCGGATTCACACACCGTCACCGTCCTCTTTTAAAAATGCCGTTATGCGCGCGGCAGCACGCGTTTCCACCGTGTCGCCGTCCTCGTCAACGTAAAGCGGCTCAAGCCACGGTTGATTGCGAAACCACGACAACTGCCGCTTGGCATACCGCCGCGTTCCTTGCCGCAACGCGTCGGCGGCGGCGGCAAGCGATACTTCGCCCGCAAAATACGGCTCCCATTCCTTGTACCCAATGGCCTGCCGCACCGTGTCGGCACGCGGTTGCTCACGCAACCAGCGCGCCTCATCCAGCACGCCTTGCTCCATCATCACGTCCACGCGGCGGTCAATGCGGTGGTACAACACGCTCCGCTCGCAAAAATCCAACCGCAACCCGCACACGCGGTAAGGCGAAGGTTCACGGCGCGACTGCTCGTTTTGCTGCGTAATGGTGCGGCCGGTGGTGTAATACAATTCCAGTGCCCGCACAATGCGCCCGTGGTCGTTGGGATGTAACCGCGCGGCGGTGGGCGGGTCAATGGCACAAAGTTCCGCCAGCAACGCCTCGCCGCCCTCCCGTGCAATGCGAAACTTCAAACGATTGCGCAGTTCACGGTCGGCGGGTTGCTCGTCAAACAAAAGGTTGTCCACCACCGCCTGAATATACAATCCCGTACCGCCGCACAACACGGGCAACCGCCCCCGCTCATACACGGCACGTATCGCCTCGTGCGCGGCGGCGGCATATTGCGCCACACTGTACGAGGCATCTATCGGCAAAAACCCCAGCAAATGGTGCGGCACCCCCGCCTGTTCTTCCTCGCTCGGGCGCGCCGTACCCACGCGCAGATGCTCATACACCTGCATAGAATCGGCAGAAATCACTTCCCCGCCAAAGCGGCGGCACAACGCCACCGCCAACGCCGTTTTGCCCGAAGCGGTGGGGCCGGCAATCACCACCAGCGGAATCCGCTTGCTCATACCTGCCTCCCAAACTGCTTTTCCAGTTCGCGCGGGGTCAGTTCAAAACACACCGGCCGCCCGTGCGGACAGGTGCGAATATCCTCATTATACAACACGCGCTCCGCCAACCGTTGCCGTTCTTGCGGAGTGCTGTTGTCCCCCGCTTTTATAGCGGCGCGGCACGCCACCGAATGGTACACCCAATCCGCGTGGGCGGTGGTAATCTCCCGCTTGCCGGAAAGCAACCCCCCCGCAATCTCGCGCAAGGTCTCGGCAATGTCGCCGTCCGCCAGCAACATCGGCACGGCGCGCACCAGTAGCGAGCCGTTTCCAAATTCCTCCACCACAAATCCGGCGGCTTCCAACGCGTCGAAAGCGGCAGTCAGCGCGCCCCATTCTTCGCGGCTCAGTGCCACCGTAATGGGGGCGAGCAACACCTGCGTATGCACCGTTTCCGCTTGCCGCAGTTCGTTATATAGCAACCGCTCGTGTGCGGCGTGTTTGTCAATAAAATACACCGAGCCGCGCCATTCCGCCACCACGTAGGTGTGCAACACCTCGCCCACCACGCGCACCGGTTCGGGCAGTTCCTCCACCAGCGTTTGCTGCACGGGCACCTCCTCCACCGCGGGTGTGCTCGGCACCGCGGGCGGGGCCGGCGGTGTCGCCACCGGCAGGGGAGCCACAGGTGAACGGCGGAAAAACTCTGCCGTGGGCGCGTTGTCCCGCAACCCGCCGCCTGTCGCAACACGCGGCGGGGCAGATGGCACGTGCACTACCGACGGCGCACGCGACACGGACGGTGCGTACGGCACTTCCGTTATCAGCGCAGCCGCTACTTTGTGCGCCGCCTGTGCCGCCGTAAACGTGGCGGGGCGGTGCGTCGGCTCGGCCGCGGGTTGCCGCACCGTGGCAGAAAACACCGCCTGTTTTGGGGTGCTCTCCCCCTCCAATGCAGATTTCACACCGTGATACACCGCGTCAAACACGGGTTTTTCGTTCACAAAACGCACTTCAATTTTGGCGGGATGCACGTTAGCATCCACCGTTTCGGGCGGCAAAGTCACATTCAGCACACACGCGGGGAATTTCCCCGCCATTACAGTGCCCTTATATGCTTGCTCCAATGCCGCCATAGCGGTGCGCGTTTTTACGTACCGCCCGTTCACAAAAAAGTGTTGCATGGTGCGGTTGGCGCGGGCGGCATCGGGGCGACACACGTACCCCTGCACCTGCACCCCGCCCAGCGTATAATCCAGCGGAATCAGCGTTTTGGCAAACTCGCGCCCCAGCACCGTGCCAATGCAAGAATATGCATCGTTGTCACCGGGGGTCAGCAATTCTTCCCGTCCCTCGCGAATAAAGCGAAACGAGATTTCCGGGTGCGACAACGCCAAGCGGTCAATCACTCCCGCCACCGCGTTGGCTTCCCCCACGTCTTTTTTCAAAAATTTCATACGCGCGGGGACATTATAAAACAAATCCCGCACGCAAATGGTCGAACCGCGGGGGCAGCCCGCATCGCTCAGCGACACTTCCTCCCCGCCGTCCAAGCAGTAGCAAGTACCCGCCAACTCGTCTTCGGTGCGGGTAGTCAGTTCCACGCGGGACACCGCCGCAATGGAAGCCAGTGCCTCGCCACGGAACCCCAGCGTTCCAATGCGTTCCAAATCCGCCTCCTCGCGAATTTTACTGGTCGCGTGGCGCAAAAAGGCGGTGGGAACGTCCTCGCGGGCAAAGCCGCACCCGTTGTCGGACACCGACAAAAACGTAATGCCGCCGTTTTCAATTTCCACCGTCACGGAGGACGCACCGGCATCAATCGCGTTTTCCACCAATTCCTTTACCACCGAAGCGGGGCGTTCCACCACCTCGCCCGCGGCAATCAGTTCCGCGGTGTGCTTGTCCAGTACCGCAATCTTTCCCATTATACGTCCTCCTTTCCGTTACTCTGTTTGTGCGTCTTTATGTAACTCGTACAACGTCTGCATGGCCTCAATCGGCGTCAACACGTTCACATCCAACTCACGCAAACGGCGCAACACGTCGCTACTTACTGTCGGCAACGGTTTCTCCTCGCCCTTGTCACGCGGCAAAGACCGTTCTATCACCGGCGCGCCGCCTTCGTTCAGTTCCTGCAAAATCTCGCGGGCGCGTACCACCACGGCATCCGGCACACCCGCCAGCCGCGCCACCTCAATCCCGTAACTTTCGTCCGCCGGCCCGCGCACAATGCGGCGCAAAAAGGTAATGTCGTCACCGTTCCGTTTCACGGCGATGTTGTAGTTTTTCACGCCGTCCAGTTGCCCCTCCATCACCGTCAGTTCGTGGTAATGGGTGGCAAACAGCGTTTTGGCACCCACGCGCTTCGCCACGTATTCCAGCACCGCGCGGGCAATGCTCATTCCGTCAAAGGTAGAGGTACCGCGCCCAATCTCGTCAAACACAATCAAACTGTTCGCCGTGGCGTGTTTCAAAATGGTGGCAACCTCGCTCATTTCCACCATAAACGTGGATTGACCGGATGCCAAATCATCCGAAGCCCCCACGCGGGTAAAAATGCTGTCCACAATACCAATGGTGGCACTCTCTGCCGGCACAAAACTGCCAATTTGCGCCATCAGCGTAATCAACGCCGTTTGGCGCATATAGGTAGATTTACCCGCCATATTCGGACCGGTCAAAATCACCACGCGGTTGTCGCCCTCATCCAGCATCACGTCGTTAGGCACAAACGGTGCCCGCTGCAACGATTCCACCACCGGATGCCGCCCGTTTTTAATACAAACCGCGCCGCCCACGTCCACCACGGGGCACACGTAATTGTACCGCAACGCCACTTCCGCCAACGAACACAACACGTCCACGGTAGAGACCGCCTCCGCCGTGGCTTGAATCCGCGCCAACTGGGCGGCCACGGCCTTGCGAACCTCGGTAAACAATTCGTATTCCAACGCCACCGAGCGTTCTTTGGCACCCAGCACGCGGCTTTCCCATTCTTTCAGTTCTTGCGTAATGTACCGTTCCGCGTTGGCAAGCGTCTGCTTGCGAATGTAATGCTCCGGTATCTCGCCGCTGTAACTGCGCGACACCTCAATGTAATAACCGAACACCCGATTATACCCCACTTTGAGGTTGCGAATGCCCGTGCGTTCTTTTTCCTCGGCTTCAATGCGGGCAATGGTATCGGTGCCGTTGGTCATTATGGAGCGCAATTCGTCCAATTCGGCGTTGTACCCATCGCGAATCACCCCGCCCTCTTTTACAGAAAGCGGCGGGTTATCCGCAATGGCCTGTCCAATAAGGCGGTAAACGTCATCCAGCGGGTCAATGTTCCCGCGCAGAGCGCACAGTAACGCACTGGTCACCCCTTGCATCCTCTCCCGCACCGGTGCCAAACAACCAATGGTGTGGTGCAGCGAGCGCAGTTCCTTGGCGTTCACACTGCCGTACACCACGCGGGTCATAATGCGTTTCAAATCGTACACGTCAGCCAGCAATTCCTGCAACTCTTCGCGGCGCATCGCATCGTGTACCAGTTCGTCCACCGCGTTTTGGCGGCGAGTAATCTGCTCCGGTTGCAACAGCGGTTGCTCCACCCAACTGCGCAGCAACCGCGCACCCATCGCCGTGCGGGTGCGGTCCAGCACCCCCAAAAGCGAACCCTGCTTTTTCCCGCTGCGCAGGGTCTCCACCAACTCCAAATTGCGGCGGGTGGATAAATCCAGCCGCATATATTGAATATCGGAATACACATCCAAATCGGCAAGCCGTTCCAACCCCAATTTTTGGGTGGCGTACAAATAATGCAACGTGCACCCCAGCGCACGCACGGCGGAACGTTTGTCATCCAACCCCACCGCCGCCAGCGCGCCCTTTTGAAAATGCTTCAAAATCACGGTTTCGGCGGCATCGTAATCCAACGTGGCGTACTCCGCCAATTCGGGTGTCACGTACAACCGTTCCGTCAAAAACGTGCCCGTTGTCACGTCTGCCATCGCCACGTCGTTCATCAACACTTCCCGCGGGCAAAAACGCGATAATTCGTTAATCAACCGCGCGCGAATATCCGTGCCGTTCAGTTGCGTCACGTGCATTTCGCCCGTGGAGGTATCGGCAAAGCACACCCCCGCGTCGGCAAACCCGTCGCCCACCACCACCGTACACAGGTAGTTGTTGCGGGTCTCTTCCAGCATACTGCCCTCAATCACCGTGCCGGGCGTAATCACGCGCACCACGTCCCGCTTCACCAATCCTTTGGCCAAAGCGGGGTCTTCCGTCTGTTCACAAATCGCCACCTTGTAACCGCGGCTCACCAAACGGGCAATATAACTCTCACAACTGTGAAACGGCACACCGCACATGGGTGCGCGTTCCTCTTGCCCGCAATCCCGTCCGGTCAGTACCAGTTCCAACTCGCGCGATGCCACCTTGGCATCCTCAAAAAACATCTCGTAAAAATCGCCCAAACGGAAAAACAACAGGCACTGTGGATATTGTTGCTTAATCGCCTGATACTGCTGCATCATCGGCGTGAGTGGTGCCATATACCGGTTTCCCCCTCAATATCAACTCATATTAGTGGCAGCCGCCGCAACTGCCGCAGTTCCCGCCGCAAGAATGTTCGCTGTAATCGTCGGGGTTCAGCCCCTGTGCCGCCATATTCAAAATGGCACTAATGCCGTTGGTGAGTTTATCCAACTCCGCCTTCGCGGCTTGGTAGGTCATCATCGACTCATTGGCCATCACCTTGGCATACACTTCGCGCAGTTCCTCGTTAAGCACGCCCAATTTTTCGTTATCCTGCTCGCCGTCACTCTTGGAGGATTCCGCGTTCAGTGCCATCCGCTTCAAGTTAAATTCCCCAATCAACTCCTGCAACGCCGCATCCTCGTCCGCACGGTTTTGCGCCATCTGCACCCGCACAAACCGTTCGTCTTGCTGAATCGCGTGTCCCAAATCTTTCGCCATTTCCAATAACGTTTCCATTTCAAAAATCCTCCTTAATTTCACCTGTCAAAATAAAACTTCGCGCACCCGTAATGCGCACGGTAACGTACTCGCCAATGCGGGCGGGGTCGCCCTGCACGCGCACCACACTGTTTTCGGACAAACGCGCTTCCAAAAACCCGTTACCCTCCGCCTCCAACAATGCGCGTTGCTCCGTACCCACCAGTGCCTGTAACCGCTCGGCAGATAACGTCTCCTGCAACGCCGTCATTTCGGTAAACCACGCGCTCTTTTCCTCGGCAGAAACGGGGTCAGCCATCCGCGCCGCGGGCGTTCCCTCGCGTGGGGAAAAAATAAACGTAAATAACGAAACAAACCCCACCTCGCGAATCAGCGACAACGTCTGTTCAAAATCCTCTCTGGTTTCACCGGGGAAGCCCACAATCACGTCGCTGGTAAAGGCAATACCCGGCACGGTCTCCCGCGCGTAACGAATCAGTTCTAAATACTGCTCGCGCGTGTACCCGCGGTTCATCGCTTTTAACACGCGGTTACTGCCACACTGAAACGGCAAATGAAAATGCCGCGATACCTTCTCGCACTCGGCAATGGTATCAAACAACAGCGGGGTAGCATCTTTGGGATGCGAGGTCATAAACCGAATCAAAAAATCCCCCGGAATGGCGTTTAACCGCCGCAACAGTGCGGGAAACGTCACGCCGTGCGCCTCGCCCTTGCCGTAAGAGTTCACGTTTTGCCCCAGCAGCGTAATCTCCTTGTACCCTTGCCGCACCAGTTCGCGCGCCTCCGCCACAATGTGTTCGGGGTCGCGGCTGCGTTCCCGCCCGCGCACGTGCGGTACAATGCAGTAGGTGCAAAAATTGTTGCACCCGTACATAATGGGCAAAAACGCCTTAAACGTGCCGTCACGGTGAGCAGGAATCCCCTCGGTAATCACGCCGTCACACGCGGGAATTTCCACCACACGGCGGCGGGTCAGCAACGTTTGCGCCAACAGTTCCGGCAACCGATGTTGCACGTGCGTGCCAAACACCAAACTCACAAACGGGTAGGAACGGTACAACTTCTTCGCAATGTGCTCTTGCTGCACCATACACCCGCACAACGCAATTATCACTTCGGGTCGGCGGCGTTTCAGTGCTTTCAGCGCGCCCACGTTGCCAAACACACGGTCCTCCGCGTGCTCACGCACCGCGCACGTGTTAAACAAAATGAAATCGGCATCGTCGGGTGTTTCGGTAAACCCAAACCCCATTTGCGCCAACTGCCCTTTTATGCGCTCCGAATCGGACACGTTTTGCTGGCAACCGTACGTGCGAATATACGCTAGCGGCGTACCACCGCGGTTCTCTTCATAATATTGCCGCACTTGTTGCATAAACGGCTGTTGCCGCCCCAGTTCCTCCGGCGAAATCACGCGAATATCGGCCATAGTTCTTCCTCACTGCGTTCTCATCATACTGTCATACCATAGATAAAATCATTATACCATAAGGGAGCCGAACTCGCAATGGTTTTCGCCGCGTTTTTTCGCCCGTCTTGCCGCAAATTTTTCCGCCATGCGCCAGCATGCCGAAAAAATTGTTTGTGACCCGGACAAAAAACCGACAGGCGAAAACTGCCTTGCACCTATGGGCAAAAA
>JAZOLU010000036.1:0-12419 GCA_045653425.1 Acutalibacteraceae bacterium | reverse complement strand
CCGCGGAACCCGTTTACGGGTAGTAAATAATCGGTGCGTGGCTGGCAGGCCAATAAAAAGCGCACTTGTGCGCAGCCAGTATCGCATAGGGCTATGCCCGAAAATGAAATACCCCCCGCTATGCGGGGGGATTTTTATTCTATCTATTGCGTTTTAACGATAAAAGTAGTAGAATAAAGAAAAAACGTAAGGAGATATGACAATGGCTTTTATAAAAGTTAAAGATAAGAAAAATGTAGAAGCGATAATTAATACAAATATGATTTGTAGAATAGCAAAAACAAAAAATGGATACATTGTGTTTTTTTCAAGCGGTAACGTTGGCTCGGCTTATTATGAATATGATGATGTTGAAATCAAGAAGATATTTGCCGCGATTGACATAAGTTTGGATTAATTATCATTTCCCTCTTTTGCGTACTGCACCACAGGCTGCTATTAAAGAATCTAAGTAATTAGATTTATAAAGCAAAAGGAAAATCCCCACCGAGCAATCGGTGGGGATTTTTACTGTTTAACATTCTTCTATATTTTCGCGTTTAAATATATCCGAAGCGAAAAAGTCCGCAAGGTCTATTTCCAAGCCATCACAAATTTCGTATAGTATTCTAAGCTTCATACTGGGGTAGGAACACTTCATAATTGTGCTTAGCGTTGACTGCGGAACGCCCGTTTTCAAATATAATTGATACTGCGTTATTCCGCGCTCTTTGCAAAGTTCCTTTATTCTGTACGCAATGGCTTCATTTAATTTCATTGTTATCACCTTATACTTCATTTACTCGATAATTCTATGAACAAGTATAGGTAAATACCGGTTTAAAATACTTCGCGTACTTGATATTTTGCGCAATTTGTGTTAACATTATCATCGAGAGGTTTTTGTTTGTAATGCGAAAATAAGTATGGTATAATATCGAATAACAAGGCAAGGAGATGATTATTGTGTATACAATATATGTAAAATTTGAATGTCTGCCCGAAAAGCGGGAAGCGTTTATCCAAAAGGTGAAAGATACCGGTATTTTAGATTCCATTCGCGCGGAGGACGGGTGCATTAAATACGACTATTATCTGTCGGAAAAAGACCCGAATGAGTTGTTGCTGATTGAACAGTGGGAGTCAAAAAAGCATCAGCAGATTCACGTTACTCAGCCCCATATGGACCACTTGCGCAGTTTCAAAAACGACTATATCGTTAGCACGATGCTGGGTGAAATAGAATTGCGTTAACTTTGCGCTGCACATAGGATGTTATCCAAGAATTGGGGCAATTCGGTGCATAAAGCAAAATGTATCCCCGCCGACATCGGCGGGGATTTGTTATAAACTATTTGACAAATAATGGCGAATATGGTATGGTGAAAAAAACGAATAAAAGGCAGATAGAGGTGCGGTTGCCATGAGTAACACACGGAAAAGTCAGGCAGAGAGTGTGTAAAAGGGACAACCGCCGAAGTGACATTCGCGGTTGCCTGCCGCGGTGTTTGCTGGGCGGCTACTGAACAAGTATTCGCCTGTCACGGGAGTGGAGCGCTATCGCACAACCAAATCGCAACTGTTTCGGGTTGGTGTTTGCAGTCGCTCTGTGGCGGCTGCTTTTTGTTTGTCAAAAGAGTAGGGGGAAGAACAATGAGAAACCGCAAACGGTCACGCTTTATGGTCACCCTGATAATGTGCATTGTGGTGTTTGCCCTAACAACGCTGGTGGGTGTCGCTTCCGGCGAAGCACCCGCCGCGGCGGCAGATACCTCGTTTACCGTGGGTGAAACGGCGTACGATTTAACGGACAGCGACTCGGCACACGCGTATGTAGACGGTTACGCCGATAACCTGTCTGCCGACCCGTTGTTTGACAAGCACGTATCCACCGCGCTGGATACGGTACGTACCGACATTCCGACCTATGCTACATTGTGGTCGTTGTTGCCGCCGGTCATTGCCATTGTGCTGGCGTTGATTACCAAAGAGGTGTATTCCTCGTTGTTTATCGGCATTGTATCGGGCGGGTTACTGTATGCGAATTTTGGGTTTGAGGGCACGGTAAACCACGTGATTCAAGACGGGTTCATCGCCAGTTTGTCCGACAGTTACAACGTGGGCATTTTGGTGTTTTTGGTGATGCTGGGCGCGTTGGTTGCTATGATGAACAGTGCCGGCGGTTCCGCGGCGTTTGGCCGCTGGGCAACCACCCGCATTAAATCGCGCGTGGGTGCGCAACTGGCGACCGTGTGCCTCGGCGTGTTAATTTTTGTGGATGACTATTTTAACTGCTTAACGGTGGGTTCGGTAATGCGTCCGGTTACGGATAAGCAGAACATTTCTCGTGCCAAGTTAGCGTATATCATTGATGCTACTGCCGCACCGGTGTGCATTATTGCGCCCATTTCCTCGTGGGCGGCGGCGGTGTCCGGTTTTGTGGAGGGTACCGGTTCCACCAGCGGTATTGCTTTGTTTATCAGCGCCATTCCTTACAACTTCTACGCACTGCTTGCCATTGGCATGTTAATTTTCTTGGCGTTGACCGATATTGAATACGGCCCGATGAAAAAGCACGAAGAAAACGCTAAAAACGGCGATATTTTCACCGTAGAGACCCGCGAAGCAGTGGAGGAAATGAAGAGCAATCCGCGTGGGCGTGTGTGCGATTTGGTGGTACCCATTGTGTTCTTAATTATCGCTTGCGTGGTGGGTATGTTGTATTCCGGCGGCTTCTTCACGGCAGATACCGAGGGGTATCGCAATTTTGTAACCGCGTTCTCCGGTTGCGATGCTTCGGTGGGGCTGGCTTACGGTTCGTTCTTTGCGGTGGTGTTTACGGTGATATTCTACTTGTGCCGCCGCGTACTGAATTTCAGCGATTGTATGGGATGTATTCCGGAGGGCTTTCGCCTGATGGTTCCCGCCATTATGATTTTGACCTGTGCCTGGACGCTGAAAGCAATGACCGATAGCTTGGGTGCCAAGATTTTCATTTCGCAGTTGGTGGAGGGCTCGGCCGGTGCGTTTGCCATGTTCCTGCCGGCGGTGGTGTTCCTCATTGCGGTGGGGTTGTCGTTTGCTACCGGCACGTCGTGGGGCACATTCGGTATTCTCATTCCCATTGTACTCAGCGTGTTTGGCGCACAAGACGGCGTCATTACCACCATTGCCATTTCGGCGTGTATGGCGGGTGCGGTGTGCGGTGACCACTGCTCGCCTATTTCGGATACCACCATTATGGCTTCGGCGGGTGCGCAGTGCAACCACATTGCGCACGTGTCCACCCAGTTGCCGTATGCAATGACCGTGGCGGGCGTTTCCTTCTTTGGTTACGTACTGTGCGGTTTTGTGCAAAGTGTTTGGGTGGTACTGCCCGCTTGTTTTGTTATGTTATTTGCCGTGTTGTGGGGCATTAAACTACTGCAAAAAAAGAAAGCATAACTTTAAAAACCGCCCGCTGACAAGCGGGCGGCAATTTTTTATCCTTGCTAAACGGCGACAGATTTGGTATCATAAATGAAAAAGGGGGGTGCGTATGGCAAACAAGCGCGAATTGTCGGCGTTGGTGCGCGCCGCGGTGGAACGGTACGGTATGATTACCGAGGGCGATGCGATTGCCGTGGGCGTTTCCGGTGGAAAAGACAGTGTGGCGTTACTGTGCTTGCTTGCGGAATTGCGGCGGTTTTATCCGCATTCCTTTACGCTGCACGCCATTACGCTGGACCCCGGTTTTTACGGCGTACAGGAGGATTACAGTGCCATTGCGGCACTGTGTGACCAACTGGACGTGCCGTATACCGTGCGGCGCACGCAGTTGTGGGATGTTGTGCGTGAAAAGCAGGGGGACAAACCACCGTGCAGTTTGTGCGCCCGTTTGCGGCGCGGTGCACTGCACCGCACAGCGGTAGAGTTGGGGTGTCGCACGGTGGCGTTGGGTCATCATCAGGACGATGCGGCGCAAACGCTGCTGATGAGCTTGTTTTCGGGTGCAACGTTGGATTGTTTTTCGCCCAAAAGTTATCTGGACCGCCGCGGTATTACGTTGATTCGGCCCTTGGTGTTTGCCGAAGAGCGCGAGATTGCCGCGTATGTGCGGCGGGAGGGGTTGCCGACGGTAAAATCACGTTGCCCGGTAGACGGCTGTACGCACCGCACCCAGGTGCAGGAGTTGTTGGAAAGTTTAACCCCGCATTATGGGAACGTGAGTGAAAAGATTATGCAAGCTATGCAAAAAGCCAACCTAAACGGCTGGGGAGTGGAAAAATCATAACAAAAGCGACGGCCGACAGCCGTCGCTTTTGTTGAAATAACTTAATTTTTATATCCGTTGGGATTGTTGGACTGCCACTTCCAAGAATCGCGGCACATATCCTCCAAATTGAACTGTGCCTCCCAGCCGAGCAGGGATTTGGCTTTGGCGGGGTCGGAGTAGCAGGTACCGATGTCGCCGGGGCGGCGGGGAGAGATAACGTACGGCACTTTTACACCGTTAACGCGCTCAAACGTAGTTACCAAATCCAGCACGCTGTATCCCGTGCCGGTGCCCAGGTTAATGGCTTCTGCGCCGGTGTGGGTGCGGGCATAATCCACCGCGCACACGTGGCCGCGTGCGAGGTCCACCACGTGGATAAAGTCGCGCACGCCGGTGCCGTCGGGAGTGTCGTAGTCGTTACCGAATACCGACAGTTGCGGGCGTTTGCCAATGGCCACTTGCGAAACAAACGGCATTAGGTTGTTGGGAATGCCGTTTGGGTCTCCGCCGATACGGCCGCTTTCGTGTGCGCCAATGGGGTTAAAGTAACGCAACAACACCACGGACCACGCCGGGTCGGATGCGCAGACATCTTGCAAAATGCACTCAATCATAAACTTGGTGCGACCATACGGGTTGGTAACGGCACCTACCGGCATGGTCTCGTTCAGCGGCGAGGGGTTCTCCATACCGTACACGGTGGCGGAGGAACTGAACACCATCCGTTTGCAACCAAATTCGCGCATAACGTCGCACAGAACCAGCGTGCCGTTCACGTTGTTGTCAAAGTATTCCAGCGGTTTTTGCACCGATTCACCTACGGCTTTAAGACCGGCAAAGTGAATGACGGTATCAATTTGGTGGGCGCGAAAAATGGCGCGCAGTCCCTCGGCATCACGAATATCACATTCATAAAACGGAAACGATTTTCCCGATAGTTCACGAACGCGAGTAAGTGCTTCCGGTGAGGAGTTGTAATAGTTGTCCAACACCACAATGTCGTGATTGGATTTTAACAATTCAATGCAAGTATGACTGCCGATATACCCGCAGCCGCCGGTGATGAGTATTGACATTTCGGCGCCCTCCTAGTATGATATAATATATGGTACTACACTATTATAGCGGTTATTTTGGTTTTTGGCAATGGGTTGTTTTTCGGAATGGCGAAAAGTACACCAATTTAGGCGAAAACCCTATTGCCGTGGGTAATGTGGTGAGGTACGATAAACAAGAGAGTTGAAAGGATGGTATGTTTTATGAAACCGACTCTGGTAATTTTAGCTGCCGGTATGGGCAGCCGTTTTGGTGGGTTAAAGCAACTCACACCGGTGGGGCCGAACGGACAAATGATTATTGATTATTCCATTTACGACGCTATTCAGGCGGGGTTTGGGAAAGTGGTATTCATTATTAAACACGCGATTGAAAAAGAATTTCGCGAGCTTATTGGCAACCGCGTGGCGCAAAAAATTCCGGTAGAATACGTATTTCAGGAATTGGACAAGTTGCCGGAGGGCTACACCGTTCCCGAAGGTCGCGAAAAGCCGTGGGGTACGGCACACGCCATTTTGTGCTGCCGCGACGTGGTAAAAGAGCCGTTTATGGTAATTAACGCCGATGATTTTTACGGTGCAGAGAGTTTCCGTATTTTGGCGGACTTTTTGAACAACCCGCCCGCCGGTAAGGCAATGCAATTGGCAATGTCTGCCTATATTTTGGAAAACACGCTCACCGAAAATGGGTATGTGTCCCGCGGGGTGTGCGTGGTGGATGAAAACGATAAATTGGTGAGTTTGGCGGAGCGTACCCACATTGAATTGGTGGGCGGTAAACCGATGTACACCGAAGATGAAGGCAAGACGTTTGAGGCGCTTACACCGGGCTGCTTTGTATCGATGAACGCGTGGGCATTCCCTGCGGAACTGATTGGTTTGTTGGAAAAACGCTTTACGCATTTCTTGGATACCACGGCAAAAACAAACCCGCTCAAATCGGAATGTTTCCTGCCCATTGAGGTGGATAATATGATGCAGGACGGGGAAGTGGAGACTACCGTTCTTCATTCCAATGACCGTTGGTATGGCATGACCTACGCGGCGGACAGAGAAGAAGTGGAAAACGCGATTGCTGCGATGACGGAGCAGGGGTTGTACCCGTCGGTAATGTAACCACAGCGGAAAATTGGCCCCTCAAAATCGAGTTCGGGTGTTAATGTTTTGGCTAAGGAGATTATACGGATGACGATTGTTGAAATTGCTAAACAGTTTGCGTTGGATAGCGAGCCGCTTACCGCAGAGCCGTACGGTTGCGGACATATTAACACCACCTACTGCGTATACGCGGCAGAAAAACGATACATTTTACAGCGCATTAACGACCACGTTTTTCCCAACGTGGAGGGGTTAATGAACAACATTCAGCGCGTGACGGCTATGCTGCGTGAGCAGGTATTGGCGGCGGGCGGTGACCCCGACAGAGAATGCTTACAGATTATCCCCACCAAAGACGGTCGTTCCTATTTAACGCGGGAAGACGGATACTACCGAATGTATGTGTTTGTGGAACGCACGTTGTCGTTGCAAGTGGTGGAAAATCCGGTTCATTTTTACTATTCCGCGCTGGCGTTTGGCCGTTTTCAAAAGCAGTTGGCTTCGTTTCCGGCCGAAACATTGTGTGAAGTAATTCCCAACTTCCACAACACCGCTTCGCGTTATGCTGCGTTTGAAGCGGCAGTGGCGCGCGATGCCAAGGGACGCGCCGCCGACTTGGCGCAGGAAATTGCCTTTGTGCGCGAGCGCAAGGCCGACACCGAAAAGGTGGTGGCGTTGTTGGAGAGCGGCGAATTACCGCTGCGCGTAACGCATAACGACACCAAGCTGAACAACGTGTTGCTGGATGACGAGACCGGTAAACCTATGGCGGTTATTGATTTGGACACGGTGATGCCCGGCTCTGCGTTGTACGATTTTGGGGACAGTATTCGGTTTGGTTCCAACCCTGCTGCCGAGGATGAAAAGGATTTGTCCAAGGTATTTTGTCGGTTGGATTTGTTTGAGGAGTTTACCAAGGGCTACTTGGAAGCGTGCGGCGACAGTTTAACCGCCACCGAAAAAGAGCTGCTTCCGTTTGGTGCTTATTTGATGACGTTGGAATGTGGCATTCGGTTCCTCACCGATTATCTGGATGGGGACACGTATTTCAGAATCCATTATCCGGACCAAAATCTGGACCGTTGCCGCACGCAGTTTGCGCTGGCGGCGGACATCACGAACAAAATGGACGAACTCAAAGCCATTGTGGCAAAATACAGTTAAACCGATGAAAAACCGCAATGCCTTTACAAACTTAATGTCATTAGCGAAGTTTTTGTCGTCAAAACAAATTGTGATTTTCGGTAAGAGAACCGGCATCGCATTTGTATGCACAAATACAGCCCAACAGTAGCTCAAACCCACTAACAACAGAAAAGAGAAGATTCGTTTCTTACAACGAGTCTTCTCTTTCTTTTTGTCTGTTAAGTGATATGCTGACTATCGTCAGCGTGGTATTTTCGCTTTGCGAAAGTGATATTAAATTCTTTGGATTTAGTGATATTCTATTCGCCTATAACTTGGCGTCGCCAAATAACACTCGGCTGAAAGCCGAATATCACTGCGCAGCAATACCACTCGCCGTAAGGCGAATAGAGTTGCAGAAATGTTCGCTAAGAACATTTCTGCTAAAGGCAGGGCGATTTTGTTTGTGCATTACGGTTGCACCGGCAGGCCGTCAAAGCCGCGTTGCAAATCTTCATCGGTGGGAATATAGTCGCTCATAATACCGTCGTTGTATTTGCCGTAAGACAGCATATCAAAGTAACCGGTACCGGTTAAGCCGAACACAATGGTCTTTTGTTCACCGGTTTCTTTGCATTTCAACGCTTCGTCAATGGCAACACGAATGGCGTGGCTGCTTTCCGGTGCGGGCAGAATGCCCTCTACGCGGGCAAAATACTGCGCCGCTTCAAACACGCTGGTTTGCTCCACCGAACGGGCTTCCATTAAGCCGTCGTCATACAACTGGCTGAGAACACTGCTCATACCGTGGTAACGCAACCCGCCCGCGTGGCTGGCGGAGGGAATAAAGCCACTGCCCAGCGTATACATTTTTGCCAACGGGCAAACGCGACCGGTATCGCAATAATCGTACACATATTTGCCGCGGGTCAAACTGGGGCAAGAGGCGGGTTCCACGGCAATGAAATGATAATCTGCCTCGCCGCGCAGTTTTTCGCCCATAAACGGCGAAATTAAACCGCCCAAATTGGAACCGCCGCCGGCGCAACCAATGATAATATCCGGTTTAATATTGTATTTTTTCAGTGCTACCTGTGTTTCCAACCCAATAATGGTTTGGTGCAACAACACTTGCGATAACACACTACCCAGCACGTAACGATACCCTTCGTGTGTGGTAGCGTCTTCTACCGCCTCGCTAATGGCACAACCCAAACTGCCGGAAGTGCCGGGATGTTCTTTGAGGATTTGACGACCGATAGCCGTGAGTTCCGACGGGGAGGGAGTAACGTCGGCACCGTAAGTCCGCATTACTTCGCGGCGGAACGGCTTTTGCTCGTACGAGCATTTTACCATATACACTTTACAGTCTAACCCCAGATAGGCGCACGCCATACTTAACGCCGTGCCCCATTGGCCGGCACCCGTTTCGGTGGTAACGCCTTTAAGACCTTGCTGTTTGGCGTAATACGCCTGCGCAATGGCACTGTTCAGTTTGTGGCTGCCGCTGGTGTTGTTACCCTCAAATTTATAGTAGATGTGCGCGGGCGTTTGCAACTTTTCTTCCAAGCAGTAGGCACGCACCAACGGCGCGGGACGGTACATTTTGTAAAAATTCAAAATGGGTTCCGGAATGTCAAAATAGGCGGTGGTATCGTCCAGTTCCTGTTTTACCAATTCATCGCAAAACACGTGACCCAGTTCTTCGGCTGTAATGGGTTGCATGGTAGCAGGGTTTAGCAGCGGCGCGGGTTTATTGGTCATATCCGCCCGCACGTTGTACCACTGCCGCGGCATCTCGTTTTCTTCCAGATAGATTTTGTAGGGGATGGTGCGTTCGCTCATAAGGATTCTCCTTTCTGAAATGGCGGGGTCGGGACAAATAAAAATGCCCCCGCCCCTGAAGATACAACTTGCAGGGACAAGAGCGTATACTCTACTCTTGCGGTGCCACCCGGCTTGGCGCGTTGCGCCCACTCTGTGCATACTCCGCTGCGGCGGAAGATGCCTGCGCTTGTTAACGAAGTGCATACTCCGGCTTGCCTACTGCTTGCGGTTCGGCGCGCCCTCGAAAGCCCATTCCGCCAACCTCGCTGTACCGCCTTGCACCAACCGGCGACTCTCTGAAACAGAAAAGGAAAGCGTACTTACTCTTTCTCATCGGTTTATTTCAGTGTATCACCATTATGCCTCCTTGTCAAGCCGTTTGCGAAAAAAAGCCGTCTCAAATGTTTCCATTTAAGACGGCTGCTATTGAGCAAACACCTTGCTCGGCTAACGGTGTGCCGAGGTTTACGCAATGCGATGCGTGTCCAAATATTCGCGCCACAACAGATAATACTTGGCTTTAATGTGAATCCCGTCGCCCGCGGCATAAGAACCGGTCATGTGCCCGTTTTTATCATCGTACATCGGGTTCATATCCAAATAGAAAATGTTACTTCCGTTGGCAAGGGCGGCTAATTTCTCGTTCAAGGAATTGATACGCGAGTTGTTAAAGCAACCGTCTTTCGCCACCTCTTGCTGGTTGCGTTTTTCCGTAACGTGCAGTGTGGACTGTACAACCACCAAAGCCGAGGGTTGCTTTTCGTGTACCAAATCAATGATTGCCTGATATTTATTCGCAATACTGCTGAGGTTACCGCCGATTTCATTGATACCAAGCATAATATACACCGTCTTAAACGCTTTGGCTTCCAACAATTTCGGCAACGTAATGGAACCGTAACCCTTCACTTCCAGTGCCTTTGTGCGTGCGTTGTTGGAACTGAGGCCCACACCGCAAAAGAACGTGGCATCGGACAGTTTGCCGTATTCTTTTAACCCCACTGAGCGGGAGTCGCCGATAAACAGTGTATCCGGGAACGACACGGTTTTGCCCGCGTCCGGCAGAGTGCCGGTTGTTCCGGATGCCGTAGGTTTGGCAGTTGGCTTGGCAGTGGGTGTAGCGGTAGTAACGGGGGTTGTTGCCGTAGTTGTAGTTGTGGTTGTAGTTGTTGTAGTCACCGTTGTGGTAATTGCCGACTCGGTGGTTGTGGTGGTTTCCGTTACCTCGCCGCCTGTCGGCAACACGTTTTTAAGCAACGTAAACGGAACAACAATTAAACACGAAGCAATGAGCAAAATAATAAACGAGTAACGCACGGCTTTTTTCATACCAATATCCTCCTAAAACCGGAAATACAGGAACGGGTCGTTCAGCCCGATATGCAGGCAGTACACCGAACCCCAGAAAATGGCTAACAATACCAGTGTGCCCCAAATTGAGTTTTTGAAACGACTGTACAAACGTTCCGGCCATTCGGTGCAGAACACACAACCAATTAACAGTAACACGCCGTACATTTCGCCGTATTTCAGAAAATCCCCCGCGAACACGTTAATGGGTTCCCCCGGCAAGAACGGGAATAACCGTTCAAAGTAAATGCCCATTTCCGTAAAGTCCGTAATGGCAAATACCAGCCACGTAAGCGGGATAATTAAAAACATATAGGTGTGACCCAATACGGGGAAACGCTCCAATGCCGGTTTAATGGCAAAACGCTCCAACATAAGCAGGGCAAACAACACCAAGCCCCACAACACAAAGTTCCAACTGGCACCGTGCCACAGCCCCGTAAACGCCCACACAACCAGCAGATTGCGCACCGTTTTCCAAGCACTGCCGCGGTTGCCGCCCAAGGGGATATACACATATTCCCGAAACCAAGAACCCAGCGTGATATGCCAACGCCGCCAAAAGTCCGTCATACTCAGAGCCATATACGGGTGGCGGAAGTTTTGCGGGAATGTGAAGCCCAGCATTTTTCCAAGCCCCACCGCCATCATAGAATAGCCGTAAAAATCAAAATACAACTGCATACTAAACGCAACAATGCCCATCCACGCCAGTGGGGTGGAGATGCTATCATACCCAATGGAGGCAACGTCTGTCCACAAATTGCCGATTTGGTTGGCCAACAACACTTTAAGACCCAAACCATACGTAAAATCTTTTAATCCGTGGTCCACGCGTTCTAACCGGATGTCCGGTTTGGTGCGCAGATTTTCCGCCACTTCACCGTAAGTAACAATCGGGCCGGCAATTAATTGCGGGAACATAGATAAGAAAGTGGACAATCGTAACAACGAACTTTCTGCCTCAACCGAGCGGCGGTATACATCCACAATATACGAAACAATTTGGAACGTATAAAAACTAATGCCGATGGGTAAGAGCAAATTGACGTACGGCAACGTAATACCGGAAGAGGGAATGAGTTTATCCAGCAGGGCTTGTACTGAGGAAAACAAAAAGTCAGCGTACTTAAACACAATCAGCCAGCCAAAGTCGTACACTAGGCCGATAATTAACCACAGTTTGCGGTGACGGGTGCGGGAAATAAGCAACCCTACACCCCAGTTTACCACCGCCGAGAATAGAAAAAGCAAGAAATATAGCGGGCGGTCCCACGTACCGTACGCGTAAAAAACCAAGCTTCCTAAAAGCAGGCACGGCACGCGAAACCGCTGGGGAAGCAAGTAGTACGCCGTAAAAAAGATGGGGAGAAACACAAATAAAAAATCCAAACTGCTGAACACCATATCGTTTCTCCTCCTCCCTTTATACTAATTTTATATTATAAAGCAAATCCCTTGCTATTGCAAGGGCTAGGTGAAGAGAATTGTCGATTTTTCGCTGAAAAATTTTTCCGATTGGTGTTTAAGCGGCAATCTCGCCTGAGCATACAAAAAGCCCCGCACGTCCAAAAGGCGTGCAGGGCTTTGTTGTAAACGAAAACCACGCGATAGTCGCGTGGTTCAAAAGAGGTTTACCGATGAAAAGACCTCCGATTGTGTTAAGATAAAAGCGACCTGCCAGTCACGAGAACAAAAAACACAATCGGAGGAAAAAGCAATGAAAAAAG
>JAZOLU010000035.1:0-5690 GCA_045653425.1 Acutalibacteraceae bacterium | reverse complement strand
GTATGTGATCCGGGCACACTTCTCCCTCTATGATTTCTACTCCTTTCCATTGACATAGTTGGCGTAACATCTCTCGTATTTCTAAGCGTTTTTCTTCGAAAAACACTTTCCGTCTGTACTTTGGGGCGAACACTATATGATGCTTGCAATTCCATTTTGTGTGTGCTAAACTACTGGTATCGATTGTATCTTTTTTCATTGCTTTTCCTCCGATTGTGTTTTTTGTTCTCGTGGCTGGCAGGTCGCTTTTATCTTAACACAATCGGAGGTCTTTTCATCGGTAAACCTCTTTTGAACCACGCGACTATCGCGTGGTTTTCGTTTACAAACAGGGGGCTGACACGATGTTCCGTGTCGGCCCCTGTTTTGCGTGGCTGGGATGGCAAGAATCGAACTTGCACGGGCAGAGTCAAAGTCTGCTGTCCTACCACTAGACTACATCCCAATGTGGGGTGGGAGATGGGATTCGAACCCACGATCTTCAGTGCCACAAACTGACGCGTTAGGCCAACTACGCTACACCCACCATATTTGGCGCGCCTGAAGGGACTCGAACCCCTGACCCTCTGCTTAGAAGGCAGATGCTCTATCCAGCTGAGCTACAGGCGCCTATGTGCCGCCGCCAAACGGCGCGGCCTTGTGTGGAGCGGGTGATGGGAATCGAACCCACACAACCAGCTTGGAAGGCTGGGGTTCTACCACTGAACTACACCCGCATACGGCTCGAAGCCACCGAGCAGAGTTTATCATACCACACGGCTACCCCACTGTCAAGAGGTTTTTCCTCAGTTTACGCGCTTTTTTTGTAAATAGCAATCGTTCCGTACGTTCGGTTATAACGCAAATCATACTCCCCAAGCGGGGTTGCCTCCGCCGGTAGGCAAGCATTCACCGTATCGGTAAACCACGCCGTATTCCACACAAAAAACAACGCATTGTGAAAGGCACTGTCGGAGAACCGCAAATGCACCGCCGACTCCCCTTGTGAAAGGCGCTCAGCCACGTGCTCCGCAATGTCCTCTAACCGCATTGTGGTCAAGTACGCACCCGTCATACGGTAGTAGTTGGCCGCGGTGTCTTTTGTAGGGGTCAGCCCCAGTGTTTGGTCGTCAAATGTGTATGTTTTTTCCCATTCGGTGCGGGTTAAATTAAAATACGTGTACGACACCATATCGTCCGTATCATCCCACGTGGGGTCAACGTAATACACCGCATTGTCCAGCCGCACCGCATTCCACAAATGCGGTTGGTCTTCCTCATCGCGGCCCGCTACTGCCGTGGCGGGAATACCAGCAGCGTTAAGCAAATACTGAAAGGCGCGAGCATAACCCTCGCACACCGCTTTTCCTTCCACCAACGCCCCATACGCCGTAAACGCCGTGGGGTACTGTGTCAGCGGCTCGTCCGCTTCGGCGGCAGTGTGATGATAGGTGCACCGAGTAATCAAACCGTCGTGCAACGCCACTTCCTTTTCAAACGCGCTCATAGTATCACTCAGTGTGCCCAGCAGCGTGTTCGCCGCCGTTTCCAACGTGTCGCGCGCCACCTGCCGCTCGGCGGCGGGCATGGTATAGGTCAGTTTTAAGGCGGTAAAACGGCGTTTTTCGCCGTGTTGCCGTCCGTCATAACCGTACACACTGCCCAGGTGAAAAAATTGCGGATTGTCTTGTATAAAAGCGTTGTACAGTTCGCACACCTGCTCTTCTTCCTCCAACGGAACGGGCAGAGCAATGCTGATACCATTACGCGAGCCCTCTGCCTCCCCCACCGTGACAACCGAGTCCGTTGCAAATCCCGCTTGCACCGCATTGTACACCGCGGCGTAATTGCGCTGTTGGTCGGCAGTTAGGCAAACATACGCCCAATTATCGCTATAGCTATCGGATGCGGAACCGACATCGGGGTTGGGAGATGACGGCTTGTTTTTGTCACACCCCACCAACAACAGTACCAAAAGAACCAGTATTGCCAGCGTACGTTTCACCGTCACCGCCCCCTTTCTTATCCACGTTACCAGTGTAACACAAACCGGCGAAAATTTCGAGCGTTTTTTCACGATTTTCGCTTATTTTTTGGTTTTTTCGTGAATTCTGTTAATTTTCCAGCGCATACCGCCGTGCAATACCTGTTCCTACGGTGCGCCCCATCGGCACCGACACCGAGCAAAGCATTCCCGTATTCGCAACCGCCAAGCGTTGCAGGTCATTCTCCACCGCCGCAAAACCGGAGACGGTCAATTGCTCATCACACAACGTTGTCAGCATATTAAATAACGCCGTTAGGTTTTGTTGCGGAGTCAAATATCGGTTAATCAGGGCGGCGATAATCCCCGCGTGTGCCGTTGCCTGTCCGGTTAATTGTTGTTTCCAACCGGTAAAGCGCAACACGTCCGCCACCTGCAACGAAGTGAGTGTTTGCTCACCTGCCGGCAACGTTCCCACCGCTTCGGGCAATGTATACGTTACACCATTCCCCATGCGCGCTGCCAACGCTGCCACGGCACTTACCGACAACCGCCATATACCGTCAAAGGACGTTCCCGAAGCGGTGGCAAGATACTCCCCCACCGCCGCACCTTCCTCGGCATAGCACTCCGCCAACGTGCACAAACGGGTGCGATACACCACTTCGGTACACGCCGGATACCCCACCGCACGCATAGTCAGCGTGCGAGTATCCGCGCCCACTGCCACCGCGGCCGTTAAGGTGTTATCGGTGTCGTGTACCAGCACCAGTACCGTGCGTTCACGGCCGTAAGTGCCACCCGCCTCTACGGGAGTGGGCGTTTCCTCGCGATTTAACCACAACGGCAACAACAATACACCGCCAAACACCAAAAACGATAGTAAAAACGCTATGCCGGCTGTCACGGCAGACGAGGTCAGCCATCGCCGCCGTTTCTGACGTGCGCCGTGCTTCATTCCACCACTCTCCCATCTCGAATACATATTCTGCGCTCTGCCGCCGCGGCAATGGCGTCATCGTGGGTAATGAGTATCACCGTTTTGCCTTCGCGGTGCAAATCTCGCAACATTGCCATCACTTCATCGCCGGAGGTACTGTCCAAATTGCCGGTCGGCTCATCTGCCAAAACAAGGGGCGGCGCTGCTGCCACGGCACGGGCAATGGCCACACGCTGTTGCTGACCGCCGGATAACTCCGATGGGCGATGGGTAACTCGCTCGGCAAGCCCCACCCGTGCCAAACTTTGTAAGGCACGGCGACGTCGCTCCTCCCGCGGAAAACCGCGGTACAAAAGCGGCAATTCCACGTTTTCCAGTGCGGTGAGAGAGGGGATTAAATGAAACCCCTGAAATACAAACCCGATATGTCGACCCCGCACTTGCGTTCGATAACGTTCCGTGCAACGCGACATATCCTGACCTGCCAAGCGGTAACACCCGTTGGTAGGGGCATCCAAACATCCCAAAATGTTCATAAGCGTGGATTTTCCGGAACCGGAGCGACCCACCACTGCCACAAACTCACCAGCGTTAATGGTTAGCGAAATATCATCCAGTGCACGCACCTCGCCGGCGGCGGTGTGGTAGCGTTTGGTAATATGACTTAATGAAATCAACGGATTCACGGCACATCATCCTCCCGCGATAGTATGCCCTCTTTTGATGAAGTTAGCAAACTGTTAAAATCCCATTTTAAGGTGAAATTTCTTAGGTTTTCGAACAATTATGCTTGCTTTTTATCGGCACAGCGTTTATACTATGCCATAGATACCTTGAAATGGTACGTTTGTTTGCGAAAAGGAGTGTTTTGCGTGTTGAAAATCGCAAGTTACAATTTCCGCGGTTCCTGGACTGACGACGGCATTAACAGTCTGCCTCATCGTCTCGGCGCAATGCTGGATAAAATTGACAACGAGAAACCCGACGTTATCTGTTTCCAAGAGGCTTTCGAGCGGTTTGTTATGTTTTTCAAGAAACACGTGCCGGATTATATGGTGATTTACAACGGCCGCGCCAAGAATTACGACGACGAAGGATTGATGGTAGCACTGCGTAAAGAAACCATTGACCTATTATCCTCGGAGTTTTTCTGGTTGTCTCCCACGCCGTACGTTCCCGCTTCGCGGTTTAAGGAGCAGAGCGATTGTCCGCGTGTTACGCAAGCGGTGCTGGTGCGCCGTCGCGGCGAAACCGAGCCGTTTTGGGTGTACAATAACCACTTAGACCACATTAGCGACCAAGCCCGCCTTTTGGGCATTCAGGCACTGCTCGCTCGCATTACGGCCGACCAGGAAAAGTGCGCCGCCCCGGTATATATTTTGGGTGACTTTAACGCCCTTCCGGACAGTGAACCCATTGAATATTGTAACAACTACGCCGATTTCCCGCTGGTAGACACCACCCGTGACGTTGAGGGTACGTACCACAGTTTCGGCAGATGCAAACCACCCATAAAAATTGATTACATTTATACGGATGCCGAAAACGCAAAGCACCCGTACACGGCGGAGCGCTGGACAGACGAACAGGACGGCGTATACCTTTCCGACCATTACCCTGTGTGCTTGACCATAGGCAATTAAACCTACCATACGAAAAAGGGAGTGTTGTCTATGTTAAAGATTGTAACGTTTAATCTGCGTTCTGCTTGGATTGGTGATGGCCCTAACTCGTTACCTCACCGTCTTGGTAGCATATTGGATAAAATTGATGTGGAACAACCGGATGTCGTGTGTTTTCAAGAGGTTGACAAACGTGCTGCCCTGTTTTTTGATAAACACCTGCCGGAATATATCGTTATTTACAATGGGCAAGAGGAAAACTACAACGGCGAGGGCTTAATGACAATACTGCGGCGTGAAACGATGGAATTGTTATCCACCGAGTTTTTCTGGTTGTCCCCCACACCGTACGTTCCCGCTTCGCGGTATGAAGGGCAAGGCGAGACCCCGCGTATTGCGCAAGCAATGCTGGCGCGCCGCCGCGGCGAAGCAAGACTACTTTGGGTGTACAACACTCGTTTGGATAGCGACAACGCTGAGGTATATACGCTGAGCACGCAACAACTGATGGAGCGTATATGCGCCGACCAAGAAAAGTGTAGCGCAGCCATATACCTTTTGGGAAATTTTGATGGTCCTCTGACGGACGATGCTATGCTTTGTCTCAAAAGACATCCTAAGTATCCGTTGTTTGATGCCTCGCGTGATATCGGTGGAACATACCACGCTTTCGGCACGAAAAAAGATAACCCCGACCAAGTCGATCGCATTTTTATTGATATTCCCACCTATTACAAGCACTCGTATGCGTTGGGGAAATGGACAGATGAGCAAGATGGTATCTACCTATCCGACCATTATCCGGTGTACTTAACGGTTGACGCCTAATTACTTATACCAATGAAAAACGCCGCTGCCCGTGGGTAGCGGCGTTTTGTTATGTATGCAAACAATCATAACCACCGGCCGTGCCGGTGGTATGCACTGCCCCCTTAGGGCATAATGCCGGCTGGGCCTATAGGCCCGCCGAAAGGTTTGCCAACCGCAACCCTTTCACCGGCCGCCCCTAAAGGGGCATTTTATTTGCCTTCTTTTACCTGCTGACCCGTGAACGGGTCAATATATTCTTTCATTGTCATCTGATCGCTCGATATATCTTCTTGCAATTGATTTCGGATATATTCTTGTATCTGCTTTTTATTGCGTCCCACCGTGTCTACGTAAT
>JAZOLU010000034.1:0-62461 GCA_045653425.1 Acutalibacteraceae bacterium | reverse complement strand
TCAAGCCCACAGATTACACTTGAAAGGTATGTCCATTCATCGTTAGAACTCAAACGAGACAATATGAATAAGGTTGTTATGGTTGGCTGTGTATAAAGCCGTCAAAAACTTCCGTCAGAAAACTTCTTTAAGCCCTTATTTCAACTGCTTTTTTCATCAAAGTGCAGAGTGTGGAACTCTGCGAAAGCAGCTTGAAACAAGGGCTTATTCAATATGCAATACTGCTTTTAGCATTTACCGGCAGAACCAAAACGTTAATTTTGCAAACTCTGTCGATTTTCGGCAAGTTTGCTTATTTTTTCTACATTGTTGTAGTAAATGATTATGCTGCTATGAAAGGAGAAGAAAACTATGACGCAAGATGAAATGCGGCTTGCGTTACTTAACAGCACAATCAAGATCATTGCAAAAGATGGTCTTGACAAAGCAACAACACGAAGTATTGCGCAGGCAGCCCAACTAAACGAAGCTTACATTTATCGCCTTTTCAGCGACAAGGAAGATTTGTTCAAAGAAGCTTTTACCGCGCTTGACAATGAATTGGTATCAAAAATACTGTTGCATTTACCAATCATGTCGGCCAAGGAATTGGACTTTGAAACGAGATGTCGTGCTTTGTTTTTTGCTTGTTGGAAATTCATTCTTAGCAACAAGGAAAAATGCCTCAGTTTCATTCGCTATTATTATTCGCCCTACTTCAAAAAGTATTCGTATGATGATCACCAAATACGGTATCGGAAAATCATTGAGATAATGACACCTGCCTTTCGCCCGAGGGCTAACGTTTGGATGCTTTTAAATCACATACTCAATACAATGCTTAATTTTGCTACCAAGGTTTTTAATGGTGCGATTAGGGATAATGATGACACGAGTGAGCATGTGTTTTTGGTTGTTTTTTCATCAATTAAGCCGTATCTAAAAGATTCCAAGTAGGAGGTGGAGACATGAAAAGAACTGCAGTTCTTAAAAAAGTTTGGGATATTTCATCTTCCATACTTGTAGGAGTGGTTGTATTATTTGCCGTTTTGTTAATCGGCGTGAGACTGTTTGGAGTGCAGGTTTATTCAGTCATATCTGGCTCAATGGAACCTGAGTATCCTGTTGGCTCGCTGATTTACGTAAAAGAGGTAAAGCCGATCGAAGTAGAAGTTGGGGATGTGATCACATTTGTTCTTTCAAATGAAACTCCGGCAACTCATCGTGTTATCGCCATCGATAAAGAAGCGCAGCTGTTTTACACTCAGGGCGATGCAAACTATCAGATAAATGAAGAAACCGGCGAAAAGGTGTATATGGAAGATCCTCCGGTTCATTTCAATAATCTGATTGGAAAACCAGTATTTAAGATTCCCGTATTAGGCTACATAGCTTATTACATTCAGCATCCACCTGGTATGTATATTGCAATTGCTGCAGGTGCGATTCTTTTGATTCTTGTATTTCTTCCGGATCTGTTCAAATCAGAGAAGAAAGAAGCCAAGAAACTCCCCACAAACAATGGGGACATGAATCAGGGGTAACGCCGAAAGGCTCCCAAATAAATATTTTCTAAGGAGGTTTTTGTTATGAAAACAAAAACGAAAGCTTTGGCCTTGGCCTTATGTGCGGTGTTACTCGTCGTTACTACTGTGTTTGTAACGATGGCGTACCTCACCTCGAAGGACTCGGTCACAAACACATTTACCGTCGGTAAAGTAACCATAACGCTTGATGAAGCTAAGGTAACTGCTGATGGTGAAAAGGTTCAAGGCGCAGATCGCGTCAAGGAAAACAAATACCATCTTATTCCTGGTCATTTCTATGTGAAGGATCCTACCATTCATGTAGCCAATGGCAGTGAGGAATGCTGGCTGTTTGTCAAAGTTGAAAATGGTCTTGCTAACGCGGAGGCCAAGGGCGCAACTTCTATTGCAAGCCAGATGGCAAATAAGGGTTGGACCAAAGTTGAAGGCACCGATGTTTATGCATATGCAACTAAGCAGGCTGCGGGTGCAAACGTCATTGTGTTCGATAGTTTTACGATTGCAGGAACGACCGATGTTTCTCTGTATGAAGATGCAAAAATTATTGTGACCGCTTATGCAATCCAGGCGGATGGATTTGCTTCTGCTACAGATGCTTGGACCATTGCAGGTGGAGAAGCAAAGGCTAAGTAAAAACGGAATAATGGTGTAATGCCTTTATTTATCAAAAAACTCTAGAAGAAAGGAGGCAATGGTTATGAAAAAGAAAGCGATTGTTGCAGTTGTTGCACTTGTACTTGTACTCTGTTGTGCTATGGGGGGTACGCTTGCTTGGTTGGTTGACTCTACAACCGAGGTCAAGAATACCTTTACATATGGCGATATAAACATAGGCCTTTCTGAGTCTGATGATCTTGATCTGAAGATGATTCCCGGAAATAGCATCAAAAAGGACCCTGTTGTTACCGTTAAAGAAGGCAGTGAAGCTTGCTGGTTGTTTGTAGAAGTTAAAGAGTCTGAAAACTTTGATACCTTTATGACCTACGCTATTGCAGAAGGTTGGACATTCTTCAACACTATCGCCACCGGTGATGGAATCGACACTGCCGCCAATGATGAATACGTGATCTACCGTGAGGTTGATGCTGCAACAGCAAAGGCTGGCACTTCTTACCAGGTGCTTGCAGGTAAAGATGGATATCAGGACGGTTATGTTACTGTAAATGATGAGGTTACAAAGGGTATGCTTAATGCTCTTGACAAAGATGCTGACGGTTCTGCCAAGGCAGAAAAAACTTACCCCACTCTTACCTTTACGGCTTATGCAGTACAGAAAGATAACCTCACTTTGGAACAGGCTTATAACCAAGCATTTAATGCAGACTAATTATTAGAAAGGAATAGATCACAATGAAAAAGAAGATTGTTTCGATTTGCCTTGTTGCAGTAATCGCAGTAATGGCAATCGCTGGTGCTTCTCTTGCTTACCTTACCGATACTGACGATGCCGACAATGTATTTGCAGTTGGCAACGTTCAGATTGAACTTGTTGAGCAACAGAGAGATGAAAATGGCGGTCTTGAGGCTTTTGAGGACAACAAAACTCTTATGCCTATTGTTGGTTCCGCACAGGGCGAAAAGGACGGTTATGGCCTTCCTACCGCAAAGAACTATGTTGATAAAATCGTTAATGTTAAGAACACCGGAAAGAGCGATGCTTATGTTCGTGTAATCGTTGCTGTTCCTGCTGCTCTCGACAATTCTACCGATGCAATGAGCGTAATCCACTGGAATGTTGGTAATCGCTTCAGCCCTGAAAAAGAGTATGTTGACGGATATACCAATCCCGGTTATGCCGACATTGAGTGGGATTTTGTAGAAGAAATCACCATTAAGGGTGTTGCCTACAATACATATTGCTTTACCTATACCGAGGCTCTTACTGCTGGTACCACAACTGATTGTGCTGCTATTACTGGTTTCTACCTCGACAAGAATGTAGATAACTATGTTACTGATGATGGTAAAGTTGTTTACACCTTTAACGGTAAAGACATCAAATATGACCTTACAAAAGGTGTAACCGTTCCTGTATTTGCTCAAGCTGTTCAGGCTGCCGGATTTGATTCTGCTGAAGAAGCATTTGCCAATGCCGGACTTCCTACAAATCCTTGGGCTGAATAATTTATTTAGAAAGGAATAAAGCACAATGAAAAAGAAGATTGTTGCACTTTGCCTTGTTGCTTGCCTGGCAGTCATGGCAATTGCCGGTGCTTCTTTGGCTTATTTTACCGCTGAAGACTCTGCCGACAACGTGTTTACTATGAAAGGCATTAAAGTTGAAATCAACGAAGAATTTGAGCAGGGTTCTGAGCTGATTCCTGGCCTCGACATCAACAAGGATGTTTACGTTACCAATACTGGTACTTCTGATGCCTATGTCAGAGTACATATCGCAATCCCTGCTGCACTTGATGATGGTGATCCTTCTTTTGCGGCTTATAACAATTTCTTGCATTGGAATTTCACAAATGATTCCCTCGTTGCAGGACAGTGGAGCTGGTTGCCTGAAATGACCGAAGGTACTGGTTATCGTGGCAACGGCGTAGGCAATTGGAATTACTACACTACCGAAATCGAAGGTATCAAATACGCCGTTTATGTTGTTACTTACCGCACTGCTTTGGCTGGTGGTGAGAAGACCGCTACTCAGGCACTCGACAAAGTCTATGTTGATAAAAATGTAGATTGCGAGTGGGATGAGGCTCAAAATTGCTTCTACTACACCGACAACAAGGGCAACGCCGTTTATCCTTCTCAGTTCGCTGATGAGAACGGTAACGTAACCATTAAGGTGTTTGCTGAAGCTGCTCAGACTGCTACTTTCGACGATGCATACGATGCGCTTAACACCGCATTTGGTACCCCCGGCTCCGAGGGCTACGTGGCTCCTTGGAACAAGTAAAAACAGTGGATTAATGGCATAAGGAGATGCCGAGTTTTATAGGTGAGTTGAGGTCAATGTTAGGTTTTATAGTTGGAGTTTTCGTTGGAGGAACATTTGCATTTCTCGTCTTTGCCATTTTGGGTGTCGCAAAGATGGATGATCGCGATGAGTTATCTTGTTCAAAAAATAAAACAGAAACAAATAAAGAACAATCTGATACGAAGGTAGGTTGCACATTCGATGAATGAAAACGATGAAGCACTCTATTTTCTTGTCGGCTTGATTGCTTTTGGATTTCTTATACTTCTCTTGTTTGGATTTGCACAGTTCCTCAACGACTTTTCGCATGAACTGAAGTATCTCAACAGTGAGATTGGGCGAACTTCGGGTGAAGAAAGACGATATTGGATCCGTCGTAGACGGCAATTATGGCTTTCTCTTATTCCGTTTGTCAAATATTGAATAAACCACGTATAAGACTCGGCAGAACCAGTTGCGATTAGTTCTGTTTTGTCTTTATACCTCGAGTACTCTGCTCCCTTCGGGGGGCAGGGTATGTATGAATATCTCAAGGTTCGTTTTGAGGTACTCATACATGCCCTGCATATTACCAGAGCAAATGTAAATATAATCACAGACCTAAGTGCGAAAGGAAATGAACCATGAAGAAAAAGGTATTTGTCTGTGCGTTTATAGCCGTATGTCTATCTATTGTGGCATACGGTACAACGGCATATTTCTCCTATGAGGATACGGCAACAAATGTAATAACTGCCGGAGACGTTAAAATCGAATTACAGGAATGGGCTATACCCGATACTGGTGGAGATCCGGTTCCCTTTGAAGATGTCATCGATGTACAGCCTGGCATGGCGGTATCTAAGATTGTCGAAGTCAAAAACACCGGACATCAGCCGGCTTGGGTTCGTATCTCTGTCGATAAACTGATCCAACTGGCTGAAGGCGTTGAGGGTGATGTGGATTTATCCTTAATCGAGTTTGATATTAATGATCAGTACTGGATTAAAAAGGATGGTTATTACTACTATTACACTGTTTTGACCCCCGGAAATACAACGGAATATCTTTTTTCTTCCGTAAAATTTTCTGAGTCTATGGACAATATGTATCAGTACAGCAAAGCAATTATTGAAGTGACGGCGCAGGCCACACAAGTAGTTCACAATGGCGATTCCGTTTTAGATGCTGCTGGTTGGCCTAATGCACAATAAGGAGGTGTGAGGATATGTCAAAAAAATCTCGTTTTCTTTCATTTTTTCTTGCAATAGTTATGCTTTTATCCTCTCTTCCTGTAGTTCCAGTGTGTGCTCAGGAGGAGACGGAAGTTTCTGGATTGACCGTTCCGTTTAGAAGTGATGTACCTTTCGAGGTGGACGGCAATACCGTCACTAGCAACAGCTATCGTATTCCTGCAATGGTTACTTTATCGGATGGCACAATTGTGGCTGCAGCCGATATCCGTTGGAATACTACCTTTGACGGAGGCGGTCTGGACACTTTGGTTGCCAAATCTACCGATGGCGGTAAGACTTGGAGCTACAATGCATCCAACTATCTCGGTGACAATGGCAACAAGTATAACGGCTCTGCCTCTACGGCATTCCTTGATCCCAGTCTGGTAGTCGGTGCCGATGGTCAAACCGTATATATGTTGGTAGACCTATATCCTTACGGTGTGGCTCTTAACGGTAAAAATCATACACAGCCCAGCGAAAAAGTTGGATTCAACAAGGACGGTTATCTCCTCCTAAGTGGAGATAATCACAAATCTTATTCCTATTACTTAAAAGAAGGGAAAATCTACAATTCTGCAAATACTCCAGTTGAAGGTTACGAAGTTGATGCTTACTTCAATATCAGCGGTCCTAATGGCATTAACACTAACCTGTTTTGTGAAGACTCGCCTTATAAAGTAGTACGTACTGGTTATTTGTATCTCACCTCTTCTAAAGATGGTGGTTCAACATGGTCTGAGCCGACACTGCTGAATGTAAAAACATCTTCTGAGCGTGTGTGCCTTGTAGCGCCTGGCAGCAGCATTACAACCAGCTCCGGCACTATGATCTTCCCGGTTTACTCCTATCACGGAGATAACGATGCCTCCGGCAACACACAGCGTTTAAGTTTTATCTATTCCAACGACGGTGAAAATTGGAGTAGATCTTCAGAGTTTAATTACAACTGGGCTTCTGAAGCAGCAGTTGTGGAATTAACCAATGGTTCTTTGCGCTTCTTTTTCCGCAATGGCACAAAGAAATTGAGCTATGTTGATTATCATATGGGAAATGGTTGGGGTAGTGTAGTTACATTATCTGATGTTAATACCAACTCCAATACGCAAATTTCGGCAATTACATATTCAAAAACATCCAATGGCAAACAGGTTGTTTTGGTTTCTTGTCCTACCGGACCTAACAGAAAGGGTTCCAATTCGTCCAGTGCGTCTAATCGTTTGAACGGAAGTATCTTCGTTTTCACGGTAGAGTCTAACGGCGATATGAATTTGGAAAAGACCATTTATGTCAACGAAAAAGATAATCAATTCATATATTCTTGCCTGAGCGAACGTTCTGATGGGGCTGTTCTTGTCCTTTTTGAGAATAAAGAAAATGAATGGGGTGTAGGAGATAACTGTTTCTATACAATGGATATTAAGGGCTATCTCCCTTCTGCTCTGGGTATCAAACTAGATAAGCCTGAAACAATTATCGTAGATGAAAATGGCAATATCGTAAATTCTGTCAAACTGGGATTGTACGAAAAAACCGAGCTTCAGGCAAAGGTGCTGCATAACAGTTCTGCTGATATTCATTACCAATGGCAGATTGAATACGAATCTGGGAAATGGATGGATATCTACGGCGAAAACGGAAAGGCCATCGAGTTGTCCTTCGGTATGGTTGGCACGTTGCTCGGAAGTGATGGCAAGGTAAATATCCGTTGCAAGACTTCTGATGCTATTAATGTAGTCTGCAGCAGGACCATTCCTGTTACGATTGCAATGTATCAGCCTGAGGAACCCGAAATCGAGGTCTCCGAGAGCTTTACTACTTCCACAGGTGAAACAGTGAACGTTAGTGTCTCTGGGATTATCCCTAAAGATGCGTCTGTACAGTTAAGCGAAACCGACGCCAGTGGAATCAATGTTGGTTACGGTGAAACTGTGGCAATGGCACTTGACATTTCAATCAAGAATGCAGACGGCAGTGAATGGCAGCCAGACGCCGGTGAAACCGTTACCGTATCCTTGGAAGCCTCTAAAATTGGCCTCCAAAATGGTGATCAGGTTGTTGTATATCATCTCCACAAGGGCGCAGTTAAGGTACTTGGCTCCTTTGCGGTTGTCAATGACACCATTTCCTTTGATGTGGATGGTTTCTCTAAGTTTGTCTTTGCGGTTGCAGCAGATGACAACTACGATGAAATGATTGGAATGTACGCCGGCTTCAATGCATGGAACGATTGGACTGGTGAAGGGACCTTCGACTATTTCTGGCTCAAAGCTGATCCTTCTTCGGAAACCGAGAAAATGTATTCCTGGTCTATTTACGATTCGGATTTTGAAATCGATCAAGTTGTAAAAATTAAGGATTACTTTATTGATTCCGAACGAAATCTGTGGTTCCAGGTGGAACCCGTCAACGGTCTTGAATTGCCGGAAACTCTGAAAGAGCGTCCTTGGGTTTACTTAAACAACTTGAATAAGTATGACAGCGAACGCGATACGCTTTTCTTCTTTGAACCGGAAGACTTGTCCAAAGAAGATATTACCGTACTAGATAAATACGGTCTTTCTGTTTGGGAACTCTACATCTATTCGGATGAGAAAAGAGAAATCACTGTTCAGACAAACCTTACCGGTGAAGTCAAATACCAGTGGGAAGTTTGTTATGATACCGAGAGTCTTCTTTGGACGGCAATTGAAGGTCAGACATCTCCCACACTGAATCTGTCCTTCGGTATGCTCTCCGGTGTTTTGCAGGATGGCGAATGGGCAGCTTTGCGCTGTGTTGCATACAATGCGACTGAATCTGTCGTAAGTAATGCTATCGTTGCAAGAGTAATTCTCACCGAGAACCTGACTCGCAGTGGTCAGCAACAGGTAATTGTTGTAAGTACAGCTCCGGAAGCGTTTGCATTTGGACGTGCTCCTGCACCTTTAATGTTATCCAAGGGGGCTACGCCTTTAGCTAATGATGATAAGGTTACCGTCACTCTTACTGCAAAAAAGGAAGACGGAACAATCATCCTTCAGGAACCGTATGAACTGGAATACAATGGTGCAGTTTCTCAAAAAGTTGAGATCCCTTATCTAAAGGGTTATGACCTTTATGAAGCAAACGGAACTGTTCTTACACCGGATCTTACAAAGAATGCATATGTTTACACTGTCAACAAGACGGATGTAACCCAAAACCTTGAAATTGAACTAACCTATAAGCCCGGTAAAACTACTTACAAGGTTACTTACTTCCTGCAGAATGTACTGGATGAAGAGTATACGCAGTATGGCGATTCCGTTATCCTTGAGGGCATCACAGGAGAAATGGTCGATGTCAGCAACGAAGCGTTCTCTAAAAGCTTTGACGGTTTCTATCAGCTGCTGTTTGAAACCGCTGAGATTGCATCCGATGGTTCTACCAATATTGAGATCTATTATGACCGCCTGTACTATAAAATGCTCTTTGATTTAGACGGTGGTTACGGTGTTCAGCCCGTTTATGCTCGCTATGGAACTCCCGTTTCCGTAGATAACCCCATCAAGGCCGGATACATCTTTGTGGGATGGGATTCCAATAAAGGTTGGACTGAGGATTTTGTTACAGGCGAAGTGAACGAATGGGATTTGGACACAGATACTTCGGCAGATATCGAGCAATTTATGAATATTCCTATCCCTGCAAATCATACCTCCTATACTGCAATTTGGAGAGCGAACGATGCTGCCAAGGTTACAGTTGTTGTTTGGGGACAGAACGCTGATAACGATGGATATTCTTACGTTTCAGAGGAAGCCTTCGAAATCTATGCTAACACCGGTTCTACCATTACATATGTTCCAGGGCAGCTCATGTGTGGTTTTGAAGTGCACACCCACGGTTCCGGTTGTTCTTCTACTTGTGGTGAAACCGAGCATGTCCATTCTGTAGCCGATGGTTGTTATGATCGGATATGTGGTAAGGACGAACACACAGAGCATACCGACTCTTGTTGGAACTGTGGCGGCATCAGAAATCATACGATTGCATGTTATGAAAGCTCAAGGGGCACTTTAAACACGACCCCTGTTGACGACGCAACCAAATTTAACATCACCAACAATTCAACAATAACAAGTGGTGGCCTTTATCGGATTGGTTCACGATATAGTTATACGTATTACTATAAGCTCGGTAACGATTATTATCAGGTGAATTCACGTTATGGCAGTTATCCGGACAGTAATACAACTGTCACACTGAGTGGTGAATGCGGTCACACCAATTTGCATACTGAACACAACAGTTCCTGTGCAATGACTTGTGAAGAGCACACCCATTCTGATGCCTGTTATAAGCTTAAGTGCCAAACCACAGAGCATACACATTCTGCCGCTTGCTATAGTTGTGGAAAAAAAGCACATACTCATGATGCAAGTTGCAGACATACTACAAGTTACGATGATAATCCCCTGTGGACTCTGAACCAAGGAAAAACTGGTTCTGTCACCGTTTCTGCAGACGGAACTACCACATTAAATGTGTATTATGACCGTACAACCTTTACGGTTAGGTTTATGTCCAATGGTGGTCGCACTACTTATGCCACTCTCACTAAAAAATGGGGTGCAAACATTCGCACTGAATTTATTCAGGCAAGTACAGATGCTGGGTCCTACATGTGGTCAAGAAATAGTAGCGCTTCCAATGGTCCTTGGACTTCCTTCCTTGCTGTGATGCCGCAGGAAGACCGCGACTACTATGCCTATGTTACCACCTCCAGTTACGCCACTACATACAAAGCCACATATTATGGCTTGAAACTTGGTGGAACCCCCGGTGTAGAAAACGATTACGAAGTGCTGTTCCCCATTGAATTTAAGTACAGTGGTAGCTTATCTATTACAGAGGAAGAATTTGAAAAAATTGAAGGTTACACCTTAAATGAAGAAATGTCCTCCAAAGAAGGTGCTAGCTATAATGGAGCCGAATTCTTTTACGACCGAAATAGTTACAACCTAGTGTTTGACAACTATGGCACTACAGTAAGAAATGAAATCATCTCCTATGAAGCGCCGATGTCTTCCTACGGTTCGTATAGCTTGGATTCTTCTAAGGCACCTTCTGTTTACCAGCCCGGCTCCGTGACCTTCAAAGGTTGGTATTTGGCCCCGCAGACACCGAACGATTTCAATTTTGATAATGTGAAGCCATATGACTTTGCAAATTCCACTATGCCTGCAAATGACCTGATCCTTTATGCTTGGTGGGAACCGATTAATCACGATGTTACATTCTACCATTCTTACGAAGATCTTGAGGCTGGTAAAATCTATTCAGTGGATGAAATCACTTATGATTATGACGTACCACATGGAAGTATTATTCAATCTCCATTTACGCCACCCGCTGATCCTACCAACGGCAAGTACGACTTCCTCGGTTGGTTCTACATCAACGAGAATGGCATCGAGACACTTTGGGATTTCAAAAACACTACCGTTACTTCCGATGTCAAGATATATGCCAAGTGGACGTCCAACATACTTATGAACTATACAGTCAAATTTGTGTATAAGGACGGAAATGACAATGAAATTGAGATTGCTGATCCTATCACTGGTTCTGCGCTGGCTGGTAATACTAAGACCTTCGAGGCAAAGGTAGGTTCTGCTCTGAAAGCAGGATATCAAACCAGATATTTCCCGGAAATTCAGAGTCATTCCCTGACCGTTGACATTGAAGACGAAACCAAGAATGTATACACCTTCTATTATGTGTATCGTGAGTATGTTCCTTATCAGGTATACTACCTCACAAAAAATAATCCCGGTACTAGTTTGGGAACTACGACATACAAGGGCGAGACCTATTATCTGATTGCAAAAACCAAGACGGTTGAGAAAAATGAAAAAGCAATCGTTACGGAAAATGCAGTAATGATTAGCGGTTATGTATTTGATGAATACCAAAAGCGCCTTTATATCGATCCAAACAATACCCAGAACGCAATCTACTTCATTTACGAGAAGGACAATGTAAATGGACAGTATGTTGTTCACTACATGACTGAAAAGGCAGATGGATCTGGTTTCGACGAACATTCTTCCTTTACTGGAAAAATGAGTAGTGGTTCGGTTTATTCCGTTCCCAACCCTCCCAAGGAGATCCAACACTTTACATGGGCCAAAGGCCATGCGGGTGAAGTAATGTCCGGCACAGTAACCGCAGGCAATATTCTGGAATTGTGGGTGTACTACACCAGAAACGAATATTCCTATAAGGTTCAGTACTTAGATCAAGTAACAGGGCTTCCTGTTCATGCTGAAAAGAACGGAACTGCCAAATGGGAATCTCAGGTAACGGAAAAATCTGTAGATGTTAATGGTTACGAGTTATTGGGCAACAAAACCTATACACTTACTATTTCCGATAACTCCATGGAGAATGTTATTACCTTCTACTATATAAAGGATGTGACAATCAAATATCAGGTTGTTGGGCCTACTGGCTGTGGCTCAGTTGATGCTCCGGCTGAGACAATCGGCGCATCGACTGGCAAAGCAAACGGATCCACAGCTACTGCCTCCAGCAATGTCTATAAGTTTATTGGGTGGTATCTGGATGCTGATTGTAAAAACGCTGTCCCTGAAGAGTGGGTAAGCGAAAACAGAATCAAACCACAAAAACCGGGTGAGTTTTGGGTAAATGTTACCTACTACGCTAAGTTTGAATACAATCTCACCAGCTTAACAATTGATAAGGTGTTCCCTGATGGTGCTGACTATAGCATGGATATTAACCAGAGTTTCCTATTTGATATAGTCGAGGTTGATGAAAGTGGCAACGTAGTAAGCAATGGCGTCAATTTGACAGTAACCATTCATAAGGATGGTTCGATTAAAATTGATGGCATGACAGTTGGACATCGGTACAAGATTACCGAGAAAACGGATTGGTCCTGGAGATATGGCAAGTGTGCACCGTCGTCTAATCTTGCAGGTTCTAAGGTAAGCGGTAACTCTATTACTGTTAAGCTATCTGCAGATGCTGCTGCTAACAAGGTAACTTTCACCAACGAACGCACCTATAAATACTGGCTTGACGGTGATTCTTACAATGTAAACATCTTTAAGAAAAAAGATAAGTAAGAGAGGAGGAAATGTAAATGTTTAACAGAAAATATTCAGGAAAATATTACGTTCCTACTCATCGCCGTCGTAGATCACAGCATAAAAAGCAACAACACCTCACCATTGCAATTATTGCCATCCTTTGTTGTATTATCTCGTGTGTAAGTTTGGCGTTTTTGTTCACAAAAACAGGTTCCATAAAAAATGAATTTGACAACGCCTATGTAGCCTGTCAGGTTCTTGAAAATGGTCCTGGTGGAAATGGTGAATTTGACGGGCAAACAAAAACGAACGTCCGCATTAAAAATACTGGTGATGTTCAGAGCTATATCAGAGCTGCCGTTGTTGTCACATGGATGTCAGAGGATCAGACCTCAGTAACTGCGATTAAACCTGAAATTGGTTCTGATTATGCAATGACATACGCATCAAATGCAAATTGGATAAAAGGATCTGACGGGTATTGGTACTATACTGTACCGGTTAACGTGGGCGACGAAACGAGCGCTCTCATTGAGAGTTGTGTTTGTAATGTGACACCGCCGGACGGATATTACCTATCAGTAGAAATCGTGGCATCCTCTATTCAATCAGCTCCAGAAACTGTTGTTAAGGAACAGTGGAGTAGCGGAATAAGCGATGTAGACGGAACCACATTGGTTATCAAACAGTAAGGAGGGTTAAATATGAAAAGAATAATGAAACGCGTGTTTACCCTCCTCGCTGCCATTCTAGTCTTAGCAAGTATGTCGGTAACTGCTTTTGCGGCAGGAACAGTTACATACGATGGCGATGCGAAGAAATTCATTTTTGAACCTGGAAGCGAATATTCACCTACAGATTTATTCACTGATTTCAAAGGTGTCATGCCTGGTGATAGCATCACACAGAAGGTGTATATCAAAAACGATGTATCAAATAACGTTAAAATCAGGCTTTACATTCGCTCCCTTGGTGCGAAGGAAGGCTCAGAAGATTTCTTATCGAAACTGAATCTGAGAGTATCGCAAAACGGAGATTCTAACCTTTTTGATGCCCCTGCTGATCAATCGGCTCAATTGACAGAGTGGGTATATCTCGGCACTTTTTACTCTGGTGCGGAAATTGACCTGAATGTCACACTTGATGTGCCTATTGAACTTGGCAATGAGTATCAAGAGGCCGTAGGTTATCTTGAGTGGCAATTCAAAGTCGAAGAACTCCCCGTTGAGCCTGATGATCCGAAGCCCCCACAAACAGGTGATACAACAAATTTAACCCTTTATATCGCTCTTGCGAGTGTGAGTGGACTTGTTTTAATTTTCTTGCTGGTGTTCGGACGCCGCAGGAAGCAAGAAGAAATCTAACAAATAAGCCTGTTCATGCAATTAGTATGAATGGGCTTATTTCTGTTTAGGAGCGAAAAAGAAAGTGATTATAAGAAACATATTCCAAAAAGTTTTGGACCGCACAAAAAAGCGTCGATTGCGAAGAGAGGAAAATGATGAATCCCCTTTTGAACGATGTGTCATATGCGGAAAATTGACAACGGTACGTAAAGATACACACATAGATTTCAGAGATCATTATGAAATCGGTTTGGGACAAATGTGTTATGAGTGCGACAGAAAAAGCGATAATAAACCGGCGTGCAGCGAAGAGGAAATGCGTCGCCTTATAGAGCAGCTGCACAGAAAATAATAGGTGTAAGTTTTGAAAAACAGAGAAAACCTTATTGGTAAAAGATATGACAAGCTCGTTGTTGTAGAACAAGTTGAATCAACACCAAAAGGCCAACGTCGATGGCTTTGCAAATGCGATTGTGGAGGCACTTGTGTTTCCACTACCGGTAATTTGAATAGTGGGCATACCACAAACTGCGGATGCAAAAAGTCTCCTGATTTAACGGGAAAAGTTTTCGGAAAATTGACCGTCCTTGGTAGGTCAGATAAAAGAAATTCTCGCGGAAAACGGACAACCCCTATGTGGGAATGCAGATGTGAGTGTGGCGCCATTACATATAAAGCTACAGATACCCTCACGAACCCTGATATGAGTATGTGCAACGAATGTGCCGGCAAATATGCTGCAGATATCGCACGACAATCCGCAGGGTTCGTTGGCGGAACACAGATAACAAAGATAGCAGATATGAAGCCAACGGCAGCTAATACAAGCGGTGCGCGTGGTGTTTATTTTGAAAAACGTAGCAATAAGTGGAGAGCGCGATTGACATTTAAGGGTAAAATTATGAGTTTCGGATCTTTTGCACGTTTTGAAGATGCGGTATTTGCCCGGGAAGAAGCTGAAAAGATTTATTTCGGGGAGTTCCTGGAAGAAAACGGATTAGAACTTAAAGAGAATGTGGAGCGGTGACTATTATGGAAAAAGATTTACTACTTGTTTTATCAGAGAAAATCGGATGCATGTATTTATCTGATCTCAAATTTATTCAAGATAAAAGCAGAATAAAGTCTGCACTACAGCATTTTGAAGCGCATGATTTTTCCCTTCAACAGTGGAATGGTGCTGTAGAGTATCTGACCGAACAAAAGAAGGAGTTTACATCCCCCAATGAAGCTAAGAAATTCTTGTTGGATGTAGACTTTGTCACATGTCAACGTGCGTAAGGTGTGTTTATGCTGCGAAAGACTAAAAAGCTCGTCCGGATTGCGTTGATTGTACTGTTGCTTTTGATTTTCTCTTTTTCGCTATATCAAATTATAAGCACAATATGTCACTATTCTGAAAGTGAAGAAACATATAAGGATATAGTAGCCAATGTTGTTACCATAAAGGATGCTGACGATATTAACGAGCAAGAAGGAGAAAAAATAGAGCAGGCCCCAATAGTTGTTGATTTTAATGCACTGTTATCGCAAAACAAAGACGTTGTCGGGTGGCTCTACTGTGAAAACACACCGGTTAATTATCCTATTGTCCAAAGCAATGATAATGACTATTATCTTCGCCGGATGTTAAATGGAAAATATAATATTGCCGGTACTGTCTTTATGGATTATCGATGCCATTCAGACTACAGCAGCCTTAACACAATAATATATGGTCACAATATGAAAAATGATTCGATGTTTGGTACTTTTACTGATTATAAATCTCAAGAGTATTACGATGAGCATCCGATCATATGGCTTTTGACACCCGAAGTGAATTATAAAATTGAATTGATGGCAGGATATGTAACACCCTCAGACTCAGATGCATATAGCGAGTTTATATCGCAGGAAGAGTTATATGAATATATCCAAGAAGCCAAAAAGAAATCCACGTTTTTTTCGCCTCTCACCTGCTCTTCTGAAGACAGAATTGTGACTCTATCAACGTGCTCGTATGAGTATGATGCCGCACGGTATGTATTAGTTGGTAAACTGAGTTCATTACAAGATGAGTGAGAAAATGAATGAGAAACAGAACTTATTAAATCAAAGATTTGGTCGCTGGGCTGTCATCGATGGTCCTGTAACATACAAAAATAAGTCGAACCGGACAGAAAGAAAATGGTTGTGCCGATGCGACTGTGGGACAGAGAAATATGTTCTGGAAAGAAGTTTGTTATATGGTGGCTCCAAGAGCTGTGGGTGCACAACTGTTGAAAACAGTGTTAAAGTCAACTTATATTTTATTTCACATTAATATTATACCACAAATATATATTTTTTCATTGTTTTTCTTTTAAATTAAGTTTTCTTGAAAGTTGTATATAACCTTTTTTACATTTTTATCAAAGAGTCGCTTCCCGTGGCTTTTAATTTTTTGTGTAAAAGAGGTTATTTCAATGAAAAAAGTAAAAACATTGTATGAGTTCAAGCACAATTTCTACTCCAAGCTGTATGCTGCGATGGAAAAGAAAAATAAGACGTACAAGGATCTAAGCGATGATTTAGGTAAAAATCCCGGGTACATCAGCCGCATTGTGTCGGGCAAAATAGAGCCTTCATTTAGTATGATTTTCTATATTGCCGAAGCACTCGGTATAGAGCCAAGAGACCTATTTTAAATTCCGGTGACCTGACAGGTCATTTCGCAGTCAGAACTATTGACAGTATTTAAAATGGGTGTTAAACTGACTATGCTACATTTAAATAAAGTAGGAGTGTTTTAAAAGATAACGAAAATTGCAATGTTCCGAGAGGGTTAATTGCGCTTGTTTGTTATGCTTGGCTTCTGCGTATAGGGCAAAGGCAAAAGGAATGCAAGTGAGCACTTACCTTTCGGGGTGGGTGCTTTTTTGTTATCTTTTTGCCTTCTTTTTATGTTTTGTTCTCCGGTAAGTGACGGGTGCAAAATAAACGCATAAAGGAAGGAGTTAGCAAAAGACTTGTATTTGACATGGGAAGTTAGTTGCACCAAAGGATTGGTGTCGAGAGCTACAGTCTGAGTTCTGCGACGGACTGAGAATCACTAGCAGAAATCCTTTGAAGTCTGGATTGACTTCGTCAGCCGATGCTCTAAGGCTAATCATCCGTATGACCAAAGGAACAGGAAGTGCGGAATAAAGAGCACCATGCAGATTTGCTTTCACTTATGGCAATCTGTGAACGAAAATAAGTGCATAACGACGGCTCGGATTCAGCCAGAGTTATTGACGAAAATTCAGGAATCCACGACGTTTGAGAGTTTCGTCGGTAAATAAAATTGCTCAAGCGGTAGTGCTGCCGCCCTTTAAGGGAAATCTCCGTCCCTTTTGGGAATTGCATAAGAAGTTTCCGGGATTTAATCGCTAATGAAAATCCCCGCCGAACGAGCCCTTAGTCTCGGCCGGGCTGAAATGCCTTGCACTCGGCGTAGCGTCAGCAAATAATACAAGGTTGTTTGCACTCTTAGATTTCAAGAGAACACGCACGGAAAATCTATTAATCTTGCGTTGAAGTGAAATAGATTAAGCCAAGTACTAACCTTATTTTACAGCAGAATACCAGAACAGAACTTTCGCTTCGGGATGATTTATGACTGTCTCTTCGAGAGTGTATGATTTACTTTTCGAGAGAAAGTTGCACCTGCTAAATAAACCTTCGGCTCTCTGCAAGTTGTCATTCGTGTAATGAATGACAAGCTGCAGGAAGCCGAAGAAGATAATGAACAAACTACAAAGCAGGTGCTATGACTATCATTTCTATGATGATAGATGATTGTCCTTTAGAAATGATTTATGACTCTCTTTTTGGGAGCCGAGCCGTTTCTATTGGACTTTAGTCAGATAGAAACGGCTCGGAGACGACGTCGGAGAGCCGGGATGAGCAGGGCAAATACACCCGCGTCAATAAAGAATCAGTAAGAAATGAAGGTTCGTACACACCATTGACAGTGGGTGTATTATGCCCTGCGTACTTTCATTTTAAGAGCCATATAGGGTAATTATAGATTAATATTAGATTACATTTTAAAATGACTTTAATTTATATATGGCTCTTGTATGATTGATGCTTGTCTTTTCGAAATGATATATTACCTATCTTTTCGAAATGATATTTTGAAATTACTTTCATTCCATCAAAAAAAGGATTGTGCTGACCGTCCGTTTGAGATTACTTACTTTTCGATATCAGGTCAGCACAATCTCTGAAAGCAATTTTCTATGCTTTACGTTTTGAAATGATATATGACTTTCATTTGCAAATGAGCAGGGCAAAATTTTCGTACACAAAATTATTTCCGTCAGAAGAACCCCCAATATTTTATTGACGAAAATGCCCCATTTTTTATATTTTTCGTACACAGCTTTTTACGCAAGGCTTGGTCCCTATCCTTGCGTTTAAATAAAATTTTTGGAGAAAGGAGACGGTTTGCTATGTCAGATTCTAATAAAATTACAGTGCTAAATCCGGGTCTGTATAAAAACTTGCTGGCACAAGTTGAAGCAATTTACAACCACAGCAATGAACTTAGTTTTAAAACAAGAGCTCGGTACTATGAAGCAACAAAAAGGTTCTGTAAGTTTTTAGCCGATAATTTTCGTCTGCAAAACTTTAAGAACATGGAAGACCGACACTTTAAAGCCTATGTGGAACATCTGAAAGAAAACAACTCTGCTGCTACTATTCAATCCGATTTGTCAGGCATACGGTATTTCCACAGAAAATCCGGTAGTAAAAACAGGCTTTCAAAAAATGATAAGTTATCATTGCCTAAACGAGCAACAGGTGTAAAAGACCATTCGTGGTTAAAAAACGAGATTGACAGTATGCGACAATTGGCTATCGAGCAAGGTCGACAGGACGTGGTGATTGCCATAGACTTCGCCCATGAGTTTGGTTTACGGCTTGAAGAGATTTGCACCCTTAGAGTTGAATATCTTATGCCTGCATTAAAGACTGGTCAGCTTGTCATAAAGGGCAAGGGTGGTCAGACAAGAGCTATTGATTTAAGTGCAAAGCAACGCAGTATTATTACTAAATATTTGGATTACGCACGATGCTCCGGCCGATACCCACGAGATTATTTAATCTCCGCGAGTGAGAAGGACGGCGTAAAACGTGAAAAACGCTCTTTGCAGAACTGGATGAGTTATAACCGAAAAAGCTTCATAGTAGAAAACCGTGAAGATTTATACGAAGACGGTAAAAAGAAAAGAACTGAGACAATCTCATGGCACGGACTTAGACACACCTACGCACAAAGAACCTATGCCGAAGCGTTAGAAGAGAGACCAAAGAAAGCGCGAAAGATTGTAAGCGAAAACTTAGGTCACCATCGCACCGAGGTAACAAGAATTTACTTGGCTGATAAGCCGCAGAAAAAGTAATTTATTAATTAAAATAATGAAGGAAGAATTAAAATTGACTACAATATCCTGCTGACGAAAATGTGCGGGATTGATATACAGGGACAATTAGAATAGGAAGAATGTAATGGCGGTGACAACCCTGCCACCGCTTGTAAGGAGAAGTTATATGTTATATGTTTCAAGGCTAGCCTCCGGCGGAAATGGAGGCAAATAATATAGGAGGTATCGCCAATGAAAGAGGTTCCAATTTGGGAGAAAACCACTTTAACGCTGACAGAGGCCGCAGCCTATTCGGGCATTGGTATTAACAAACTCAGAAAACTGTCCGATAAGGTTGATTGTACTTTCGTGCTGTTCAACGGCACAAAGCGGCTGATCAAGCGTAGAAAATTGGATGAATATATAGAAAAGAATTATTCCATTTAAATAACTTTCTTTACAGGCCTGTCAGCTCCGAAAGAGTACTTGTAAAGACAACAGATTTATGTTATAATATAAATACTATCATAGTGCTTTTCAATGCTGACAGGTATTGAAAGGAGCTAGATAAATATGACTGCAAAGAAAGGTAAAGGTAGAAGATTAGATAAGGATCGGGTTACACTCCGCAAGGGCGAATCCCAAAGAGCAGACGGAATTTATGATTACCGTTGGAGCACTCCCGATGGTAAGCGCCACTCGATATATGCAAGTACCCTTGAGGAACTTCGTGAAAAAGAAGAACAAATTATCCTTGATAAAAGGGACGGCATTAAAACAGAGATTCGCTTGATAACGGTTAACGATGTATTTGACTTATGGTGTGATCTGAAACGTGGTTTAAAGCATAACACCTTTCAGAACTACAAGTATATGTACAATATGTTTGTGCGCCCCACATTCGGCAAACTTCGGATTGCGAATGTCAGAAAATCCGATGTAAAAAGGTTTTATAACCGCCTTGCAGACGAACGAATTTTGACTATAGCAACCATTGACAATGTGCATACGGTTCTGCATCAAGTATTTAACTTGGCGGTGGATGATGGGTACATACGCCTTAATCCCACCGATAACATGCTGAAGGAACTGAAACAGTCCCACAATTTTCAAGTAGAAAAGCGAAAGGCTCTTACTATCCCTGAACAACAGTTGTTCATTAACTTCCTTAAAAATCATCCAGTGTATCGGCATTGGTATCCTGTGTTCGCTATTATGCTTAGCACGGGGTTGCGTGTCGGTGAATTGATAGGATTGCGGTGGTGCGACATTGATTTGGACGAAGGACTTATCCACGTCAATCACACCTTGGTATACTACAATCACGGTGACGGCAACGGCTGTTCTTTTAGCATAAACACACCTAAGACCAAAGCCGGTGAACGAACCGTACCGATGATGGATGATGTAAAAGAAGCGTTCCTGCTTGAAAAGCAAAACCAAGAGGATGCCGGGGTTAAGTGCAAAGCGATTGTTGATTGCTATACAGATTTTATCTTTATAAATCGCTATGGTGATGTTCAGCATCAGGGAACACTCAACAAAGCCATTCGAAGAATCATCCGTGATTGTAATGATGAAGTGTTCCTCAAAGGAGAAAAAGATCCCGTTCTGTTGCCGCCCTTTAGTTGCCACAGCTTGAGACACACCTTTGCTACTCGCTTGTGTGAGTCGGGTATCAATATAAAGGTGATACAGGATGTTTTAGGTCATGCCGATATTAGTACAACGATGGATATTTATTGCGACGTGACCAACGAACTGAAAAAGAAAGAGTTTACAAGCTTGGGCGAATTCTTTAAGGACAAGCAAATTTAATCTACTACGCCAATGGTACGCCAGTCACTACGCCAAAATGCCGCACAGATACAAAGGGTTATATTCTGTGCTATAAAAATGGCTTACAAAGACGGCCCCAAACCATTGGAGTTTTGTACACTTAGGTAAGGTTTTATAATTTCAGGGGCAGAGGTCCCCACAATGAAACCGTTGGATTAAAATTATATACCGCCACGATAAAGCTTTAATCTTGAATAGGTTAGAGCTTTATTAAAATTGAGGCAATTTATGAGAGGGAGTGCTAAAACATGGCGAAAATTCTTGCAATTACAGGTGCCAACGGGCAAAAATCCGGAGGACATTTTGTAAAAATCCTATCGGAAAATATGAGTGCTGTAAAAGAAATGTTTCCTGATGGCATTCGACTTTTTACAAGGCCGACAGCTAACGTAGATGAACTGAGGGATTTAATTCCGCAATCTGAATTTTTTGCCGGTGATATTGAAGAATCCGATTTATTAGAGCCTTTTTTAAAAAACGTTGACACCTTGGTTAACATAGCGGGAATCCATTGTTCGTTAAAATTGGTTAATGTTGCTGCCAAGTGCAAGGTTCGCAGATTAATATTAGTTCATACCACGGGCATTTATTCTAAATATAAAGTCGCGGGTGAAGAGTATCGGAATATAGATGAGAAAGTTTATGAAATTTGCAAAGAAAACGGTATACTTCTTACGATTTGTAGGCCAACGATGATTTATGGCAACGTTTATGATAATAATGTTGTTAAATTTATAAAAATGGTGGATACCTTACCTATTATGCCGGTGGTTAACCATGCCAGGTACGAATTACAACCGGTACATTACAAAGATTTATCAAAAGCTTATTATGATATCTTGATGAACGAACAAAAAACCAACAATAAGGATTACATACTTTCAGGAGGAGCCCCTATACAGCTGCGCGAAATGTTTTTGTTGATGGGAAAGCATTTGGGCAAGAAGGTAAAATTTATAAATTGTCCGTTTTTTATCGCGTATTTTGGAGCATGGGTTGTTTTCTGCCTTTCTTTTGGAAAGTTCGATTATAGAGAAAAAGTGCAAAGACTTTGCGAGCCCAGAGTATATTCGTTTGAGGATGCTGCAAATGATTTTGGGTATGCCCCTGTACCTTTTGAAGTTGGAATAGGTGATGAAATAGAAGAATATATGGCGATGAAATAAGTTGTTTTTAACCGTTTTCAATTTGGTTGCTTTCCCGGATTTTATTGTTTGGCAGGAGATTTAACGATATTGCTATAAACCAGATTGGTAAAGCCAAAATGGAATTGGTGTTGACAGAGTCGTAATGCTCGTCACAAACTCCGATACCATTTACCGAGTTATCCTACTCTCCACAATGAAGCCGTTGGACTAATATAAAAATCAAAAGTATAAGCCATTTACACTTGAGACCGAGTGTAAATGGCTTGATTTTTTGTAACGAAAAACACTCTGCTGTTGCGGCAGAGTGTTTTTTCTTACTTACGGGTTGGCTTTACATTTGATTCGGGAGTAATATTTCCATTAATAGTGCCATTGGCATCCTCAAACGCTTTAATGTTCTCTCTTATTAAAACGAGAACCTGACTATTTACGCTTCTTCCCTCATAATCAGCGATATACGCAATCTTATTCAACATTTCTTCTTCAATTCTAATCGATACACTCTTTATAGACATAAATTCACCTCATAATAAATATATTGTATATTTATTTTAGATGTATTATGTGTTACAATGTTAGAAATAGATATATGGTATATCCATTATATTTTGGAGAGAAGATTATGAAATCAAGTACCTGCTGTTTTTTCGGTCACAGAACGATAAACGAAACCGAAGAATTAAAATCGAAACTTAATGAAATTATCGAAAAGCTAATTGTGGACGAAAATGTTGATACCTTTCTTTTCGGGAGTAAGAGCCGCTTTAATTGCCTGTGTCTTGAACTCGTGACGAAAATTAAAGAAAAATACCCGCACATAAAGCGAGTCTATGTACGGGCGGAATATCCATATATCAGTGAGCACTATAAAAATTATCTGCTTGAAAGCTACGAGGATACATATTATCCTGAACATATCATCGGCTCTGGCCGAGCCGCTTATGTGGAACGCAACTACGAAATGATTAACAGAAGCCAATATTGTATTGTCTACTACGACGAACCAAATGCCCCATCTACCCGTAAAAGCGGCACCAAGATCGCACTTGACTATGCCATCAAAAAACAGAAGCATATTATCATATTGCCAATGGAAGAAATAAATATGTAGAAATACGCAAAATTATTCGATGTAATATTGACTTGCACATAGGGATATGCTATAATAAGAGCGTAAAAATGCGTAAATACGCAAAATTATTCGATGAGGTATGCGTTATGATTGAAAGAAAAAAGTATCTCGAAAAATTAATCAGCAAAAAAGAGAACGGCTTAGTTAAGGTTATTACCGGTATCAGAAGATGTGGTAAATCTTATTTGCTGTTCAATATATATAAGGATTATTTGAAGTCAATCGGAGTAGATGACGAATGTATTATCTGCCTTGCTCTTGATGATGACGAGAACATTCAATACCGTAATCCCCTTGAGCTCGGCAAGCATATTCGTAGCATGACTAAGGATGAAAGCAAGACTTATTACGTCTTCCTTGATGAGATTCAAAAGGTTGTTACCATTCAGAATCCGTACATCGAAGGTGTTGAAGATAAAATCGGTTTTGTCGATGTTGTGCTTGGCCTTATGAAGCACGACAATATTGACGTGTATGTAACCGGCAGTAACTCGAAAATGCTCTCTTCGGATATCCTCACCGAGTTCCGTGGACGTGGCGATGAAATCAGAGTTAATCCGCTTTCCTTTACGGAGTTTTATAATGCGTTTGAGGGCGAAAAGCGCAACGCTTGGCAGGAGTATTATACCTACGGCGGTCTTCCTTTGGTAATGACTAAAAAGAACCACGAAGAAAAAGCGAAGTACTTGCAATCTCTGTTCGATGCAATCTATATCAGCGACATTATGGATAGAAACAAGCTTGTGTACGAAAAATCGGTGCTTGATGATATTCTGAACATAGTCTCATCTTCGGTTGGCTCGCTTACTAATGCGAACAAGATTACCAATACCTTTAAGAGTGCAAAGCAAATGAATATCGGTGCACCTACCGTTAACAGATATCTTGACTATTTTATTGATGCGTTCCTGCTCTACAAAGCCGAACGCTATGACGTTAAAGGAAGAAAATATATCGGCTCACCGCTTAAATATTATTTCAGCGACGTGGGACTTCGTAATGCGAGACTGAATTTCCGTCAGCAAGAAGAAAATCACATTATGGAAAACATTATCTATAACGAGCTTTGCGGCCGTGATTTCAGTGTGGACGTCGGCGTGGTCGAGTACTGCTATAAAGACGCAGAAAAGAAAAGCAAACGCACCCAGCTTGAAATCGACTTTGTAGCGAATAAGGGTAGCAAAAAATATTATATCCAGTCGGCCCTAACCGTCGCAGACGAGGAAAAGCGCGAGCAAGAGATCCGTTCCTTAAAACGTGTCGGAGATTCCTTTAAGAAGATTGTAGTAGTTAAAGATAATATTATCCCCTGGCACGATGACGACGGCATCCTCTACATCGGCATAGAACAATTCCTGCTTGATGAGAATGCAATGGATATGTGAGAATACTGAGTTATAGTTGGACCGAAGGATAGGTAGTTTAATTTATGATGGCAACACCCCACGTCTACTGCTTAGCAGACGTGGGGTGTTTATTTTGGCAGTAAGAGCCGCTTTAACGACCTTTGTTATGAAATTGTGACGGAGCTGAAAGAAAAATACCCGCACATAACGCGGGTATATGTACGCGAGGAGTTTCTGCATATCAGCGATAGTTATAAAACTTACCTGCTGGAAAGTTATGAGGACACGTACTATCCCGAAAAAATCACCAATTCGGGCAGAGCCGCCTATGTCGAACGCAACTACGAAATGATAAATAACAGCCGCTTTTGCGTTGTGTATTACGACGAAAAATATGCCCCCACTAACCGCAAAAGCGGCACAAAAATCGCCCTCGATTACGCCGCAAAGCGCAAAAAAGACATTGTCAGAGTACCTTTGGATACGTAGTAACGGCAAGAGAGGCGGAAATACAATATTTTCTTATTTCTTGTATTTTCGGCTTTTTTATGTGAAAGACTGGACATTTTGGCAAAAGTCGTGTATACTATGGGCAGTATTTTGAATGGCAGACTATATTGCGGAAAACCTATAAAGGATGTGTTTCAAATGGCTGGGTTGTTGTTGTCGGATGTGCCGGTTGTTGATACTGTTTCTGCCGAGCCGAAGGAGAACGCCGTGTATATTGTTAAAGAAGTTACGCCCGCCAAGCGGCCGGTGTACCGTTTTATAAAAAGATTGTTGGATATTGTGTTGGCGGTAATTGCCGGCGCGGTGTTGCTTTTGCCTATGGCGGCGATTGCGCTTTGGGTGAGGCTGGATTCGCCCGGCCCGTCCATTTACGCGCAAGAACGGTTGGGCAAAAACGGCAAACCGTTTGTTATTCGTAAGTTCCGTACAATGGTGATTGACGCGGAAAAGAACGGTCCCCAGTGGGCGGAGCGCAACGACCTGCGCGTGACCCGTGTGGGCAAGTTTTTGCGCAACACACGGCTGGACGAACTGCCGCAGTTGTGGAACATTTTGGTGGGGGAGATGAGTTTGGTCGGTCCGCGTCCGGAACGTCCCTGCTTTTATGAGGAATTTGAAACGTATATCCACGGGTTCCGTAACCGTTTGGCGGTAACACCGGGGCTCACGGGTTGGGCACAGGTAAACGGTGGGTACAACCTGCGGCCGGAGGAAAAAGTGGTATACGATATGGAGTATATTGAAAACCAGTCGTTAGTAATGGATGCGAAGTGCGTATTCCAAACCGTAAAACTGGTGTTCACGCACGAAGGCGCGCGCTGATATAAGCACCGTAAACCGGCGAGGGGTTCCTTGCCGGTTTTTTTATAAACGCGGCATAACAATGGTGTATTGAAAAAGAAAGGGAGAGCGTATGGCACGGGAATGGCATCTGCGCGGGGTAAACCCGGAGGAGTTGGTGCGGCAAACGGAACCGGATACTCCGCAAACACCGCGGGATAAGTGGGTAAACTTTTGGTATCATCATAAGTGGAAAGTGTTGTTAATTACCTTGGCAGTACTGATTTTGACGTGGTTAACCGTGCACACCGTCACACGAGAAAAACCGGATTATTTGATTTGTATGGTCACGGGGCAAGAGGTGAGTATACAGGCCGACCGACAGTTGGAAGAATTGTTAGCGAGTTACGGCACGGACCGCAACGGCGACGGTGTCGTGCGGGTAGAAGTCCAATGCTTGAACGTAGCGACGGGTGCGGCTAATCCGCTTGCTACCACCAACCAGCAAGCGGTGATGGGGCATATTATGGCGCGGGACGTGTCGTTATGGGCGGTGGTGCCGTCGTATTATACCGTAACGTTGCACACGGCGTTTGACGGGCACGAATCCGAATTCTTTGTGCCGCTGAACCGTTTGGCGGAAACTGCCGAGGGCGTGAGTGAGGATGCCGCCTATTGGGATTGGACGGGAGCAGAACTCACAAGCGAGGAACGGTTTGCCACCTTGCCCAAGATGTTGTATTGGGGTGTGCGGGCATTGCCGGAGAATGCTTCGGATGCTCAAAAGAAGGAGACGGCAGATATGGTAGCGTTTTTGGAAAAATTCGCCGCCTCCGTTAAATTTTCCGCCGGCGAATAAACGGGCGCGGGAACGGGCAACCTAGAAGAGACGCACGAAGTATGGTGTGTCGCAATTCAAAAAAGGGGGCCTACCGGTATGAATAACCAAAACAATCAGAACCAGCAGAACAACCAGAGTAACCAGAATAATCAGAACAATCAGAACAGCCAGAACAAACAGAACCAGCAAAACAAAAAGAATCAGCAGGAGCAGAACAAGCACAACAACCAGTTCTAATCTGCGGGGACGGTCGGATGACCGTCCTTTTTTTGTGTGCGTGGGTCTTGCGTTTTGCGCGGGAGTGTGCTACAATGAAGCCACAACCGTCGGAAAGGATGGGAAGCAATGGGCGAACAGTATGGGTTTCGCACCGCATTGAGCGGTTTTTCCCGACAGGATGTGTTACAGTACATAGATGAGTTGCGGCTGGCGTTTCACGAAGAGCGCGAGCACCGCGAAGCGGAATTGACGCGTTTGCGGCAGGAGTTGGACGAAGCACAGAAGGCATTGGCCGCTGTTGCGGAGGCATCGGCACACGCCGACGAGCAAGCGGCTGCATTGGCGGCGGCGCAAGAACAGGTGCAGGCACTTACGGCGGAGTTAGCCGACGCACGCGCCGCGGTGGATGCGGCACGGGAGCAGGTGTTGTCCGACGAACTGGCGACGGTGCGCCAAGAAGTGCAGGCCGCCCGCGAACGGGAGATGTCTTTGACGGCGCAGTTGTCAGAAATGCATCAAGCCGTGGCATCGCTGTGGCAAGAAAAAGAGGCGCTGGAACAGCGTGTGGCGGCGGCGCTCACGTTGGCGGACGAAATGCAAGCGCGTGCGGCAGCTTTTAAGCAACAGTGCGGGAACAGTGTGGTGGAAGAACCCGAAAACCCCGGTAAACCGATGGAGCAATGGCTATTTTAATGGTAAACTCCGCCGTGCGGCGGTGTGATTTGGACAGAAGGAGTAATGTACAATGGCAGAATTAACGTACGAAGTGGTTAAAGAACTGGGTGTGTTGTCGGAGTCGCCCACCGGTTGGCGCAAGGAGATTAATTTGGTGAGCTGGAACGGCCGCGACCCGAAGTATGATATTCGCGACTGGGCACCCGACCGCGCTAAAATGGGCAAGGGCGTAACGTTAACGGCGGACGAGGTCATTCTGCTGCGTGACCTACTCGGCGAAATGGACGTATAAGCGATGGAAACCGTTATTGAACTGCTAAAAGCCCTGGTGCAGGGTGTGGTGCAGGGCGTTACCGAATGGTTGCCCGTGAGCAGCACCGGTCACCTGATTTTGGTGGATGCGTTTTGGCCGTTTTCGTTTTCCGGGGATTTTTTTGATTTGTTTAAGGTGCTCATTCAGTTGGGCTCCATTTTGGCGGTACTGGTACTGTATTTCCGCAAGTTAAACCCGTTTTCGCGGCTAAAAACGCCGGAGGAACGCACCGGTACATGGCGGTTGTGGGGTATGGTGTTAATTGCCAGTATTCCCGCTATGTTGGTCGGCTTGCCGCTGGACGATATTGTGGACGAATGGTTGTCTGACCCGCTGGTGATTGCGGGCACTTTGGTGTTGTACGGCGTGTTGTTTTTGTGGCTGGAAAGCCGCGAACGTACCCCGCGGTTCCATACCCCCGCCGACATTGGTTGGCGCACCGCGCTGGCGATGGGTTGTTTCCAAGCATTGGCACTGGTACCGGGCACGTCTCGCTCGGGCGCGACCATTTTGGGCGCGGTGTTGCTGGGTTGCTCGCGCTATGCGGCGGCGGAATTTTCGTTCTTTATGGCCATACCCGCCATGGCGGGTGCCAGTGGACTGAAAGTGCTCAAATACTTGCTGTCGGGGCTTTCGTTCTCCGGTGCGGAATGGGCCGCGCTGGCAGTGGGCATGGTGGTATCCTTCGCGGTGTCGGTGTTGGTTATTCGTTTGCTGATGGATTTCATTAAAAAGCACGATTTTAAACCGTTTGGCTGGTACCGCATTGTACTGGGTGCGGTGTTGGTTGTGTTGTTGGCAACCGGTGCGCTGGACAGTGATTGGCTATCATAAAAACGCAAATGTACCCTCTGCCGTCCGGTAGGGGGTATTTCTTCAAGAAAATAACAAACATTTGTTCGATTTTTTGCGCAAAACCCTTGATTTTTGCAAAAAAATGCGGTATACTGGGAAAAAAGAAAACAAGACGTTTGGAATTCCCGAACGGCGGAAGTGAGGGCGAGCGATATGGCGGACAAGAAAAAGACGGCGGTGGAGCGTCCGGCGCCGGCAAACAACAAGCAAAAGGCACTGGAAACCGCGTTGGCACAAATTGAAAAAACATATGGCAAGGGCGCAGTGATGCGCTTGGGCGAGAACGCCAATATGAATGTGGAGTGTATCCCCACCGGTTCGCTCACGCTGGACTTGGCACTGGGTGTGGGTGGCTTCCCGCGCGGGCGTATTACGGAAATTTACGGACCGGAGGCATCCGGTAAAACCACCTTGGCGTTGCACGCCGTGGCAGAAGCGCAAAAACTCGGCGGCGAAGCGGCGTATATTGACGTGGAACACGCGCTTGACCCGGTGTATGCGCGCGCATTAGGCGTGGACGTGGATTCGCTGTTGGTTTCTCAGCCGGATACCGGCGAACAAGCGTTGGAAATTGCGGAGGCACTCATTCGTTCCGGTGCGGTGGATATGCTGGTGGTGGACTCGGTGGCGGCACTGGTACCGCGGCAGGAGATTGAGGGCGAAATGGGCGATTCCCACGTGGGATTACAGGCGCGGTTAATGTCGCAGGCCATGCGTAAGTTGGCGGGTGCTGTGGGCAAAACCGGGTGCGTGGCTATTTTTATTAACCAGTTGCGGCTTAAAGTCGGCGTGGTATACGGCAATCCGGAAGTAACTGCCGGCGGTAACGCGCTCAAATATTACGCCTCGGTGCGGTTGGACGTGCGCCGTCAGGAAACGCTGAAAAACGCCGGTGGTGCATACGGTTCGCACACCCGCGTGCGTGTGGTAAAAAACAAGGTGGCACCGCCGTTCAAAGAGGCAGAGTTTGATGTGATTTACGGCAAGGGCATTTCGCGTATGGGCGAGTTGCTGGATGTGGCGATTGAACTGGACGTGATTCAGAAATCCGGTTCGTGGTTCTCGTACAAAGAGGAGCGGTTGGGGCAAGGCCGCGACAACGTGCGCGACTTTTTACAAGCGAATCCCGATTTGAGTGCCGAAATTGAAGCGCAGGTAGTGGAATTGTTGCGCAACCGTGCCGCGGAGGAAAAATCGAAAAAAACCGCCGCGCCGGTGGAGATTCCGATTGCCGCGGCGGCGCAGTATACGGCCGGGAGTGCGCGTGCCAACATTGACATTATGGTGGATGACCAATGAAGATAGCGGCGGTACGCCCGATGCGTGGACACCGGGTGTGGCTGACGATGAACGACGGCGAGGGGTTTGCCGTGGATAAGACAACGTGGGAGGAATCCCCCTATGGGGTGGGTTCCTCTTTGTCGTGCGAAGAGCGGGAGGCGTTGTGTGCCGATTCGGCGCGGCGGCGGGCAGAAAGTAAAGCGGTATTTTTGCTGGCAAAACGTGACCATTCCCGCCGCGAGTTGGAACAAAAATTGTGTCGCGAAAAGGGGCGGTATCATCCCGAATGCCGCGAGGCGGCGGCTGCCGCCGCGGCGCGAATGGCGGAATTGGGCTATGTGAACGATGAGGCATACGCGCACCGATTGGCGGAACAATATGCGCGGGTAAAACTGTATCCGCGCCGCCGCATTGCGGAGGAATTGGTTAAGCGCGGCATTGCACGCGACTTGGCTCGCACCGCCGCCGATGCAGTGGAGATGGACGAGGTGCAAATGGCTCTTGCTTTTTTGGCAAAAAAACGGTATACTGTACCTTGGAATACACAGGAATTGCAGCGGGTAGCCGCCGCTATGGCGCGGTACGGTTACGGGGCGGATACCGTGCGCCGTGCGCTGTCACTGTGGCAGGAAGAGGAATTGCCGGATGAGTAAAGTGGGAATGGTATCGCTGGGATGCCCAAAGAACCAAATGGATGCCGAACTGATGTTGGCCAAACTGCGGGATGCGGGGTTTACCCTTACTGTGGATAGCGGCACGGCGGATGTTGTGGTGGTAAATACCTGCGGTTTTATTGAGGATGCCAAACGCGAAGCGATTGACAATATTTTGGAACTCGCGCAATTAAAAGCCGAAGGGCGTATTCGCGGCCTTGTGGTAACGGGTTGCTTGGCACAACGCTACCGCGAGGAACTCGTCCGGGAACTGCCGGAGTGCGATGCGGTACTCGGTTTGGGTGCCAACGGCGACATTGCGCAAGCGGTACGCGCGGCACTTGCGGGCGAGCGTATGCAATCGTTCCCGCCGTTGGCGTGTTGGCCGCTGGACGGCCACCGCGTGCAAAGCACACCCTCATTTTATGCCTATTTGCGGGTGGCGGACGGGTGCAACAATCGGTGCACCTATTGTGCTATTCCGCTGATTCGCGGCGGGTTGCGCAGCCGCGCTATGGATACCTTGGTGGCGGAGGCGGAAACGCTGGCGGCAAACGGCGTGAAAGAACTGGTGCTGGTAGCGCAGGACACCACCGTGTACGGCGTGGATTTGGCGGGGCGTTCCCTGCTACCGGAATTGCTGGAACGGTTATGCCGTATTGACGGTTTACGCTGGATTCGGTTACTGTACGCCTACCCCGAACATATCACGGACGAATTGTTGGACGTGATGGCACGGGAAGAAAAGATTGTGAAATACTTGGATATACCGTTACAACACGCGAGCGGGCGGGTGCTGAAAGCTATGAACCGCCCGGGCGACCACGAAAGTTCAACGGCATTGGTGGCGCGGTTGCGCTCACGCGTGCCGGGGATTGTGTTACGCACCACGGTGATGGTGGGTTTCCCCGGCGAGAGCGAAGCGGATTTTGAAGAACTGTGCACGTTTATTCGCGAAGCCAAGTTTGAACGACTGGGTTGTTTTACCTACTCTGCCGAGGAAGATACCGTGGCGGCTACGTTGCCTGAGCAGGTTCCGCAGGACGTAAAGGAGCACCGCCGCGATGTGGTGATGGAACTGCAAACGCGGGTGGCAGATGCTTATCAGGATACGCAAATCGGACGCGTTATGCCGGTGTTGGTGGAATCGTTTGACCGATATGCCGAATGTTGGTTTGGGCGCTCGCCCGCCGATGCGCCGGAAATTGACCCAAAGGTGTTTTTCTCTACCGAGCAACCGGTACAGCCGGGCGACTTGGTGGACGTGCAAATTACCGACCGATTGGATTGGGATTTGGTGGGGGAACGCGTATGAATTTACCAAACAAATTAACTGTGGTACGCATTGTGCTGGCACCGTTGTTTTTGTTGCTGACGTTGTGGGAGTTTCCGTTTCATTCACTGGCGGCGGGGTTGGTGTTTGGCGCGGCAGCACTGACCGATATGTTCGACGGGCGCATTGCGCGCTCCCGCGGGTTAATTACCAATTTGGGTAAATTTTTGGACCCGTTGGCGGATAAAATGCTGACCACCGCGGCCTTGTTGGCATTTTTGGTTACGGGGCACTTGGATGTATGGGCGTTAATGGTGGTGCTCACCCGCGAGTTTATGGTGACCTCGGTGCGGCTGATAGCGGCAAAAGAGGGCACCGTGATTGCGGCAAACGGCTGGGGCAAGGCCAAAACGGTGGCACAGTTTGTGGCCATTTTGTTTGAACTGGCGGCACTGGAATGGGCAAGTTGGCAGAACGGGTTACTTGCCGGCGTGAATCTGCCGGATGCGGTGTTCACTGTGCCGTTGCTTATCGGCTATGCGCTGTTGTGGGTGTCGGTGGCATTAACGGCCATTTCGGGTGCACAGTATGTGTGGGGAAACCGTCATTTTTTTGCAGGTGAAAAATAGGGGTAGATTTTTCCCAAAAGTCTGCTATAATAATATAAGAATGAAAAATGCGAGGAACGGGAGAAGTATCCGTGCGGCACTGCAGCAGAGAGAACGCGTCACCGGCTGAAAGCGCGTTTGGCGGTACACACGGCGAAATGCACCCGTGAGCAGGCTGGGGGAACGGCGCAGTGCGCCCAGTATCTTGGCACGGCGGCCGCCGTTATCGGCTTAGAGTAAAACGCGAAGTGGAACCGTGCATAGCACCTTCGCCGCACTAATTGGTGTGGCAGGGTGCATTTTTTATGAGGAGGACCGGTATGTTTGAGCGATTTCGAGAAGATATTGCGGTAATCCGCGAAAAAGACCCTGCGGCGCGGTCGGCGCTGGAAGTGGCGTTGTTATATAATGGGTTTAAGGCGGTGCGCTCGTACCGCAAGGCGCATTGGTGCTACCGCCACGGGCTTCATTTTTTGGCGCGGGCGATTTCGCAACGGTGCGTGCGGCGCACAAACATTGAAATTCACCCGGGTGCAACCATTGGGCGGCGGTTGTTTATTGACCACGGCACCGGTGTGGTCATTGGTGAAACCACCGTGATTGGGGACGACTGCACATTGTATCAAGGGGTAACACTGGGCGGTACCGGTAAGGATACCGGTAAGCGGCATCCCACACTGGGTAACCACGTATTGGTGGGTGCCGGTGCTAAGGTGCTGGGCCCCATTACGATTGGCGATAACGTGCGCATTGCGGCGGGTGCCGTTGTGTTGGGGGATATTCCCAACGATGCTACGGCGGTAGGCGTTCCCGCACGTGTGGTGCGTGTGGCGGGCGAAAAAGTGGTGGAGCAACTGGACCAGATAAACGTGCCTGACCCGCTGATGCAAGAAATTGAAACGTTAAAAAAGCGATTGGCTGTATTGGAAGCAAAGGAGAATGAGCAATGAAAATTTACAACACGATGGCGCGGGAAAAAGAGGAATTAAAAACACTGGAGGATGGCGTGGTGCGCATTTATGCCTGCGGACCGACGGTATACAACTACATTCACATTGGCAATGCACGGCCGTTGTGCGTGTTTGACGTGTTGCGCCGCTATTTGGAGTGGCGCGGCTGGGACGTGCGCTTTGTGCAGAACTTTACCGATATTGATGATAAGATTATTCGTCGCGCGGTGGAGGAGGGCGTGGATTACGCCACCATCGCAGAGCGGTATATTGCGGAGTTTAAGATAGATGCCGCCGGTTTGGGCGTGCGCGAGGCGACGGTGCACCCCCGCGCGACCGAAAATATGGAAGAGATTATTGATATTATTCGCACGTTGGAGGAAAAGGGCTACGCCTACCGTGCCAATAACGGTGACGTGTATTTCCGCACGCGGCGTGACGCGGGATACGGCAAACTGTCCCACCAGCCGATTGACGATTTGGAGTCGGGCGCACGCATTGGCATTGGCGAAGAAAAAGAGGACGCGCTGGATTTTGCGTTGTGGAAAGCCGCAAAACCGGGCGAGCCGTTTTGGGAGTCTCCGTGGAGTGAGGGTCGCCCCGGTTGGCATATTGAATGTTCTGCCATGGCACGCCGGTATTTGGGGCGGTCGATTGACATTCACTGCGGCGGGCAGGATTTGATTTTCCCTCACCACGAAAACGAGGTAGCCCAGAGCGAGTGCTGCAATGATGCGCCGTTTGCGCGGTATTGGATGCACAACGGCTATATTAACGTGGACAACAAAAAAATGTCCAAATCGTTGGGTAATTTCTTTACGGTACGTGACGTGGCGGAGAAATTTGGGTATGAGCCGATTCGATTTTTCTTAATTTCGTCCTCCTACCGCAGCCCGATAAACTATAACGACGAGAGCATTGAACAAGCAACGGCGGCACTGGATCGTTTGTACAACTGCCGCGGCGGATTGGAATTTGCGTTAAAGAACGCGTCGGCGGGAGAAGCCGATGCGGCCGTAACGGCGTTTTGTGATAAGCGGCGCGACCAGTTTATTGCCGCTATGGACGACGATTTGAACACGGCAGATGCGATTGCGGCATTGTTTGAATTGGCCAAGGATTGCAACCGTATGGTGGCAGACGGCATGGCGACAGCGGGCAGCGTGGAGACGGCACTGAACACCTTTAACGAGTTGGCGGATGTGCTGGGACTGTTGTATGCGCGTGCGGTGAGTGGCGATGACGATGCCGAGATTGAAGCACTGGTGGCGGCACGCACGGCGGCACGTGCCGAGAAAAACTGGGCAGAGTCTGACCGCATTCGCGATGAGTTGAAAGCGCGGGGAATTGTGATAGAGGATACGCCGCAGGGTGCCAAGTGGCATCGTGCGTAATGCCGAAAAAGCAGCAAGCACGTCGGGGAGACCCGACGTGCTTTTTATGTGTGCGGCGTATAAACCACGGTAAGAATGGGTAGGTTACTTGGTGAGAAAGGATGTGGGTGTGATGTTTGGAAAAACCGAGACAATTATGATGAAATTGGACGGCGTGCACAATGCCGCGACTCGGCGCACGGCCGTACAAACCTTGCGGGGGTTGAATGGTGTGCACACGGCATCCGTAAAAGGAGATACGGCGCAGGTGGCGTTTTACCCCGAACACACCACCGTATCAGCCCTAACCACCGCGCTGGCACAGGCAGGGTTTACGGTGATATGAGGGAAGAAAACACACAAGCACGCAAGGATATTCCTTGCGTGCTTGTGTGTTTATGAGGAGAGCCGTCGGCGAAGTTCGTGTAATATCACTCGTTCACGGCGGGAAACCTGAACTTGGGTCATTCCCAGTGTCTCGGCGGTGTGCTGTTGTGTTTGGCGGCGGAAGTAGCGCAGTTCAACCAGTGCACGGTCGTGTTCATCTAAGCCCGCCAGTACCTGCCGCAGAGCCAGCCGGTCGGTGATGCTTTCTTCCGGCGCGGGAACGGGCAGGTCAATTTCGTTGCCGTCGGCATCTTCGCCGCTGCGGGTGAGCGATAAGGCGGGCAGAGAGGCACCCAGTGCTTCGGCGGCTTGTTCCGGCTCAATGCCAAGCGTTTGTGCCAGTTCGCTCACGGTGGGCTCACGCCCCGTGCGGAGTTGAAAGGCATCCCGCTCGCGGCTGACTTTGAGCGAAAGTTCTTTGAGAGAGCGGCTGACTTTCACGGTGCCGCCGTCGCGGAACAGACGGCGAATTTCCCCCAAAATAACGGGAACGGCATAGGTGGATAGTTTGAGCCCGCGGGTTTCGTCAAATCCGTCCACCGCTTTAACGAGCCCCATACACCCGGCTTGGTACAGGTCATCGTACTCCACACCGCGCCCCAAGAATCGCCGTGCGCAGGTGTGTACCAATCCCAAGTTGGTGCAAATGCGTTCGTCGCGTGTCAAACCGCACTCGCCTGCCGTTCACGTACGGCTATGTACTTTTCCAGCGTAACCGTGGTGCCGCGACCGGGGCGGGAGGTAACTCGCAGACGGTCGGTAAAACTTTCCATTACCGAAAATCCTAAGCCTGAACGGTCGTCGCCGCCGGTGGTGTACAGCGGCTCCATCGCTTGTGTGACGTTGGGAATACCGCAACCGCGGTCGCGGATTTTAATTACAGTGCGCCCATCGGCATACAACCGCATTTGAATGGTGACCGTGCCAATGGTGTCGCGGTAGGCGTGAACAATGCAGTTGGTGACCGCTTCCGATACGGCGGTGCGCAGGTCGGCGAGTTCGTCCACGGCGGGGTCGAGTTGTGACAAAAATGAGGCGACCGCCGCACGGGCGAACGCCTCGTTCGCCGAACGGCTGGGGAAGGTGAGTTTCATTTCGTTCAGTGGTTGTTTCATAAACGGGTAACCTCCTTGTGAGTGGATTCGTCCCAAACGGGCAATTTTTCCAGACCTGCCAGTTTCATAACGCGGCGCAGGCGTTCCGAGGCACCTACCACGGCGAGCGCGCCTCCCCGCGCAACCAGTAAGCGGTAGCGACCCATAATCAGGCCAATGCCCGAACTGTCCATAAAAGTGACACCGGAAAAATCCAACCGCAGGCGTTTGGCAGATGACCGTTCCACCGCACTGTCAATTTGCTCGCGCATATCGCGCGCGGCGTGGTGGTCCAATTCGCCCGTGAGCCACACGGTGAGCGTGCCCTGTTCGGTGCTCATACGTATTACCATAGCGATACCTCCGTTTCGTATATACCTAGCATACGGCTTGTCCACCGCGAAAACACGGGAAACACGGCGAGTGAAAAAATTTGTTACAGCGCATCTTGCTTGGCACGACACCTAGGTGCGGTATAACAACCCGTATAAAAATAAATACACAATATCTTGTGTTTGATGTTGACAAAAGGGGCGAGATGTAGTAATATAAGAGAGCACTCTCGTGGTGAGAGCCGTTGTTTTCACCCTAAAAATAACAGGAAGTAAGAGGAGATGGGCAGGATGATTCAATCCATTCGCAAGCGCAACGGGGACACGGTGGCGTTTGACGCGAAAAAGATTAAGGAAGCCATGCACAAGGCGAGCATTGCCGTGGCGGACGAAAAAATCCCCGCGCGGGTACTTACCGAGTTAACCCAAAAAGTAGTGGATGCCATTCCGGCAGGGGAGGTCCCCACCGTAGAGCAGATTCAGGACTTGGTGGAGCAAGTGTTGATTACTGCGGGTTACGGCAAAACAGCTAAGGCGTACATTTTGTACCGTGCGGAACACACCAAGATTCGTCAATCGGAAGCCGATTTGATGGATATATACAAAGAGTTGACTTTCTCGTATGCCAAGGACGCGGACATTAAGCGCGAGAACGCGAACATTGATGCCGACACCGCTATGGGTACGATGTTAAAGTACGGCTCGGAGGGTTCTAAGTATTTTATTGACAACTACATTTTACCCAAGGATATTGCCGCCGCGCATATCAACGGTGACATTCACATTCACGACAAAGATTTTTATATGCTGACAGAAACCTGCTGCCAGATTGATTTGCTGAATCTGTTTAACCACGGGTTCTCCACGGGGCACGGTTGTTTGCGTGAACCGAACGGGATTCAAAGTTATTCCGCGTTGGCGTGTATTGCCATTCAAGCCAACCAAAACGAAATGCACGGCGGACAGAGTATCCCCAACTTTGATTACGCCATGGCACCGGGCGTGGCAAAAACGTATCGTCGGGAATATTTCCGCGCGTTGGCGGAGTTTTTGATGGTGCGCTTTGGAATGACCGCCACCGATGCGGAAGCGTTGTCCGCCACCGCGCGTGAGGAAATGGGCGTGCAAGTGGCGATGGGCAACACCGACGATGTGGCTCAAGTACTGCAAAATTGGTTGCCGAAGCACCAGCGTGTGGGCGGGTTCCAACCCATTTCTCCCGCGCAGGCGGAGGAAGCGCACGATTTTGCCGCGGCAACCGCGTGGCGGCAGACCGACCGTGCCACGTACCAAGCAATGGAAGCGTTTGTGCACAACTTGAACACGATGAACTCCCGCGCGGGTGCACAGGTACCGTTTAGTTCGGTGAACTATGGTACTGATACTTCTCCGGAGGCGCGGATGGTGATTCGTAACCTGTTGCTCGCGACCGATTCCGGTTTGGGCAACGGCGAAACGCCGATTTTCCCGGTGCAGATTTTTAAGGTGAAAGAGGGTATTAACTACAACCCCTGCGACCCCAACTATGACTTGTTCAAGTTGGCAATGAAAACGTCTGCTAAGCGGTTGTTCCCGAACTTTAGCTTTTTGGATGCACCGTTCAACCTGCAATACTACCGTCCCGGTGACTACAACACCGAAGTGGCGTATATGGGTTGCCGTACCCGCGTAATGGGTAACGTGCACGACCGCAACCGTGAAGTGACTTGCGGCCGCGGCAACTTAAGCTTTACCTCCATCAACCTGCCGCGTATCGGTATTGAGGCCAAGGGCGATATTGACAAATTCTATCGCCTGCTCGACCAGCGGATTGACTTGGTATGCCGCCAGTTGTTGCATCGGTTCAAAATTCAGTGCAGCAAAAAGGTGCGCAATTACCCGTTCTTAATGGGACAGGGCGTGTGGATTGATTCCGAGCAACTTGGTCCGGACGACAGTGTGGAAGAAGTGCTGAAACACGGCACACTGAGTATGGGCTTTATCGGTTTGGCGGAAACGTTAAAAGCGTTAACCGGTAAGCACCACGGCGAGAGCGAGGAAAGCCGCAAGCTGGGCTTTGAGATTATTACGTATATGCGCAACCGTATGGACGAGCAGTCCAAACAAACGGGGCTGAACTTCACCTTGTTGGCGACCCCTGCCGAAGGATTGAGCGGGCGGTTTGTGCGCATTGATAAGCAGATTTACGGCGAGATTGCCGGTGTGACCGACCGCGATTACTACACCAACTCGTTCCACGTGCCGGTACATTACAACATCAGCGCGTATAAGAAGATTGGAATTGAAGGCCCGTTCCACGCCCTTACCAACGCGGGACACATCAGTTACGTGGAACTGGACGGCGACACCTGCAAGAATCTGGAAGCGTTTGAAGCCGTTATTCGTTGTATGAAGGAAGCCGGCGTGGGCTACGGTTCGGTAAACCACCCGGTGGACCGTGACCCGGTGTGCGGCTACACCGGTGTGATTAACGAAGTGTGTCCGCGCTGCGGGCGCCGCGAGGGCGAAGCGGTGAGCGTGGAAAAACTGAACGAGTTGCGTAAACTGTATCCGCATATGCCTTATTTCTGCGGTTGTGAATAATCCGCAGTGACAGATAGACACTAACACTACTACATAACAAAGGAGATGGACTGTATGGAAAAGAAAACGTGTACCACCGAAGTGGGTAAAGGTATGAAATTTGAGCGTATTCGTCGTATTACCGGGTATTTGGTAGGCACGACCGACCGTTTTAACAATGCCAAACGCGCCGAGGAGAGAGCGCGTGTGAAACATGGCCTCGGTAATTGATGTTTGCGGCATTGAGCCGGAATCCATTGTAGACGGACCGGGGTTTCGGTACGTGGTGTTTGTACAGGGTTGTCCGCACCACTGCCCCGGTTGCCACAATCCGCAGTCGCACGCGTTTGGGTGCGGGCAACCCCGCACCGTGGACGAGTTGCTTTCAGAAATGGACGAAAACCCCTTGCTTGCGGGCGTGACCCTTTCGGGCGGGGAGCCGTTTTGTCAGGCGGAGGCGTTGTGCGAACTGGCGCGCCGCGTACACGAGCGCGACAAGACGGTGGTGGCTTATTCCGGCTGGACGGTAGAACAACTGCTGGAAAAAGGGCGTACCGAGCCCGCCGTGCGGGCGTTGCTGGCAGAGGTGGATACGTTGATTGACGGTCCGTATGTGGAGGCACAGCGAGACCTGGAATTACAGTTTCGCGGCAGCCGCAACCAACGCGTGATTGATTTGCCCGCGTGGTTGGCGGAACATACCTGAAAAAAGCACGTACTGTGGGAACAGTACGTGCTTTGCATTTTGCACAAAACGCGGTGGGGCACGGTATTGACAAAACGCGTTGTGCGGTGATACGATAAAGTCACAAAACGGGAGTACGAAAGGAATGAAACGGATGGTGTGTTCGTTATGTCCGCGGCGTTGCGGGGCAAAGCGGACGGCGGCGGGCGGCGACGGTTGGTGCCGATTGCCGGATACGGCGTTGGTGGTGCGGGCGGCGTTGCATCGCGGAGAAGAACCGTGCATTAGCGGGGACGACCCGCGGCGCGGGTCGGGCACCGTGTTTTTTGCCGGATGTACACTGGCGTGTGCGTTTTGTCAAAACCACACCATCAGCCGCGGGCCTGCCGGGGCGGCGGTGAGTGCGGCGCGGTTGGCAGAGATATTTGCCGAGTTGGTGGCGCAGGGGGCACACAACATCAATTTGGTGAGTCCCACACCGTATGTGCCGGTTATTCGGGAAGCGTTATTGCGGTATCGTCCGCCGGTACCGGTGGTATATAACAGCAGCGGGTATGAGCGGGTGGAAACACTGCGCGCCTTGGACGGATTGGTGGATGTGTATCTTCCCGATTATAAATACGCGCACGAGGCGTTGGCACAGGCGTTGTCCGGTGTGGGCGATTACCCCGAAACGGCAATGAGTGCCATAACGGAGATGGTGCGCCAGAGTGGACCGGTCGTGCTGGATGAGCAGGGGCTCATTTGTCGCGGCACGGTGGTGCGGCACTTGGTGTTGCCGGGGCACACGGCAAATTCTCTGGCGTGTTTGACCCGCTTGGCGGAGGTGCTGCCGCACGGATGTTATGTGAGTTTAATGTTTCAATACACGCCAGTGGGCGATGTAGCGGGATTTCCCGCGCTGTCACGGCGGGTGACGGCGCGCGAGTGTGACAAGGTGTGGGAGCATTTGCTGGCATTGGGCTTGACCGACGGTTATGTGCAAAGCCGCGACAGTGCCGGTGTGGCGATGATACCGGAATTTGATTTAACGGGCGTTGACCCAAGCCGTGAGTTGTGATATACTAGATAATGGTATACGAGGGCGAAGGAGGCGTACGGAATGGATTTTCAGCATCGCACTTGGGCTGCGGTGTCGACCGATGCGGTGGCGCACAATTATCGCTTGTTGCGGGAACGGCTGGCGCCGTCTTGCCGTGTTATTGCCGTAGTAAAGGCGGATGGTTATGGGCACGGCGCGCCGGCGGTAGCGCAAGCGTTGCAGGCGGCGGGTGCGGATATGTTTGCCGTAGCCACCGCAGACGAAGCCGCGGAACTGCGCGAAGCGGGTATTGTGCGGCCGCTTCTTATTTTGTCATATACGCCGCCGGTTGAGGCGGCACGCTTGGCGGCAATGAACGCTGCCGTGGCGGTTGCGGACAGTGACCACGCCGCCGCACTGAACGCCGCAGCGGTTGCCGCCGGCGTAACCTTGGATGTGCATATAAAAATAGATACCGGAATGTCGCGGTTGGGGTTTGTATACCGCGGCGCGGACGACACCGCCGCGCTGGATGCGGTGGCGGCCGTGTGTGAACTGCCCGCGCTGAACGCGGTAGGGTTGTTTACGCATTTTGCCTGTGCGGACGAGGAGGACGAAAGAATGACTCGTTTGCAGTTTGCGCGGTTTGAGGAAGCAACACGCTGTTTGCGTGAGCGGGGGGTGACCTTTGCGTTGCGGCATTGTTGCAATAGTGCGGCGGCACTGCGGTTCCCCGAAATGCAGTTGGATGCGGTGCGTCCCGGTATTGTGTTGTACGGGTTGCCGCCCGCCCCGTGGATGGCATCGCTGGCTCCGTTGTTACCGGCATTGTCGTTGCGTTCGGTGGTGGCACAGGTAAAACGTGTTCCCGCGGGCGAAGTGGTGAGTTACGGTGCCACATTTGCCACCGCACGGGACACGGTGTTGGCCACCGTACCGGTGGGCTATGCGGACGGGTTGCCCCGTTGTGCGGGAAACCACGCGGCGTTGCTGGTGCGCGGTTGCCGTGCGCCGTTGGTTGGGCGGGTGTGTATGGACCAGTGTTTGTTGGATGTAACGGATATTCCCGACGTGTGCGCGGGGGACGTGGTAACGGTGTTTGGTGAAGGGTTACCGACAGACGAATTGGCCGCCGCCACGGAGACGGTGGGGTATGAACTCATTTGCCGTATCGGCAAACGCGTTCCCCGGATGTATGAGAGGTGAGGTAAGATGACACAATACGTTCCCACGGTATTGCGGCGGGACATTGCGGTAGACGCGGTGGTTACTGTTCATTATTTGGAGCACACCAAAAACTACGTGTTTGACGGTGAAAAACACGATTTTTGGGAACTGGTATATGTGGATAAAGGGCATATTCAGGAAACGGCGGGGACGGTTGTGCACGAACTGGCGCAGGGGCAGTATATATTTCATCACCCTAATGAGTACCACAATCTGTGCGCCAACGGCACGGTGGCACCCAACATTGTCATTGTATCATTTGTATCACATTCCCCCGCAATGGCGGAGTTTGTAGGACGAAAGGGTTATGCCACGCAGTACCAGCGAGATATGCTTTCGCGCTTGATTCACGAAGCGCGGCACGCGTTTTCCTGCCCGCTTGGCGACCCCGCCGTGTTGCAAATGACCTGTGAGGACGAAGCGCCGTTTGGTTCGCAACAAATGGTAACACTGCTCTTGGAAAGTTTGTTGATTGATATGGTGCGCGAACCGATTCCCGTAACCGAGCGGCCGCGGGTATCCTCCTCGGTTAAGCGCCGTGCCGATTGTGAGTTGACCGAGCGGGTCATTCGGTTTATGGAAGAACACTTGTGCGACAGATTGTCGTTTGCGGACGTGTGTCTCATTTCCGCCCAAAGCACCACCAACTTAAAAACCATTTTTAAGTCGGTTACGGGTATGGGTGTTATGGAATATTATCGTATGTTAAAAATTGAACACGCAAAAACGATGCTGCGCGAAGGATGCGGCAACATTACGCAAATTGCGGATATGCTGGGATATAATTCGGTGCATTATTTTTCGCGGCATTTTAAGCAGGTAACGGGAATGACGCCACGGGAATATACGCAGTCGGTTCAGGCAAACTAACCTCGGGGGAGATAGTTTATGGTAAAGGACAATCGCAAAGTGGCATTGGTCGGCACGGGAATGGTTGGAATGAGTTATGCGTACGCGCTGCTCAACCAAAACATAGTGGATGAACTGGTACTGATTGATGTGAATCGCGAGCGAGCTGAGGGCGAGGCGATGGACCTGAACCACGGGTTGGCGTTTTCTGGCTCAGCTATGAAAATTTATGCTGGCACGTACGCCGATTGCGAGGATGCCGACATTGTGGTGCTGTGTGCCGGTGTGGCACAGCGGGAGGGTGAATCTCGCCGCGAACTGTTATCGCGCAATGCGGCGGTGTTCCGCTCCATTGTATCGCCGGTATTGCAATCCGGGTTTAACGGTATTTTTTTGGTGGCGACCAATCCTGTGGACGTGATGGCGCAAATTACCTGTGCGTTGTCGGGGTTTAACCCGCGGCGGGTGCTGGGTAGCGGCACGGCACTGGATACCGCGCGGTTGCGGTACTTGCTGGGAGAACAATTAACCGTGGACCCGCGCAACGTACACGCGTACGTTGTTGGCGAACACGGTGACAGCGAGTTTGTGCCGTGGTCGCAGGCATTGGTGGCAACCCGCCCCGTGTGGGATATTTGTGACGAGGGACTGGACGGATGTTGCCGTGAACGGCTGGCTACCATTGAGGAAGAAGTACGCGGTGCAGCACAGAAGATTATTCGCGCCAAGCGTGCCACTTATTACGGCATTGGTATGTCGCTGGCGCGCATTACCAAGGCGATTTTGGGGGATGAAAACAGCATACTCACCGTATCTGCGATGTTGCTGGGCGAGTATGGCGAAACGGATGTGTTTGTGGGCGTACCGTGCATTGTAAACCGCAACGGTGTTCGGCGGATACACACACTGGCACTGAACGACGACGAAAAAGAAAAGTTCCACGCTTCGTGCGAGATTGTTCGTGCCACGTACCGTGAATTGCAAGAGGGTTAGACAATAGGTACGCATTGTGCGATGGCACAAAAATAAGACCCGACGTTTACAAACGTCGGGTCTTATTTTTGTTAGGATTATTTTGCTTCGTCGTTGCCGTACAGATTTAAACGGAACAACCGCGTTTCGTCCTCTTGCTCGCTGCAAACGATGGTGGCCTCGCCAATATGGCCCCAGTCTACCGCGTTGGAAAGTGCCAACAACTGAGTTAAACGGCTTTTGAGATTGAGTAGGTCACCGTCCGGCGTTTTCAGACACACCTCGCCCTTGGCGGTGGATGCAAACGCAATGAGTTTGTTAAAATCAAAGTTGTGAATTTTTAAATCTGACATAATAACGCCCCCTTTATGGGCATTATTATACACACATCCCTGTTGGATGTCAAGGCGAAAAACCGCAAACCAACGCGTGGTATATTTTAACAAAAGGTTCACAAATATATATTGACAGAACGGAGTGAGAGTGATAAAGTATAAGGGAGTTAGCACTCGTATATTTAGAGTGCTAACACTTATACCGTAAGAGAACCGAACCCCACAATGCCTATGGGCAATCTTTTTGGCGATTTTCTCGTTTTTGTCGTTGACAGGCGTCAGCATGGCGGAAAAATTTGCGGCAAGACGGGCGAAAAAACGCGGCGAAAACCATTGCGAGTTCGATTCCCTTATGGTATAGCGGAAAGGACGGAGGGTTATGCAACTGGGCGAACGCAAACAAAAAATTGTGGCGGCGCTTGTAGATGCGTATATTCGCACAGGCGAACCGGTTGGGTCAAAGTTGCTGGCAGATATGTTGGGTAACGCCGTGTCCTCCGCTACCATTCGCAACGATATGGCGGAACTGGTGGTAGCCGGTTATTTGGCACAACCACACACTTCGGCGGGGCGTGTTCCCACCGCGGAGGCGTTTCGTTTGTATTTGAATCAACTGCCGTGTGGTGGTGCGTTATCGGAAGACAGTCGGCAGGCGATTGAAGCGGCGCTTGCACCGGAGGCAGGGGACGTCGACCGGTTGCTGGGGCGCGCTTCGGAACTGTTGGCAGCCGCCACCGGTGTGGCGTCGGTAGTTGCCACGCCTGACAAGCAGGGGGCTTGTGTACGGCGGGTGGAACTCCTTCCAACCGGTGCGCACTCGGCTGCGGTATTACTTATGACCGATGCGGGCGAATTGCACAGCCGCGTGTGTCGGCTGGATAGCGGCTACGATGCGGCAATGCTGGCACAGTTGGCAGAACACCTAAACCGTGCATTTGTTGGTAAATCGTTGGCGGAAATCGGCGTGGTGGCCGTGCAGGCGTTGCTCTCGCGAGTGTGCGAAAACGGCTTGTTGTACGCACCGTTGCTCACCGCCTTTTTGGAACTGGTGCAAGAAGCATCGGAAGCGGATATTCGTTTATCCGGCCAACTAAACCTATTGCAACATCCCAATTATCCTATGGACCGTGCGCGGTCGCTGCTTACGTTTTTGTCGCACCGCGAACTGCTGGCAGGTATGCTTACTTCCCACCCCGCCGGGTTACGCGTGGTGCTGGGCAGTGAAAGTCCCAGAAGAGAGTTGGACGGTTCCAGTATTATCGTTACGCGGTACAGTCACGGCAACGGCAACGGCTCGTTGTGCTTGATTGGGCCGGTGCGTATGGATTATGCGCAGGCAATCCCTCGGTTACAGTACGTGGCACAAACCGTGAGTCGGTTGTTGTCTGCGTTCTGAAATATAGAGTAAAACGGCGGGCCGCACGCGGCGCGCAAAGGAGGTTTTCCTATGGAGGAAACAAAACAGGAATTTGTTGACATAACCGAAGAATCGGTTGACCCCACAGAGGAGAATGCAACGCAAGAAGCGGTGGAGGAAGAGACAAATCCGGAATTGGAGGAACTGCGGTTGCAGTTAGCACAGGCGCAGGACCAGTACCAGCGCGTGTTGGCGGAATATGCTAACTACAAGCGTCGTACTGACCAGGAAAAAGAGCAGTTGGGTGCCTTTGTTAAAGGTGAGGCACTGAAAGCACTGTTACCGGGAATTGATAATTTGGAGCGAGCCATTGGCTCGCCGGACGGACCGGAGTACCGAAAAGGCGTGGAAATGGTTATTCATCAGTTTGTGGAAACGCTCACGTCATTTGGGCTGGAAGAAATCCCCGCGTTGGGTGAGGTGTTTGACCCCGAACTGCACAACGCTGTTATGCGGGAAGATGCCGACGGTGTGGAACCCGAAACCGTTACCGAAGTGTATCAAAAAGGGTATCGTTTGAGCGGGCGCGTGTTGCGTCCCGCTATGGTGAAAGTCGCCAACTAATTTATAGAATTTAAGCTCACAGAGCATACAGGAGGAAAACAATTATGGCAAAAATCATCGGTATTGACCTTGGCACAACCAATTCTTGCGTGGCGGTTATTGAAGGCGGCGAAGCCGTTGTTATCCCCAACGCAGAGGGTGCGCGTACCACCCCGTCGGTTGTGGCGTTCAAAAAAGACGGCGAGCGTATTGTCGGTCGTGTGGCAAAACAACAGGCGGTTTCCAATCCCGACCGCACCATTTCGTCCATTAAGCGTGATATGGGCGCGGCGACCAAGGTGACCGTGGACGACAAAGGGTACACCCCGCAAGAAATCTCCGCTATGATTTTGAGCAAACTTAAACAAGATGCGGAAAGTTACTTGGGCGACACCGTGACCGAAGCTGTTATTACTGTGCCGGCGTATTTTACCGATGCCCAGCGTCAAGCAACAAAGGATGCGGGTAAAATTGCCGGTTTGGAAGTTAAGCGTATCATTAACGAGCCGACTGCCGCGGCACTGGCGTATGGCATTGACAAGGAAAACGACCAAAAAATTATGGTGTATGACTTGGGCGGCGGTACGTTTGATGTGTCCATTATTGAAATGGGCGACGGTGTGCAAGAAGTGTTGGCCACCGCGGGTAACAACCGTTTGGGCGGCGACGACTTTGACCAAAAGATTGTGAATTGGCTGATTGACGGGTTCCGCAAGGACACCGGTGTGGATTTGTCACAGGATAAAATGGCGGTACAACGCTTGCGCGAAGCGGCGGAAAAAACCAAAATTGAACTGTCCGGCGGTATGACCAGCAACATCAACTTGCCCTTTATTACCGCAGATGCTACCGGTCCGAAACATTTGGATATGACGTTGACCCGTGCCGACTTTAACCGTCTCACCGCCGACTTGGTGGAGGGTACGATGGGACCGGTGCGTCAAGCATTGTCCGATAGCGGTTTGACTGCTTCGGATATTGACAAGGTGCTGCTGGTGGGTGGTTCCACCCGTATTCCCGCGGTGCAAGAAGCCGTACAGAAGTTTATGGGCAAAGAGCCGTTTAAGGGTATTAATCCGGATGAATGTGTGGCAATGGGTGCCGCGTTGCAGGCCGGCGTGTTGGGCGGCGAAGTAAAGGGTTTGTTACTGCTTGACGTTACCCCGTTGTCGCTGGGTGTGGAAACCATGGGCGGTGTAATGACCCGCGTGATTGAACGCAACACCACCATCCCCACCAAAAAATCGCAGATTTTCTCCACGGCGCAGGATAATCAGCCGTCGGTGGAAATTCACGTGTTGCAGGGTGAGCGCGAATTTGCCCGCGACAACAAAACGCTCGGTATGTTCCATTTGGACGGCATTGCCCCCGCTCGTCGCGGCGTGCCGCAAATTGAAGTGACATTTGATATTGATGCCAACGGCATTGTAAACGTTAGTGCCAAGGATTTGGGCACCGGCAAAGAGCAACACATTACCATTACTTCCAACACCAATATGTCCAAAGAGGACGTGGAAAAAGCGGTGCAGGAAGCGGAGCAGTATGCCGCCGAGGATAAAAAGCGCCGTGAAGAAGTGGAACTGCGCAACGGTGCCGACCAAGCGGTGTACCAGTGCGAAAAGACTATGGAAGAGTTGGGCGACAAACTGGAAGAAACCGATAAGACTGAGTTGCAGACCCGCATTGACGCGCTGAAAGAAGCACTGAAAGGCGAGGATATTGAGCCGATTAAGGCGGCGCAGGAAGAACTGATGAAGAAGTTCTACGAAGTGAGCGAAAAGATTTACAAAGCCGCCGCGCCCGAGCAAGGTGCCGCCCCCGCACAAGACGGCGATGTGCCGCCGGAGGCGGGCGACGGCTATTACAACGGCGAAGTGAACTAAGTAATAAAGCAAGCAAAGGAGAACCGGTCGGAGGCATCCTCCGACCGCTTCTTTGACGTGGAGTGGGACTATGGCAGAGAATAAGCGCGATTATTATGAAGTGCTCGGTGTACAAAAGGGTGCTTCGGACGACGAAATTAAAAAGGGCTTTCGCCGTGCGGCAAAGCAGTACCATCCCGATTTACATCCGGGCGACAAAGAGGCCGAAGCCAAGTTCAAGGAAGTGAACGAGGCGTACGAGGTGTTGTCCGACGCGCAAAAGAAAGCGCGGTACGACCAATACGGCCACGCCGGAGTGGACCCCAATTTCGGTGCCGGCGGTGCCGGTGGTTGGGGCGGCGGTTGGGGGGCCTCTGATATTGATTTTGGGGATATTTTCTCCTCGTTTTTCGGTGGCGGTGGCGGTCGGCGTGCCAACCCCAACGCCCCGCGGCGCGGCAGCGATGCCGGTGCATCGGTGGCGATTTCCTTTGAAGAGGCGGCCGCCGGTTGCCGTAAACAGGTAAAGGTGTCGCTGGTTGAAACCTGTCGCACCTGCGGCGGTTCGGGTGCGGCAAAAGGTACGTCACCCCAATCTTGTCCCGTGTGCCGCGGCACCGGTCAGGAAACGCGGCAGCAACGCACGCCGTTTGGGGTAGTGCAAACCCAGACCACTTGTTCGCGTTGCCGCGGCAAAGGGAAAATTGTGGAAAAGCCCTGTACCGACTGCCGTGGCGGCGGGCAAGTGCGTGTCAATAATACGGTAGGCGTGAATATACCCGCCGGCATTGACGATGGGCAGGTAATTACCGTTCGCGGCAAAGGCAACAGTGGTGTAAACGGCGGGCCGGCGGGCGATTTGCAAATTGAAGTAACGGTGCGGCCGCATCCCATTTTTGAACGGGACAGATTTGATTTACTGTGCGAATTGCCGCTCACCTTTGCCCAGTTGGCGTTGGGCGATGATATTGAGATTCCCACGCTTAACGGCAAAGAAAAATACACCATTCGCGAGGGTGCCCAACCGGGCGATGTTATTCGCTTAAAAGGCAAGGGGATTCCGTATCTTAACGGGCGCGGTCAGGGCGATTTGATTGCCCGCATTACGGTGGAAGTGCCGCGCAATCTCACCGCCAAACAACGCGAGTTGTTGGAGGCATTTGAAGCTTCAACGGGGGATAAAAACTATGAAAAACGCAAAAGCTTTTTTGACAAAGTAAAGGATGCGTTTAGCTGACCCTTGCATTTTTGCCGTGCGGCTGATATACTGAAAATAAAGCGAGGTGACACGCGTGAAAGCCAATAAAAACGTGGGACAATGGTTGGCACTGTTGTTGTTGGGATTTTGCTTAATTGTTATTTGCAAGACATTTGACAATTTGGGTGCCATCAACAACGTGCTGGGGCAATTTGTGTCTATTCTCACGCCGTTTATTGTGGGATTTGCCATTGCCTTTTTGTTGTATGCACCGGTTAAGCGGCTGGATATGTTGTTTCGTCGTTGCAAGTGGAAATGGATGGAACGCGCCGCCCGCCCGCTGGCAGTAGCCATTGTGTATGTCATTGCCATTGCGTTGCTGGCGTTGTTGGTTTATGCTGCCATTCCCGCACTGGTATCGGCATTGGTGGATTTTGTGAACCGTATGCCGGATTATTATAATAACGTCATGGCCTTTGTACGTGAATACACCAAAGAGGGCAGTTGGCTGGCCGGACTGGATGTTGAGGGTAAAGTTCAGGAACTGTACAAACTTCTGCGTGAAATGATAACGGTGGAGCGGGTTATCGGCTATGTAAGCGGGGTGGTACGGTTTGCCACTTCGCTGATTGATGTATTAATGGCGTTCATTGTGTCAATTTATATGCTGCTCGGTAAAGAATCGCTCATTCGGGCACTTAAACTGGTGGTTGGGCTGGTATTCAAGCCCAAAACAATGAATATGTTTTCGGTGTATTCCCACAAGATTGCCAAAATCTTTTACAACTACTTTTACAGCCAAGCCATTGATGCGGTGGTGGTGGGTGTGTTAGCCACCATTGGATTTTTGCTCGCGCGGATGCCCAATGCGCCGGTGCTGGGCATGATGCTGGGTATTATGAATATGATTCCGTATTTCGGTGCTATTATTGGCGGTGTGGTGTGCGTGTTTATTGCGCTCATCTCCGGCAACTTCTACGGTGCGTTGTTTGTAGCCGCGTATATTTTGGTGATGCAGCAACTGGATGCCAACATCATTCAACCGCGCATTGTGGGCGATACCGTGGGTATTCGTCCCATTTATGTACTGCTCGGTATTACGGTGTTTGGCGGGTTGTATGGGTTCTGGGGTATTTTCTTGGGCGCACCCATTATTGCGGTGGTTCAAATGCTACTCACGGATTACATTGCCATACGTCAGAGCCGAGGACTGACGGATACCAAACAAAAATAATGTAAACCAACGTAAAACGGACTCGTTCGGAGTCCGTTTTTTTGTGAAAATATGTTTTAGGTGTTGAAAAAACGTGCAAAGTTCAGTATAATAATATCTGTATGTTTGTGGTTGCTTAGAAGAAAGGAATATAGCGAATGGGTATTTTACAGCATTTTAGTTTTTTGTGGGATAGTTTGGCGTTTTTCGTTACCGGTGATGGGTGGAAAAACTTGGTGATGATTGCCGTTGGCGGATTGTTGATTTATTTGGCGTTGGCCAAGGATTTTGAGCCATCGTTATTAATGCCGATGGGCTTGGGTGCCATTTTGGTGAACTTGCCGTTTTCGGGCGCCGTTGGCGTATCTGGAGACGGTACGCAGGGCATTATCGACTGGCTGTTTGAGGTGGGTATTCACGCCTCGGAAGCGATGCCGCTTATTTTGTTTATCGGTATCGGCGCGATGATTGACTTTGGTCCGCTGCTTTCCAACCCCAAAATGTTTCTGTTCGGCGGTGCCGCACAGTTCGGCATTTTCTTAACGGTGCTGGTGGCGTCTTTCTTCTTTCCGGATTTCAAAGACGCGGCGGCTATTGGCGTTATCGGTGCGGCGGATGGTCCCACGGCCATTTTGGTTTCCAACATTTTCGGCTCTAACTATATGGGTGCTATTGCCGTGGCAGCGTACTCGTATATGGCGTTGGTACCCATTATTCAACCGGCGGCTATCAAATTGGTAACCACCAAAAAGGAACGCACCATTCATATGCCGTACAACCCGCAATCGGTATCGCGCCTTACCCGTATTCTGTTCCCCATTGTGGTAACGGTCATTGCCGGTTTGGTGGCACCCGCTTCGGTGTCGTTGGTGGGTATGTTAATGTTCGGTAACTTGTTGCGTGAGTGCTTGAAGTTGGATAATTTATCGCAAACGGCGCAAACCTCGTTAGCCAACCTTATCACCATTTTGTTGGGCCTTACCATTGCCGCGAGTATGAAAGCGGAAAACTTTGTGCGGTGGGACACGTTGTTAATTATGGCGTTGGGTCTGGTAGCGTTTGTGTTTGACACCATCGCGGGCGTAATGTTCGCCAAACTGATGAACCTGTTCTTGCCGGAAGGTAAAAAGTTCAACCCGATGGTGGGCGGAGCCGGCATTTCGGCGTTCCCAATGTCGGCACGTGTTATTCAAAAGATGGCGTTAAAAGAAGATAATCAAAACCACCTGCTGATGCACGCGGTGGGTGCCAACGTGGCCGGTCAAATCGGCTCGGTGGTGGCGGGCGGTATCATTTTAACCGTGGTTCCCAACTTGATTGGAGGTTAATGCAATGACGAATATTCAAAACGCAGGTTTGCTGATGCTCCTCGGTATGGTGGGCATTTTTGTAGTGATGTTGGTGATTATGCTGGCGGTAAAGTTGCTGAACACCTTTGCCAAAGACAAAACACCCAACGATAAGAAATAATTGAAAGGAATCCCATTATGGCTGATAACAAAAAGATGGTGGAAGCCATCACCTCTATGGGCGACGATTTTGCTCAGTGGTACACCGACGTGGTGAAAAAGGCGGAACTTGCCAGTTACTCCGGTGTGCGCGGGTGTATGATTATTCGTCCCTACGGCACCGCACTGTGGGAGAATATCCGCAACGACTTGGATGCTCGGTTTAAAGCACTCGGGCACGAAAATATTATGATGCCGCTGTTCATTCCCGAAAGTTTACTGCAACGGGAAAAGGACCATGTGGAGGGCTTTGCCCCCGAAGTGGCGTGGGTGACTCACGGCGGTGACGAAAAGTTGCAGGAACGGTTGTGCGTGCGTCCCACCTCCGAAACGGTGTTTTGTGAGCATTATGCCGATATCATTCATTCCTATCGTGACTTGCCCAAACTGTACAACCAGTGGTGCTCGGTGGTGCGTTGGGAAAAAACCACCCGTCCGTTTTTGCGGACTATGGAGTTTTACTGGCAAGAGGGCCACACCATGCACGAAACCGCCGAGGAGGCCTGGGCAGAAACCGAGCGGATGCTGGGTGTGTACGCCGATTTTTGCGAGCAATCGTTGGCAATTCCCGTGATTAAAGGCCGCAAGACCGACAAAGAAAAGTTTGCCGGTGCGGAAGCAACCTACACCATTGAAGCAATGATGCACGACGGCAAGGCGTTGCAAAGCGGTACCAGCCATTATTTCGGCGATGGATTTGCCCGCGCGTTTGATATTCAATATACCGACCGCGACAACAAATTGCAGTACCCGCATCAAACGTCGTGGGGGATGTCCACCCGCATTATCGGTGCCATTATTATGGCGCACGGCGACGATAACGGATTGGTGTTGCCGCCGGCGGTGGCACCCATCCAACTGGTGATTTTGCCGATTGCTCAACATAAACCCGGCGTGTTGGAAAAAGCCGCCGAACTGAAAGAGCGTCTGTCAAACATTGCGCGCGTAAAAATGGACGATTCCGACAACTCCCCCGGCTGGAAGTTTGCCGAGTACGAGATGAAGGGCGTACCGTTGCGTTTGGAAATTGGTCCGCGCGATATAGAAAACAACCAGTGCGTGCTGGTGCGCCGCGACAACCGTGAAAAAACCGTGGTATCGTTGGACGAGTTGGAAACAAAAGTTCCCGAATTGTTGCAGGCGGTGCACGACGGTTTGTACCAAAAAGCGTTGGCGCGCCGTGAGCAGATGACCTATACCGCCACCACACTGGACGAGTTGTGTGCCATTGCCAACGAAAAACCCGGCTTGATTAAGGCGATGTGGTGCGGTGATGAAGCGTGCGAGGTACAACTTAAAGAGCAAGCGGGCGTGACCAGTCGGTGTATGCCGTTTGAACAGGAGCAGTTAGGCGACGTGTGCGTGTGTTGCGGCAAACCCGCCAAAAAAATGGTGGTTTGGGGCAAGGCCTATTAAAAACCCAATGTGAGCGGAGGGGAGAACGCTATGAAACGGAAGTTATACGGCAATGCAATAACACCCGCTTGCGGCATTTGCGGTAACGGGAGACGCTCCCTTGACGGCAAGGTGATTCTGTGTTTGCGCCGCGGGGTGGTGGACCCTTCGGCCCGTTGCCGTAAATTTCGGTATGACCCCTTGCGCCGTGTGCCGTACACACAACCGGCATTGGCAACCTATTCCGAAGAGGATTTTCGGATTGATTAACCCAAAAGCCGCCCAAGGATTGGGCGGCTTTTTGCATAAAAGGGCTTGACAAGGGGGAAACGGTCTGCTATAATAGGCGTAAAGTAAAAAACTTTACAGCAATAGAGAGGAGGGACATATATGCCGAAAGATATGCAGATTGCCTGGTTGTTTGATTTTTACGGGGATATGCTCACCGAAAAGCAGCAGCAAGTGGTAGCACTGTATTATGAGGAGGATTTGTCCCTCGCTGAGATTGCGGAAAACCAGAACATCACCCGTCAAGGCGTGCGCGATTCCCTCAAACGAGCAGAAGCGCAAATGCTGGAAATGGAAGAACGTTTGCAACTGGCGGGTCGGTTCCGCGCTATGCAGGAGGGGTTTGACGCCATTTGTCAAGCAGCGCAGGAAATTCGCACAATAAACCAAAAGAACGGTTTATCGCGGGAGATTGATGTACGTGCCGGTCGCATTATGGGGCTGGCAGAACAGCTGAGAGAGAGGTAACGTTGTGGCGTTTGAAGGGCTGTCCGAAAAATTATCTGCCGCTTTCAAACGGCTGAAAAATAAGGGCAAGTTAACCGAAGCCGATGTTAAGGAAGCCATGCGCGAAGTGCGCCTGGCGTTGTTGGAGGCGGACGTTAACTACAAAGTGGCCAAAGATTTCACCAAAGCGGTGGCGGACCGCGCCGTGGGCGAAAAGGTAATGGAATCCCTCACGCCGGCGCAAATGGTTATCAAACTGGTAAACGAGGAACTCACGGCACTAATGGGCGGGGAAGCCAGCCCACTTGCGCGTGCCAACCGCCCGCCGTGTGTGGTGATGATGTGCGGGTTGCAGGGTTCCGGTAAAACCACCCATTCCGCCAAGCTTGCCAAAATGCTTAAATCGCAGGGCAGCCGCCCGTTATTGGTGGCGTGTGACGTGTACCGTCCTGCCGCCATTACACAGTTGCAGGTGGTGGGCGAGGCAGCCGGTGTGCCGGTGTTTGAACGCGGCACTGCTAACCCGGTGGATATTGCCAAACAGGCGGTGGCGCACGCACGTGACCACGGCAACGATTACGTGATTTTGGATACCGCCGGTCGGCTGCACATTGATGAGCAGTTAATGACTGAACTTAAAGATATTCGCACCGCAGTAACCCCGCAGGAGATTTTGCTGGTAGTGGATGCCATGACGGGGCAAGACGCGGTGAATGTGGCTCAATCATTTAACGAAACGCTGGAACTCAGCGGCGTGATTCTTACCAAGTTAGACGGTGATACCCGCGGCGGTGCGGCCTTGTCGGTGCGTGCGGTAACGGGCAAACCGGTAAAATTCGCCGGCACGGGCGAAAAGTTGGACGATTTGGAAGTGTTCCACCCCGAGCGTATGGCTTCGCGCATTTTGGGTATGGGGGACGTACTGTCGTTCATTGAAAAAGCCCAACAACAAATTGACGACCGCGAAGCGGAGGCGTTGGCTCAAAAACTCCGTCAGGACTCGTTTGATATGAACGACTTGTTGGACCAGTTCCGCCAAATCCAAAAAATGGGCGACATTAAGAGTTTGTTGGGTATGATTCCCGGTATGGGCAAACAACTGAAAGACGTGGATATTGACGAAAAACAGTTTGCCCGCGTGGAAGCCATCATTTTGTCGATGACCAAGCGCGAGCGCGAAAAGCCGGATATCATAAACCCCTCCCGCAAGCGGGGCATTGCCGCGGGATGCGGCATGCGGGTGGAAGATGTGAATCGGTTACTCAAACAGTACGACACCATGCGCCAACTAATGAAGCGTATGAAGTCGATGGGCAAAAAAGGCGGCCGCGGTATGCGGTTGCCAAACGGATTGGGGCTGGGCGGTATGCCCGGCGGCAAATTCGGATTTTAATTGGTATTCAATTCATAACCGCACAGCGGTTGGGTTTGAAGAATAAACACTTTTGGAGGTACACACAATGGCAGTAAAAATTAGATTGCGTCGTATGGGCGCAAAAAAGGCTCCGTTCTATCGTATTGTTGTAGCGGATTCTCGGTATCCCCGTGACGGCCGCTTTATTGAGGAACTGGGCTATTACAACCCGCTGGAAGAGCCCGCCGTGGTGAAAGTGGACGTAGAGAAAGCGCAAAAATGGATTGCTAACGGCGCTCAGCCCACCGATACCGTGAAGGTGCTGCTGAAAAAAGTGGGTATGTAAACCACTTTACCGGCAACAGCGAAAGGTAGGACAAGTATGGAAGAATTGTTGTTGACCATTGCCCGCGGTTTGGTGGACAACCCCGCGGCGGTTACGGTCACACAGGACGAACCGCAGGAAGATGGCACGGTTACGTTCCATCTGCGCGTGGCGGCGGAGGATATGGGTCGTGTTATCGGCAAACAGGGCCGCATTGCCAAAGCAATGCGTACTGTGATGCGCGCCGCTGCGTCCCGCCGCGACATCAAAGTGGCGGTTGAAATTGACGATTAATCGAAGAACCTCTCACAGGTTGCTGTGGGAGGTCTTTTCGAACGGAGGAGTTGTATGCCGAAACAACGGTACTTGGAAGCCGGCGAGATTGTGGGCACCCACGGCGTGCGCGGCGAGGTACGGGTGCGCCCGGAATGTGACACACCCGAGGTGCTGGCCGGATTACGCCAACTATATTTTGATGAGGGGCGCCGCGCGGTTCGTGTGCGTGCGCGTGCGCACAAAAATTTGGCACTCATCAAATTGGACGGTGTGGATACGGTAGAAGCCGCCGCGGCACTGCGCGGGCAAATGCTGTATTTGGACCGGCGCGATATCAAGTTGGAAAAAGGTCGCTATTTCATTTGTGACCTTATCGGCCTTTCGGTGGTGGACGACGATACTGGCGAGGTATACGGCACTTGCACGGATGTCAGCCACACCGGCTCTAACGACGTATATCATCTGCGCACCCCCGCCGGACGTGAAGTGTTATTACCCGCAATTCCGTCGGTGATTCGTCGGGTAGATGTGGACGGCGGCGAGATACGAATTTTTCCAATGTTGGGATTGTTTGACGAATGAGAATTGACGTATTAACTTTGTTTCCCGAAGCGTGCGACCGAATGATGTCCGAAAGCATTATCGGCCGTGCGCGCCAGCGGGAATTGTTGGATTTGCGGTTTCATCAAATACGTGACTATACCGAAAACCGTCAAAAGCAGGTGGACGATTACCCCTACGGTGGCGGCATGGGTATGGTGATGTTTGCTCAGCCCATTGCGGATTGTTATCGTGCCGTGTGTGCCGAGTTGGGGCATCGCCCGCATTTGGTGTATCTGTCACCCCAAGGAACCACGCTTACGCAGAAGCGTGCGCGGGAACTGGCGCAGTTACCGGAACTGTGTTTGTTGTGCGGGCATTACGAGGGCGTGGATGAGCGTGTACTGGAAGAATTGGTGGATGAACAAATCTCCATTGGGGATTACGTGCTTACCGGCGGCGAATTGCCCGCGCTGGTGCTCACCGATTGCGTGGCGCGGATGATTCCGGGCGTGTTGTCGGACGAGCAGTGCTTTACGGAAGAAAGCCATTTTTCCTCGTTGCTGGAATACCCGCAATACACCCGTCCGGCGGTGTGGGAAGGTCGCGCCGTACCGGAGGTGTTGCTTACCGGCCATCACGCCAACATTGCCGCGTGGCGGCGGGAGCAATCGTTACTCCGCACCCTGCGCCACCGCCCCGATATGTTGGAAAACGCTGAGCTCACGCCCGCAGAACAACGGTTTTTGGAAGAAGAAAAGCGGCGTATGGCGCAGGAAGACCGCCAAGTTGACTAAAAGTTATTCACGGTTATGGTCAAAATGCCCAAATTCGGGACAAACCGTTTTTTCAAAATAGGGCAGGCAGCCAAAAATGAAAAAACGGCCAAAGTTTCTTTGCGATTTTGTTTGACCCGACGGCGGTTTGTGGTATAATATGTAGTATCCTGTTAGATAGTTTGTCAACAAATGACCGCGTAAGCGATGAGAGGGAGTATTCGTATGTATGTCAAAGAGGTACTGGTGCAGAACCAGGTAGGTTTGCATGCTCGTCCCGCCACGTTTTTTATTCAGAAGGCGAATGAGTTTAAGTCGTCCATCTGGGTGGAAAAGGAGGAGCGCCGCGTCAACGCTAAGAGTTTGCTCGGCGTGTTGTCGTTGGGCATTGTCGGCGGCACCAACATCCGTATCACGGCGGATGGCAGTGACGAAGAAGCGGCGGTCGATGCGCTGGTAGCGCTTGTTGATTCGGGTTTTTCCGAATAAGAAAGACGAATGACAAGGGGTGCGCCGTGCGGCGCAGTCCCCGGGGCGCAGTTGCATTATGCGACTGCGCTTTTGTGTTTTGAAAAGGGGGTGACACGGTGACGGAAAAAATTAAGGAATTACGTCGGCAAGCCATGGCTTTGCCGTTGCAACCCGGCGTGTATTTAATGAAAGACAACCGCGGTACCATTATTTATATCGGCAAAGCAAAGGTGCTGCGCAACCGTGTCAGCCAATATTTCAGTACCGACTCGCGCCATACCGAAAAGGTGCGGCAAATGGTGAGCCGTGTAGAGAAATTTGACTACATTGTTGCCGGCAGCGAATTTGAAGCACTGGTACTGGAATGTTCCTTAATTAAACAGTACGAACCAAAGTATAACATTTTGTTAAAAGACGATAAAGGGTATCGCTATATCCGTATATCGCCGCCACCGTATTCGCGTATTACGGAAGTAAAGCAACGGGCAGAGGATGGGGCACGGTATCTTGGGCCTTATATGAGTTCGTTTGTGTTGCGGCAAGCGGTGGACGAGGTGAATCGCTTGTTTCAACTTGCCACGTGCAAAAAACCGTTGGGGCAGGGAAAACGGCAGGAACGTCCGTGCCTCAATCATCACATTGGGCAGTGTTGCGCGCCGTGTACCGGCCGTGTGGCGGCTAAGGATTACGCCGAGCGGGTGGAGCAAGCGGTATTGTATTTAACACAGGGAAGTGCCAAATTAAGCGCGTTGCTTACGCAACGAATGAATGCCGCCGCCGAAGCGTTGGATTTTGAAACCGCGGCGCGTCTGCGCGACCGTATTCGTGCGTTGGACAAGCTGGGCGAAAAACAAAAAGTGGTGCAGTCTCGCGTGCCGCGGCAAGATATTATTGCCATGGCACAAGCGGGGGAGATAGCGTGTTTTGAGGTGTTTCGGTTTACGGGTGGAGCACTGAGCGACCGCGAAGATTTTTTGGTGGACGCACCGGATGACAAGTCCGCCGCTGCGGCGGAATTTTTGCGGCGGTATTACACTATGCGAGACGGGATTCCGCCGCGCATTGTTATGGACGGCCCGGTAGAGGATATTGATTTGCTGGAACGATGGTTGACCGAGCGCGCCGCCGCACAGGGTGCACGGTATGCGGTAAAATTGGTGTTTCCTAAGCGGGGCGAGCAGGCGCAGTTGCTGGCAATGTGCCGCGATAACGCGGCGGAGCGAGTGGCACGGCAACTGGAAACCGGTGGGCGCGACATTACCGCGTTGGAAGAATTGCGGCAGTTGTTGGGCCTTGCCGAAACCCCCACCCGTATTGAGAGTTACGATATTTCTCACACCGGTGGCACGGATGTGGTGGGCGCGATGGTGGTATTTCGCAACGGCAAGCCATCACGCAAGGATTATCGGCGTTTTGCCATTCGCACGGTACAGGGGCAAGATGACTGCGCGTGTCTGCGCGAAGTACTGGACCGCCGTCTGCGGGAATACGCGCAACATCAAAGTGACGGGGACGGATTTGGTGAACTGCCTGACCTGATTTTGCTGGACGGCGGACGCGGCCAGTTAGAGGCGGTAAAACCGCTGGTGGATAGTTTTGGCTACGGTATTCCGGTATTCGGTTTGGTTAAGGACGGTCACCACCGTACGCGCGCCATCACCGCGGAAGGTGGGGAGATTGCCATTCAAGGGCGGCGCGCGGCATTCACCTTGGCATCATCCATTCAAAAGGAAGTGCACCGCTTTGCCATTGGGTATCATCGGCAAAAGCGGCGGCGGGTAATTGGCAGTACGTTAATCGGTATTGCCGGCGTAGGCGAAAAACGCGCCGCGCTGTTGTTGCGGCATTTCGGTTCGGTAACCGCCGTGCGCAACGCCACGGTGGAGCAACTGGCGGCCGTTAAAGGAATGACACGCCCCGCCGCAGAAGCGGTTGTTGCGTTTTTTAAGGAACAAACCGATTGATTTTTACGCCGTGCTCGTGTATACTGAAAACAAAGAAAGGTGTGACGAAGTTGGATACGTTTGTAGAACAGATTATTATGCGCAAAAAAACACCGGCGCAGGTGGTGTGCGCGGTGCTGCTTATGGCACTTTGCGCGTTGTTGCTCGGCTTTTTGTTGGTGTTTGTCACCTCGCTGTTTTTCATTCTGTTGTTGCCCATCGGTGCCGGTACGTGGTGGTTGCTTTCCGAAATGAACATTGAGTACGAATACTGCGTTACCAACGGAGATATTGATATTGACCGTATTGTGGCTCGCCGCAAGCGGGAACGGGTGGTCTCGGTTGCGCTTGGCAAACTGGAAAGTGCCGGACGGTACGACCTGCAAAAGTGGCAGGGCCGTCAGGTGGACCGCTTGGTAATGGCCGCCCCGTCCGAAAAAGAGGATGGCCTGTATTGTTTTAGTTACCGCAGTAAAAAGCGTGGCTATACACTGGTGATTTTTCAACCGAATGAGCGGGTGCACGAATCTTTCGGTAAGGCGTTGCCGCGCTTATTGCAGACTGAGTGGGAAAAATAAACAAACGGCGCGGGTGTTCCAAGGGACACCCGCGTTTTCAACACTTTGGGTGAGGAGGAAAGAGAAATGGAGCAGCACGAATTACGGCGGTGTTTCCCGCCACGGCAGACGGATAGCCATAAGGGAACGTATGGCACGTTACTGTCGGTATGCGGCAGTTACGGTATGGCGGGTGCCACGGTGCTGGCGGCTAAGGCGGCGTTGCGTTGCGGCACGGGTTTGGTGGTGTCGGCGGTGCCGGAATCCGTTTATCCCATTACCGCCACCGCCTTACCGGAAGCGGTGTTTGCGCCGTATGCGAAAGGCGGGGTAAAGGCCGCCACGGAATTACTACCGTGGTTACGCAAAGCCACCGCGCTGCTTTGCGGTTGCGGGTTGGGGCAAAACCGTGAATCGGTGGAATTGACAGAGGCGTTGTTGTGCGAGGCACCGTGCCCCATTGTTTTGGATGCCGACGGTATAAACGCCGCCGCGCGACATATACATATGTTAGAAACAGTTCACGCACCGCTTATACTCACTCCCCATCCGCTGGAACTGGCGCGGTTGCTTTCTTGTACGGTAGCCGAGGTTCAGAGCAACCGTGAACAGATAGCCAAGCAAGCGGCGTGGCGACACAGTGCCACCGTGGTGCTCAAAGGGCACCGCACGGTGGTGGCTTCGCCAACGGGCGAGGTATGGGTGAATTCCACCGGAAACCCCGGTATGGCGGTGGGCGGAAGCGGCGATGTGTTGGCAGGTATGATTGCGGGCTTGCTTGCGCAAGGGCTGGCCCCGTGGGATGCGGCTCGCGCCGGTGTGTATTTGCACGGCGCCGCCGGCGACGCGGCGGCGGCACGCCTCTCCCAACACGCGATGTTGCCTTCGGATATGCTTGACGAGCTGGGCAGACTGTTTTTGAAACTGGAACGCTTGGAGTGATGGTAATGCGCCGTGTGGCGGTGTGGTGGTTATGCGGAATGGTATTGCTGACGGGATGTGCCGCAAAACGGCCGTCAACCGAACCCGTTAGTGAGGGGTTTACCTGCACGGTGCAGGCGACGTATCGGGACATTCCCATACAAGCCACCTTATCCCGCGAGGCGGCAGGAGCACTGACACTGGAATTTCACGAGCCGGCGACATTGAACGGACTCACCGCCTGCTGGAACGGCGAAGAGGTGACGTTGTCGATGTACGGGCTTTCGTTTTCGGTGGACCCCGCCACCGTACCGGAAAGCGCGCTTGGTGAGGAGTTGCTAGCGGTGTTCGATACGGTGCGGAGGGGTGAAGGTGAGCACAACACCGAAAACGGCACGCTCACGGTAAACGGCAATGGCGAAAATGGCGAATATACCGTGGTGTTTAACGCCGAAACCGGATATCCGATTTCACTGTCGGTACCGTCGTTGCCGTTGATGGCGGAATTTTCAAACGTGGAATAAGCATTTTGATAAAGTGAAAAAACGAGGTTTGCCCTGAACAAGTCCAGTAAAAACGGACAATAGAAAAAAACACCCTCCTATGGTAGAATTAAAACAACTACCATAGGAGGATTTTTTATGCCAAGAAGTTATCGACATATTAAAGAATACGAAAGAGAGATATTGGAGCTTAAA
>JAZOLU010000033.1:0-31663 GCA_045653425.1 Acutalibacteraceae bacterium | reverse complement strand
TTTCATTGCTTTTTCCTCCAATTGTGTTTTTTGTTCTCGTGACTGGCAGGTCGCTTTTATCTTAACACAATCGGAGGTCTTTTCATCGGTAAACCTCTTTTGAACCACGCGACTATCGCGTGGTTTTCGTTTACAAAAACCCCGAATACCAATTGGTATTCGGGGCTTTCTTGTTTTGTGAGGAAATTAATACATACCGTCCATACCGGCGGGTGCCGCAGGAGCGGGCATTACCGGTTCTTTTTTGTCGGCAACCAACGACTCGGTCGTTAACACCATTGCCGCAACAGAAGCAGCATTTTGCATAGCGGAACGAGTTACCTTGGCAGGGTCAACAATACCGGCAGCAAACATATCCACATACTTCTCATTGGCAAAGTCAAAACCGTAGTTAAGTTTGTTTTCGGTGCGAATCTTGTCAATAATGACACTGCCTTCCAAACCGGAGTTCAGTGCAATTTGACGCACGGGTTCTTCAATGGCTTTCAGCACAATCTTAACACCGGTTTTCTCGTCGCCGTCGGTTTCCTCCAGCAACGGCAACAACACACCGGAGGCGTTAATAAGTGCCACACCACCGCCGGCAACCAAGCCCTCTTCCACAGCGGCCTTGGTGGCGGCCAGCGCATCTTCAATGCGCAGTTTCTTTTCTTTCATTTCCACTTCGGTAGCGGCACCAACCTTGATAACTGCCACACCGCCGGCGAGTTTCGCCAAACGCTCTTGCAGTTTCTCACGGTCGAATTCCGAGGTGGTGGTTTCAATCTGGGAACGAATTTGACCCACACGAGTTTTAATCTTGTCGGCATCGCCCGCACCGTCCACAATGATGGTGTTCTCTTTTTGCACCTTCACCTGACGAGCGCGACCCAACATCATCATATCGGTGTCTTTCAGTTCCAAACCGACTTCCTCGGAAATCACTTGACCACCGGTCAAAATGGCAATATCCTGCAACATTTCCTTGCGACGGTCGCCAAAGCCGGGGGCTTTTACCGCCACGCAGGTAAAGGTGCCGCGCAGTTTGTTAACAATCAAGGTGGACAGTGCTTCACCCTCGATGTCCTCGGCAATAATCACCAGTTTTTTGCCCGCTTTCAGCACTTGCTCCAACAAGGGCAAAATATCCTGAATGTTGGAAATCTTTTTGTCGGTAATCAAAAGGAACGCATCGTCAATAACGGCTTCCATTTTATCGGTATCCGTTACCATATACGGTGTGATGTAGCCGCGGTCGAACTGCATACCCTCCACCACTTCGGTGTAGGTTTCCGCAGTTTTGGACTCTTCCACGGTGATAACGCCATCGGCGGAGACCTTATCCATTGCCTCGGCAATCAACTTACCGATAAACGCATCGCCGGCAGAGATGGTAGCCGCACTGGCAATATCGTCCGAACCGTTCACGGCTTTGGAATTCTTGGCAACTTCCGCCACCACAGCATCAACTGCCTTTTGAATACCGCGCTTAACACCCATCGGGTTAGCACCGGCCGCCACGTTCTTCATCCCTTCGCGGATGAGTGCTTGCGCCAACAAAGTAGCCGTAGTGGTACCGTCACCGGCAACGTCGTTGGTTTTGGTGGATACTTCTTTTACCAACTGCGCGCCCATATTTTCAAACGCATTGTCCAGTTCAATTTCCTTAGCAATGGTCACACCGTCGTTGGTGATAAGCGGAGCGCCGAATTTCTTATCCAGCACCACGTTACGGCCGCGCGGCCCTAAGGTAATTTTCACGGTGTTAGCCAATTGGTCCACACCGGATTGCAATGCCTTGCGAGCTTCCTCGCCAAACAAAATCTCTTTTGCCATGGTTATTTCCTCCTTTTTATCGGTAATTACTCAACAATTGCCAAAATATCGTTCTGGCGGACAATGGTGTACTCCACGCCGTCCATTTTTACTTCCGTACCGGAATACTTGCTGGTAATAACCTTATCACCGGCTTTAACATACATCGTAATGTCTTTGCCCTCCACATTACCGCCGGGGCCAACCGCAATAACCTCTGCCACTTGGGGCTTTTCTTTGGCAGAACCCGCCAAAATAATGCCGCTCTTGGTGGTCTCCTCTGCTTCAACCATTTTGATGACTACGCGGTCAGCCAATGGCTTCATCGTCATAATCGTTTCCTCCTTACGAGTAATAAATAAATAGTATTAGCACTTTCTTGTTTAGAGTGCTAATACTATTGTAGCCGTTTTTCCAAAAAAATCAAGTCCCTATTTGGAAAAAAGCGGGCATTTCACAATTTTTTAACAAATCCGTTTCTGCCGATGCGGGACACACAAAAGAAATGGCACCGGGTACCACGCTAAACGTGACATCCGTAGTGCGAAAACACTCGCCGTCTGCCGTCACAACTGCCGGTGTATCGGCAAACACCTGCATCCGTGTACCGCGAAACCATTCGCAACAACTTAAACCTAAATGTTGCCCGTTTTTGTACTTGCCCAAAAACGAAAGCGCGGTAAGATGGTTTAAGTCCTTTACCAAGATAAAATCCAGCAAGCCGTCATTCGGTTGCGAGCGCGGCGAGCCGTGATATCCGCCGCCGTAATATTGACCGTTCGCGGCCAGCGCAAACAGATAATGACCCGTCCGTTCCACCGTACCGTTCACGGTATCCATCACAATATGCAATTTTTGACCCAGCCGACCAAAAAAGGTGCGCGCTATTGCCAAATTGTAAGCCATGGGGCCTTTTATAAGCGGCCAGCGTTTGTAGTGAATCATTCGGTCTGCTACGGTGGCATCCATGCCCATAGCACACGTGTTTAATGACCATTTATCATTACAACGCAAGGCATCCATTGGATATGCCTTGCCGTTAACCACCGCCTCCAAATCACCAAAACACTCCGGATGCGGAAACATACGCAAAAAATCGTTACCGGAACCACAAGGTACGCACGCCAGTTCCGCACCCGGTACACCCACAATGCCGTTAAGCACTTCCAGCACCGTGCCGTCACCGCCGCAAGCATACACCCGCACCGGTGCCTCAGCCGCTGCTTGCCGCGCCAGTTGGGTGGCGTGGCCCGCATACTCGGTAACGTGAATACAATACTCTGCGGGATGCGTTGCAAAAAACGCTTCAATCATCGGTTTCATACGCAGGGAATGCCCATTTTTTCCCGCCGCCGGGTTCAGTATAAACACGTGTTTCATTTAACTGCCTCCTGCCGCTTATCCACGGTAATATAGGAATAACTGGCATTTTATCATTCCGTTATACAATTTGCGCCGTTTATCTGCCTTTCGACCAAAATGCTCTTCAAAAGTTTCGTCGGGGCTAATGATGGCGTAACTCCATCCTCGTTTAGGGGCAAACACCTGACCCATCACGCGATACAGTTCCTGCGCCTCTTTTACATCCAGCAGCCGTTCTCCGTAAGGCGGGTTGCACAATACCACGCCGCTGTCCCCCTCCGGACGGAAATGACGCAAATCCCGCAGTTCGGCGCGAACACAATCCCCCACGCCGGCCTTTTGTGCGTTTTCCAGTGTTAAACGCACGGCTTCGGAATCCGTATCGCCACCGCAGGCAACAAACGGGCGTTCCAGCAACTGTTCGGCGGCACGGTCACGCTCCTGCTGCCACAGCTCGGGCGACAACCACGACCAATTCATTGCCGCAAAACGTCGCCGTGCACCGGGCGCAATACGGCGAGCGGCCAGCGCCGCTTCAATCAGCAACGTACCGGAACCGCAACACGGGTCAATCACCCGTTCCGCTAACCGCGCGCGGGTAACATCCACAATGGCGGCGGCCAGCGTTTCCTTCATAGGGGCGCCGCCGGCATTGCGGCGATACCCGCGTTTATGCAACCCCGCGCCGCTGGTGTCAATGAGCAGCGAAACTTCGTCTTTTAAGATGGTGAACTGCACCTGCACCAGCGCACCGGTCTCCTCAAACCACCCAATGTTATAAGCGGATTTTAGCCGCTCAACAATGGCTTTTTTGATAATTGACTGGCAGTCGGGCACACTGTGCAACGCCGAATTGAGCGACCAACCCTTTACCGGAAAGGCATCGCGCTTAGCAATAAAGCGTTCCCACGGCAAAGCGCGCACCCCTTGAAACAACTCCTCAAACGAGGTGGCGCGAAAGGTGGCCAAATGCAACTGAATACGCTCCGCGTAGCGGCTACCAATGTTGGCGCGCACCAACAATTCCTCCGAGCCGGAAAACAACACCCGCCCATTTTGCGGGGTTACCGTTTGTGCGCCCATACGGCGCAGTTCATCACCCAATATGCCTTCCACGCCAAACAAACACGGCGCGCAAAATTGAAATTGTTCCATACATTTCTCCGTCTTACAGCCGCCGTTGCGGCCGTGTAATTGGTATAAAAGCTGCCGTTGCCCGCTGGCAACGGCAGCTTTTGTTTCCGATAAATCAACCGCCCGTTAGGAACGCTTGCGGGTAAAGCCCCCGTGCTTGCCGTCCAGCGAACGTTTCAAATCCAGCATTTTTTCATCGCTGGTCTGTTTGAAATGGGACATCATCTCTTCAAAACTGGCATTGTCCGCTGTGCGGGACGGCTGCCATTCAAAACCACCGGGACGTCCCGGCGAAGTACGACGCGGTGCAGGACCACGATTGGCGCGCGGCGGAGGTGCCATTGCCTTTTTAATGGAAAGGCTAATTTTCCCATCCTCGCCAATGCTGAGAATTTTAACCTTGACTTGTTGGTTTTCCGTGACGTGGTCACGAATTTCCTGCACATACGTTGGTGCCACTTCCGAAATATGCACCATTCCTGTTTTGCCGTCTTCCAGCTCAACAAATGCGCCGAATTTTGTAATGCCGGTAACCTTTCCTTCGACGCAAGCGCCCACTTCCAATGCCATGTTGCGGAGTTCCCCCTACTGCTTTTGAAAATTACTCGCTCGGGATTTCAACCAAAATGGTTTCACCCGGTTTCGCCATACCTTGCTTGCGTGCCTGCTGCTCCAAATAATCCTCATACCCGTCCAGTTTGTCTTGCAGCACCAACTTAATGCGCTCTTGCTCATCCAACTGACGGTTGAGTTCATCCAGCCGTTGCTGCCCTTGGTCTAACTGCAACTGCAACTGAACCAGCGACACCACCACGTACACAGAGAGGGCTAATAACGCAATGCGCAACAACAAACTTTTTTTCTTGGGTTTCACAACACGCATACCGACCTCTCCTTTCCGCAAAAATACACACGTTAATTATACAATAGATTGCAGATGGGTTTCAAGCCTTTTTTCAAAATTTTCTCGCTTTTTTTCGCAACTTTTTTGCTTTTTTCGCGAAGTTGACCCCACGGCACACATAATCGGTTGCCCAACCACCGTATCGGCACACTCGCGCAACGCTTTGCCGTGCATCCCAGCCAACTTGCCCACCGACACAACACCGTAAAAGCGCGCAACAACGCCAGCCCCACCGTGTACCGATAAGCGCAAAAACCAACCGCAACGCCGCACAACGTATAGGCGCGCACCGTGCCGTGCGTTAGCGCCAACGAAAACAGAAACACCACCACCGAGGCGGTAGAAAAAAACAAGCAGTCTTGAAAAAACACTGCCGCCGTGGATGAGCCGCGCCATTTGCGCCAAATGCGAAACACATCGTAATACGCACCCAGTAAAAAACCCATGCCACCGGACAAGAACAGTTCACGCAACTGCTCGGTATTGGCAAATCCCATAGCGTTTACCGGAACAACTTGCCGAAGAACCCGCCGGAGCGGTTGTTCACCTCGGTATATACCAGCGATTCTACCATACCCTCCAATGTTAAATCACCGGTTTCAATGTTCAAACGGTTAATGTGCAATCCGCTTCCTTTTACGGTTAAAGCACCTTGGTCGGTGTAAATAACCACCGTCATCTCGTCAAAACTATCCACGTCCTGTACACCGGATACCGATAACGCGCGGCGGTCGCTCAAACTAACCAGATGCGGCATAGCGTGCAGTTCCTGCGTTTGCTCTTTCATAGTTCCGCCCCCTTACCGGAGTTATACGTTCCGATAATGGGAAATATGACAAAACCGACGACACTACGTCGTCGGTTTTGTGTTACAACAATTTATAAAGCAGCGCGGCATCGTTTTTTGCTACGGTTTCCTGTACGCTGACAACCTCGGCTTTAAGTTCCCGCGTGCCAAACTGAATGACAAGGATATCCCCTACCTTCACATCGTACGAGGCACGGGCCACCTTGCCGTTGACCAACACGCGCCCGGCGTCGCACGCCTCATTCGCCACGGTGCGCCGTTTAATGATACGGGAAACTTTAAGATACTTATCCAGTCGCATAACTACTCCTTTGCAAACGAAAAGCCGCCCGATTTCGATTTCGGGCGGCTTCGTATAAGACAAACTTATTTTGCAACAGCGTCTTTGAACGCCTTGCCGGCCTTGAAAACGGGCTGCTTGGAAGCCGGGATGGTGATGGTTTCCTTTGTACGGGGATTGCGGCCGGTGCGAGCACCGCGAGCGCGAACCTCAAACGTACCAAAACCTACCAACTGAACTTTGTCGCCTTTCGCAACAGCACCAACAACAGATTCCAGAAGCGCAGCGACAGCCTTATCGGCGTCTTTTTTGGAGAGACCAGCTTTTTCTGCAACAGAAGCAACCAATTCAACCTTGTTCATGAGTAATACCTCCAACATTTTTATATTCCAACGGAATGTTCCGCTTAGAATCGTTTTGAAAACAGGCACATTAAGCGTTACATTGAATTATACCCTAACCCATTGCGTTTTTCAAGGGGATTTTCAAAAAAGTTGAGTCTCGCTCTGTTTTTCTACAAAAACAACAAATGGAGTTTGTAAATTTTGTTAAAAATGACCAATTTTTTGTAAAATTTTGTCGGTACAACGCTGTGTTTCGCAACGTATGCGCTCCATATCCAACGTGATAAACGTGCCGTTGCGGTACAAGACACGCCCATCTACCATTGTCATGCACACCGCACGGCTACCGGCGGCGTACAGTAAATTTGATAAAGGAGCGTGTAACGGGCAAAAACCAATGTCGGTGGTATCGAACATTACCAAGTCGGCACGATACCCCACCGCGACATCTCCGCAATCCTCTCTGCCCTGTGACAAAGCACCCGCGCGCGTGGCACAATGCCACGCCGTTTCCGCCGGCAACGCCGCCGGATTGCACGAAACGCCTTTTGCCAACAATGCAGCGGTACGCAATTCGTCCAACATATCCAACGTGTTGTTGCTGGCGGCAGAGTCCGTACCAATGGCAACCGATACGCCGTGTTGCAGCAATTTTTCAGTTTGCGCAATACCACTGCCGAGTTTGAGATTGCTTTTGGCGCAGTGTGCCACCGTGGCACCGTGGCGGGAAAGACAATCCATATCCGCTTCGGTTAACCACACGCCGTGCGCCACGGTGAGCGGGTGTTCCGGCACACCGGTTTGTTCCAGCAGACCCACCGGCGTAACACCGTGCCGCCCCACACAAGCCAAATGTTCGGATTCGGTCTCCGATACGTGAACGTGCATTCGCAAATTATGTTTTTCTGCCAGCAACGCCGCATCCCGCAAAATATCCGGTCGCGTGGTGTATTCCGCGTGAGGAGCAACGTCAATACGAACACGCCCCTCCCCCGCGCCGTGAAAAGCGGGAATTAACTCATTCAATTCCGCATAGGCGGGTAGGTCGGCAAACCGCTTGCTTTCGTCAAAGCAAGAAATACCACGGCCAATATTGGCTTTTATACCACATTCCAACGCGGCCTTGGCGGTTTCTTCGCAAAAATAATACATATCCGTAAACGAAACGGTGCCGGTTGCCAGCATTTCTGCCATACCCAGCAGACTGCCCCAATACACTGCCTCGCCAAACAGCTTGTCCTCAAACGGGAAAATACGGTCAAACAACCACGATTGCAATGGCAATTCTTCGCCGTAGCCACGTAACAACGTCATTGCCACGTGGGTGTGTGCGTTTACCAACCCCGCCGTGAGCAAGCGGTTGGTACCGTCAATGCATTCGCCAAATTCCTCGGCGGGCGGTTTGTCCGAAAGCCACACAATGCGGGAATCTCTCACGCCCACGTACTGCCCGCAAAGCAAGGTGCCATCCGCCTGTAAAACGGTGATATTCTTAAACAGCATACACGGCTCACATCCTTTCCAGTATGGCGCACACCAACGCGCTGAACCGCGCTGAACAACGCGCGGCTACTTCGGTTACCTCTTCATCACTAATCCGCGTGCCGGCAACCACTCCCGCCGCCATATTGGTTATACAGGAAATACCCAGCACGTCCATACCGCACCGTGAAGCAACAATGGCTTCCGGCACGGTGGACATCCCCACCGCATCGCCGCCAAGCAGACGCAGTGCGCGAATTTCCGCCGGCGTTTCAAACTGCGGGCCGCCCATATAACAATACACGCCCTCGCGCAAATTAAGTGACAAAGTATCTGCCGCCCCCCGCGCTACCGAACGCAATCGCGGTGTGTATGTTTCGGTCATATCAAAAAACCGCGGGCCAAAAAACGGGTCCGCCTCGCCGCGTTCAGGGCTGTCGGCGCACAACTTAATGTGGTCGGTAATCAGCATTAAGTCGCCGGTGACAAACGATTCGTTTATCCCGCCGGCGGCGTTGGTCAACACCAGTGTGCGCACGCCTAAGCAATGCAATACCCGCACATAAAAGGTAACGGTGCTAAAATCGTACCCCTCGTAGTAATGGAACCGCCCCGAAAAGGCAAACACCGCCTTGCCCGCCAACGTGCCCACAATCAACATACCCGCGTGTGAATCCACGGTAGAAACGGGAAAACCGGGAATATCCGTATAAGGAATACACACGGTATCGGTCATGCGCTCCGCTAAAAAGCCCAGTCCGGACCCAAGAACAATGGCAGTGTCAGCCATCGGCACGCCGGCAGTGCACACGCGTTGTTTAATATACGCTGCCGCTTGCAGCGCTTGTTCACGTTGCGTACTCATTAACTGATTTTTTTGCCGCACTGGTTGCAAAACGCGGCATCGTTGGCGTTGAATGCACCACATTCGTCGCAACGAATCACACTTTTGCTCTCCATCACGCGCTCTTCCAAGCGTGCCAATTCCGCCAACTGCTCGTCCAGTTGCTCCACGCACGCCTGAATCAGGTCATCTACCGGTTCCTCACAACGGCGGCTATCATACACCAAACGGCCCAGCCCTTCGTACAACGACGCTATCTCGCGGCGTACGTCCCCAATTTTTACGCGGGTTTTGGTGACCTCCACCAGTTCCTCCGTTTTTCTGCCCGCTGTTTGGGCCAATTCTTTTGCGCGAGACAAGACCTCTTCAAATACTGCCATACTATCGCTCCCTTTCCGTTCTTTAATTTTATTATAAAAGTTTTTACAAAAATTACAACCGTTTACCCCCAAAAACTCCCTAAGCAGTGCCTCTTTCGGCAGTAACGCCGTTGAAACAGGCGTAAACGCCGACAAGGCATTTATCAACCGCTCCGCCGTTCCTGCGTGGCGGCTATCCTTAGGCAACGCCGAGAGCAACGGTAACAATTCCGGTGCCAGCATTGCCGGCTCATAAGCGTGCGCAGTATCAAACGCTACATCGGCCGTATGGGCAAACGGCAACAAATACAACCGTTCGCCGCGCGTTACCTGCCGCCACATATCCATTGTGTTTTCAGGGGAACTGTTACGAAAACGCACATCCCGTAACAAACGGCGTACCAACCGCAAGTCTTGCCCGCTTAACAACGGTATGCCGCCCGAATATACGGAAGAATTGACATTGATGAACACCTTAAAGCGACCATCTGCGGGAAGTTCCTCCTCCAACACGGGGTTTAAGGCGTGAATCCCTTCAAATATTACCACGGCGTGTTCGGGAACACGCAATTCCACACGCTCGGCTTTGGGCGCGTGCGTTAAAAAATCGAATATCGGCAACTGCGTACATCCCTGTGTAAGCAATTCCCTCATACACGAACGAAGCAACGGAATGTTTAATGCTTCCACGCTTTCGTAATCGTAACTACCGTCCGGCAGCAGCGGCGCATAGCCGTATCCGCGATAAAAATTATCCAGCGATACGGTATACGCTTCCCGCCCGCGCTCACGCAGCAGTGCTCCCAGTTTGTTTGCCGTGGTGGTTTTTCCGGAGGCAGAGGGACCCGAAAGCAACACCAATAACCGATGCGGTGCCACGACAACGCGGTCTGCCAGCACCGACAACTCCGACATATACCGTTCATCCTCTGAACGGATTAACCGGTGCGGATTGTCACGCACGGCACGGTTAATGTCCTCACATACCAGACGGCGCGATTCCGTCAACTCCACCCCTCCTCCGTGTTTCGTAAAAGGTGCGTACGCTCTCTTTGCGGCGCAACATTTCCTCAAAGTCGGCATTATATTCATAAGGAAATTTGTAGTTGAACACACGTTCCAAATACTCCGTTCCCGGTTGTTTTAACTTAGAAACCGCACCGGCACCGCATCCCAAAATGGTATGCGTTTCGTCCATAATATACACGTTATACAAACTTTCATAGCCGATACGTGCCCAACCAACATTTTCTTGATTGCCCACCGTACGGCTTTGACGATACAAATAATACGACCGATACCCCGCCTGCGGTAACATCTGCGCGGTATGTGCCACCATGCGCGCCGCCTCGTCCGCAACCGTGTAGTCGGCGCGCTTTTGCAAGTTAAGATTGGCGGCACGCTTCATAGACAACGTATGCACGGTAACACTTTCGGGTGACAATGCCAAAACCCCATCAATGGTACGGCAAAAACCGTTGTACGTGTCGGTAGGTAAGCCGGCAATTAAATCGGTATTGATATTTTGATATCCGGTGCGGCGGGCAATATTAAATGCCTCATAAAAATCTGCTACCGTGTGGCGACGTCCAATATGTTCCAGCACCGCGTCGTTGAGTGTTTGCGGGTTAATACTGATGCGGGATACCCCCGCCACTTTCAGAACACGCAGTTTTTCTTCCGTTACCGTATCGGGGCGGCCTGCCTCCACTGTGTATTCACGCACGGTGGACAAATCAAAATGCCGCTCTACGGTGCTGAGCAAACATTGCAATTGTTCCGCGGTGAGCGTGGTGGGTGTACCGCCGCCAAAATACACCGTTTCCAACCGCAAACCTAAGTCGCGCGCCAAAGCACCGGTGTAGGCCAACTCACGTGACAACTGTTCCACATACACGGGCATTAACTTAGCGGCACGGGTAACGGTTTGCGAAACAAAAGAACAGTAATCGCAACGGGTGGGACAAAAAGGAATGGACACATACAAACTAAACGAGTTGGGGCGGGAAAGTGTGAGCAACGAATCCTCAACCGCTAACGTGTTGCGGCAGAGTTCCAGTTTTTCTTCGCTAACAAGCAAGCGGTCACGCATCCAAGCGGCGGCACGCTCTGCCCCCCATTCCGCCGTGAGACGGCGCAACAATTTTACCGGACGGACACCGGTAACCAAACCCCAATCCTGCGTGATACCGCACAATTGCGAAAGCAACCGATACAACAGTTCGCACAATACCAACTCGCACTCATTCTCATAATCGGCGTGTGTGTTGGGAACGGTTGCGGTAAGCACCTCGTCAAAATCGTCCAGCCGCAAGCGACAGTACAACGCGGTATCACTTACACCACGCTCCAACCGCGTAATAACCACAACACCGCTGAGGTCAGTATCCTCGGTGACAATGGTTATTTTTTCTTGCGGTAAAAACAACCGACAAATATTTTGCAATTCAAAATGATAATCGTGACCTTGCAACAACAAATACATTCGTTATACACCCACCAAATAGGGATTGCAGCGACATTCGCGGCCAAGGGTTGTTTCTTCCCCGTGACCGGGAATTACCCGCAATGTTTCAGGCAACGCCGCCAAACGGCGCAAACTGTTAAATAACGCCGCGGTGTTGCCGCCCGGCAAATCCGTACGACCAACACTGCCGCAAAACAGCGTATCACCGGCAACCAACACATCGCCGCAACGGTAGCAACAACTACCGGGCGTGTGCCCCGGCGTATGCAATACTTCCAGTTTAAGTTCACCCACCGTTACCGTGTCGCCGTCATTTAACAAACGGTCGGCAGTGAGCGAGTACGGCAAGCGCGACGGCGGGATTAAACTGCGCCCAACATCGGTCAGTGCCGCCGCATCCGCTGCGTGCACGTACAGCGGCGCACCGGTGGCTTCCTGCAATGCGCGCACGGCAAGCAAATGGTCAAAGTGTGCATGCGTGAGTAAAATGGCAACCACCGTTTCCCCACTTTCTTGCAAGCGAGCAAGCAAACGCGGTGCTTCATCGCCGGGGTCAATTACCGCCAGCGAACCGTTTTCGTCCGACAGCACCACGGAGTTGGCCTGATACGCCCCCAACGGATAATACGATACCTTCATCGTTTTTTCTCCCAATCCGCCGTATCCAGCACAATGGTAACAGGCCCTTCGCCGTTCATTGCCACCGTCATATCGGCACCAAATTCGCCCGATGCCACGCGAATACCGCATGCGCGCAGTTCCTCCATAAATCGCTCATACAGAGGCTCTGCCTGTTCGGGCCGTGCCGCCGCCAAAAATTCAGGACGCCGCCCGTGCGAACAATTGGCCGCCAACGTAAAGTTAGACACTACCAACGCCTCGCCGCCGATGTCCACAAGCGAAAGGTTCATTTTATCCTGCTCATCGGTAAACACACGAAGATTGGCAATTTTTTGTGCCATCAGTACGGCTTGTTCCACCGTATCCTCCCGCAGTACACCCAGCAAAATCAGCGCGCCCGCGCCGATACGGCCGGTAGAGCGACCCTCTACCGTTACCTCCGCATTGTACACCCGTTGAAACACTGCTTTCATTGATTACACCCCACTCCGTTCAATGGATTGCACACCGCGTACGCGCTTTAATCGCGTGATAACTTCCTGCACGTGTTGCACGCAGTTTACCCCAATGGTAAGGGAAATTTCCGCCTTGCCATCTTGATGCTCGCGCGCTTGCATACCGTAAATCATCACGTGCATAGCCGCTAATTGTGCCGTAATATCCACCAGCAGTTCAAAGCGTTCAACCGCCTCAATGTGCAGTTCCGCCTTAAATTCCTCACGTACCGCATCTTCCCATTTCACCGAAACCCAACGCTCCGGTTCGGCGCACTGTGACATATCCTGAGGCACATTAGTACAACCGCGCTGGTGAATGGATACCCCGTACCCGCGGGTAATAAATCCCACAATATCGTCACCGGGAACCGGATTGCAGCAACGGGCAAATTTTACCAAGCAGTTATCCATATTTTCAATAATAACGCCGCCGTTATGATGCCGATGTGGGCGCGAAGGCGTAACGGGCGGCAGTGTGGCCGGCTCGTTTTTGGTATACTTTTGCGCATCGTCTTTCATACGCGGAATTAGGCGGGATAACAAAATGCCGCCGTAACCGATAGCCGCGTAAAAATCGTCTATGGTAGCACAGTGCTGGCGTTTGGCTTGCAGTGCCAAAAAATCTTGCAAATCATTTTCGGATAAACGAATGAAATTGCGCGACATTTCGCGTTCCAGTTCTTCGCGCCCTTTTTCAATGTTTTCCTCACGGCGTTCCCGCTTGTACCACGCGCGAATTTTATTACGCGCTTCGCTGGTTTTAACCATCTGCAACCAATCGCGGCTCGGTCCGTGGTTGGCAGAGGATGTGGTGAGAATTTCCACAATTTCGCCTGTTTTTACCTGATAATCAATGGACACAATGCGCCCGTCCACCTTGGCACCCACCATACGATTGCCCACTTCCGAGTGAATGGCATACGCAAAGTCAATAACCGTTGAACCACTGGGCAAGTTAACCACCTTGCCGCGTGGGGTGAACACAAACACGTCGTCGGATGACAAGTCGGTTTTAATGGAACGCACAATATCTTCGGCGTCATCCACATCCTGCTGGTTTTCAATAAAGCGGCGCACCCACGCGACTTTGTCTTCCAAACGGTCTTTTTTATGAATACCCAGTTTGTATTTCCAGTGCGCCGCAATGCCGTATTCCGCGGTGTGGTGCATATCCCACGTACGAATTTGCACCTCAAACGGGATTTTTTCGTGGCTGATGACCGTGGTGTGCAGTGATTGGTACATATTGCTTTTTGGCGTGGAGATGTAATCTTTAAACCGATTGGGCAACGGACGGAACAAATCGTGCACAATGCCCAGCACATTATAACAATCGTTCACGGTGTCCACAATAATGCGAACCGCGTAAATGTCGTATATTTCGTCAAACGAACGCCCTTGCATATACATTTTGCGGTAAATGCCCGTAATGCTTTTAATACGCCCGCTGATATACGGTTTCAAATCGTATTGTGCCATTCGCTCCTGCAAACGCTGCTGAATATCCGTCAAAAACGCGGTGCGGTCATCGCTATGCATTTGTAGATTGTCCTCAATCTCTTGGCACGCCATTGGGTCGAGCAGACGAATGGATATGTCCTCCAACTCATCTTTAATGGCGCGAATACCCAAACGATGGGCAATGGGAGCGTAAATATCCAATGTTTCCTTGGCTTTGTCCCGCCGTTTTTGCGGCTCCCATCCGGAGTTGGTACGCATATTATGCAAGCGGTCGGCCAGTTTAATAATAATCACGCGGATATCTTGTGACATTGCCATCAGCATTTTGCGCACGTTTTCCGCCTGTTCTTCTTCCTTGGTGGAAAAGGGCATTTGCTCAATTTTGGTAACGCCGTCTACCAACAAGGCAATTTCATCGCCAAACTGACGACGAATTTCCTCCAATTCTACGGCAGTGTCCTCTACCACGTCGTGCAAAATGGCGGCCACTACGGTCTCGTTATCCATTCCCAGTTCCACCAAAATACACGCCGCCTGCAAGGGATGGCAAACGTATTCCTCGCCCGAATAGCGATGCTGACCGGCGTGTGCTTCACACGCCAGCGCAATCGCACGGTCGATGGTATCCATATCGTAATTTTTTTCGTTATCCCCAATCGCTTTGCGTAAAGCGGCGATTGCCTTCTCTTTAAGAAGGATACCCCCTGTTGTCACAATGACACCTCCCTGCCGTTCAAATATCGAGCCGTTGCCGTTTGCGACAAATCGGTCTTTCCCACCGTTTCGCGCACCGCGGCATATACAGTATCGCCCTCGTCGCGCCATTCTATTAAGCCCGCTTCCCACAATATGCGGCAAGCAAGCAACAGTTGTGTGCACGGAAATTCCGGCGTTGCCAGCCGGAGGAACAACGCCTCTGTCGGACCGCAAAAAGCGCGTTGCTTCAAAAAACGGTATACCCGCGCTGTACATTCACGCGAGGGCGATGCTACTGTGTCGGCCTCCGTGAGTTCACGCCGCAGCACCGTGCCATACGTTGCCAAGGCATCCAAAACATCTTCCTGCGCAGGTGCCCAGGGGCGAATATCCCGAACAATAATGGATACGCTGATTTTTCCCTGATATTCGTGTCGTTCCAACACAACCGCTACATCCAACGTATCTCCCGCCGTGTACGGGAACGTTTCCGGCGCGGCAGAAAATTTCATTGCCGTAACTCGCGCGCCGTCACGCGTTAACGTTAGGCGCAAATGCTTGCCGCCACCCACCGGTTCCACACGTTCCAACAACATATGCGACAAACCGAATAACGGGCGGGGATTGCCCGCGCCTACCGGCTCCAACGCCGACAGTGCCAGCAAAATATCCGGCGTGATTTGCCCCGGACGAAGCCGACAATCCAACTGCAATTCTTCCACCGGCATTTGCGGTGCCACCTCGGCGGCATAAGCATTTAACCGCTCGCGCAGTTCCTGCAACCGTGCCGCCTCCACCGTGAGCCCCGCCGCTTGCTCATGCCCGCCATAGCCCAGCAAACACTCCTCACATGCGTGCAACGCCTCATACAAAGAAAACCCGGCAATGCTGCGCCCGGAACCGCGGGCAATACCGTTGTTTACACTTAATACCACACACGGTTTGCCGTAGCGTTCCAGCAACCGCGCAGCAATAATGCCCAACACACCGGGGTGCCAACCCTCACCCCATACCACCAACACGCGTTGTGCGGGCAGGGTCGGGTCGGTATCCAATGCATGCGATAACTCTTTCAAAATCGCCGCTTCGGTGGCTTGGCGTTCACTGTTTAACTCGCAAATTTCGCCTGCCAGTGCATCTGCTTCTTCCGCATTCTCACTTAACAACAACGCCGCCGCTTTGTGCGGGTCGCCCATTCTGCCGGCGGCGTTAATACGCGGTGCTATGGTAAACGATACCCCTGTGGCATTTAATGCACGTTCTACCCCGCCGTATTCGCGCAAGCGGCGCAATCCTAACCGCCCGTCCGCACGATTAATACGCACCAATCCGTGCCGCACCAGCACGCGATTATCGCCGTACAGCGGCATAACGTCCGCTAACGTACCCAGCGCCACCAAATCGGCATACTCCGCCAACACGCGGTCGCAGTCGCCTTCCAGCGCGCACACCAGTTGAAACGCCACACCAACACCGGCCAAATCTTTGAAATCGCCGGTGCAATCCTGGCGGTGCGGGTCTACCACCGCCACCGCATTCGGCAGTACCGCCGGCGGTTGGTGATGGTCGGTCACCACCACGTCTATCCCCAAATGGTTGGCGTAATCAATTTCCTCCACGGCAGAAATACCGTTATCCACCGTAATAATCAGTTGTACCCCGTCGCGCGCCAGTTCATCAATGCTCTCGCAATGGAGGCCATAACCCTCGCCCTCACGCAACGGCAGACGATACTGAACCACCGCGCCTTTGCTGCGCAAATACGAATACAACAACACCGTGGCCGTAACACCGTCGGCATCGTAGTCACCGTACACAGCAATGCGCTCGCCCTCGTCAATGGCACGCTGCACACGGTCCACCGCTATATCCATATCTATATAGGAAAACGGGTCTGCACTTAACTCGTTCCCCACCAAAAAGTCCATAGCCCGTTCCGGGTCGGTAATCCCGCGACCGGTAAGCAGCAAGCACAACAGTGGATCCAGCCCGCACTCGGCGGACAGTTCCCCTGCCAGTTCCTTATCCAGTTGTGCATATACCCAACGCTTATAACTCATACCGCTATCCCTTTCGGAAATACAGTTTTTTTAATAATATCATTTTTTTCGTACGGATTCAACTGCTTTCTTTGGCTTTCGCCTGCATTTTCCTTGGCTTGTCAAATTTTTCTTTTTCTTGACAAATTTTGGATATTGTGATACAATGAGCAAACATCACAAGGAGGTTTGTTTTATGAAATCTACCGGAATTGTTCGTCAATTAGATAACTTGGGGCGTATTGTGATACCAAAGGAATTGCGTAACACCCTACAAATTGAAAATGCCTTTCTGGAAATTTTCACGGAGGGCGATTCCATTGTTTTGCGCAAATACACCAACGCGTGCATTTTTTGCGGGCAATCGGAACACACGGTGGAATATCGCGACCATTACATTTGCTCCGACTGCTTGGAAAAAATTAAGCAAGATTTCTAATGCGTTTCATACCGCTACTATTAAGCGTGGTTAGGCGAAAACGGCTTGGGTTACACCCAAGCCGTTAATTTTTTATGATGCGAGGACCCCCTGCTGTCCCCTACCATTTTATCAGTCTGCTACACGGCGTACCGCGGCAATAATGCGCTCTGTTACCGGAGCCAGCACCACATTTAACCCAAATTCCAGTAAGAAATTGACACCGATAAGGCCAAAGAATATGTAATACACCACATCCTGCCCTGCGGCCCACGCAACCAGTGTGTCGCGGAACAAAAACCACATAGCCAACGTGAACAAACCGGTGTTCACTACCGGCACTGCCACGGCGGCAACAATGACACCTGCCACCGGCTTGCCTGCGCGACGGAACACTGCCGCTATCGCGCCGCCCGCGGCGCCCGCGGCAACCCCTTTTACCAAGCAGACCAATGCCGTTAGCCAAGGGTTAACATTCCATAAAATATTACCGCCCACATCCATACCGGAGATACATCCGATAATAACGACAACGGAAAACACCGCGCCCAACAGAGCACCGGAACGTACGCCGAACAGTACACCGCCGATAACCAGCGGAATGAGCACCAACGACAAATTGAACGTGCCGATTTTGATGCTGTAACTCATTAGTTGCAGTACCACAATCAGTGCCGCCAAAATGGACAACTGTGCCAAACGAACCGTTTTCTTTGCTACCATATTCAAACACTCCTTGCTGTTGCTCTCTTGCGAGATGCAGCGCATTTTTTAAAAACCGTCAGGGGCGGTTTTTTTGATAAATAAGACGCAAGCCATCCAACAACAGATGGTTGTCGTACACCGTTTTGCGGCGGCAAGCCGCGGCAATCTCTCGACCTAACCCACCGGCAACAATGACCGTGGCGGGGGTGCCGAGTTCCTGCTCAATACGGTCAATCATACCCTCCATCATAGCCGCCGTGCCCAGCACCGAACCAGAACGCAACGAATCGGCAGTATTGGTGCCAATGGCGTGTTTGGGGGCTTCCAGATGAACACGCGGCAACAAGGAGGCGTTGCTGATGAGCGAATCCAGCGAGGTTGCCACGCCGGGCATAATGGCACCACCGCGGAACACCCCGTTTGCGTCAATTGCCGAAACGGTGGTTGCGGTGCCGAGGTCCCATACAATGCAAGGCGCACCGTACTTGTGTACCGCCGCCACCGCGCCAACCAGCAAATCCGCGCCTAACTGGGCGGGGTTGTCAATACGAATATTTATGCCGGTTTTAACGCCCGGACCCACAATGAGCGGTTGTACGCCCGTGACGCGTTGTACTGCGGCACACAACACCTTGTCCAGCCCGGGAACCACGGAACTTAAAATGGCACCGTCAATGGCATCCGGAGCAATGTGATGTAACTGCAATATCAGCAGCAACTCAACCGCGTATTGTTCCTCCGTGCGAGCGCGGTCGGTTGCCAAACGACATTCACACACCAAATTTTCACCGTCGAACACGCCGGCGGTAAGGTTGGTGTTCCCTAAATCAAGAGTTAGCAACACGGTCGGTTTCCTCCTCTGTACGTCGCGCAATGATAAACCGCGGACGGTTCTTGACTTCATCATAAATGCGGGCAATGTAATGGCCCATAATACCCAAACTCACCATAATCGAACCGCCGATGAGTAGCAACAATAAGATAACCGTGGTAAAGCCCTCCACCGCCTTGCCGAGGAAAAACCGCACCAGTGTTTGAATACCCAATACCAGCATACATACCAGCAAACACACACCCAAAAACGTCACAAATCGCAGCGGGGCGGTGGTAAAAGAGGTTAAATTGTTAACGGCATATTTTAACAACCCACCAAACGACCACTTGGACTGGCCGTTGGTACGCGCCGCCACCGTAAATTCCACCGTGGTAGTGCGAAAACCCGCCCAGAACGACAAGGCGCGGAAAAACGTGTCTTTTTCCTGCAAAGAATTAAGCACATCCACCACTTTGCGGTCCAGCAACTTAAAATCCGACGAGGATTGCATATCTATTCCCACGGCGCGCCCAATCAAACGATAGAACAATCGCGCGCACACACCGTGCGCCGCGTGTTCGTTGCCGCGGTCAGATTTTTTACCTTCCACTACTTCGTACCCTTGCCGCCATAAAGCAACCATCTGCGGAATGACCTCCGGCGGGAACTGCATATCGCAGTCCGTTACCACGCACGCATCTCCGCGCGCCTCACTTAAACCCGCAAAAATGGCGGCTTCTTTGCCAAAGTTGCGGCTAAATGAAACACCCCGCACCGCCGGATTGCACCGTGCTTCCTCACAAATGCGGTCATAGGTACGGTCGTGCGAACCGTCGTCCACAAAAATCAATTCATACGCAATGTCTGCGCCCTCTAACACTTCCGCCAACCGCGCAGCGGCGAGGGCAATATTGTTTTCCTCATTATATGAGGGAATAACCACGGATAACAGGCTCATTTGTCTGCCCCCTTTTTTAATACTCCCGATTGCGCAACGCACGTTCCGCCTCGCGGCGCATATCTCGCCGCGCGGCATCCTCTCGCTTGTCGTACAACTTTTTACCACGGCACAAACCCAACTGCACTTTTACACGAGAACCCTTAAAATACAACGACAGCGGAATCAGTGTCATACCCTGTTGTTGTTTAAGCAAACCATATAAACGAAAAATCTCACGGCGGTGCATAAGCAACCGACGCGGGCGAGTGGGTTCACGATTGAAGATATTGCCTTGCTCATACGGGCTGATGTGCATACCTTTGACAAATAACTCTCCGTTTTCCACGGCGCACCACGCATCTTTCAAATTCACCGCGCCGCGCCGCAAGGATTTTACCTCGGTGCCGCACAGTTCAATGCCCGCTTCCATAGATTCTTCCACGAAATAGTCGTGAAAGGCCTTTCGATTTTCGGCAATGGTTTTGGTGGATACACGCTCGCCCGCCACGACAATTCCTCCTCATTATAATTCGCTGCGTCCTTCCAACGACCGACGCAAAGTAACTTCATCGGCATATTCCAAATCGCCGCCCACGGGAATACCGTAGGCCAAGCGGGTAACTTTCACTTCAAACGGTTTAAGCAACCGCGACAAATACATAGCCGTTGCCTCCCCTTCAACCGTGGGGTTGGTGGCCATAATCACTTCGGTAACGTCGGTGTTAGCCACACGGGTGAGCAACTGTTTAATACGTAATTGTTCCGGACCCACACCGTCCATTGGTGAAATGGTGCCGTGCAACACGTGGTACACACCTTGATACTCCCGCGTGCGCTCAAATGCCAGCACATCCTGCGGTTCTTCCACCACGCAAATCACGCTTTCGTCGCGATTAGCGGCGGTACACACCGTGCACTGCTCGCCGTCGGTTAAATTGCAACAAACTTCACATTCGTGAATGGAGGTGCGTGCATCGGTAATGGCATCCACAAAACGGCGCGCCTCTTCCGCCGGCATAGAAAGTATAGAAAACGCCAACCGCACCGCCGTTTTATGTCCAATGCCGGGTAAGCGTTCCCATTGTTCAATCAATTTATCCAGTGCCGCCACACGATACGCCATACTTACATTCCTTCCTTAGGGTGATTAACGTCATTTGAATTTGCCGTCACCCACTGTTTTTGTCGCACCACTAAACGACACAGCAATGCCACCGCGCCTATACCTAACAACACGCCGCCAACGTCTTTAACAATGTCCATCCATTCAAACGCCCTGCCGGCGGCGCGCCACAGTTGATGACATTCATCCAACACCGCGTAAGCCGAGCACGCGCTAACAGTAACCATTACCCAACGCCGCAGTTGATAACTGCGGGTGAGCAACGATGTGGAAAAACCAAGCAGGGCAAACAAAACAACGTGCGCGCCGCTGCGAATGAGTTCGTGCGCCACCTCTCGCTGGCCTTCCGTCAACCCAAGTAGGTCAAACAACCAGCCAAATACGCCGCCGGTAACGGCATTACTGACGGCCGAAGATTCTTCCGCCGATTGCGCCGAAAACCAAAAAATCACACCGGCAACCGACAACGTCAGTGCCCATAATCCCGCCTTACGCATCCCGTTAAAACGGCAAATTCATACCACCGGTGATTTTGCCCAGTGTTTCTTCCGAATCTGTTTGTGCCGCACGCACGGCTTCGTTCACCGCTGCCGTAATCATATCTGCCAACATTTCGGTGTCATCCGGGTCTACCACTTCGGGGTTGAGCACCAATGAACGCAACAAATGCTTGCCGTCTACCGTGGCGGTTACCATACCGCCACCCGCCGTAGCCGAATACTCTTTTTCTTCCAATGCCGCTTGCGCGGTTGCCATATCCTCTTGCATTTTTTGTGCTTGACGGAGCACGGCCTGCATATTGTTACTGCCGCCACCGTAACCTTGCGGTAATCTTGCTTTCATAATCCTCAACCCTTCTCTTCAATGGTAACGCCCGCTTCCGCGCTGCGTTTCAAAAACGCAGACAACGGGTCGGTCGGTTCGCTTGCCGTTTCTGTTTGGGCAAGACGGCCGCGCTTAATGCGCATTGGTTTGCCCAGCACGGCTTGCACCGCCCCCATCAACACCGCTTTGTTGCCTTCGGAACGTACCAACGAGCCAAACAAATCGTTGTTGGTAAGAATAATCAACTGTTCACCATCTATCATGGCGGTGGAGTCATTAAGCACGCCGTACAGTGGCTGGCTTTGCTTGGCAATGTGTGCCAACACCTCCACCCATTCGGTAAACGGAACCGGACTGTCGGCAACCGCAGTGGGAGCAGACACGGGTGGTTCCTCCGCCGGTGTGGTGGTTGCCGGCGGGGCAGGTGCCTGTACCGGCGCCGGTGTCGGTGTCGGCACCTCCACCTGTGCCTCTACCGGTGCCGACACGGCGGGTAACGGACGGGTTTCCAACGCTTCAATACGGCGCAGTAAACTTTCGGGTGTGGTGTCTAACCGCGGGTCACACAAACGCAGTAACGTCGTTTCCATTTCCACCCGACGTGCCACGCCGCTTTTCAAACGGTCCAACGTGCGTTGTAACACGTCCATAATGTGCAAAATGCTTTCCAACGGTAACGCTTCCGCCTCACGCCGTAAATCCACCAACTCTTCCGGCGAAATAACAATGAGCGTATCGGGATTGCCCACGCTCTTCAAAATCATAACGTTACGGTAAAAATCAATCAATTCCACGCACAACCGTTCCATATCCTTGGAACCTTCGTACAGTGAATGGAGAATGGTGAGTGCCGCCGCACTGTCCTGCGTGCGCACAGCGGCTGCCAAGCGGAACAAATGCTCACGCCCCGCCATACCGGTGGCTTCTGCCACCAACGCCGTGGTGATATCCCGCGAGCGAGACAGGCATTGGTCCAGCAACGACAACGCATCGCGCAGACCGCCATCCGCCAAGCGGGCAATGAGCAATGCCGCATCCTCCGCCAACGTAAACTGCTCTTGCTGTGCAACGTAACGCAAGCGAGCACTAATTTCTTCCGCGGGAATCCGCCCAAAATCGAACCGCTGACACCGCGATAAAATGGTGGCAGGCAGTTTGTGCACCTCCGTGGTTGCTAAAATGAAAATAATGTGCTCGGGCGGTTCTTCCAACGTTTTGAGCAACGCATTGAACGCCCCCGCCGACAACATATGTACTTCGTCAATAATATACACGCGGTACTTGGCAACCGCGGGGGCAAAATTCACTTCCTCGCGCAAATCGCGAATGTTGTCCACCCCATTGTTGGAGGCGGCGTCAATTTCCACCACGTCCAAAATGCTGCCGGCATCAATGCCGCGACAGTTATCACATTCGTTGCACGGGTCACCGTCACGCGGGGCTAAGCAGTTCACCGCCTTTGCCAAAATTTTGGCGCAGGAGGTTTTCCCTGTCCCGCGGGAACCGGTAAACAAATATGCGTGCGCCAGCCGACCGGTGCGCATTTCGTTTTTTAGTGCCGTGGTAACGGCAGGTTGGCCGTAAACTTCCGAAAAAGTCTGCGGTCGCCATTTGCGGTACAACACCTGATACAAGCCGGAAACACCCCTTTCATTACTTAAAAACGCCCTGTACCCTTGGGCATACGGACAAACAGGCACCCTGCGGCACACGGCAGAAAACCGCTTAATGCTGCTCGGTTCCCCGCCTGACATGGTTCACGGCACGCCGTCGCGCAGGACCCGCCTGTCCGTATGCCCCAAGGTACATAGGCGTTCACATTATTATACCTCAGTTATTTCAAAAAAGCAAGAGTAGCCGCGTATTTTTTACGCCGGTGGGGTTGCAAAAAGGAAAAATCAGATTTTTTGCAAAAGCAACGCCCCCGACGGTGTCGGGGGCGTTGCGGTTAACCGTTAGCGCGGGATGACGTATCTCCCGGAATAAGCCGAATGGGGCGGGGTGCGCCCGTAATATGGCCCTGCTTCGTCCACGTATTCATCATATAACGATTTGGGCACATACAGTGTGGTTATTCTAAAATAATTAGCATCGTTCTCAATGTCATAATAAGAAGGGCTAACCTCTTGTTTCCAAACAACATACCCCTCACGCACTTTTTTGGCTTCCTCTTGTTTGGCTGCCTCAATTTCCGCTTCGGTGGCAACCCGCGGCGGAACCACCTTGGTCGGGTCGTACTCTTCTCGCTTTACCTCCATGGCGATGCATTTGTTATTCTCATCAAAAAAGAAGATGTAGTATGCGTTGGTACTGCAGCCGTTTATCCAACGGCTGAAAATCACACGATACTGACATTGCAGAAATTCAGCACCATCAAATACCCTACGTTTCTCTTCTATTTTTTTAACACGAAACTCATCCAAATTCTTTTCATCGGGGAATTTTTGTAAAATGAGTTTTCGCAACACGTCATAATCTTCACTTTCGTGCAAAAACACCGGCGTGCCGGGCATTTTATAATTCTGTGCCGGTGTTTTTGTTCCGGTTGGCAAAACGTTAATGTCGCGGGTGGTTGTGGTAACCGTCGGCTTAGTTTTGGTAACCGTTGTGGTTGGTTTGCCGGTTGTTGGTGCCAATGTAACGGTTGTGGAATGTAACGAAGTAACCGTTGTCGTCGTAGTTTGCTGCCCTGTGGAGCCGGTGGTGGCACCCGCTTGTTGGGGCGGCGTACACGCCGCCAATACCAACTGGCACACCAGCAACAGGGCGACTAACCGAAAATACGGTTTGTTGTTCATAAAAACACTCCTTTCGCCATGCCGGTTAACCGTTAGCGCGGGATGACGTACGACCCAAAATAAGCCGAATGGGGTGGAGTTCTCCCATAATAGGAACTTGTTTCATCCGAATATGCATCATACGTCGATTTACTCACGTACTGTGTGGTTATCTTAAAGTAATTCGCATCGCGCTCAATGTCATAAATAGAAGGACTAACCTCTTGTTTCCAAATAACAAACCCCTCACGCACTTTTTTGGCTTCTTCTTGCTTTGCCGCCTCAATTTCCGCTTCGGTGGCAACCCGTGGCGGAATCACCTTGGCAAGGTTATAATCTTCTTGCTTTACCCATACAACAATGCCTTTGTCATTTTCATCAAAATAGAAAGCGTAAAAGGAGTCGGTACTGCAACCATTTATCCAACGAACAAAATCTACACTATGCGTATATTGAACAAATTCAGTACCATCGAATACTCGTCCTTTCTTCTTTGTTTTTGTAACACGAAACTCATCCAAATTTTTTTCACCGGGGAATTTTTGTAAAATGAGTTTTCGCAACACGTCATAATCTTCACTTTCGTACGAAAACGCTGGTGTGCCGAGCATTTTATGACGCTCCCCCTGTGCTTTTGTTCCGCTTGGCAACACGTTAATGTCGCCGGTGGTTGTGGTAACCGTCGGCTTGGTTTTGGTAACCGTTGTGGCTGGTTTGCCGGTTGTTGGTGCCAATGTAACGGTTGTGGAATGTAACGAAGTAACCGTTGTCGTTACGTCGTGCAACTCGGACGAGGCGGTGGGCGCGGTTGTACTGCTATTATCGGTTTTTGCCTGTTCGGTTGGCATACACGCCGCCAATACCAACTGGCACACCAGCAATAGGGCGACTAACCGAAAATACGGTTTGTTGTTCATAAAAGTACTCCTTTCCCCATACCGGTTACTGCTGTGCGAACAACCGGAAATTGCCGTTGCCCACAACTTGTGCATCGTACATGGCACAATCTTTATCACTGCAGGAGCAAACTGCCGCGCCATTACTCTTATCATGTACAGTGTTCATATAATCAACGGCTTGCTGAATGGTGTCGCCACGCATAACGCGGTCGAAAAACAGTTGTAACCATTCTCTGCTTGTGGTGTCAGTGTCTTGTCCCCACGCAATGACGGCGTCCACGCCAAGGTCAACTGCCATATCGCAGATGTCATAATATTCTAAACCATCATCATAGTCACCCGGGACATACGTGCTACACGCATCAAAAATCATCAATTTACAATCGGATATATCAAAATCAAATATTGATACGTTGTAGAGGTCCCAGTACGGTTCGTCACTGGAAAATTGCTTAATATTAAACCCTTTAAGACCGGCCGCATTGGTTCCGTTCTCAAACTGCAACGCTTCGCGGCTGCCGTGGCAACTAAAGTGAATGACACTTTTGCCGTCAATAAGAGAGTGCAACTCTCCGAGAACCATATCGGCTTCATAACTTGCTTCATAACCCATTAAACTGAATACTCTACTACTTTCTTTAACGTCGGCATATTGTTCGACACCATTTTTGGCTACCGGGAAGAATTCTCCACCAAGCGAAATCGCCGTTTGTGTGGCATCGAAAGCCGGTTCCAGCACCCACTGCTGTGTGGCACCACCGGAATAATACGAGGTGGCTACCGTTGTGCCGCTGCCGGCGGTCAGTGTAGTGTTGTAGCCACTGCAATTTGTGAGGAACGCAAAGGTGGTGGCATTAAACTGTTTTAACTGGAATTTCTGCTTTCTGCCGGCGTGTGAGGTGTTAATTTGAGGAACCGCGTCACCGAATATATTGCCATTTGGTATTTCCAGCGATTTGTTTAAGTTGAATATACCGTCGTGCGCGATAATTGGCTGGAGCGTGTAATTGCCGCCGCTGTAAGTAATGCGCCAGCGCTGCCTGCCGTTTTGGACTTTGGTACCTTGCCCTACTTGTACCAAGGTAGCGTTGGTATCGCTTACCATACCCAAATATTTACCGGTGGAAACGTTTTTAATGTAGTAGGGTTTGCCGCTGACAACACCACTGTGCGCGGGAGAACTGATGTCCTGAATTTTCCATTTTTGTTTTGCCGCACCACTCCATACACCAATCTCCGCCGACGAAACCGAGCCGGCAGTGGCGTTTTCCACTTGCAGTACCTTGGCATCGTCCTTGCCGGAAACCGGCATAAAGCGGTACGTGCCGTCTGAATTGGGCAGAATGACCCAACGCTGCGCATCGCTGTTATTGCTGGATATTACGTTAACGTCCTGACCGTTGGTAATGCCCGGTGCGTTCATACGCAGTGCAACCCGGAACGCCGGTGTGGCACTGTACACACCATTGCCTTCGTGAACGAGTTTCCACGATTGGTTTCCTTGATAAGTGGGGGTTTGGCCCGAAAGAACAGTTCCGGTACTTCCAAAATTGGTAACACTCAAATAATTACCGCTGGCTACGTTGGTAATATGGTACAGTTCGCCACTGGTAAACGAACAGGGAGAATAGTTGGTATAGGTAATGGCCAAATAGGGTTTTGCCGCATCGTTCGCGGTATCCGTGGACCATTCGGAGGAGCGCAGCGAGTTATAATCCGAGGCGGTCTCGTCTTGATACCGTATCTGGAAACCGTAGTTACCCGCCGTTCCGGTGGAGTTGTTGTGGTACATTGCACGAATGGCAGCGGTAACGTCAAACGTGTATTTGCCGTTGCTGACTGCTTTGCTTTGAATAGCCGTTGCCGCAGGCCCCGGCCATGCCAAAGTGCTACAATTCCAACTTTCCGTAATGCGGTACAGTGTCATATTCTTCCACGTGGTCGTACCCGACGGCGTGGTAAAAGAGAGTTGGGCGCTTGTGATGTTTCCGTAAATTTTAGGCATTGTAAGGAACTTTACCAGCCCGCGGCATTTAAGTTGGCTTGCCGAGGTGCGGTTGCCGATATACATACGGTCAAGGTCTTGGCGGGATACCGCATTGCTGGACGTACAATTCTGATAAATATAAGTATCCCACGTGTTTGAGGCGTTGTTAGAGGCATACACGGTAGGGTCAATGGTAACGGGATAAACACGCGCCGTATCCGTAAGCCAATCCATATTCGGTGTTACCGTCAATTCCCAAGCGCCGCCGACAAAAAGCAAATCCACGTCAACGTCTTGGCTGAGTTCGTCCATAGCATCCGTCATATACGGTGCGGCAATACGGAACACATCCACGCCTTTGGAATCACGGATAAACACTGTTCCGTCCTCGCCCAAAGTAGGAGTAAGACCTGCAGAAAGCGTGAGGCGTGTGGTATACGAAACTGCCTGTGTTGGAGCGGCCGTAAGCAAAATATCCTCTTTCACCTTTACCGGTGTAACCGTTAGGCGAACGTCGGTATTCTGCCCCGCTAAATCTTCGTACAGCACCGTGCCGGTGGTTTTGCGTGCCGATGTGTCCACCGTGTCTGTCGGTACATCGGTCGGCTCATTAGCCAACACTTGTGCTGACGGCAACGCAGTCACCGACACCGCCTGTTCCGAAGTGCTCATAACTTCCAATCCACCGGAGCCGGAAGACGGTTGAACAAAATGCCACGCAATGCTGTGACCGTTGGTTTGCAAAGTGACCAGCGGCTCGGAGGTAGTAGCCGACTGTGCAAACGATACGTCGAACAAGCCGTCCCGATTGCGATACAGCGCATCGCCGTTAACGTCAACAGATGCCTGCAAAGTGTTGTCAATCTCATTCCACTCGCCGGTCTGTTCGTTCAAATAATGAACCGGTACGTCATATACAGTGGCAACCAAAGTACCGTCCGGCATCAAAAAATGCTTTTCATACTCGCCGCGCAATGCTTCTTGCTCACCGGCGATGGTAGTAACACCGTCAACCGTAAGCGGTGACGGGGCAAGGGAAGTTTTTTCCGTTATAGCGGCAAGCGATGTTTCATCGATGCCGGTTGCAGAAATAGCGGTTGCAGTGGAAAACAGCAGCGTTATTACCATACATACGGACAGGGCTTTACGAACAAACTTTTTCTTCATCGCTTACACACCTTTCATTATAATAGGCGACTGCAACTCACCCGGCGCGAATTGCCAGTTTCGCCCATCTCAATTTTACCATAATATACCAAACTTGTCAATAAAAACTTCTTTATTTGTTTTGTTTGAATAAAAAACAAATGCGAACACAACCGCCGTTTTTGGCTGTTTTGTTTTCGCATTTGTTGTATACTCATTATATAATTTTTATATTTCGTAAGCCGCGTATTTTTTACGCCGGTGTGTATTGCAATCCGGCCGTGGCACTCAGCGTACCGTCACGCCGCACAAACAGCGCCTCTGCCCCCACCGTTGCCAGCAATTCCCGCGCCCTGGTTTCGCCCAACACAAAGCACGCCGTGGACAGTGCATCCGCATCGACAGAACGCTCGCAAACAATGGTCACCGAAGCCAGTTCATTTTGCACCGGCATTCCGGTTTGCGGAGAAAGCAAATGGTGGTACCGCACGCCATCCCGCGTAAAGCCCCGTTCGTAAATGCCGGAAGTGACCACCGACATATCCCGCCCGGTCACAATAGCGCACAACTGCGTGGTATCCAGCGGGTCTTTTACGCCGATTTTCCAATCCTCACCCGCTTTGCTGCCACACGTGACAATGTTGCCGCCAAGGTCAATGAGGGCTGAGACAACGCCGTGTTCTGCCAACACCTCTCGCACGCGGTCGGCAATAAACCCTTTGGCAATGCCACCCAAGTCCAATCCGCCTTGCGGCAAGGTTACGTGGGTGCCGTCCACCAACAAATTTCGGTAATCCACCGTGCTCACCGCTGCCGCCAATTCCTCCGCATCCGGCAAAGTTGGTTGTTCGGCCGTAAAATTCCACAACGCCGTTACGGGACGTAAGGTGATGTCAAACGCACCGCCGGACAAATCACCATACCGCACCGCTATATTCAGCAGTTGCACCGTTTCCTCCGCTACTGTTACCGGTGCACCATTCGCCGCATTAATACGCGCTATGTCGCTGGTTTCGCGCGTGACACTGAGCAGGTTTTCCAAGCGCGTTATCTCGGCAAAGCACGCATCCAATACCGCCTGAACGTTTGCCGTGCCGCCGTCGTACACAGTTACCGATACAAACGTATCCAGCGCAAAGCCGGAACGCGAAACGGGCTGAGATGCCGTACACCCCGCCAACAGCAATACCACACACAGTATTATCATTCCTACGCGGCGCATACCCAACCCCCTTACGCGACTATACTAAAATTAAAGTGCTTGAATACTTTGCATCACTTTACCTAGAGTGTACCACGACTTACCGGAAAATGCAAAGTTTTCCTTACAAGTTTGTAACAAACATTGCACAGTTTGTCACAATAGCGTATAATAAACAAAACTATGCTGAAAAGGAGTGGGAATACATGCCGGCATTTCTGTCACTTTTTTTGAAAAAAAGTGCTGCATACTTGCGCAAACAATGGCACTACGTTGCGGCAGAAAACAGGCGATTTTGGGCCTCACTTCTGTGTTTGCTGGTAATGCCGTTGTTGCCGGAATACGCCGCGCCGGTGTTAGCACCGCTCTCGCTGGTGTTTGCCGCCAAGGATGCCAAAAGTCGTGAAACTCGTATTCGGCTGGGTATGCCCGGTAAACTGTTGTTACTGTTTATTGCCTATTCCGCCGTGGGCATTGTGTATTCCGACCACACGCTCAACAGTATCTCCACCGTTTTAATGTGGGTGGTTATGTTTTGTTGCTACCTTACCCTCACCACGTTGTTGCACACCCCAAAACGGTTATCTTTGGCACTGTTTATGGTGGGGGCGGTAGCCGGTATTGTGGGGTTCATTGCCTGCGTTCAATATTTGTTGCGCGAGGTGTTGGATTATATTTTCCCCAACCAATTTTGGCTGGCGTTTGACCAATTCTTTTACCGCTATTTCCCTATGGAGGTTAATTTGGAGCAAGGAATGGACCGCGTTGCCTCCACATTTAACAACCCCAACGTGATGGCGGAATATTTGGTAATGGTGTTGCCCTTTGCGGGGTATTACGGTTTTTCGGGACGGCGCACTCCATCCAAACTGGTGGCACGGTTGTTTTTAGCACTGGCGGTGTGCGGTGCCATCCTCTCGTTTTCTCGCGGCGCGTATATTGCGTTGTTGTCGATGTTACTGCTCATCATTCTTACACATCTGCGGCAAATTACGCCGTTTATGATGTGTATCACCGCCATTATTGCCATTGTTCCGGAAGCCATTCTCAGTCGTTTTTTATCCATTGGCAATGCCGACACCTCCATTCTCGGACGGTTTGACGCATGGGAAGTTGCCCTACAAACCATTATTCGGCATCCGTTGTTCGGGTTAGGCCCCGGTATCTCTAACTTTTGGGAAGAACTCACCCGTATGGGACTGAACTTACCGCACTCCCACAACTTGGTGTTACAACTTTTGGTAGAGGGCGGTTTTATTGCCTTGTTCCTCATGTGTTTGGTGGCTACGCGCCTACTGCAAAACAGTATGTCGCTTTTGGACCATTCCAAAAAAGCCGCCGGTATGGGGCTTACCGTTTTGTTGTTCGCCGTATCCTTTGTTGTATACGGTATGGTGGATTACCCATTCCTCTCTCCCAAACTGGTGGGCACCTTTTGTATGGCGTTGGGGTTTGCCGACGCCGGCGCCGATATGTATTCCACGGAACATTGTACACCGCTGCGTAGTTTGTTTTTGCCGCTGCGCGGCTGGGTCAAGCGGCTGCCAAAACGGTTTGGCAAGTCATAAGTTTTTACAAAAAAGCACATCCCAACAGTGAACTGCCCCAATTTGTGCGGACAGCACAAAAAGAACCCTATGGTAGATGAAAATTAAATTTTAAGCAATATACTGACATCGCTTTTCAAGTGGTGTCAGTTTTGTTTTTAGTTGGATACGTTGATGATTGTAGAAATG
>JAZOLU010000032.1:0-5392 GCA_045653425.1 Acutalibacteraceae bacterium | reverse complement strand
TTTTGCCCATAGGTGCCAAGCAGTTTTCGCCTGTCGGTTTTTTGTCCGGGTCACAAACAATTTTTTCGGCATGCTGGCGCATGGCGGAAAAATTTGCGGCAAGACGGGCGAAAAAACGCGGCGAAAACCATTGCGAGTTCGGTTCCCTTATGGTATACCATAGAACAAAAGAAGGAGATGGGGCTATGACTGCGGTGCGGCCTGTCGGCAAGCGGCGAGAACGGGATATGACCACCGGTAGCATTGTCGGTAATTTAATATGGTTTTCCTTGCCGTTAATGGCGGGCAACTTGTTCCAGCAGTTGTACAATTTGGTGGACACGTGGGTGATTGGCCAAACCGGCCAAACCGACGCTTACGCCGCCGTGGGCAGCGTGGGCCCTATTATCAATATTCTTATTGGGTTTTTCTCCGGTTTTGCTACCGGCGTGGGCGTGGTTATTTCGCAATATTACGGCGCCAAACGGTACGACCGTGTGAGCGATACCGCGCACACGGCTATGCTCACCACCGTTCTTTTGGGCGTGGGCTTCACCTTGTTAGGGATGTTTGGCACACCGTGGTTGTTGCGGTTAATGCTTCCCTCCGCCGAAACGGCGGGCGTGCTTGCCCACGGCAAAACGTACCTTACCATTTATTTTTCCGGTATGATGGGGCTAATGTTGTACAACATCGGTTCCGGTATTTTGCGTGCCATAGGGGACTCCACCCGCCCGTTTTATTTTTTGGTGGTTTCTGCCGTTACCAATACCGTGTTGGATTTGGTGTTTGTCTTTGGGTTTCATATGGGTGTGGCCGGCGTGGCGTGGGCCACCGTCATTGCCCAGTGGGTGTCGGCAGTGCTCACCGTGGTTACCTTGTTGCGTAGTCGTTCTTGCGTGCGGCTGGAATGGCGGCGTTTGCGTATCCACCGCGACTTACTCGGTGCCATTATTCGCATTGGCGTGCCGTCGGCTTTGCAACTGGCACTCACCGCGTTTTCCAACGTGTTTGTGCAGTCGTACGTGGCGGGTGTCAACACCGACAAAACCTTTTGTTTGGCGGGGTGGACATCTTACTCTAAAATTGACCACATCATTTTTGTACCCATTCAGGCACTGGCCATGGCGGTTACCACCTTTGTGGGGCAAAATTACGGTGTAAACAATATGCGCCGCGCCCGCCGCGGTGCACTGGTAGGGTACGGTATTTGCACGGTATGTGTGTTGTGCATTATTGTACCGGTGGTGGTGTTTGCGCCGCAACTGGCTCCGTTGTTTAACGACGACCCCCGCGTGGTACACTATGCGGTGTTGTTGTTGCGGTGTATCACGCCGTTTTTCCTGCTCAGTTGTGCCAACCAAGTGTTTGCCGCCGCACTGCGCGGGGTGGGTAATAGTCGCGCACCAATGGTCATTATGTTGTCCACGTTCGTTGGCTTCCGCCAAGTGTATTTGTTCGTTATGTCGCGTTTTATCGCCAACGAAATTTTACCCATTGGTATGAGTTATCCCGCCGGCTGGCTGGCGTGCTGCATTGTTACGGTATGGTATTACCGCCGTTACCGGTTTGAGCCGGCACCATTCTCTCCTAAAACAGAGGAGGTAACTGTATGAACACACCCAATATCAACCAAGAAGCCATTTTATCGCGCGTGGACCACACGTTACTGACACCCACCGCCACCGAAGCCGAGTTGCGCGCCTTGTGTGACGATGCCATACGCTATTCCACTGCGTCGGTATGTATTCCGCCCGCGGCGGTATCTGCCGTGCGGGCGTACGTCGGCAACCGTATGGCGGTGTGTACCGTTATTGGGTTTCCCAACGGGTACGCCACCACCGCTGCCAAATGCTTTGAAGCGGAGGACGCCCTACGTGCCGGTGCGGATGAAATTGATATGGTCATTCCTCTCGGTGCCGTGCGTGAGGGAGACTATGCGCGTGTGCTGGCGGATATTCGCGCGGTCAAGCGGGTGTGCGGCGAGCATATTTTGAAAGTGATTATTGAGACGTGCCTGCTCACCGAACAAGAAAAAATCCGCTTGTGCGGGGTGGTTTCGGAATCGGGGGCAGAGTTCATTAAAACCTCCACCGGGTTTTCCGCCGGTGGTGCCACGCGGGAGGATGTGGCTCTGTTTGCGGCACACTGCGCCCCGCACGTAAAAATTAAAGCGGCGGGCGGCATTGCTACGTGGCAGGATGCGGCGGATTTTATCGCGCTGGGCGCCTCGCGGTTGGGTACCAGCCGGCTGGTGCGCTTGGCCAAGGAGAATGACCGATGAAGCGGGTATTTATCTTGGTGTTGGATTCCTGCGGTATCGGGGCGTTGCCGGATGCCGCCGCGTTTGGGGATGAGGGCGCGCACACCCTGCGTCGGGTAGCCGCCTCGCCCCGGTGCGTTGTCCCCAACTTGTGCGCGTTGGGGCTGGGCAACATTACAGGCGGCACGTGTTTTTTACCCACGGCTACGCCCACCGCCGCGGTAGGGCGTATGGCGGAACAGTCCAACGGCAAAGACACCACCCTTGGCCATTGGGAACTGGCGGGCGTGGTATCCACGCAACCGCTGCCCACCTATCCGCAGGGGTTCCCTGTGGAGTTGCTCACGGCGTTTGCCGAAGAAACCGGCCGCGGTTGGTTGTGCAACCGCCCCTATTCCGGTACGGAGGTTATTCGCCATTACGGGCAGCAGCACCTGGATACCGGCAACTGGATTGTATATACTTCGGCGGATAGTGTGTTTCAAATTGCCGCGCATGAAGCGGTTGTTCCGCCGGAAGAATTGTACAACGCTTGCCGTGTTGCGCGCCGCTTGTTGTGCGGTGAACACGCAGTCGGTCGGGTGATTGCCCGCCCCTTTGCGGGGGAAGCACCGTCATTTACCCGCACCGCCAACCGCCGAGATTTTTCGCTGCCGCCCCCGCAACCCACATTACTGGACGCGGTGAGTGCCGCCGGTCAAACGGTGTGGACGGTGGGGAAAATTGCCGATATTTTTGCCGGTCGCGGTATTACGCACAGTGTACCCACCCACAACAATGCCGAGGGTATGGCGCAAACCTTGCGCGCGGCAGACACCCCGTTTGAGGGGTTGTGTTTTATCAATTTGGTAGATTTTGATATGTTGTACGGGCATCGGCAGGATGTGGATGGCTATGCCGCCGCGCTTTCGGCGTTCGACCGTTGGCTGCCGGAATTATTATCGCGCTTGGGGCAGGAGGATATGTTAATTATCACCGCCGACCACGGTTGCGACCCCGGCGATGCCAGCACCGACCATACCCGTGAATACGTACCGCTCCTGGTATACGGCGCGGGCGTGCGCCCCGTGCCGCTGGGCACGCGAACCAGTTTTGCCGACATAGCCGCCACCGTGGCGCAGTATCTTGGCGTGCCGTGGCACGGTGCCGGCACTGGCTTTTTGCAGGAGGTGTTAGCGTGACCAAACAGGAATTGTGCGCCGCGGCCATAGCCGCGCGTACCCACGCGTATGCCCCGTATTCCGGTTGTGCCGTCGGGGCGGCAGTGCTCACCGCGGGCGGCGCGGTGTACACGGGTTGCAATGTAGAAAACGCTTCCTACGGGGGGACGATATGTGCAGAACGCAGTGCGTTGTGCGCGGCGGTGAGTGCGGGCGAGCGTACCGTGACGATGTTAGCAGTGGCGGGCGGCACGGGCGAGGAGATAAACGGCGGGTTCCCGCCGTGCGGGCTTTGCCGCCAAATGCTGGTGGAATTTGCCGCACCCGATTGTCCCGTGCTGGTGGTAACCGGTCCCACCACGTTTACCGAGTACTCCTTGGGTGAGTTGTTACCCGCGGCGTTTACTTTAAAATAAGCATAACCTATTGTCTCGCCTCATACAGTACAGTGTAGGAGGTGGGACAATTTGATTATACTCAAAAAACGGTGGTTGGCGGTGATTGCCGTGTGTGTGGCGGTGTTGGTGGCGGTGCCGCACGCGGTGGCGTATTTTCCCGCAAGCCGCACCATGGCGGGCTCTGCGGTTTCCAACTGGGGGCTGGGTTTTCACAAAAACGGCGAGCCACCCACCGGCAACGCAGATGCGGCGACTCTTAAACAATATAACGCGTATTACGTGGGCGACGGAACCAAAAAGGTCATTTACCTCACCTTTGACGCGGGTTACGAAAACGGCTATACCGCCCCCATACTGGATACACTTAAAAAGCACCGCGTTCCCGCCACGTTCTTTTTGGTGAAAAATTATTTGGATACCGCGCCGGAATTGGTGAAGCGGATGGTGGCGGAAGGGCATACCGTGGCCAACCACACCGCCAGTCATCCGGATATGTCCCGTACAGCGGACGAAGCGGCGTTTGCCGCCGAACTGCACACCTTAGAGGAGGCGTACCAAAACATTACGGGCACAGAAATGGTCAAATTTTACCGTCCACCGCAAGGAAAATACAGTGAACAGAACCTGCGTACCGCGTCCAAACTGGGGTATCATACCTTTTTTTGGAGTTTAGCGTATGTGGATTGGTACGTAGACCGCCAACCCACGCGGGAACACGCGCTGGAAAAGCTCACCACCCGTATTCATCCCGGCGCGGTGGTGTTGTTACACAGCACCTCGGCCACCAATGCACAAATTCTGGATGAACTGCTCACCAAATGGGAGGGAATGGGATACACCTTTGCCCCGTTAAGTGATTTAGTGACTTAAACACTACCGCCGCGGATAGGCGTTGTACCCGTAAGGATACAACGCCAGTTTTATTCGCCTTACGGCGAGTTGTATTGCTACGCAGTTATATTCGGCTAATGCCGAGTGTTATTGCCTTCGGCAGTTTGAGGGCGAATAAAATATCACTGAAACCGCAAGGTTTCAATATCACTTTTGATTTATCAAAAATATCACTGTGAGACCTGTCTCACAATATCACTTTTAAAATCACAATTTGAAATAGTAAAAACGGATGCGTAGAATTTCTACACATCCGTTTATTTTTGTCTCACACCGTAACAAGCAGGACATTTGGTCGCCAAAATGTCACGCTGTTAGGAGAACCTAAAACCCTTTGACAAATTAAAACCCACCATAGACCCCCTTTACATTTAAAAATGATTATGTTATAATGTGTTCACCACACAAAATTCAATATGACATTTTGCAGAAGTTGTATTTTTATTTCGGTAAAAATGCGGACTTCTATTTTCGCATCTTCTGTGAAGTGTCGGAATTTTGTGTGGTAGCAAAACGAAGTTCCGCATTTTTCGGTGTGTGCAACTTCGTGTTGCACACACTTTTTGTAAACGAAAACCACGCGATAGTCGCGTGGTTCAAAAGAGGTTTACCGATGAAAAGACCTCCGATTGTGTTAAGATAAAAGCGACCTGCCAGTCACGAGAACAAAAAACACAATCGGAGGAAAAAGCAATGAAAAA
>JAZOLU010000031.1:0-5820 GCA_045653425.1 Acutalibacteraceae bacterium | reverse complement strand
TTTTGCCCATAGGTGCCAAGCAGTTTTCGCCTGTCGGTTTTTTGTCCGGGTCACAAACAATTTTTTCGGCATGCTGGCGCATGGCGGAAAAATTTGCGGCAAGACGGGCGAAAAAACGCGGCGAAAACCATTGCGAGTTCGATTCCCTTATGGTATAGCCGCAGAAATCAAAACTATGGAGGCAATTTTGTGAAAACGAATACCAAAATTGTGTTTTTAGCACAAAGCGGCGTGATTGCGGCGGCGTACGTGGCGTTGACGGTGTTGCTGCAACCGTTCGGCTTTGGCCCGGTACAGTGTCGCATTGCAGAGGCGTTGACGATACTGCCCGTGTATTGCCCCGCGGCAATTCCGGGACTCACCGTGGGGTGCTTTTTGTCGAATTTAATCGGCTTGACCACCGGAGCCAACCCTGCCGGTGGGTGGGATTTGCTGCTGGGTACGGCGGCGACCGGTGTGGCGGCGTTGTTGACGTATCGATGGCGACACGTGCGGGTAGCGAGGTTGCCGATGCTTTCCACCTTGCCGCCGGTGATACTGAATGCCGTGATAGTCGGCGCGGAGTTGTATGTGGTATACGGCGGGTTTTCGCTGGGTGTGCATATGGCTTTGGTAGGCGCGGGACAGTTGATTGCCTGTACCGGCGGCGGGCTGCTGCTGGCGGCGGCGTTGGAACGCTTGGCGGCAAAACGCGGGTTTTGACAAACAAAAAGCGGACGCTTGCAAAAGAAGCGTCCGCTTCACGGCTTTCTTGTATTAAAACATTGTGATAAGAGTGCAAATGGCATAAATGAATGGTTGGTGTAACAGATAGATCCACAAAGACCATTGTCCCGCACGGGCAAGAAAAGGAATGTGGCGACGATACGCCCATTTTGGGAGATGCTTGTGCCACGTGCCAACGTACGAACCGGTTAAAAAGCAGAATAACCACGGGAGTAACGGGAAATAATCACCCACAGCACTAATGGGACACAGCCCCAACGCATATAGCCAAGGGTTGTCCGGTGTGGCGGCGGGAACGTTCCACCGAAACACGCCGGTAATACCAAACCAAGCACCGTTGTATTCCGGCACGTGGTAGCACAGTACAAACAATAGCGCACACAACGCAGCACCCAGCCAAGCGGGGATGCAACGCAGTGTGGGGCGGAACAGTGTATATAGCAACATACACGCCGCCAAGCAATGCAACACGCCAAACCAAATAACAGAACCCGAGGGCAACATACGCCACCACTGGGCACACCACAGCACTGCGGACAGCAAAACAGCAACGCCCGCGAGCAACAACCCGCGTTTTAGGTTGTTGTGGGATAAATGGCAACAAAAGCCGGAAACGAAGATGAACACGCCGGCAAACACAGGTTCTACCGGATAAAAGAACGCAAACAGCGTTTGCGCAAAGGCGATGTTAAACACATAGCCAACGGTGTAAAACGCGTGGTAAAAAACCATTAAGATAACGCAGAATCCGCGTAATTCGTCCAAAAAATGGATGCGGCGGGAACGGGAACGTGCCATGACGGTTCCTCCTTGTTTGGTTGATACTTGCATTGTATCACATTTTGGAGTGGCTGGGAATGTTCAAAATTAAACAAATAGTATAAAACAAAGAAAAGTATACAGAGGGTGAAATTATGGCGGGGTTATGGGGAACAGTTGTGAATGTGGCGGCCATACTACTGGGCGGCCTGGTGGGCTTGTTGCTCAAAAAAGGCATTCCCGAAAGGATAAGCGGCACGCTGATGATGGGCGTAGGTTTTTGTGTAATATACATTGGTATTCGCGGCAGTATGGATGGCGAAAACACGCTGGTGGTGGTATTGTCTGTGGTGTTGGGTGCGGCGTTAGGTCAGTGGCTGGATTTGGATGCGCGCCTGAAACGGTTGGGTGAGCGCGCGGAAGCGCGTTTTGGTAACGCACAAAGCGGCAATGGACGGTTGGCACAGGGGTTTGTGAGTGCGAGTTTGTTGTTCTGCGTGGGAACGATGGCCATTGTAGGCTCATTGCAAAGCGGGTTACAGGGCAACCACGAAATGTTGTATTTGAAATCACTGCTGGACGCCATTTCCTCGGTGGTGTTTGCCGCCACGCTGGGCGCGGGGGTACTGCTTTCGGCGGTGACGGTGTTTGTGTATCAGGGGAGCATTACCCTGCTGGCACAAATGGTGGCACCCTATTTGGGGGATGCCGTTGTGGCCGAGATGAACTGTGTGGGGTCGTTGCTTTTGATTGGGTTGGCGCTCAATTTGTTAAAAGTGGCAGACATTAAAGTGGCAAACTTTGTGCCGGCGGTGTTATTGCCGATAGCGGTGTACCCGCTGTGTCAACTTGTTTTGTGAAATGTATGAACTTTTGAAAAAGCGGTTGACAGAGAGAAAAAAGTGTGCTACAATAGCCGTTGCCGCTTGTTCCGGGCGGTGTTTTGTCGACCGATAAAACACCGAAAAGTGAAGGAATTCCGCCCGAGCGCAGCGAGTCTAAAGAAAAGGCAGGTACTAGTATGTACGCCATTATTGAAACCGGCGGCAAGCAGTACAAGGTACAAAACGGCGACGTTTTGTTCGTTGAAAAGCTGGACGCTGAAGAAGACAGCAACATCGTATTCGACAAAGTGGTGGCTCTTCACAACGACAAAGAACTCAAACTGGGTTCTCCATATTTGAAGACCGCGTATGTGGATGCGCACGTGCTGAAAAACGGCAAAGCCAAGAAAATTACGGTGTTCACCTATCGTCCCAAGAAGGGCAGCAAACGTGCGATGGGTCATCGCCAGCCCTACACCAAGGTGCAAATTGAAGGCATTCACGCCAGAGCGCCCCGAGCACCCAAGGCAGAAGCTCCTGTTGAGGAATGATTCGCGCCGTTATACTGAACCGCGGCAGCAACCTGTGCGGGTTTGATGTACAGGGTCACGCCGGCCAAGCGGAGCAGGGTCGCGATATCGTGTGTGCCGCAGTTTCTTCGGCCGTTTATCTGGCCGCCAACACACTTACCGAAGTGTGCGGGTGCCGAGCAACGGTTGTTGAACAGGCAGGGCAGTTGCGGGTTCTTGTCTCGGAGGGCGAGGAGAACAAGGCAACCACTATCCTGCGCGGGCTGCAGCTTCACTTGAAAGGGCTTTGCGCCCAGTATCCACAGTACATTCAGCTACAACAAACGGAGGTGTAACAATATGTTGAAGATTAACATCCAGCTCTTTGCTCATAAAAAGGGTATGGGTTCCACCAAGAACGGCCGTGATTCCGAGTCCAAGCGTCTCGGCGCCAAGCGTGCGGACGGTCAGTTCGTGCTTGCCGGCAACATTTTGGTTCGTCAGCGCGGCACCCACATTCATCCCGGCCAGAACGTCGGCATCGGCTCCGACGATACGCTGTATGCAAAAACCAGCGGTACTGTCCGCTTTGAGCGTATGGGCAAGGACCGCAAACGCGTCAGCGTTTACGTGACCGAGCAGTAAGTTTTTCAGTACAAAGCAAGCCTTGCCGCGTGCGGCAGGGCTTTTTTGTCTGTTTTTTGTTATTTTTTTAAAAAAGACTATCCCAGACGATGGGATATCGTGTATAATAAAAGAAACAGGACAAGAAAAGGAACAACCGTTATGTTTATTGACAAGGCAATCATTCATATTAAAGCCGGTGCCGGCGGTAACGGTGCCGTATCGTTCCACCGAGAAAAGTACGTGGCGGCAGGTGGGCCGGACGGCGGCGACGGCGGCCGCGGCGGAAACGTGGTGTTTGTGGCGCAGGACGGCAGTAATACACTGTCGGATTTTCGCTACAAGCGCAAATTTGTTGCGCCCGCGGGCGGTCAGGGCGGTGCCAAACGCTGTTTTGGCAAATCGGGGGAGGATTTGATTATCCCCGTGCCGCGCGGAACGCTGATTTATGACAACGAAACCGGGCGGCTTATGGCCGATATGTCCGGCGATGAGCCGTTTGTGGCCGCTAAGGGTGGTCGCGGCGGTTGGGGCAATTCGCATTTTGCCACCGCCACACGGCAGGTGCCGCGGTTTGCCAAGCCCGGTGTGCCGGGCGAAGAATATACCGTTCGCTTGGAACTGAAATTGCTGGCAGACGTGGGGTTGGTAGGGTTCCCCAACGTGGGGAAATCCACGCTGGTTTCGGTGGTGAGCGAGGCCAAGCCGGAAATTGCCAATTACCACTTTACCACCATTACGCCCGTGCTGGGTGTGGTGCGCGTGGCGGCGGGAACCTCGTTTGTTATGGCAGACATTCCCGGCATTATTGAGGGTGCCAGCGAAGGAGTTGGCTTGGGTCACGCCTTTTTGCGGCACGTGGAGCGTTGTCGATTGTTGGTGCACGTGGTGGATGTATCCGGCAGTGAAGGGCGCGACCCGTTGGAGGATTTGGACATCATCTCCCGCGAATTAGAGCGGTTTGACCCGGAATTGGCGAGCCGCCCCATGTTGGTGGCAGGCAACAAGTGCGATTTGGCAACCGATGAACAGTTGACTGCGTTTGAACAAGCTATGAAACAGCGGGGATTGGAGTATTTTCCGCTGATGGCGGCCATTGCGCACGGTACGGAGGCACTGGTAAAACGGTGCGCGGCACTGCTTGCCGAATTGCCGCCCATGCGTGCTTTTGAGGCAGAACCTGTGCCGGTGATGGAGATTGACTCTTTGCGTGAGCGCACGGTGCGTATTGAAAAACACGACGGCGTGTTTTTTGTGGAGGGTGAGTGGTTGCTCAAATTGTTGCAGACCATTAACTTGCAAGAACCCGACAGTTTTCAATATTTTGGGCGGGTGTTGCAATCGTCCGGCGTAATTCAGCAGTTGGAGGAAGCCGGTGTGCAGGAAGGCGACACCGTGAGCATTTACGATATGGAATTTGATTTTGTAAAGTAACGGGGGTTGGGATATGGAACGATTGTGTCCCATAACGGTGGACGTGAATACATTGAGTCCGCTAAATTTGGCGTTTGTGGGCGACGGCGTTTACGAACTGATGGTACGGGAACGGTTGGTTTCGCTGGCGGGACGCCCCAACAAGGAGCAGCACCGTTTGGCGGTACAACAAGTACGGGCGGAGGCGCAGGCCGCCGCGTTGGACCGAATCTATCCGCAGTTAACCGAGCGGGAAGAGGCGGTGTATAAGCGCGGTCGCAATGCGCATACGGCGCGTTCCGGCGGGGCATACCACAAAGCCACCGGGCTGGAAGCGTTGTTCGGGTATTTATATTTGTCGGGACAAACAGACCGTGTGCGGGAACTGTTTGCGTTGGCGTTAGAAGAAATTTAACAAATATCCAAAAAATCCATTGACAAAACGGGCAAATATGAATACTATTTTGGTATAAGGTTTTTCGGCAAACGTCGGGAACGGATTTTTTGAAAGGATGATAACGTATGGTTCTTGAAAAGGTAAAAGCAATTCTTGCCGCTCAGTTTGATGTGGAGGAAGAGACCATCACTCCCGAAACCAACATTCAGGAAGATTTGGGTGCAGATTCTTTGGATGTTGTGGATATGCTGATGTCTTTGGAAGATGAGTTTGACGTGGAAATTCCCGATGAGAAAATTGAAAAACTGCGCACGGTTGGCGAAGTCGTGGCGTACATCGAGGAAAATCAATAAGAGTGTAATTGGCGGGTTTTCTCGCACAATCATTTATTGGTGCTTTGCACGGAATGTGCAAAGCACCGTTTTCATTGGTGCCTTTAGGCGTGAAAATAAACCCCCAGTTTTACTGGGGGAGGATAAAAAGCTTTAGCATGAGAAAAACCTCCCCTTGTCAGGGGAGGTGGATTTTGCCGTAGGCAAAAGACGGAGGGGTAGTTGATAGTATCTCT
>JAZOLU010000030.1:0-21471 GCA_045653425.1 Acutalibacteraceae bacterium | reverse complement strand
ATTACGTAGACACGGTGGGACGCAATAAAAAGCAGATACAAGAATATATCCGAAATCAATTGCAAGAAGATATATCGAGCGATCAGATGACAATGAAAGAATATATTGACCCGTTCACGGGTCAGCAGGTAAAAGAAGGCAGATAAAAAGCCCCTTTAGGGGCAGCCGGTGAAAGTGTTGCGGTTGGCAAATCTTTCGGCGGGCCTATAGGCCCGGCCGGCATTATGCCCTAAGGGGGCAGTGCATACCACCGGCACGGCCGGTGGTTATGATTTATTTCCAAAACTCATCCGTAATATTGCGATAATTTCGCTCGGATATAATCCCTCGACCTTGCTCAATAGATGGAAACTCAAGGTTGATTTGTTCGCACATTGTTTCAAGGAGTTGTGTTCCCATTGTTTCGGCATAAGTGCCTCGAAGTGCTTTTTCGTACCACTCTACCAAATCATCTTCGGTTACAACACTTTGGATTTTTGATTTCCAACCTATCTGGTTGAGTAGTGAAACAATAAGACCACTTTCTGCTGCCTTACAGACAATAACAATTCTATCACTACTAACGGAATCGACAATGGATTCTGCTAATTCCTCAGACAAAACAAGGTGTTTTATCTGGATAGCAGGACCCCAGTTGCTATACATATCCAGACCCCTATCAGCCGCATTAGCAACGCCAACACGATACACATGGGCAGAATCGCTATGCGCCAGATTGTTGCAATCAAGACACATTACTTTTTGAGCAAACTCCTCAAACTCTTGGAGCAGGTCAATTTTGCTTTCACTGACAGATATATCAACGGTCATTTCAAGTTGTTTTACAAGCGTATCAAACAACGAATAAACGATGATTTCATATACCTTATCGATGCTACGTTTAAGACCTGCCTCATTCCAAAAAGAATCAAGTAATTGGCGAACATTAAACTCTGCAGGTGTAGATGCTAAACAATATAACAGAGCATCCTCAAGCTGTTCGTGTTTATTATCAAACTTGCTATATATGTACGATTCAACCGCTCCACCAGTACGGAGATTTTCTTGACCTAAAACATACAAAGCCTCTGGCGGTACTGCATTTTCATTAAAAAGGTCATCTTGGAATCGTGCCGAACTGGAACATACTGCACCGAGCAATTCAGCAGAAACAACATCTCTCCATTTCCTGCTCTTGGTTCGATAACTTTCTAAATCAAGCAGATCAAGATTAGAATTGACCGTTCTTTGATGATAGAGTATTTCTGCTATTTGAATAGGTTTATACAGATGCACTCTGCTCTTATTTATAACAGTATCAAGTTTTCTTTTTGCTTCCTCTCTTGTCATATCTCCGACCTACCTTTTTCAAACTCTTTGAGTGCAGACAACATTTTTTCTGCTATTGCTTTAACAACTGGAACTGCAACAGAATTTCCACACTGCTTTTTTACTTTGCCATAAGGAAGAACAATTTTATAGGAATCTGGGAAACCTTGAATGCGGAGCATTTCTCTTTCAGTAGGTCGGCGTTCATCGTTTATCAAAATATAATTAGCAGATGCCCCTGCGCGGAGTGCTGATGAATACGGATGTGGAGTTATAGAACCTGCCATATTTTCGTGCGAGATATACGGTTTAGGATAATTCTTATCTTTTAATCGTTCTAGTCTTGAAATGCGAATCGCATCACGGACATAGTATTTACGGTCCACGTCTGTCTCCAAAATATCGGGCAGAGTTTTCCGCTCCTCATCAGGTATGGGTTCTGGAAACTCAAACTTTACATCATCTAAAAAACCGACGATGAAAATTCTCTCACGATTCTGGGGAACACCATAATCAAGAGCGTTTAACACTTTGGTGTGTACGTGATAACCCAGAGCGGAAAGATGCTCCTTGATAACACGGAAAGTGTTTCCGTTATCGTGAGCGGTGAGATTGCGGACATTTTCAAGCATAAATGCCGGCGGTCTTTTCACGCTTAAAATTCGCTCAATATCAAAAAACAATGTTCCGCAGGTCTCGTTTGCGAATCCCTCTTTTTTGCCTATGATGGAAAAGGCTTGACAGGGAAAACCACCGAGCAGAATGTCAAAATCTGGAATATCAGTTGCATCTATCTTTGTAATATCGCCAGATGGATGTTCACCAAAATTCGCCTCATAAGTGGTGCAGGCATCCTCATCAAACTCGGACGAAAACACGCAATGACCACCAACGTATTCGAAACCAAAACGAATACCGCCGATACCTGCAAACAAATCTATAAAACGAAATGAATCCCAATTCATTGCGGCTTTCCTCCTTTGAACACTAAAATACATCATATATTATAACATAACACACTTTTTTTGTTCAAGCCATTTTGAAAATGTTTTAGAGAAATAAGTAAAGGGAGACAACTTCCTTACGGAGTGTCTCCCTTGTCAGGGGGCTTTTTGTTATACCTTTTACGTTACACGTCCAACGTAATCGTTTCGGGGGCGCGGTGGTGAATGACCAGCAAATCCTGTTCCCGCAGGCGCACGTTGCCGCGCGGAATGATGGTGCGGTCGCCGCGCTGAATTAAAATGACCAACGCGCGGTCGGTGTGCGGCAATTCCGAAAGGGTTTTGCCCACCCATTCGCTGTCGGCACTCAGGCGAATTTCCGAAAGTTCCGCCACGTCCTCCGCGTCGGCGGCACCGGCGGAAAGCACCAGCATATCGCCCGCCTGTAACACGGTACTGCCGTGCGGCGCGTGGCGATGGTTGCCGCGGCGCAGCAGCACCGCCAGCGTGTCGGGCGGGAGGGTAATATCCCGCAACGCCAGCCCGCACCACGGATGTCCCGCCGGCACCGTAAAGCGAATAAACTGCACGGGAATATCCTCGCTGTAATCGTTAAACGTTTTCAGCACGTCGGCGTTTTCGTCAATCATCCCCAAACGGCGGGAGACCGCGGGAATGAGCGTGCCCTGTACCAAAATGGAAAACAACACAATGAAAAACACCATATGGAACAAGTCGTTTTGGGTGTTCACCGCGGTGGTTGCCATAATGGCGAACACAATGGACGCCGCGCCGCGCAACCCCGCCCACGCCACCACGCCTTGCTGGCGCAGCGAACAACGAAACGGAGTGAGCACCAACCCCACCGAAAGCGGGCGCGCCGCAAAGGTGAGGAACAACGCAACCAGTAACGCCGGCAGTGCCACGGCGGGCAAGCGCGAGGGGAACGAGAGCAACCCCAGTAAAAAGAAGATGAGCATTTGCATTAGCCCTGTCATTCCGTCAAAAAAATGAACGAGTTGGCGTTTACTGCGAATGTCGGTGTTGCCCAGCACCAGCCCCACCAAATACGCGCTGAGATACCCGTTGCCGCCCACCACGGCGGGAACGGCGTACGAAAGCAGAGCCACCCCCACCACAAAAATGGTGTCGAACCCGCCGGTGCGGAAGGTAATGCGGCGCAGCAGCCACACGGCGGCCGCGGCAATGACCGCGCCGAACACCGCGCCGTATACAATTTGGGAAAACAACAGGGAAAGCACCTGTTTGCCGCTGCCCTGCCCTTGCAATCCCGCCACGCACACGGCGGTGAGCATATACGAAAACGGATCGTTACTGCCGCTTTCCACTTCCAAAAGCGAGGCGGTGTGCTCCCGCAGACCCAACCGCCGCGAGCGCAAAATACCAAACACGGAAGCGGCGTCGGTGGAACTAATCACCGAGCCGATAAGAAAACTCTCCCACCAGCCAATGCGCAACGCCAAGCGGCAAAACAACCCGACCAACGCGGCGGTGAGCACCGTGCCCACCGAGGAGAGCACCGCGGCCTTAACCGCCACGGGGCGCGCCTCTTTCCAGTTGGTGCCAAACCCGCCGTAAAACAAAATCACAATCAGTGCCACCGAACAAATCTGCTCGGCAAACGCGTAATCTTCAAACGGAATACGGAACAACCCATCCGAGCCGAACAGCATACCCAGCGCAATAAACGCCAGTAGGGTGGGAATCCCCAATTTGCCCGACACGCGCGTGAGCAGTACACAAGCGAAAATCACCACGGCGGCAATGAGTAAGTAAACAGGCATACCGTTCTCCTTTCGGGTTAGCCAAAGCATTAAAACCCAAACTCGATTTTGAGGGGCCAATTTGCCGCTGTGGCATTGTTAAAATACACGATAATCCGACAGGATTAACTGCGTTTTTGCCTCGCACACCAAAAAATTGGACACCCTCAAAATTCCACGCCTTTGGGGCGGGTTCGGGTTTTAATGCTTTGGCTTTAGCGGCGCAACAGCAACGCGCCGGCGCGGTTTTCCACGGTCACTTGGGCGGCACCGTCGGCCTGTTCGCCGTCCAGCGACCAAGCGGGTGCTTCCGGCAAGGCAAAGTGAACGCGGGACGCCTTAAAAAACTCAAACATCGCGGGGTCAAACTTGCCGCTTTGCAGCGAGCCGAGAATTTTGCTTAAATCCGCTGCGTTTTGCGGCGGGCGCACCAGCACCACCTCAAACAAGCCGTCACTCATATCCACCAAGCGGCGGTCCAATTTTACCAACCCCGCCACCGAGGTGGAGTTGCTAACCGCACCAAACACATACTCGCCAGTAAAGGTGCGTTCCTCCGTGGTAACGGTAACGGTGTGCGGGCGAATGGCGGAGAGTTCTTTTATGCCCTCCAACACGTAGGCAAAGTGCCCCAGCGCGTTTTTGGTGGCTTGCGACGCGTTGTACGAAGCGGCGGTAAACGCACCAAACGAGGCAATGTACGAAAAATAACGGTTGCCGTTCCAGCACCCCACGTCCAGCGCGGTGTCACTGCCGGTCAAAAACCGTTGCACCGCCTGTGCGGGGTTGCCGGTTAGTTTCAAGCTGTTGGCAAAGTCGTTGGTACTGCCGGTGGGCACGTACCCCAGCGGCACTGCGGCACCACAGGTCATTAACCCGTTAATCACTTCGCCCAGCGTACCGTCCCCGCCGCAACACACCACCAAATCGTGTTCGCGAGCCAGTGCCTGTGTTATCTGTTGCGCCTCCCCCCGCGCACCCGTCACGTGCGCACTCACGCGCCAGCCGCCGCGGCAAAACCCCTCCGTTAGCGGGTACAGGGCTTGCTTGCCCCGCGTCACGCCCGCCGCGGGGTTTACAATCAATAATACGCGCGGTGTGGCCATTGTTTAACCCTCCGTTTCGTTGCCGCTCACACGGTTACTGCGTATGAGCAGGTCGGATAAATAATACGCGGAGTACGCCGTGCGGCGTTCGGTTTCCGTTAACGTGCCGTACACGTACCCGTCATCCCGCAGTGCAAAACTGCGGGTGGTGGCAAGCAAATCCCGCCCAAACATCACGCGGCGGGCGGCGGCATCCTCCACCCCCAGCAACCCCAGCAACGTGGGCAACACGTCCATCTGCCCGCCCACCGTTTGGTACACGGCGGGGCTTTCAATGAAGGGGTGATACACAATCAGCGGTAGGGTGTAATCCTCGTCGTCGGTAAGGAACCAGTCCTCCCGCGCGGCATCCGATAAATTTGATACCCAGTGCGGGTAATATTTGTGCACGCCGCCGTGGTCGCCCACCACCGCCACCACGGTGTTGTCCAGCAACCCCAGTGCGGTTGCCTGCTCCAAAAACGTGCCAATCTGGCGGTCGGTGTAATGAATGGCTTGCAGGTAATCTCCCAGCGGGTTGGCGGCGAGTTCGTCACCCAGCAGCAAGCCGTCAAAATCGGCGGGCACGTCGCACGGAATGTGCGACGTACACGTTACCAAATGCGCGTAAAACGGCTTAGAAAGCGGCTGCGCTTGTAATTTCTCCAACGTTTGCGCAAAAAAACTTTCGTCGGATAAATACCCGTTCAGTTGCTCGTCCTGCACGTAATCCATATCCACACGGTCAAACCCAAACGCGCCCGAAAGCATTGTCTTGTAATCCCAAATGGCGTTGGTTGCCCCGTGAAAGTAGTAAGAGGCGTACCCGCCGTTGTCCCGCAAAATGCGCGGCAAGGCGCGGTAGGTGTTGTGGGTGTACGAGCCAAACACAAAACTCTTGTTGGGCGGCAGCAGCGAGGTCATCAGCAAAAAGTCTGCGTCGGAACTGTTGCCGCTTTTTACCTGCTCATACAAGTTGGGAAAAACGTATCCCCCCGCACACAGGCGGTTAAGCGTGGGGGTCACTTCCACCCCGTTTATGGTGCCGCCCAGCACAAAACTTTCCAGCGATTCCACCTGAATTACCAGCAAATTTTGCCCCGCAAACGCACCCGCCAGCGGGCCCACGCCCGTGTCTGCCGCCTGAAACGCGCGGTAATCGGCCAGTTGTTGCTCGTCGGTTTTGGTGGGTTGGGCGTGTGTTGCGGCACCGCTGGCGGTTTGCACAATATCCGCCACGTGGAACCCCGCAAATGAGAAATACTGCGCCCCCGCCACCGTATCTGCCGTTACGTACAAGCGGCGGAACAACCCCTTTGCCGTACCGCACGCATGAAGCAGCGGCACCAGTACCAGCACCACCGCACAAACGCCCGCCGTAACCGCCACGGTACGGGGACGGCGCGGCGGCAACGGTTGCAGCCACCCGCGCCGCACGCACAGCGCAAACAACACCATCCACACCAGCAGGTCCGCCACCAGCAACACGTCCCACCACGTAAACAGGGTGGGCAAAATGTTGGCAACGGTTTGTTTGCCGGTTTGCGTGCCCAGCAGCGGCAACATCAGCACCGAGGGCAACACGTTGTAGCACCGCAGGTACACCACGTCAATTCCCGCCAACACCGAAAGCACCGTACCCGTCACGGCACTGTACGCGTACCGCCCGCGGCGCAGCAGCCACATTGGCGCAAACAACAACGCAAACACCGCCACGTGCAACGGCAGGTAGGGTGCCACGCGGCACACCCCCGCCCACAACTGCGGCACGTACGGGTTACTGCCGGCGGCAAACGCCTGCAACCATATATCTTTGAACAGTACACCCAGCGGCGGCAACCACAAACACAGCCACGCCGCCACCCGCGGAATACGATTTTTCAGCATACCCATTCACCTTGCTTTACATTTCCTATTCAGTATATCAGTTTTATTGTTGAAATACAATAAATAATGTGTGAATTTTGCGAAACGGTTGACACGGGTTGTCCGCGGGAGTAAAATAAACAAATAAGGAGTGAGGACAAATGGGGCTGTTTCGGCGTCGGGAGCGTGAGCGTCTGCCCGTGGGTTTGCAAAAACTGGACGGAAAATTGGTCTCTTACGCCGTGCGGCGCGAGCCGAACGGCGAAGTGGTTATTGGCAAACGCGGGCGCATTTGCGCCGCCACCGCGCAGGTGGAACTGCGGTTTGACGACGGCTCGGTCCCCTTTGCCTGTCCCGTCGCCACGTTGGAGTGGGGGGAACTGCTCAGCAAAAACGGCGTACTGCTCACGGGGGACGACAGCGTCACCGAGCGGCGCGTTACCGTTGTGGCGTATTACTCGTATTACCGCAAATGATACCGAAAGGGGTTTTATACCATATGACCAACCGTAACGGCGTGCGGGCGGCAGTTGTCGCCGCTTTGTGTGTGCTGTTGTGTGCGGCACCCGTGGCGGCGGAAACCACCACCGCCACAACCACTACCGTGGCGGCTGCCACCACAACCACGGTCGCCGCAACTACTACAACCACCACGGTGGCTACTACCACTACTACGGCGGCTGCCACCACCACGGTCGCTGCCACCACCACGGCGGCAGTCGCTACCACCACCGCCGCCCCAACTAAGGGCACAACGGCGGCAAATTCCACGGCGGCACCGTCGGTAAACTCCACGGCAAAACCCACGACAAAACCCACGGCAAAACCGGCGGCAAAGCCGGCGGCAACGGGTGCCACCACCACCGTCACGGGCGGCACCACCCAAGCGGGTGGCGACTCGGCACTGCCCACACCGCTTACACTGGTGGACGAATGGTCCGCACAAACCATAGACGGTGTGTATTATTATAACAACGGCAAAAAGGTGTCCCCAAACACGTTTGAGTGGGTGGCGGGTCATACCGGTCAAGCCGTCGCGCTGAACGGGGAAGACCAATATCTGCGTATTTCCGCGGCAGAGGCACTGGCGTTGGAGGAATTTACCCTGTCCGCGTGGTTTAATTTGCGGGCAGACACGGTGGGTGCCAAACTGCTCACGGTGTATAAAAACGAGAGTCGCTTTTTAACCGTTTCGCCCCACGTGCAGGACACGGAGCGCGGCATAAACGGTTGGTATATGGAATGGCAAGACCGTGTGGGCGAACCCGTTACGGCGTTTGTGCCCGCGGCACAGGGCACCACGCTGGCACCCGCCGTGGGCGAGTGGCATCACGCGGCGGTGGTGGTGTCCAACACGGAGTTTTCCTTGTATTTGGACGGTATGCGTTACTTAACCCAAACCGTGGAAACAGATTACAGTGAAATTGAACTCAGCCAATTTGTGGTGGGCGGCGGCTTTTACGGAGAACCGCTTCTTAACGCTTTGCTGGACGACGTGGCGGTGTACCCCGCTGCGCTGAGTGCCAAACAGGTTGCCGCGCTGGCAAACAAAACGGCACAAAACAATTACTATCCCACCCGTCCCCTGGCGGATGCGGACCGCGGCGTGGTTGGCAACGTCACGCAGCGGCTCACGGTGTTTGGTTTGCCGCCGGCACTTGTCATTCTGGTTGGTGCGGTGTTGGTAACGGTGCTGGTGTTGTCGCTGGTGTTCAGTGCCCAAAGAAAACGGCAGGGCACGGAGGAGGAGCATCTATGAAACGACGGATTGTATGGCTGTTAGTGCCGGTGCTCTTGTTTGCGTGTGCGTGCGGCGTTGGCGCGGCAAGCACGCAGGAGGTAACCTACACCCCGTTTGGTGAAGCCACGGTACTCACGGTAAAAAACCCGCCTTCTGCGTGGGAAGCCCCCACCTTGCGCGCGGGGGAGGCGTTGGCGGAGCCGGGGTTGCTCACTTTGCACAACGGCACGGAGGTGCCCACCACGTTGGTGTTGGATTACGTGGAATTGCCGTTTGGCAACCGCCAAGCACTTGCGTATCTTAACCACGTTACCGTCACGGTATCGCGCGATGCACAGGTGCTGTACACCGGCCCGTACACCCGCATTAACGATGAGGAAACGGGTCTTTCGCTGCGGTGCGAACTGCAACCGGGCGAAACGGCGGCATACCAAGTGAACCTGCGTTGCGACTACGGCTACGTAGGCGAGGGCACGGGTTTTGCACAGGACGAGTATATTGACTGGAAATTTTACGCGGTGGACGACGTTGCCACCCAAGCACAGGAACAACCCGCCGAACCGTTTGACGACCCCACGGTACGCGAACTGGTGTTGGCGGTGGCGGTGGCGGTTATACTGCTGGTTGGCGTGGCATTGTACGAGGCGTGGCGTCGCCGCAACAGTCCTTGGTGAAAATAAGTGAGAGAACCGACGGATGCCCCGTTGGTTTTCTTTTTTTCGCTCTTGTAACGTGGGGGAAAGTGTGGTAGAATTAAAAAAGTATTTTTTGTAAAAGCAAGGTGACGGTATGGGATTGCTCAAAACGCTGTTTGGGGATTATAGCCGACGGGAAATTAAACGCATTCGCCCGTTGTGCGCCGCGGTGCTGGCATTGGAGGAGCACTATCGCGCTATGGACGAAGCCACGTTGCGTGCGCAAACGGCACAGTTGCGCAACCGTTTGGCGTGCGGCGAAACGGTGGACGACATTTTGCCGGACGCGTTTGCCGTGTGCCGCGAAGCGTGCGACCGTGTGCTGGGTATGCGCCCATTTGAGGTACAAATTTTGGGCGGCATTGTGCTGCACCAGGGCCGCATTGCAGAAATGAAAACGGGCGAAGGCAAAACGCTGGTCGCCACCCTGCCCGCGTACTTAAACGCGCTCACGGGGGAGGGCGTGCACATTGTCACGGTGAACGACTATTTGGCGCGCCGCGACAGCGAATGGATGGGCAAAGTCTACCGTTACTTGGGGCTCAGCGTGGGGTTAATTGTGCACGACTTATCCAACGAGCAACGCCGCGCGGCGTACGCGGCGGACATCACCTACGGCACCAATAACGAACTGGGGTTCGATTATCTGCGTGACAATATGGTCATTTACGCCGACCGCCGCGTTCAGCGGGGGCACGCGTTTGCCATTGTGGACGAAGTGGACTCCATTTTAATTGACGAAGCCCGCACCCCGCTGATTATTTCGGGTCAGGGCGACAAATCCACCGATTTGTACGCCCGTGCGGACAGTTTTGCCCGCACGTTGCGGGTGGTAAAAGTGCGGGAAGTGAATGCCAAAGAGGAGCAGGACACGGTAGACGGTGACTATTTGGTGGACGAAAAAGCGCGCACCGCCACGCTCACGCAAGCGGGCGTTAAAAAGGCGGAAGCGTTTTTCCGCGTAGAGAATTTAATGGACCCCGACAACGTCACGTTACTGCACCACATTGCACAGGCCATCCGCGCGCGCGGGGTAATGACGCGTGACGTGGACTACGTGGTCAAAGACGGGCAAGTTATTATTGTGGACGAGTTCACGGGGCGGTTAATGTTCGGGCGGCGGTACAACGAAGGGTTGCACCAAGCCATTGAAGCCAAGGAAGGCGTTAAGGTGGAACGCGAAAGCAAAACGCTGGCAACCATTACGTTCCAAAACTTTTTCCGCCTGTACCGCAAACTGTCGGGTATGACCGGCACGGCCCTAACCGAGGAAACCGAGTTTCAGCAAATTTATCGGTTAGACGTGGTGGAAATCCCCACCAACCGTCCGTTAATACGCACCGACCGCAGTGACGTGGTATACAAAACCGAGGCGGGCAAGTTTGCCGCGGTAATTGAGGAAATTGCGCGTTGCCACGCACGGCAGCAGCCGGTGCTGGTAGGCACCATTTCCATTGAAAAATCGGAGCAGTTATCGCAACTGCTCAAACGGCGCGGCATCCCGCACGAGGTGCTTAACGCCAAACACCACGACAAAGAAGCCGAAATTGTGGCGCAGGCGGGCAAATCCGGCGCGGTTACCATCGCCACCAATATGGCGGGCCGCGGCACGGACATTAAACTGGGCGGCAACGCGGAATTTTTGGCCAAGGCGGAAATGCGGCGTATGGGCTACGCGGAAGAACTCATTGCGGAATCCACCGCGTTTGGCGAAACGGATAACGAAGAGGTGCTGAACGCGCGGCGTATTTTCCGCGAATTGGAGGCCAAACACCGCGAGGCAATTCGTCCGGAAGAAGAGGCGGTCAAAGCCGCCGGCGGTTTGTGCATTTTGGGCACGGAGCGGCACGAATCCCGCCGTATTGATAACCAGTTACGCGGCCGCGCCGGCCGTCAGGGCGACCCCGGCGACACGCGCTTTTTCCTGTCACTGGAAGACGATTTAATGCGTCTGTTCGGCGGCGAGCGTATTCACTCGTTAATGGAAATGCTGGGCGTGGACGAAACCGTGCCCATAGAAAACCGTATGTTAACCGGTGCCATTGAAACGGCGCAACGGCGGGTGGAGGAACGCAACTTTGGTATTCGTCGCGACGTGTTGCAGTACGACGACGTGATGAACCGCCAGCGCGAACTCATTTACGACCAACGCAACAAGGTGCTGGACGGCGAAAGCGTGCGCGATTCCATTGTGGGAATGATTCGGGATTCCATTGCCGCCACGGTGGCGCAGTACACCGCCGATGCGGACCACACCGGGTGGAATTTGGACGGTCTGCGCGAATATTACGCCGGCTGGCTGGCGGATGCCACCTCGTTCCGTTACACCCCGCAAGAGTTGGAGGATATGGACAGCGAGGCACTGTGTGAGCAACTCACCGAGCAGGCACTGGCGGTGTACGATGCCAAGGAGGCGGAGTACGGCGAAGAATTAATGCGCGAATTGGAGCGCGTGGTGTTGCTCAAAACCGTGGACCGGTATTGGATGGAACACATTGACAATATGGACGAACTGCGCCGCGGTATTGGGTTGCGGGCGTACGGCCAGCACAACCCGGTGGTGCTGTACCGCAAAGAAGGGTTCGATATGTTTGACGAGATGATTGCCGCCATCCGCGAGGACACGGCGCGGTTAATGCTCACCGCGCACATCCGCCGCGAGGAAGAACCCAAGCGTGAACAGGTGGCGCAACCCACCGCCACGTCGGGCGACGGCACAGACGCCGCGCGTCCCGTGCGCAAAACGCAGGCACAGCGCGTGGGGCGCAACGACCCCTGCCCCTGCGGCAGCGGTAAAAAGTACAAAAAATGTTGCGGCAATGAAACGTAAAAAGGAGATAAAACCACTATGAAACGGGGAATTGTAAGACACCGACCCAATTTCATAACTCCTTAAAAATCCACAAATGCTTATAAAACCCCATAGATACTGCGGTTTTCGGGAAACCGAAAAACATATAACTTCATACTACTTAATGTATCTCCCCGCGAAAATGGAGTAAAAATGGAGTAGAAATGGAGTAAAGGATTTTTTGAATCATAAGAAAAAAGCACATTGCTACAAAATGCTCTTTGGACGTTTTTGTTCAGAGAGCATTTGTTTTTGAAACCGCATTTAATGAATAAATTTTAATATAAACGCGAATACTATTGACATTATCACGGTCAACCGATATAATGTTAGTAACAGGAGGTGAAACACCGTGATGATCAACGAATTAATGGAAAATAAAAAAATAACGCAATATCGACTTGCTAAGGAAAGCGGCATCGCCTACACTACCATCAACGATATTTGCAGTGGCAAGGCACAGCTCGAAAAATGCTCCGCCGAAACAATTTACCGCATTTCAAAGGTGCTCGGTGTTTCGATGGAAAATCTTATTGAGCCCTGCTTTGATAAACGCAGTGATTTTGAATTGTTCAAGAGCAATACTTGTCATCGGCTGAAAGAACTTGGTGATATTGACTTTATTATTGAACTTTTGGAAGAGGATCCTATCCGTAAATACTATAAGAAAAAATGGTATCCCGAAAGCCTCTATCTTCTCGCTATGCTTGATTACGTCAGCAGAGAGAACGATATACCCATCTGCACCCAATATGATGATATGCGCAGCTTAAAGCTTAAAACCATTCTTTTCCCTGCAAGTGTATTGGTTGCAGCCAAGGTTTCTAAAAACGATGAATTAAAGCATCGTTCCATTATGGAAGCCATTCCTGAATTTATGCGATTTAATATCGTAGAAAGCGAGGTCCGCAATGTCATCTAACAGTTTTACAAAAAAAAACCTTGACACCTATCTCAAGGAATTGGCAAAGGAATTCAGACGGCTCAACGGTAAGGGGGTGCCGGCAGAAATCGTGTTGGTTGGCGGTGCCGCCATTCTGACCAATTACGGATTTCGTGATATGACGACCGATATTGATGCGGTGATTCACGCCGCATCTTCAATGAAGGATGCGATAAACCACGTTGGCGATAAATTTGATTTGCCGAACGGCTGGCTAAATGTCGACTTTATGCATACCGGCTCCTACTCGCCCAAGCTTGACGAATTTTCGGTATATTACAAATCCTTTTACAGCATTCTATCGGTTCGTACAATTGCGGCGGAATATTTGATTGCAATGAAGCTTCGTTCAGGCAGAAAGTATAAGAACGACCTTTCCGACGTTATTGGCATATTGGCGGAACACGAAAAGAAAGGTATGCCCATCACGTTTGAAAAAATTGATGCGGCAGTTAAAAATCTTTACGGTGGTTGGGACTCCTTCCCCAAAGACTCAAAGCCCTTTATTAAGAATGCACTTAAAAACGGAGATTTTGAAAACGTATATGCATCGGTAAAAAATGACGAAATCGAGTTTAAAGATATTTTGATAGACTTTGAAAAAGACTACCCAAAAGTCGCAAAAGAATCCAATATCAACGATATTTTAAAGACATTGAAAGAAAAAAGAACTAAACAAATAATTGAGAATTAATATAAATTACTTGTTAATAAACATACCGTGTGTTATATTTAGAAGGATATAAATGCAAATATGTTTTTATTTACTGAACTAAAATGGTATAAAAACCAAAACACCATATCACAAAAACCCTTGAAAATACTGGAAAAATAAGGAGATATGAAGATATATGAAACTGGGAATTGTGGGACTGCCCAACGTGGGCAAGTCCACGTTGTTTAACGCCATTACCAACGCGGGCGCGCAAAGCGCGAACTACCCGTTTTGCACCATCGACCCCAACGTGGGCGTGGTAGCGGTGCCGGATGAACGGCTGGACCGCCTCACCGAACTGTACCATTCGGAAAAAACCACCCCCGCGGTGATTGAGTTTGTGGACATTGCGGGTCTGGTTAAGGGTGCCAGCCGCGGCGAGGGGCTGGGCAACAAGTTTTTGGCAAACATCCGCGAGGTGGATGCCATTGTGCACGTGGTGCGTTGTTTTGAGGACGACGATATCATTCACGTGGACGGCAGCGTGGACCCCGCGCGGGATATGGAAACCATCAATTTGGAACTCATTTTTGCGGATATGGAAACGGTGGAACGCCGTCTGGCGCGCACAGTTAAAGCACTTAAAGGCGACCGCGGCTTGCAAAGTGAGGTCGATTTGTTGCAGCGCGTGTACAAAGCACTGGAAAGCGGGTTGCCCGCGCGCTCGGTGGACTGCACGCCCGAGGAGGAAGCGGTGCTGGACATCACGCCGTTGCTCACGCGCAAACCCGTGATTTACGCCGCCAATTTAAGCGAGGCGGATTTTGCCGGCGGCAGTGCGGACAATAACCCGCATTACCGCGTGGTGTGCGCCGCCGCCCAGGCGGAGCACGCGGAGGTACTGCCCATCTGCGCCCAAATGGAAGCGGATATGGCAGATATGGAAGCAGAGGAAAAAGCCCTGTTTTTGTCGGAACTGGGTTTGGAGCAATCGGGGTTAGACCGCTTAATTCAAAAGAGTTACCATTTGCTGGGTCTCATCTCCTACCTCACCGCCGGCCCCACCGAGAGCCGCGCGTGGACCATTGTGCGCGGCACCAAAGCCCCCGGCGCGGCGGGCAAAATTCATACCGACTTTGAGCGCGGCTTTATCCGTGCCGAGGTGGTACCCTACCCCGACCTTATCGCCTGCGGCAGTTTGGCGGCGGCGCGGGAAAAAGGGCTGGTTCGCTCGGAAGGCAAGGAATACGTGGTACAAGACGGCGACGTCATCCTGTTCCGCTTTAACGTATAATTCAACACAGAAAAAAGCACCGATTCCCTGTGGAATCGGTGCTTTTTATCAATCATTTGAGTTATGCCGCCCGCCGTGCGGTTACCAAGCGCGGCAACCAGTAGGATTTATCCAACTTTTGCTCTTTGGTGGGGGTTTCGGGGTTGTTGCACGCCACAAAGCGGTCGCCGCCAATGTAAATGGCCGCAAACTGCACCTCGCCGCCCAACTCGTTGCAAAACAGCAAAATATCCCCCGCCTGTAACGCATCCAGCGGGGCTTCCACGCCGTAGTTCAGCATTGCCGATGCACGGCGCGCCACCGTTTGCCCGTTTTGCTTGTAACAGTACGCAACAAAACCGAGGTTGTCAAACGCATCCGGACCGGATGCCCCGTTTTTAAACGGCGTGCCAATTAGCCCAATGGCAGTTTCGGCAATGCGTTTCCCCAGTTCCGAGCCGCCCTCGCTCTGTCCCACGGTGGGCAGAGTGGTGGGGGCACCCGTTACAACGGTATCGCCGCCCGCATTGGTGCTGCCCGAGGGCGCGGTGGCGGTGGTAGTAGGCGCGGCGGTGGTTGTGGTGGTGTGCAGTGAATACGAAACCGATGCCTTGGTAATCACCGTGGTATTCGGCGCGGGCTCATCCGCACAAGCACCAAACAGCGCAACCACCAGCACCAGCACTCCCAACGTACTCAAAAAACCGCATCCTGTATTATTCATTCCAATCACCTCTTAAAGCAATTGTACCGAAAATTCCACAAAAAAGCAATAAAAATTTGTCGTGGGTACTGGACGAGCGCACGCACGTGTGGTACAATAGTGGTATTATTATAAAGGGGCGTGTATTATGGCAGTCATTCGTCCGTTTCGCGCGTTGCGTTTCACCTCGGCGGCAGGTCCGCTGGAACAGGTGGTTTGCCCGCCGTACGACATTATTTCCGAAGAACAACGGCAAGCGTACCTAGCGCGCAATGCCAACAACATCATTCGTCTGGAACTCCCGCGGGAGGGGAAAAATCCTTACGCCACCGCGGGCGAGGTGTTGCAGCGGTTACTGGCAAACGGCGTGTTGCGGCGTGACGACACCCCCGCCCTGTATGTGTACGACATTGGCTTTACGTTGGCGGGTGTCAGCGACTTGGCGGCACCGGACACGGCGTTTCGCGTATACGGTATGGTTGCCCAAGTGCATTTGGAGGAGTTTGACAAAGGCATTGTCCTCCCGCACGAGGAAACGTTGTCCAAAGCCAAGCAGGACCGGCTGGATTTAATGAAAGCCACCGGCTGCAATTTCAGCGACGTGTACGCGTTGTATAACGACACCGCCCCCGGCGAGTCGGTGGATGCGTTGCTCGCCCGCGCCATGCAAGGGGAACCCGTGGCGGCACTCACGGACGAAGCGGGGCTCACCCACCGCCTGTGGGCCATTACGGACGAGGTCATTATTGCCGCCATCACCGCCCGCTTTGCGAATACCAAACTGTACATTGCGGACGGTCACCATCGGTACGAAACCGCCATTAACTACCGCAACTACCTGCGGGAACAGGGCACGCCGGTGGGGGCAGATTCGGATTATATTATGATGATGTTGGTGGAAATGAGCCACCCCGGCTTGGTGGTACTGCCCACCCACCGTTTACTGCGCGACTTACCCAACTTTAACGCGGCGGACTTGCTGGATAAGTGCCTTCCGTTGTTTGCGGTGGAGGAAGGGATACCCACGGCAGAACTGGGCGCGCGTATGGCAGCAGCGTACGAAGCGGGCGAGCGTGCCTTTGGCTTTTACACCGGCGGGGACACCGCGGCCCTGCTCACGTTGCGTGATATAGCGGTTATGGATAAGGCATTACCGCAGTTGTCGGCAGCATCTCGCGGGTTGGACGTAAACGTGTTGCACACGTTGGTGTTGGAGCGTTTGCTGGGCATTGACAAAGCCAATATGGCGCGTCAGGTCAACCTCACCTACACCCGCAGCCGCACGGAGGCACTGGACAGCGTGCGCAGCGGCGCGTTCCAAGCGGCGTTTTTGCTTAACCCCACCCGCGTTTCGGAAATTCGCGACGTGGCGGCGGCGGGCGAAAAAATGCCGCAAAAATCCACGTATTTTTACCCCAAACTCATCACGGGACTCACCGTCAACCAACTGTGTTGACGTACATAAATCAGCAAAAGGAGAGGATACCCATGCGTAAACTACTACTGGTTCTTTGTTCGGCTGCGCTGTTGCTTGCCGTGTGCGCGTGCACTCCCCAAAAGCCCGCAAACGAACCCGCCAACGGCACCACTGCCGGCACCACTACCACGACCGTGCGCGAAACGGTGGTGGTAACGGATGCGCAAGGCACCACCGTAACGGATGCGCAGGGCGCACCTGTTACACAGTTCAAGCCCACTGCTAAGCCCACCGGCATTGTCATTGAACAAGAGGACGGTGTGGTGGAGGATGATGACGACGGCAACTTTATTGTGGACGGCAACGTCATTGTCAACAACCCCAAGCGCACCACCACCAAAAACTTGCCCATCACCGTTACAAGCGGTGCGACAACGGCGGGCGGCACCACTGCCACCACCAAGGTGGCGGCAACCACCACAAAGCCGCAGCAAGCGGCAACCACCACAAAGCCGCAGCAAGCGGCAACTACCACAAAACCGCAAACCACCACAACCAAAAAACCGCAAACCACGATGTCGGCGAAAGACGATTTTTACTGGACACCGTGGGGATAAGTTGCCACGCTTTCCGGAACGGGGTTTCCCGTTCCGGTTTTTTGTAAACGGCTGTGTGAATTTTCCGTGAATTTCGCAAATATAGTGGACAAGCGGACAAGTTTCGTGTACAATAAAACTACTGTAGTTTTCAAGGAGGATAATCACAATGACTGTGAAACATTGGTTGCACTCGGCGCTGGCGGTGGTATTGGCTGCCGCGTGTTTGTTGCTTGGTGCTTGCTCCACGCCCGCGGTGGCGCTGGAAGTTGGGGGCGAAACGTATGCTATGGGTGACTATTTGGCATACGTGTACAACACCATCTCGTCGGATACGAACTTGCAAATGTATATGTACTATTACGGCAGCGAGTCGCTGGATATGAAACTGCCCTACGGCGAAGGGGACGACGCCGAGCAAATCACCATTGATGAGTACATTCGCCTCACCGCGCGGGACACTATCTACCGTCAAGAAGCGGCGGAGGATTTAATGGCAAAATACGAAATCAAGTGGGACGACGAATTGCTTAAAGAAGCCAACGAAGCGTTAAAAACAGTGGAAAACGACGCGTGCGTGCAACTCGGCTTTACCAAAGCGCGGTACGAAGCGATGTACAAAGCCGTTATGCTTAACGAATCGTCGTTGTTCACCGGCCTGTATGATAAAGGCGGCCTGCGCGAGGTATCGGACGCGGACGAGCGCAAGTTTTTTGACGAAAACTACCTCAGTTATTTCCTGTTTGAGGTATCGCTGGTCAACGAAGATAACAGCGCAAAAAGTGATGCGGACATTGCCAAAATTCAAGCGCAGTTCGACAAATACGTGAAGGACTTTAACGCCGGCAAAAAGACGATTGAGGATTTCCAGGAACTCAACCGTCAGTACGAAAAGGACGCCGCGGCGGCAGAAGTGACGGATAAGGAAGACGACAAAGACACCAAAACCACCACAACCACCGCTGCCACGACGACCACCACAACCACAACCACGACCGGCAGCGGCGGCGCGCAGATTGTGGAGGGCGAGGAGGTAACCACCCTCACCCGTCAGGACATTGTCAAGGTAGCGGACGGCGTGGACGAAGAATTGGTCAAAGCGGTCACCGCCGTTCCCGAAGGCGAGGCAGCGGTAAAAACCTACAAAAAGAACGGTACCACCAACACCATGGCGGTTATTTTCCGTTTGGACCCGGAAGCCCAGCGCGGCAAAAAGGACGGCAAGGACGTGGACTTTTACGCCGACAGTCACGACCAAACCCTGCAACATATGAAGTACAAGGAATTTGATGCCGAAGTGCAAAAGCAAATGGACGAACTGGCGAAAGATGCCGTTGTCAACCAAAAGGCGTTAAAAGCGGCGGACCTTAAAGAAATGATGGCATATTTAGGCGTGGAATAAAGCACACACCAATGCGGGAGGAATTTCTTGTTCCTCCCACATTTTTTGTGCTTGACAAACGCGCGCGACTGTGGTATACTCACTGTTGCAATTGCGGCTTTAGCTCATCTGGTAGAGCGCCACCTTGCCAAGGTGGAGGTAGCGAGTTCGAGCCTCGTAAGCCGCTCCAAAAAACAAGAGCACTGCACACGCAGTGCTCTTGTTTTTTGTGTTTGTGTCCGTAGGGCACAACATCGTTTGCGAGTTTACTCGCAACATCATTTCTCGCAGAGCGAGAACATCGTTTTCCGCTTGCGGACACAAAACGATGTGATGCTTCGCATCAATGATGTGATGCTTCGCATCAACGATGTGATGCTTCGCATCAACGATGTGATGCTTCGCATCAACGATGTGATGCTTCGCATCAATGATGTTCTCCTACGGAGAAACGATGTTACGGCTTGCGCCGTAAACACTTGGGCTCCGCCCAAGGATGTTGCACTTCGTGCAAACGTATGGTATAATCCATACTATAAGAGAGGTGATAGCAATGAAAGAAGATAAGCTTTCTGATTTATCTATGCAGCTATCTGTTGATGTTTTAAAGCTGACAAAAGAATTAAGAACAAAACACGAAACCGTTATTTCAAATCAAATTAGCAGGAGTGCAACAAGTGTTTGTGCTAATATTGCCGAAAGTAAATACGGACATAGCCGTGCCGATTTCATTGCTAAACTTGAAATCGCGTTGAAGGAAGCGAACGAAACAGGCAAATGGCTAGAAATGCTTTTGCGGTCTGGATATATTGATGAAGTAACCTATAAATCTATTGATAAGACTTGCTCAACAATTCGTATCTTGTTGATTGCCTCAATTAAAACTGCTAAAAGCAAATTGAATAATAACAAAAAGCCGTGATTTTCACGGCTTTTTATATTTCTGCATCCTCTATATATTGCATAACATCTTCAACATTACACTGCAAAATTTTGCAAAACATTTCTATCGTATGCGTACTTACACTTTCGTTTCTTTTTAATCTGGTGATTTGTGCAGGACTGATATTGTATTTTTTAATAAGTGCATATTGAGTTACACCTTTTTCCCTCATTGTTTGCCACAGATTATCATAGGAAATCATATTTTTTCAACCCTCCCTATTGACATAATAACCGAAAACGGTATATAATAACATTTACCAATATCGGTTAACGCATGTAGGAGGTGATACAGTGATTTGCAGTAAGTGTGGTAAACACCTTGAAAATAAATGTTCATTTTGTACCGAGTGCGGAAACAAGGTTAGTGTAACCAATGACCAAACTCAGTCAAACAAAACAACAAAAAATAATAAAATTGTAGAAGAAATTAAAAGTTTCATTGATAGATTTGGAGATACAAAGATAAACAAATACGTTTCCATTGCTACAATTATTTCTATGATTTCCATTAGACTTTTTGGGGTTATGGTTCTAACGGCTTTGATAACGATAACAAATTCTGTCTTGATATATTATAATTATAGAAATATAGAAAAAATTCTAAAGCAGACGAGAAAATGATTTTATGGGGTATATCGGTATTGGTTGTAGGGGTATTAATATCAATTTAATTAAACGTTGAAAAGGAATGTGTGTCGATCATAAATGCGATTATTTGCTTTTTTATAAGGATTGCTATTCAAGAGAGGTACTATTTGAGTAGAAGATTACTTCGTGGGCAATACGTAATGGGAATATTTGATGATAATACGAAAACATTTCTTACCTTTATTCCCGTTGTTGCGGCAGTTATAGTGAGTCTGATGCTTGTGTCTGATAAAAAGGTGTCTTTGCAAGAAAAATTAAAGGCGTTAATCATCAATTTAGTCTTTATTGCTTTGTCGATATTATTTGTTTGGTTTGATATTCCTTATGATATTTTTGATTATTAAGGAGAGAAAAAACGAAGCAAATCATAACATTAATAAAGACAATGTGATTGTAACAAAAAAGAATAAAAAGCAACCCCCTGTTTTCAGGCACATTTAATTCGTGCCACTAAGTTCAAACTTCTCAGAAAAACACTTCCTTCGGGAAGTGCTTTTTCTTGTAAACGAAAACCACGCGATAGTCGCGTGGTTCAAAAGAGGTTTACCGATGAAAAGACCTCCGATTGTGTTAAGATAAAAGCGACCTGCCAGTCACGAGAACAAAAAACACAATCGGAGGAAAAAGCAATGAAAA
>JAZOLU010000029.1:0-83918 GCA_045653425.1 Acutalibacteraceae bacterium | reverse complement strand
ACCCGCGGAACCCGTTTACGGGTAGTAAATAATCGGTGCGTGGCTGGCAGGCCAATAAAAAGCGCACTTGTGCGCAGCCAGTATCGCATAGGGCTATGCCCGAAAATGAAATACCCCCCGCTATGCGGGGGGATTTTTATTGAAAAAGCTTTTTATTTATGATACAATGCCTTAAAACAAGTCAAAGGAGCCCCGGTAACGCTGACAGCACTTGGTGTTATTTGGTGTATGGGATGGATGTAACCGTTTTATTACCGTAACCCCAAACATTTTTTGCAGGCGTATTGACAAAAGAAGACGATATTTGTTATATTATTTGTATTATAAAACGGACGAAAGAGGTATGATTTTATGGCGAATGTTCACGATATTCTTAACCTTATCAAAGAAAACGGCATTAAGATGGTCGACTTCAAAATGGTGGATATCAACGGTCAGTACCGTCACGTTACCATTCCTGCCGAAAATTTCTCGGAAGATACGATGAAAAGCGGTATTGGCTTTGATGCGTCCAACTATGGCTATGCCGTGGTTGAAAAGAGCGATATGGTGTTTATTCCCGACCCCGATACCGCTGTGATTGACCCGTTTTGCGACATTCCCACGCTTTCTATGACGGGCAACGCTATGATAATTGACACCCCGGAAAACCGCCCGCTCGCTCAGTATCCGCGCAACATCATTAAGGCGGCTGTTGAGTATATGAAAAACAGCGGCGTTGCTGATGAAATGAAAATTTTGCCCGAATTCGAGTTTTATCTTTTTGACGATGTGACCTGGAACGTTGAGGGGAGATACATAGGTGCCACGGTAGATGCCAAGCAATCCTATTGGAATTCCGACAACGAGGGGCACGGCGTTGTTGTTGCCAAACAGAAGAATTACCACATTGCCAAGCCGTTTGACACGTCGTATGAATGTCGCAGTGAAATGTGCCTTCTTATGAAAGAGGCGGGCATTGAAATCAACTATCATCATCCGGAAGTGGCGGCTTCGGGTCAGTTCGAAATTGAGCCCCAACTTGGCGAAGTAGTTCATATGGCCGATGCCACAATGATGATAAAGTATATCATCCACAACACGGCCCTCAAATACGGCAAGAGTGCCACGTTTATGCCCAAACCCATTTACGGTGAAGCCGGCAGGGGTATGCACGTGCATATGCTTCTGTTCAAGGACGGACAACCGGTATTTTCCGATGATAACGGCTATTCTCATCTTAGCGAAACCGCTCATTATTTCATTGGCGGTCTGTTAAAGCACATTGGTTCTCTGTGCGCCATTACCAACCCCAGCACCAACTCCTTTAAACGCTTGGTCCCCGGTTTTGAGGCACCCGTAACGGTTGGCTACGCAACCTCCAACCGCAGTGCGGTTATCCGCATACCTGCCTACGCAAAAAGTCCCGACAAGCGCCGTTTTGAGCTTCGCAATCCGGATGCTACGTGCAATCCCTACTTCTGCTACGCGGCTATTCTTATGGCGGGTCTTGATGGCATTAAGAACAAGATTGACCCCCACGCAAACGGCTGGGGCCCGTACGATATGAATCTCTACAACCTCCCCGACGAGGAAAAGGCAAAGTTGCAGGGACTTCCTGTATCGCTTGACGAGGCACTTGACTGCTTGGAAAACGATTTTGCCTATCTCACCGAAGGCGGCGTGTTCCCCGAAGAACTTATCCGTAATTTCATTAAAACCAAGCGCGCCGAGTGCAGACAGCTTGCCGCGATTCCTCATCCTGCGGAGTTTGACAAGTACTATAATCTTTAATTTGCAGTGATATAGCGTGTCCCGTCAAATTTATAAAAATAGCTATTGACAAACGTTTTGTTTGGTGGTAGAATGTAGGAAAATTTAATGGCTGTGACGAAGACGGTTGTGGATTTACCTTTCAGAGAGTCGGCGGTTGGTGCAAGCCGATAGCGTAAGTTCACGTTTAACCCATCACTTCCGAGCTGAAAGGCCGAACGCTTTTGCTATTAAGCCAATCCGTGTATGCCGCGTTAGTGCAAAGGGGTTGTTAGACCCTAAAGTGGCGATTTTATCGCAATTTGAGTGGTACCGCGAGTGAGTTTCTTCACCCGTCTCAAAGTTTTTGCTTTGAGGCGGGTTTTATTTTTGTTTTAGGAGGTTGTTAAAATGTCAACAGTATCGGCTGAGAAACTTTTAGAGGTGGCGCGGCGAATTCGTGAAATGCGCGAGATATGTGGCATTTCAACCGAGGAAATGGCCCATAAGGCGGAGGTCTCGCACGAGGAATATTTGGTTTACGAATCGGGCGCAAAGGATTTTCCCTTTACATTCATACACAAGTGTGCGCTCGCACTGGGCGTGGAAATGACGGCGCTTTTAGAGGGGCACACTGCCAAACTTTCTTCCTACACCGTAACGCGTAAGGGCAAGGGGCAACGAGCCGCCAAGGAAGACGGCATTGAAATTCAAAATTTGGCGCCGTCCTTTAAGGGGAAAATGTCGGAGCCGTATTGGGTTCGTTACGAATATTCGGCGGAGCTTCAAAACAAGCCGATTCATTTAACAAAACACAGCGGTCAGGAATTCGACCTCATTTTGGAAGGTGCTTTGAAGGTTCAAATCGGTGAGCACACCGAGATTCTTCACGAGGGCGACAGTATTTATTATAACAGTTCCACCCCTCACGGAATGATTGCCGTTGAGGGCAGGGATTGTGTTTTCTGCGCGGTTGTTCTTTCGGGCGAAAAGACGGGGGAAGAGGTTGTCAGAAGAAGCATTGTTTCGGCGCAAAAAACGGAAAATCTCATTTGCGAAAAGTTTGTAAAACCCGTAGAGGACGAAAACGGCACATTAAAGAGCATCACCTTCCCCAATGCCGAAACGTTCAACTTTGGTTTTGATATTGTGGATGAAATTGCCAAAGCGTATCCCGATAAACTGGCGATGCTCCACATTGATAAACACAAGCAAGAGCGTCGTTTCACCTTTGAGGATATCAAACGCGCCTCCAACCAGTGTGCCAACTACTTTACCTCGCTGGGTATCAAAAAAGGCGATAAGGTAATGCTTGTGCTAAAAAGGCATTATCAGTTCTGGTTTGCTATGGTGGCGTTGCACAAACTGGGTGCCGTTGCCATTCCCGCCACCAATCAGTTAAAAGACCACGATTTCAGTTATCGTTTTGAAGCCGCGGGCGTTAGTGCCATTCTGTGCCCCGCCGACGGCGACGTTGCCGATATGGTGGATATGGCGGCGGAAAAATACAACGGACTGACAACCAAGATTTTGGTTGGCGGCAGCCGTGAGGGCTGGCATAATTTTGACGAGGAATATGCGCGTTTCTCCGGTAAATTCGAGCGTAAAGACGATACCTCTTGCGGCGACGAGCCGGCGTTAATGTTCTTTACGTCGGGAACCACAGGCAACCCCAAAATGGCTTGCCACAAGCACACCTACGCTTTGGGTCATTTTGTTACCGCCAAATACTGGCATTGTTGCGAGAGAGACGGTCTCCACCTAACCATTTCCGATACCGGTTGGGGAAAATCGCTCTGGGGCAAACTTTATGGTCAATGGCTGTGCGAGGGCGCGGTATTTGTCTATGACTTTGACCGATTCGACGCGGCAGATATTTTGCCTATGTTTGCAACGTACAATATAACCACGTTCTGCGCACCGCCCACAATGCTCCGAATGCTCATTAAAGAGGATTTGAGCAAGTACGACCTCACCTCCATCCATCACCTAACCACGGCGGGCGAGGCCATCAATCCCGAGGTGGTTAAGCAGTTTGAAAAGGCAACCGGCCTTAGAATTATGGAGGGCTTTGGTCAAACCGAAACTACGCTTACCATTGCCAATCTTGTGGGCACTGAGGTTAAAATGGGCTCTATGGGCAAAGCTTCGCCTCAGTATGATATTGATATTGTCGACCCCGACGGCAACTCCGTTCCCAACGGCGAGGTGGGTGAAATCGTTGTCAGAATCACTGACGGCGCACCTTGCGGACTGTTCAAAGAATATTACCGTGACGAAGAAAAGACCACCGAAGCCATGCACGATGGTTTTTATCACACGGGTGATACCGCTTGGCGCGACGAGGACGGGTACTTCTATTACGTCAGTCGCATTGATGATGTCATTAAGTCATCCGGCTACCGCATTGGGCCTTTTGAGATTGAAAGCGTGATTATGGAATTGCCGTATGTTTTGGAATGCGGCGTTTCCGCCGTGCCGGATGAAATCCGCGGTCAGGTTGTTAAGGCGAGTGTTGTTCTTGTTAAGGGGACCGTGGGAACCGACGAACTCAAAAAGGAGATTCAGGAGTATGTAAAGCAGCATACCGCGCCGTATAAATATCCCCGCATTGTTGAGTTCAAAGACGAGCTGCCCAAGACAATCAGCGGTAAGATTCAGCGCAATAAACTGTAAAAAGCTATTGACAAAATAGCCAAAGATATGATACAATTATTCAAATTTCAAAAGCGTTGACGAAGAGGGCGTCGAAGTTCTTTTTTCAAGAGAAGCGGCGGGTGGTGCAAGCCGTTAAAAAAGGGTCGATGGTTGTAGCTTCTGAGCTGAGGGGAAGAACGCAGTTATCTGTTAGTAGAGCCCCTTCGTGACTGCCGCGTTAGTGCATAGGGGTTGTTAGACCTTAAAGTGGCGTTTATCGCAATTTGAGTGGTACCGCGGGTTTGCTTCAGCTACAAACTCGTCTCAAAGTATTTTATCTTTGGGATGAGTTTTTTTCGTTCCAAAACGGAGGATACTTATGAACAGTATTAAAGGGTTGGATTTAAAAATCAAAGAGATGGCGCGCCGTATCGTTGAACTTCGGGAGATTGAGAATCTCTCCACCGCCGAGATGGCCGCTAAAACGGGCGTTAGCGAAGCAGAATACATTGCTTGCGAAAGCGGAAACAGCGATTTGAACTTTGCGTTTCTGTATCGTTGCGCGTTGGCTTTAAAGGTGGACGTCACCGAGATTATTGAGGGAACAAGCCCCCGTCTTGCGGGCTACACCGTCACCAGAAAGGACGAAGGTCAGCGCATTGAGCAGGCACACGGTATGGTTTATTACAACCTCGCCGCTGCTTTTAAGAACCGCATTGCCGAGCCACTGTACGTTGTATCTACGTATGACGAAAAAGCCAGACGCGGGGAAATTGAACTCACCACTCACGAGGGTCAAGAATGCGATATTATCGTGAAAGGTGCTTTGATGGTTCAGGTGGGCGACCATATTGAGGTGCTCCGTGAGGGCGACAGCATTTATTATGACAGTTCGGTGCCTCACGGCATGATTGCTGCCGACGGCAACGACTGTATTTTCTACGCCATTGTTCTGAACCCCGCGGGTGAGCCCATTTCCAAACTCACCCACAAGGAAATGCACGAAATCACGGTGGCACCCAAACGTGTGTCCATCAGCGCACAACCGCGGGTTTGGGAAGATTTTGTTATTCCCACGGAAAACGATAAAGGCACCATAACCAAGGCTGAATTCAAGAATGACGATAAATTCAACTTTGCTTTTGACGTTATTGACAGACTGGGTAGAGAAAAACCCAATAAGCTGGCAATGATTCATCTGGACAGAGAAAAGAATGAACGCCGCTTTACGTTTGCCGATATAAAACGCGCCTCTTCGCAAACCGCAAACTATTTTAAGTCGCTCGGCATCTCAAAAGGCGACAAAGTGATGCTTATTTTAAAGCGTCATTATCAGTTCTGGTTTGCCATTTTGGCGCTACATAAACTGGGTGCCATTGCCATTCCCGCAACCAACCAGTTAAAAGAGCATGATATTACTTATCGAATCCAAGCCGCAGGTGTAAAGGCAATTGTTTGCACCGCCGACGGCGAGGTTTCCCACGAAGTGGATTTGGCTGCTCAAAAATGCGACTGCTTACAAACCAAGATTATGGTTGACGGTTGCCGCGAGGGCTGGAGAAACTTTGACGAGGAATATGGCCTTTACAGCGGCAAATTTGAAAGAACGGAAGATTCTCCCGCGGGTGACGATACCATGCTTATGTATTTCACTTCGGGAACCACCGGTAACCCCAAAATTGCCGTGCACAGTTACAAATATCCGCTCGGTCATTTTATAACGGCCAAGTACTGGCACTGCGTGGACCCGGAGGGCGTTCATTTCACCATTTCGGATACCGGCTGGGCAAAAGCCGCCTGGGGTAAAATTTACGGTCAATGGCTGTGCGAAACGGGTCTTTTTGTGTATGACTTCGACCGATTCGAGGCGGCTGACTTACTCCCGATGTTCGCAAAATATCAGATTACCACGTTCTGCGCACCGCCAACAATGCTTAGAATGCTCATAAAGCAGGATATTTCCAAATACGATTTATCGTCGATAGAACATATGACAACGGCGGGCGAAGCGTTGAACCCCGAGGTGTTTCGTCAGTTTGAGGCCGCAACGGGTCTTCAAATTATGGAGGGCTTTGGCCAAACGGAAACAACTTGCGCTTTGGCCAACTTAACCGGCACCAAAACCAAGGTTGGTTCCATGGGCAAACCCGTTCCGCTGTACGACATCCACTTGCTCGATGCCGACGGCAACGAGGTAGATACCGGTGACGTTGGAGAAATCTGCATTAACGTTCAAAACGGTATGCCCAACGGTTTGTTTAAGGGCTACTATAACGACGAGACGAAAACCAACGAAGTTCTGCACGACGGCTTTTATCACACCGGCGATACCGCTTGGCGCGATGAGGACGGTTACTTCTGGTATGTCGGCCGTGTTGACGACGTTATCAAGTCTTCGGGTTACCGCATAGGTCCCTTTGAGATTGAAAACGTGATTATGGAATTGCCGTACGTTTTGGAATGCGGTGTTTCCGCCGCGCCGGATGAGGTAAGGGGACAGGTGGTTAAGGCAAGTATTGTGCTAACCAAGGGTACCGAAGCCACCGAGGAGCTTAAAAAGGAGATTCAGCTCTACGTTAAAAACAGAACGGCTCCTTACAAATATCCGCGTATTGTTGTTTTCCGTGATGAACTCCCCAAAACAACCAGCGGCAAAATTCAGCGTAACAAGCTGTAAGGTAGTGGCATTATGGAGTTTAAGAGAATTACCATTATTTCGGGCCATTACGGAAGCGGAAAAACCAATATTGCGGTAAACCTTGCCGTTGCACTTAAAGCGAAGCGGGATAAGGTTGCCCTTGCCGATATTGATATCGTTAACCCGTATTTTCGGTCTAAGGATAGCGAGGAACAGTTAGCAAAGGCAGGCATCCGGCTTATCTGTTCGGAATATGCCAATTCCAACGTGGATATTCCCGCACTGCCGCAGGCAATGTATAGCGTTGTGGACGACAAGGAGCTTTTCAGTATTCTGGATGTCGGCGGAGATGAGCGAGGTGCCCTGGCGCTTGGCCGCATTTCCGACAAAATTCGCGAAGAAAACAATTTTTCCATGCTGTACGTTGTTAACCGCTTTCGGCCTTTAACCGCCTCGGCGGATACCGCCATTGAGGTTATGAGAGAAATTGAGGGTGCCTGCCGGCTAAGGTTTACAGGGCTTATCAATAACTCAAATTTGGGGCTGGAAACCACCCCGGAGGATGTGCTCGGTTCTTGTGCTTATGCTAAGGAAATCGCTGAAAAAACGGGACTACCCTTGGTGCTGACAACGGTCGATGAACGTCTTTATGAACCGCTAAAAAACAAAATCAACAATCTGTATCCCATTTCGATGCAGAAAAAACTGTAAAGGAGTGCTTAACGTGGCTGTTTTAACTTTCAAAACCGACAAATGCAAGGGCTGCGGTCTTTGTGTGGATGCTTGTCCCAAGGGCGTTTTGGCCTTGGCATCGGATAAAATCAATGTCAAGGGTCATCACCCCGTAGAGGCAGTAGAACCCGAAAAATGCATTGGTTGCGCATTTTGTGCAACGACGTGTCCGGATTGCATAATCAAAGTAGAAAGGTAAGTGAACAAAATGGCTGAAAAGGTTTTAATGAAAGGTAACGAAGCGATTGCCGAGGCCGCCATTATTGCGGGTTGCCGTCACTACTTCGGTTATCCCATCACTCCGCAAACAGAGGTTGCCGCGTATATGGCAAAAAGAATGCCCAAAATCGGCGGAACTTTCCTGCAAGCCGAGAGTGAAATTGCCGCCATTAATATGGTTTACGGCGTTGCCGCAACAGGCAAACGAGTGATGACCTCGTCTTCCAGCCCCGGAATTTCGCTCAAAGGGGAGGGCATCTCCTATTTGGCGGGTGCCGATTTGCCGGCGTTAATCGTTAACGTTCAGCGCGGCGGCCCCGGTCTCGGCGGTATTCAGCCGTCGCAGTCGGACTATTTCCAAGCAACCAAAGGCGCGGCTCACGGCGACTTTCATATGATAGTGTTGGCGCCCGCTTCGGTGCAAGAAATGGCGGAACTCACCGTGAAAGGCTTTGACCTTGCGGATAAATACCGTATGACCACGATGATTTTGGCCGACGGTACCATGGGTCAGATGATGGAACCCGTTTGCTTGGATTTTAAGACGGCGGAACCCGTGGAAAAGCCGTGGGCAACAACCGGCACAAAACTGCAAAGAGAACATAACATTGTCAACTCACTCTTCTTAAAGCCCGAAGAACTGGAAAAAACCAACTTTGAACGGTATGACCGTTACAAGTTTATTGAGGAAAACGAGGTTCTTTACGAGGAATATTTAATGGACGATGCCGAAATTTGCGTTGCTGCATTCGGTATTGCCGCCAGAGTTTCCAAGAATGCCATTAACGAGGCGAGAAAGCAGGGAATTAAGGTGGGTATGATTCGCCCCATCACCCTATGGCCGTTCCCCAAAAAAGCGTTTGCCGAGGCGGCAAACAAAGTAAAACACATCGTTTCTGTTGAACTCTCTATGGGCCAGATGATTGAAGACGTCCGTTTGGCCAGCGACTGCACGGTGCCCGTATCGCTCTGCAATCGTGCCGGCGGTATGATACCTTCTCCGGAAGAGGTTTTAGCAGCAATTATCAAAGCCAACAACGGAGGTGACAAATAATGGTTGTATTCGATAAACCCCATGCGCTGGCAGATTTGCCGTTGCATTATTGCCCCGGTTGCACACACGGTATTGTTCACCGTCTGGTTGCCGAGGTTATGGACGAACTGGGTATTGAGGGCAAAACCATTGGTATTGCCCCGGTTGGTTGCTCGGTTATGGCGTACGATTACTTTAACTGCGATATGATTGAGGCCGCCCACGGTCGCGCTCCCGCCGTTGCCACCGGCGTTAAGCGTTCCGACCCCGAAAACATTGTGTTTACGTATCAGGGTGACGGCGACTTGGCCTCTATCGGTATGGCGGAAACCGTTCACGCGGCCGCCAGAAACGAAAACATCACCATTATTTTCATCAACAATGCCATATACGGTATGACCGGCGGTCAAATGGCACCCACCTCGCTTCCCGGTCAGGTTACGCAAACTTCTCCGTATGGCAGAGATACCAATGCTTGCGGTTTCCCCATTAAAGTGTGCGAAATGCTTTCGGCGCTGGATGGTCCGGAATATTTGGAGCGCGTGGCGGTGAACAACGTCCGCAACGTGAAAAACGCCAAGAAGGCTATCAAAAAGGCGTTTGAAAACCAGGTGAACGGCAAGGGCTTCTCGCTGGTTGAGGTTGTTTCAAGTTGCCCGACCAACTGGGGTATGACTCCTTCTAAGGCACTTGAATGGATTGACGAAAAAATGATTCCTTATTATCCGCTTGGGGTATATAAGGACAGAAGTGCAACGTAAGGAGGGCGCAGTATGAGCACAACACAATATCTTATCGCCGGTTTCGGCGGTCAGGGAATTTTGTTCTCCGGCAAGTTCTTGGCTTATAAAGGCCTTACCGATGGCGCGAACGTTAGTTGGCTCCCTTCTTACGGGCCGGAAATGCGCGGAGGCACCGCCAGTTGCAGCGTTATTTTAAGTGATGAACCGGTTGGTTCTCCCATTGTTTCCGCACCGGATGTTCTTATTGCTATGAATCTTCCGTCATTAGATAAGTATGAGGATTCGGTGGTTGCAGGCGGAATGATTTTTGTTGACTCTACGTTGATTGAGCGCGAAGTAAAACGTACCGATATTAAGGTGTTTTACATTCCCGCCACCAAACTTGCGGATGAAAACAACATTCCGAAACTTGCCAATATGATTATTATGGGCAAGGTATTGGCGGAAACTAACGGTTTTGACGACGAAGAGGGCGTAAGCAACGGTCTTAAAAAGGTTATCTCCGCCAAGCATAGCGATATGCTTGAAGTGAACCTCAACGCTATGAGAATCGGTAGAGATTATTAAGAAAGGTGGTTTTTGGAATGGAAATTACTGTTCAAAAAACGTTAACTCCGGCCGAAAAACCCGACAGCAGCATTTTGGGCTTTGGTAAATATTTTACCGACCATATGTTTATTATGGATTATTCGGTGGATTGCGGTTGGCATAACGCAAGAATCGTTCCTTTTGAAAAGATTGCCATTCATCCTGCATCAACCGTTCTTCATTACGGCTCTGAGATTTTTGAAGGTCTCAAAGCGTATCGCAAGGCGGACGGCAGTGTTCAAATGTTCAGACCCATGGAAAATATCCGCAGAATGAACCGCTCGGCTGTGAGAATGTGCCTGCCGGAAATTCCCGAGGATATGTTTTTGGAGGCATTAACCAAGTTTGTCGAATTTGAAAAAGAGTGGGTTCCCTCGGCGCAAGGCACGTCACTTTACATCCGTCCGTTTATGTTCGGTAACGACGAAACCTTGGGTGTTCACGCGGTGAAAAATGCCACCTTTATGATTATCACTTCCCCCGTTGGCAGTTATTATAAAGAGGGCATCAACCCCGTTAAGATTATGATTGAATCCGAAGACGTCCGTGCCGTTAAGGGCGGAACCGGCGAGGCAAAATGCGGCGGCAACTACGCCGCGAGTAACCGTGCAGGCGAGAGAGCCGAGCAGATGGGATACTCGCAGGTGCTTTGGCTGGACGGTGTTCACAGAAAGTATATCGAAGAGGTTGGCGCAATGAACGTTATGTTCAAAATTGCCGACGAGGTTGTCACACCCATGCTTGCCGGTTCCATTCTCCCCGGTATTACCAGAAAGTCCATCATTGAGCTTCTTAAAAAGGAAGGTCATCCCGTATCCGAGCGCCTTATCAGCGTAGACGAGTTGGTAGAAGCCTTGGAAAACGGCACGCTGGAAGAAGCGTGGGGTTGCGGCACCGCGGCCGTTGTATCGCCGATTGGTGAGCTTATGTATAACGGTAAAAAATATTACGTTTGCGGTGGTAAAATCGGTGAACTCACTCAGCACCTGTACGATACCTTAACCGGTATTCAGTGGGGAACGGTGGAAGACAGTTTTGGTTGGACATATTCCGTGAATTAATGGTTGACAACGGAGAATCTCTTTGTTATAATACTCAAATAAGATATAAATGCGATGAAGGAACTATTTGCTTTTGGTTTAGCATCACAGAGAGCCGTTGTTGCTGAAAAAACGGTATGCCGCATTAGCAAAGTCTCATTCCGGAGCAGAGTTTCTGAAATAATGTAAGAAACTACGGCGTGCCCCGTTATCATGGCAAAAGGCTTTTTTGAGCCTTGTTTTGAGAGACTGTCTTTTTGGGCAGTAATCAGGGTGGTACCGCGAGTTAATCATTCGTCCCTGGAGCTAATATTTAGCTTCAGGGGCTTTTTTATTAAAAAAGTGAGGTAAGGAACTATGAAAACAGTCAAGGTAATTGATATGACCCTTATTCGTGGGGCAAAATCGCTCTCTTTCAAAGAGAAGATTGAAATTGCACGGCAGCTGGATAAGCTAAATTGCGATATTATTGACCTTCCGGAAATTGAGAATATTACCACCGATTCCTTGCTGGTAAAAACCATAGCGGCTTTTGTTAAGAATAGCACCATCTCGGTTTCCGCGGGTATGAGCGTGCAGTCAATTGATACGGCCATTGCGGCCGCGAAATCGGCCAAACGTGCCAGAATTAAAGTCAGCATTCCCGTTTCGGCCGTTAAAATGGAATACGTTTGCCATAAAAAGCCCGCTAAGATTTTGGAATTGGCAAAAGAACTGTTTGAAACGGCTACCGCCAAGGCGGAAAACGTTGAGTTTTTTGCCGAAGATGCCACACGTGCCGAAATGGGTTTCTTGTCCGACATTATCGGTTTGGCAGTGGAATTGGGGGTTAAAACCGTCACATTAAGTGACGAAGAAGGCGCCATGCTTCCCGATGAATTTGCCAATTTCTTAAACAATGTGAAGGCGGAAATCCCCGCACTTGCAAAGGTAAATCTGGGTGTTCTTTGCAAAAACACAAGCGGTATGGCAACGGCATCGGCCGTTATGGCAATCAAGTCGGGTGTGGACGAGATTCGCTGCCTTGTGGGCAACGATGAACTGCCGAGAATCAACGTTCTTGCCCATATCATCAACAACAGCGGTGCCAGAATCGGCGTTGAATCGGGTCTTAAATTTACCGAGCTTTCCAGAATAACAAAACAGATTGAATGGGTGCTCGCCTCTTCCGATAAGGGCGAGAATTTAGAGGTTAGCACCAAATCTACCGACGATGTCTCTTATGATGCTAATGACACGCTGGAAACCATCATTAAGGCCGTGAACGCTCTTGGCTATGAACTGTCAAGCGAGGATTATCAAAAGGTGTACGATGAATTTAAGCGTCTTGCCGAGCGCAAGAGTGTTAGTTCCAAAGAACTGGATGCCATTGTTGCCAACGTTGCCTTACAGGTTCCGCCCGCCTATCAGTTGGTGGATTACGTTATCAACAACGGCAATATCATTACCGCGTCGGCGAACATCACCCTTGAAAAAGACGGCAAAAAGGTGGCGGGTATTTCTATGGGGGATGGCCCTGTGGATGCCTCGTTTAAGGCGTTGGAGCAGATTATCGGCCATCATTTTGAACTGGATGATTTCCAAATTCAGTCGGTCACCAAGGGCCGAGAAGCCGTTGGTCAGGCACTGGTTCGCCTCCGTCATAACGGCAAAGTGTATTCAGGCAGCGGCATTTCAACCGATATTATCGGTTCTTCCATTCGCGCGTATATTAACGCCGTTAACAAAATTGTTTACGAGGAGAATTAACCATGAAACTTTCTTTTTCCACCAAGGGTTGGCACGGCCATACCTTTGATGAGTTTTGCGATATAGCCAAAGAACTGCGTTTTAGCGGTATAGAACTTCACAACGTGAAAAACCGCCTTTTTACCGATAAAGAGAGCGCGTTTACCGACTATCGTTCTGCCGTAACACTTCGCAAATTATATGAAAAAGCCCTCCACATTCCTTGTATTGATAGTCTTTGCGACCCTGCCGACAAGGGGACTCACAAAGAGGCGTTAGAGGAATTAAGAGAATGTATTCGCATTGCCTCTAATCTTCACATTCCGGGAATCCGGATGTATGCATCGGAGCACGGGGAAGACGATGTTAAAACGGTGGAAGAATTTTTAACCCAAATTTTGCCCGAAGCGGAAGCAGCGGGCGTCACCTTGCTTTTTGAAACCAGAGGTCTGTTTGCCGACACCGGAAAACTCCGCGATATGTTGGAGGATTTTGCTTGCGATAGTTTGGCGGCTCTGTGGGATATGTACTCTCCGTATTTTATTGCAGGCGAAAAGCCGGAAAAAACCATTGAAAACCTGGGTGCTTACGTTAAGCATATCCATATCAAAGATGCGGTGAGAACCCAAAACGGCATTGACTATTGCCTGATGGGCGAGGGAGAACTCCCCATTGGTGATATGATTGCGGCACTGCGTTCAGTTAACTACGATGGGTTTATTTCGCTGGAATGGTCACCGGAATGGTGTCCGGAAATTGACGATATTGAAATCATCCTTTCGCAGTTTGAAAGCTATATGAGTCAGTTTTCTGACACCTCCAAAAGCGGGAATTCGCTGTATTATAATGAGCAGCACACGGGCAAATTTGTTTGGGAAAAGGATAAACTGATTGACGCCACCTTCTCGCAAGTGCTGGATAGAATGGTGGCGGAATTCCCCGACCAGTTGGCGTTCAAGTACACCACGCTGGACTATACCAGAACCTACTACGAATTTAGAAAAGACGTGGATACCTTTGCGCGTTCACTCATCTCTATGGGCGTTAAGGCTGGGCATCACGTTGCCGTTTGGGCAACCAACGTGCCGCAATGGTTTATTGCGTTCTGGGCATCGGCAAAAATCGGTGCGGTTCTTGTTACAATGAACACCGCCTATAAAATTCACGAGGCGGAATACCTGTTAAAACAATCGGACACCCATACGCTGATTATGGTAGATGGTTTCAGAGATTCCAACTATTCGGCCATTATGGCGGAACTTTGCCCCGAACTGGAAAACACCGTTCCGGGTCAGCCGCTTCATAGCCGCAAATTGCCGTTTTTGCGCAACATTATCACCATCGGCTTTAAGCAGAAGGGTTGTATGACGTGGGAAGAGGCCATTGAGAGAGCAGAAACTGTCCCCGTGGAAGAAGTGTACCGAATGGCGGCTGCCGTGGATAAGGACGACGTTTGCAATATGCAATACACCTCCGGCACCACCGGTTTCCCCAAGGGCGTTATGCTCACCCATTATAACGTGGTGAACAACGGTAAATACATCGGTGACCATATGGACCTTTCCACTGCCGACAGAATGATGATTCAAGTGCCGATGTTCCACTGCTTCGGCATGGTGCTTTCTATGACGGCGAGTATGACCCACGGTGCCACCCTGTGCCCGTTGCCGTATTTTTCACCCAAACCGGCACTGGATTGCATAAATAACGAGAGAATCACCTGCTTTAACGGTGTTCCTACGATGTTTATCGCCTTAATGCAGCACCCCGATTTTGAAAAGACCGATTTTTCCAATATCCGTGTGGGAATTATGGCGGGTGCCAACTGCCCGGTGGATTTAATGAAAAAGGCAACCGAGGTTATGAATATGAAGCAAATTGTTTCGGTTTACGGCCAAACCGAGGCTTCGCCGGGTTGCACAATGAGCAGTTACTACGATTCCTTAGAGGTAAGAACCGGAACCGTCGGCAGTGCTTTTGCCAATGTGGAATGCAAGATTATCAACCCCGAAACAGGCGAAGAGTGCGCCGATATGGAAACGGGTGAATTTGTTGCCCGCGGCTATAATCTGATGAAAGGGTATTATAAAATGCCGGTTGCAACGGCGGAGGCCATTGACAGCGACGGCTGGCTTCATACGGGTGACCTTGCTTGCAGAAGACCGGACGGAACCTATTTGATAACCGGAAGACTCAAGGATATGATTATTCGCGGCGGTGAAAATATTTATCCCAAGGAAATTGAGGAGTTTATTTACACCTGCCCCAAAGTGAGGGATGTTCAGGTTATCGGTGTTCCTGATGAGCGTTACGGTGAAGAGATTTTGGCCTCCATCATTCTCAAAGAAGGCGAAAGCATGACCGAAGAGGAAATGCGAAAGTACATTACCGACCATATGGCTCGTCACAAGGTGCCTCGTTACATTGAGTTTACCGATAAATTCCCCATGAATGCCGCAGGAAAAATCTTAAAATACAAAATGCGGGAAGATGCGGCAGAGAGATTAGGACTGAAAAAGTAAAATGATAAACGATATCTGTGTTTTTGACTCACATTGTCACATTTATCCTGAAAAAATAGCCGCTGCCGCCGTTCAAGGAACCGACAGGTTCTACGGCGGCAAGGCCGTTTGTAAGGGTACAGTGGACGATTTGTTGACAGAAGGCAAAAACGCGGGGATTGATAGGTTCGTTGTTCAATCGGTAGCCACAACCCCCGCCCAAGTTGCTAAAATCAACGAGTTTATCGCCGCCGAGGTGGCCAAACATCCCGATACGTTAACGGGTCTCGGAACGCTTCACCCCGACAGTGCGGATATGGCGGGCGATTTAGAAAATTTGATGTCCTTAGGATTGCACGGTGTGAAACTTCACCCCGATATTCAAAGGTTTAAGATTGACGATTACCGGTGTCTTAAAATCTATGAACTTTGTGAAAAACATCACCTGCCCATTTTAATGCACACAGGGGATAGTCGGTACGACTATTCCAACCCCAACCGCCTTGTCCCCATTTTGGAGATATATACCGACCTTATCATTGTCGGTGCTCACTTGGGCGGTTGGTCGGTGTGGGAGGAAGCGGACAAAAAACTGGTGGGCTTTAACAACCTTTACGTGGATTGCTCCTCTTGCTTTAACTATATGAAAAAAGAGGATGTTAAAAAGATAATTTACCACTATGGGGTGGATAGGGTGTTATTCGGAACGGATTATCCTATGTGGTCTCCCCAAAAAGAGATACAGTCTTTTTTGGACTTGGGTTTTAGCGATGATGAGTTGAAATTGATGTTTTGCGAGAATACAAAAAAAGTATTTGATATCGATTGATACTTTGTGCGTATTAGGGGAGAGGTGCGCTTGTTATGGCTTTTAATGTGACCATACAGCAAATGTTGTTTCTGTTTTTGCTTATCATTTTGGGTTACCTGTTGACTAAGATGAAATTGGTTCCCGAAAATGCAGAAAACACACTTTCCAAGTTGGAAAACTATGTGTTTTTACCGGCGTTGTCTATGGGCACCTTTGCCAAGAATTTCACCATCAACACGCTGGTTAATAACCGCTCCTTATTATTGATAAGTTTGTTAATACAATTGGTTGTTATCCCCATTTCCATACTTATCGTAAAATTGCTGTCAAAGGATAAATACACGCAAAACATTTTCCTTTACGGGTTGTGCTTTCCCAACTATGGTTTTATGGGCTACGCCATTGTCAGCGCGCTGTTTCCCGAACGGTTTATGGACTATCTTATTTTCTGTTTAGTATTGAACGTTGTACTCTATCTTTGGGGTATTCCTGTTTTGTTGTTGGGCGGCACTGAGCAAAAAAGCAGTATTCTTGCCAGATTTAAAAACCTTATCAATCCTATGTTCATCTGTATGGTCTTGGGAATGATTTGGGGTATAAGCGGTTTACCGACGCCTACTTTTGCGCAAAACATTTTGGATTCGCTGAGCGCGTGTATGTCTCCGGTTGCTATGCTGCTCACGGGTATGGTTATTGCCAAAAGCAAATTATCCGAAGTGCTGTGCCACAAAAATATTTATGTGATTTCCGTTGTTCGGTTAATCGTATATCCCTTGATTTTTTTAGGGATTGCACGCTTTTTCAAATTGGACGGTGCATTACTGATTTGCGGTTTGTGCTCGCTCTCTATGCCGTTGGGGTTAAATCCCATCATTATACCCAGCGCATACGGCAAAGATACAACAAATGCAACCGGTATGACCATCGTTTCGCACTTGCTTGCCTGTATTACCATACCGTTGTTTTTTATGTTTTTAGGCAATTAAATCCCTTGCACACTTTCTTTTACGGTGGTATAATCATAACAAGAAGAGGATATTTTTCCACTAAATTCAGTATAAGGAACAGGATGATACAAAGTGAAGCTGAATTTATCTCAAATCAAGAGCATTACCAACGGCGCTGTCAGAGTAGTTGAGGAAGAGGGCGGCTTTCTGTTTCACCGTTTTACCGAGGAACAAGAAGAGCTTTATAAGGGTACGGATTTTTATCGAAAGGTTCCGTGCACCTCAGGTGTGCAACTGCGTTTTAACACAGATAGCCAAACACTGGGGCTCTCGGTGGAAGTTTCTCCTGGCAGCAGCCGCAAGTACTTTGCTCTTGATGTTTTTGTTAATAACACAAAAATAGGAACTCTTAACAATTTTGAGGGTAAAGGTATTCCGCCAAGAGACACGGTGTGGGAGTTGCCGCTTGGGGAGTTTTCCAAGGAGTTTTCCTTGACTGACGGTGTTAAGGAAGTAAAAATCGTGTTACCGTGGTCGCTAAAAACCGTTATTAAGGAAATGACTCTGGATGATGGGGCGATGATTGAACCGGTAAAATACAACAAAAAAATCTTGTTCTTCGGTGATTCTATAACGCAAGGGTACGACGCGCTGTATCCGTCTAACAAATACGCTACCAAATTGGCAGAGTATTTGAACGCAGAGGAATTTAACAAAGCTATAGGCGGCGAACACTTTTTCCCGGAACTGGCCGCCACCAAAGAGGAGTTTGAGCCGGATTACGTTGTTGTGGCCTACGGCACCAACGACTGGGGCCATAACACTCCAAACGAAAAATTCAGGGGAGACTGCAACCGATTTTACGAGCATATTTGCACCAACTATCCCCACGCTAAAGTTTTTGCCGTGGCACCCATTTGGCGCAAAAATTATGAAGAAAAAAAGAAACCGGCAGTTTTGAAGAAGTTGCTGAGACTATCAAAAATGCGGTTAAAAATTATGATAACGCCACCTTCGTTTCCGCATTTGATTTTGTGCCGGGCGACTTAAACTATTTCGCCGATTTAGGGTTGCATCCCAACGACAAGGGTTTTGCGGAATATTATAGTAACTTCAAAAAATTTATCTGTTAATAATATGTGTAAATTGAGGAGGCCGTTTTATGAGAACCATTCAAGCACAACCGATTACCGTGGAAAATTTTGCACCGTTTGGGCAGTTGTATACTATGGAGTCACCAAACGGGCACGCATTGTGCGGGGAACTGCACGCGTTTTATCCCGACCGTATAACGGCGGACAGTCAGCATCGGGTAGGGTTTTCACCCATTGTGGTAAACAAACCGGAAAAGATGATAATTACTCAGCAAGAATGCCACACCACCACGTGGGAAATGATTATGCCGTTGAATGACGATATGGTGTTGCATTGCGCGCCTGCCTCCGGTCTTACGCCGGTGCCGGAGTTAACGCAGGCGTTTATTGTGTCCAAACACACGCTGGTAAAAATGAACGCTGCCATTTGGCATTTGGCACCGTTACCCGTTAATGAAAAGCAATTAACGGCACTTATCATTTTGCCGGAATGTACTTACGCCAACGATTTAACCGTGGTGGACTTCACACCGGACCAACAGTTTGAAGTTATTTTATAAACATAATAAACCCAAGGCCCGCCCGCGACAATGTGTCGCGGGCGGGCTGTTTGTTTGTGTAAAGTGGTTACGCTTTCTTTGCCTTTTTGCGGGATACGGCTTTTCTCTTTTCGGAGTGTTCCACCCAAAGTGCCCACAAGGGAGTGCAAAGATACGTGGTGGAATAAAAACCGGAGATAACACCAATAGACATCGGCAGGGCAAAACTGGTAATGGCATCCATATTGGTAATCAACGCAATAACGGCCACAGTGCCAATGGCAATAAACGTGCACAAACTGGTGTTCAGAGTACGGGCAAACGACTGGTTCAAACTAAGGTTGACAATCTCGTTAATCGAGGTCTTTTTGTCCATCTTGCGGCGGTTCTCGCGAATACGGTCATAAATAACAATGGTATCGTTCAGCGAGTAACCCAAAATGGTAAGCACTACCGCCACAAAATTGTCGTTCAGCGGAATGCGGAAAATAACAAAGGTGAAATACGCCATTAAAATGTCGTGCAACAGAGCCAGCAACGCCATAACACCGGCAGAGATACCGCCAATACGGCGGAAACGCAACCCCACGTAAATAACCAAAAATACCGATGCCAACGCAATGGCTGCCAAGCACTTAATAAAGAAGGTGCGACCATTGGAGGGTTGCAGCGAGTTTGTGGAAATTTCCGCGATTTTTGCATCCGGAAATTGTTTGGTTAACGTGTCCACAAAGGTGGTTTGGGTTGCGGCCTCAATATTCTCGGCCAGAGTAATGGAAATGGTTTTCAACCCGCCGTCACCCTGCTCGTTCACATCCACATCAGCACCCGGCAATTTTTCTTGCACAAAGGTCTCCACCGCAGAGGAGTCCAGTGTGCCGGTGTAGCTGTATTTGAGAAGTGTACCGCCCTTAAACGCGATGTCCAGCTCAACGCCCAACACCAAATTAACAATCAGACCGACTGCCAGTATGGCAACGGAGATAATGGAAAACAACTTGCGTTTTCCTATAAAATCGAAGTTTTTCATACCCGTTTACCTCCCAACAACCACGGTTTACGCAAGAACTTGAAGCGGGACACGGATTTAAGCATCAACCGCGAGCAAGTTACGCCCATAATGAAGTTGAAAATGATACCGGCCAGTAGGGTGTAACCAAACGAATACACCGCACCGCTGGCAGAAACGGGGAACATAAACAACAGGGGCTTGAGCAGTTTAGCAAAGAAACTGTCTGCCGGACCGAACACACCCATCAGCACAATGGCAACAATAATAACGGTGATGTTACCGTCAAAAATGGCGGAGAAGGATTCGTTACATCCGTTGTGAATGGCACTGTCAATGGTTTTTCCGCTGCGAATTTGTTCCTTAATACGCTCGGCGGTGATAATGTTAGCATCCACACCCATACCAATCGAAAGAATAATACCGGCAATACCGGGCAGCGTGAGCGTGAAACTATCAAAGAATCCAAAGTAGCCGGAAACAACGGCAATGGAACCCGCCACCTGACCTAACAAGCAAATAACGGCGACAAAACCGGGCAGGCGGTAATACAGTAACATAAACACGGCAATTAACATAAAAGCAATGATACCGGCGGTTACCATAATTTCCAACGCACGGTCGCCCAGCGTAGCGGTGATGGTGTTGGTGTTCTTCGCGGTAATGCTAAACGGTAGAGCACCGGAGTTAATCAAGTTCGCCAACGAGGCGGCCTCTTTGTATTCGGCAAAACTACCGGAAATTTGTGCGTTGCCGTCGGTAATATGAGCACCCACATAGGGGTTGGAGATGCACTCATCGTCCAACCAAATGGAAATGGTGTAAGTAGTGCCGCTGGCGCCGTTCAAATCCTTTTGTTTTTTGGTAGCATCGGAAAACTTTTTGGTGCCCTCATCGTTCAATTTCAGAGAAACCAACGGCGCGTTCGTTTCGGCGTCAAAGCCGGCAGCAGCAGACTCTACCAAAGAACCGCTGAGTACCAAATCGCTCTTTTCGGGTTTTTCGGTGGGTAACGCGCCGCTCGATTCGGCTTTATCAATGTAAAATTCAAGCAACGCGGTTTTTCCCAGTTCTTTAATTGCCGCCGCAGCATCAAACTCAGTTTCGCCTTTTTTCCACGGGAAGCGAATAATGACTTGGTCGTTGTCCTGGTCGGTATACGCTTCGTAGTCGGTAATGTTGTTGGCAATCAAGCGACGGACAATAACGTCTTTCATCGCATCAATTTGCTGAGTTGTTGCATTGATAGTGTCATCCTCGGGGGCAAACGATACTTCCACGCCGCCGCTAATGTCAATACCGGTACGGATTCCGGAAACTCCGCGGATTATCGTGTCTACTCGGTCGCCGTAGTTGGTGTACACGCCGAAAAAGGCGGTAACCGTGAGGGCGAGAATGAGCAGAGTCACGATGAAGAAAATAGGTTTGGGTGTTCGCTTCATCGGTCAATCCTCCTGTGATAATTTGCAAGTTTCAATTACTATTCATTATAGGGGATTTTGTCCGAAAAGTCAATTAAAACCGTGCAATCTGTTTCACAATATGTAAAAAACCGCCGCAAATTTTTGCGGCGGTTTGGCAAGTGACGTTTATTTACCCAACAATTTGTTAAGAGAGGCGATTTCGGCACAAATGCAGAACAGTTCCATAGCAACACGCAGTTCCTCCACCGAGGGGTAGGAGGGAGCAATACGCAACGTGGCATCCTGCGGGTCACGACGGTAGGGATACGTTGCACCGGCACCGGTGATTACCACACCCGCTTCTTTAAGCAAGCGCACGGTTTCGGTAGCGGTGCCGGGCATCAGTTGCACGCTCACAAAATAGCCGCCGTTTGGTTTGTGCCAGCGAGCAATGCCTTTGTTGCCCAAACGCGACTCTAACGTGGTTAACACAATATCAAACTTCGGGCGCAGCACGGCGGCGTGCAGTTTCATATGCTCGTATACACCGGCGGCGTTCTTGAAAAAACGCACGTGGCGCAGCATATTCACTTTGTCGTGACCAATGGTTTGCATTGACATTCGTTTGCGAATATCCGCAATGTTCGCGGGGCTGGCCGCCAACGCCGCCACACCGGCACCGGGGAAACTGATTTTAGATGTAGAGGTAAACTGAATAACAATGTCCTCGTTTTTCGCGGTGCGTGCTTCCTCGTACAAATTCAGCAAAGTGTCGGGTGTTTCGGTAAGATGATGAACACAATAGGCGTTATCCCACATAATGCGAAAATCCGGCGCCGCGGGTTTTAGCCGTGCAAAGCGTCGCACGGTGTCGTCTGAATAGGTAATACCATCCGGATTGGAGTACATCGGCACGCACCAAATACCCTTTACCAACGGGTCACATACCAAACGCTCTACTTCGTCCATATCCGGACCTGCAGAAGTCATTGGTACGGGTATCATCTCAATGCCAAAATGCTCCGTTACGGAAAAATGACGGTCATACCCGGGAACGGGGCACAAAAACTTAACAACCCCTTGGCGACACCACGGGGTATAACCGCACACACCGCTGGCATACGCCTGTGCAATGTAGTCGAACATCATATTCAAACTGGAATTACCGCCCACAATGACTTGCTCGCTCGGCATACCCATAATTTCGCCAAACAGGGCCTTTGCTTCCGGAATACCGTCCACCAAACCATAGTTGCGGGTGTCGGTAGAGCCGGCGAAAAATCCGTCACGTCGATTTACACAATCCAGCAACCCCAAAGTGAGGTCCAGTTGTTCAGGGCCGGGCTTGCCGCGGGACATATCCAGCGCGAGCCCCTGCGCCTGATATTCCGTATATACTTTTTGACATTCCGCCAAGCGGCGGGACAGTTCTTCGTTAGATAATGCAGTGATGATGGACACAAAACCGACTCCTTCCTTAATACCTTGTCTATTGTAATATATGTTCTGCCGTTTTGCAAGTTAAATTTTTATTTCTTGCAAAAATATATAAATATACCGATTAGCACCCAAAAAAATCCCCCGTCTGATAACAGACGGGGGATGAAAAAACGCAAAAATTAAAAATCAGCGGAACCGGTGGTACGGGGGAAAGGCAGAACGTCGCGGATATTGGCCATACCCGTAACATACAAAATTAACCGTTCAAAACCCAAACCAAAACCGGAGTGCTTGGCACCGCCGTAACGGCGCAGGTCCAAATACCACCAGTAGTCGTCGCGGTTAAGACCCAGTTCGTCCATACGTTTTTCCAGCAAGTCCAGTCGCTCTTCGCGCTGGCTACCGCCAATAATTTCGCCCACGCCGGGTACCAACAGGTCCATCGCGGCAACGGTCTTGCCGTCGTCGTTCAGCCGCATATAAAATGCCTTGATATCTTGCGGGTAGTCGGTCACAAACACGGGTTTTTGGTACACTTGTTCGGTAAGATACCGTTCATGCTCGGTCTGCAAATCGCAACCCCAGAACACCGGGTATTCAAATTGGTCTTTGTGCTGTTCTAAAATCTCAATCGCTTCGGTGTAGGTAACACGTACAAAATCCGAATGAACCAGCGCATTCAACCGTTCCAGTAATCCCTTGTCATAAAAGTCATTAAAAAACTTCATCTCATCGGGACAATGCTCCAACAGGTAGGAGATAACATACACAATCATATCCTGTGCCAAGTCCATATTATCCTGCAAATCCGCAAAGGCAAATTCCGGTTCAATCATCCAAAACTCTGCCGCGTGCCGCGCCGTGTAAGAACGCTCGGCACGGAACGTGGGGCCAAACGTATAAATTTTACCAAACGCCATCGCCATACATTCGCCCGCCAACTGACCCGATACGGTAAGGGAGGTGTGTTTTCCAAAAAAGTCTTCGGAGTAATCTACTTTACCGTCCTCTGTGCGGGGAATGTTATCCAAATCCAAGGAGGTGACGTGGAACATTTCACCCGCGCCCTCGCAGTCGCTGGAGGTGATAAGCGGCGTGTGCGCGTACACAAAACCGCGTTCTTGGAAAAAGCGGTGAATGGCATAGGCGGCCACGGAACGCACGCGGAACACGGCACTGAACGTGTTGGTACGCGGGCGTAAATGCGCAATAGTACGCAAAAACTCCAGCGAATGGCGTTTTTTCTGCAACGGGTAATCCACGGTGGAGGCACCTTCAATTTCCACCGAAGCCGCGTGCAATTCGCACGGCTGTTTGGCTTCGGGAGTCAGTATTAGCTCACCGCGAACCACCAGTGCCGCACCCACGTTTTGATGGCATACTTCGTCAAAATTGGATAACTTGGATTGTTCAACAATGATTTGCAGATTGCGTTGGCAACTGCCGTCATTCAGTTCAATAAACGCCAAGTTCTTGGATTGGCGCAAGGTGCGAACCCAACCGCACACTGTCAGTGATGAACCCCCCAGCGTGGCAGCGTCGGCGTACACAGAGGCAATTTCATTTCGTTTCATTGTGTAATCAGTTCCTTCCGTAAAAACCATACATTCGGTATTATATACCAATTCACCCGTGAAAAGCAAGGGGGTGGTTAAAAAAAGCGTTAAAACAGATGCCGCCGATATCGCAGTATATCGGCGGCTTATAATCACTGCGGGGCTTTCAAAATAACGCCCAGATTTTCCACCTCGGTTACCACAGTATAACCCGCTTTTAAACACAATTCGCGATAGGTTTCGGAAAACGTTGTCCAGCCTTCGCGCAGGTCCAGCACCACGTACTCGGTATCCGGTATGGCGTGGTACTCATCTTCATAAATTTCGGCACGCTGCGCCAAATGCGTCAGTAGCATACTGGAAGCGGTTACCGAAACGTCATCCGGTACGGTTTCCAACAAAGCATCCATAGCGCGGAACGTATCGCCGCGGTCGCGGTAACCGGTGATATAATGGTTCAATGAGGGGAGAACCAGCATCATATACAGTAAACAGGCAGCCAGTGTGCCGAACAATAATTGGTCACGGCGGAAACGATGCGGTGAATCCGCCATATTCTGAATTAACAGATAATACAAAAACGGCAACGTGCCGAAACTGTATTGAAAACCAATGTCAAACTGATACGGATACTGCGTGAGCAGATTAAGCAACAACGGAAACAGTAACAGCAAGCGACAATACTTGCCGCGCGGCGTCCATAACAGTACGCCAAATGGTAACAACAACTGGAACAACCAAACAAGTTTGGCGGATATCGTCTCATCTTTTGTAATTTCTGTTAAAAAGAACGCAGGGTCACGCAACAACGTACCCAACAAACCGCCCGTATCTTTGTCGGCATTCAGCAAAGAATCGTATCGTCCAAACATAGCACCGGTACCGAATTGCTGCAACAACCAAATGGCCAGCACAAAGTAAACTACGGCACCCAAAAGCAACGGAAGAGCACGTCGCAAGTCGCGGCGCGAGAATAGCAAATAGATGGCAAAAAAGGCCAAGTAAACCGCGGCGTCTTCTTTGGTAGCCAGTACTAAGCACGCGGGCAGTATCATCCACCAATAATGGCCACGCTCGTAACAATCAAATAACCACAATAATAACGGCACCAAAAAGCAATTTTCGTGCAAATCGTAAAAGCAACCGGTAGACAGTGCCGGATACACCGCATACAACACCGCCAGTAACGCCGTAAGCCCATTTGACAACCGAAACCGTTGTGCTAAACGGTAAAGCGGAATTAACCCGCTTGCCAGCACCAGCACCTGCCCAATTTGCAGCGTCAGCGGCGAGGGGAATACACAATAAAACGGCAACAACACGTAGTAGATAGGGGAAATATGTACCGCAAAATGCGACAGTAGTTGGTCCCGTTCACAAGTCACCATCGGCAACAACGTTTCTTTCATATTGTGAAACATCTGCACGAAAATGCCAAAATCGTAATTGGGTGAAGAATACGTGAGGTAACGCAAGCAACCGATAGCACCCAATACCGCGCTAAACAGCAAGCCGGCCGCTACCACCACGGCTATGCAGAATCGCCGCGAAATGGGGCGAGGGAGTAAAACGCCTTTTTGACAATGCAGTAACGGAAACAACACAATGGCGGTTGCCAAAAGTACCACAATAAGAAACGGATAATCGTTTTTGTTCTCGTGCATTGCCACAAGCACGGCGGCGTATACCAAGGTGCTAACGGCCAACGCCGCGTGTGTGAACCGCGGTAAGGGCAATAAGTGTTGTGCCAAGGTGAGCACTGCAAAAGCACCAAGTGTGATAAGACAAAAACCAACCACGGTAAGGATGATTACGGAGCGTAATAAAACAAATACACTGCAAGCAAAAAACCACGCGGCGAGTAGACGCATCAGACTATCCGGCGCAGTGACAACGGTTTTCAGCAAAGCACGCATCCGTGTTCCTCCTTTGTTTTACGCAATGGTTGTGGTGGTTACCACCGAAGTAGTTGTAGTTGTAGTAGTCGAAGTCGTACCGGTAGTCGACGCGGGCAACCCCGCTTCTTCGCGGGTGGTTTGGGTAAGCGCGTACAATGACCATTCGCCCTCCACGCGCAGGAATGTCATACAATAGCACACAGGGGTACTTTCAATGGGTTTGCCGTTGCGAATATAAATGGGCTGAAAGCTGACAACACAAGAAAAGTCGTCGGCAGTATAGCGAGAATAATTGGCAAATTCCACGTCGCGGAACTCATACGATTCGTGCTTGTTAAACCACACGTTGCTGAAATTGCGAATGGTTTGGTACAGTTGACTATCTTTGTGAATAATTTTAAGCAACTGCGTGCGGGAGGCGTCTTTTGCCACAAACTTGGCATACGTTTTTGCCGCCTCCACCGCTAACTGTTCGTGTGCGGCGCGGTCGGTTTCCGTTTCGGGGGTGAGCACGGTAATGGTTTCGCCCTCGGTTACCACAGTGCAATCATCGCCGCTCAACGTGAGGGCCGCCACGGTAGGCGGGGTTAGCAGGTTGTCCAGTGTATATCGGTATAGGGTAGGTATGGTTACCTCGGCACTCTCAGCGGTGGGGAACACCTCGGCCTGCACTTCCGTTGACGGCAGTGATAACAAGCCCACATCCACACCGTTAATGGTTAGGCGCACATCCTCCGCCGCGGTAATGGTATAGGTGGGTTGTTCGGCAAGGTCGGTGGTAACATACCACATTGTACCGTCGCCTTCCGCACTGCGAGCGAGCAATAATGTGGACAAGCGTTTGGAACCACTGTAAAGAGAATACCGCGTTACCTCTGTATCGGTGGTCACCTGCTGACGCACCGATAAATCGGTCGCATCTTTATACAACGTTTCCAAATACCGCAAATAGGATTCTTTGTTGTTAAGAAGAGTCTCCTCAAATCCGGACGTTTGGTAAATCGACTCATAATCCCCGGTAGCAACCCAATCCATATACCGTTGTAATGCGGCGTTAGGCGTGGCGGCTTCCCGCTTGGCGAGATAGGCATAGAAAAACCAAAGCCCCACAAGAATAACGGCAAGTACAATAACAAAATACAGACACAATCCCCGCAAAAAGCGACGCTTGCGAGGAGCCGGCGCCGGGTCGGGGAGTATCAGCGCGGGTTCGTTGTCACTTTCCGGAACAATAACCGGAATTTCCAGCGCAGCATCTTCTACAATAACGTCAGCCGCAGACGGCGTGGTTTGTTCAAGCATGGTGCATCCTCCTTAAATTACAACAAAAGCCGTGGGAATGTAGCGCGCACCGGACAAGGCGGCACAACTGTTTACCACTTTGCCGTTGTACACCATGGTGGTGGAACTGCCGCCATCCAAATTACCGGCGTTCACGGCACCGTATTTTAACATAACGTCAATGCAATCCTTATAGGTAGCACCCAAACTGTGAGCTTGTCTACCGTCAATTACCAGTAACAGAACCGCGCCGTCAGCACGTTGCCCCACCACGGTGCGCGGATTAACGCCGCCGCTGGTACCGGAAACCTCCGCCGCTTTGCCGTTAACAATGAGCGCGGGACCAAAACTCACGGCATCGCGTACGCCTTTTGCCAATGCATCGGCACCCGACATTTTACCCACAATCAGATGATTGTTATTATCAAACGCAATCACGGACGAAACGGTGTTTTGGCCACCGCAAACCAATTTACCGTCCTTAATAACAATGCCGGTGGGCATACCGCCGGAGCCAAAACCGTTGGTATCCACAAAACCGCCACCGTTAATGGCCGCTACCGCACCGGCACGTTTGGCAAAACCTTCGGTGGTGCGACCGTCCACTTCTTCACTAAAATACGGCAAGCAAGCCACTTTCACGCGGGACGGGTCGTGTACAATAAGCAGTTTTCCCGCATAGGTAGAACCGGCAATATCAATCAGTTCAATCGGTTCGGTAACTTCCTCGTCCTTTTCTTCAAAACCGGCCGAGGTGTCGGTAGTATCCTCGGTTTCCATTACGGTATTACCGTCCAAAATATCGTTCACTTCTTCTTTGGAAAGAAAAATACGCGGTACAAATTTAAGTGCGCTGGTTTCCTGCATGGTGGTAACAAACGTATCGCGCGTGGTAGGGGACGGCCCCTTGCAAATCACGCCCACAACGCCCACTACCAAAAGCAGTACCAGCAACAAGGTCACACCCAGTATGGCAAAAAAACGACCGACAAACCGCAGTACCGGAGGCACCTGTTTGGTGCGTTCCGCAGAGTGACGCATAACTACACATCCTTAATTTACAATAATCATAAGTATTGTACACTACCCGTCGTTTCTTGTCAATGCGTTGTCGGTATGTCTTTGCAGAAAATCCTGGGTGTGCGACTTGACGATACGTAGCTTCGCCGTTATAATAAAGTCAATACTATGGGTAGCGGAGAGCAAGTGTATGAATACACAAAAACACCAACATACTATGGTTTTGGAAATCGTACGATATTTGTTTTGGGGTGTTATGACCACGGCGGTCAGTTGGCTGAGTTATGCGGTGTTTGCGTGGCTCGGTTCGCTTGTGTTTTTCGGTCAAGAAACCCTCACGGTATTTGTGGCAAATTGCCTTTCGTGGGTGCTGGCGGTGTTGTTTGCGTTTGTTACCAACAAGCACTGGGTGTTCCACAGCCGCAGTTGGAAAGCGGAAATTGTATTACCGGAACTTGGCAAATTTGTTGCCGCCCGCGTTGCCACCGGTATTATTGAAATTGTTGCCGTACCCGTGTTGGTATGGGTTGGTCTCAATCAAACCGTGTTTGGTATTCAGGGAATGGTAGCCAAAGCGGTTGTCAGCATTGTTGTGGTATTGCTGAACTATGTGTTCAGTAAACGGTTTATTTTTAAGTAACGGGGGAGAATACCGTGATACAATTACCAAGCACCGTAGCCGAGGTACTGACACGGTTGGAACAAGCCGGGTTTGAGGGCTGGGTTGTAGGCGGTTGCGTACGGGACTGTCTGTTAGGCCGCACCCCGCACGATTGGGATATCACCACCAATGCCCTGCCGGAACAGGTAGCGGCTGTGTTTGCGGATACCACGGTCATTCCCACCGGCGCGGCACACGGCACCGTAACGGTGCTGTTACACGGAGAACCGATAGAGATTACGACTTACCGAGTGGACGGCAATTACCGTGACCATCGCCGACCGGACAGTGTGCGTTTTGTGACGGATATTACCGAAGATTTACGACGAAGAGATTTTACAGTAAATGCCATAGCGTGGCATCCTACCCGTGGATTGTACGACCCTTTTGGCGGAGCAGAGGATGCGCGCTGCGGGATTCTTCGTTGTGTAGGCAACGCGCAAGAACGTTTTACAGAAGATGCCTTGCGGGTACTGCGCGCTTTGCGTTTTGCCGCCACCTATGGTTTTACAATGGAGCAAACCACGTCAGCGGCGTTGCACCGCTGCGCGCCGTTGCTTACCGCAGTAGCGGCGGAACGGATTCAGGCAGAGATAAATCGTCTGTTAACGGGCGAAAGTGCAGGGTGCGTGTTACACACGTTTTTTGCGGTACTGTACCCGATATTGCCGGAACTGCGGGCGTTGGAGGGGTTTGACCAACACAGTCCGTATCACCACCGTGATGTGTTACGGCATACGTTGGATGCCGTAAACGCGTCATCGCCGGAATTGGTTGTACGGTTGGCATTATTGCTTCACGATATCGGTAAACCGCGGTGCTATACGATTGACGAAAACGGCCACGGCCATTTTTATGGACACGCCGCCGAAAGTGAGCGTATAGCGTGTGATATCTTGCATCGCTTAAAATACGACCGCCGCACGTGTGAGGCGGTGTGTATGCTAATAAAGTATCACGACACACCCATTGCCGATACCGATACTGCCGTGCGCCGTTGCCTGAACCGTTGGGGCGAGGAACAGTTTTTGCAGTTGTTGGCGGTGCAGGAGGGGGATACCCGTGCGCACGCGGCGGCAGTACAGGAGGAGCGTTTGGCAACAATTAGCAAGTTGCGTGAGCGGGTTTCCCGCATTGTGGCAGAGGGTCAGTGCGTGTCACTCAAAACGCTGGCTGTTGGTGGGGATGACCTGTTGCGTGCGGGTGTCCCGTCGGGCCGTGCAGTAGGGCGTTTGCTGAACTGGATGCTGGCAGAGGTGCTGTCAGAAAGATTACCAAACGACCGCGATATATTGCTTTCGGCGGCAATGCAACAAAAGGACTTGATTATTTCGGAAAAAACCGATACAATAAAATGATGTAATTTATTATCTTTGGAGGAACACCCGTGGCGAATTTTAACAACGAAATTGAACGGCGGCGTACCTTTGCCATTATCTCGCATCCGGACGCCGGTAAAACCACCTTAACTGAAAAATTCCTGCTGTACGGCGGAGCCATTGCTTCTGCCGGTATGGTTAAGGGCAAAAAATCAATGAAGCACGCGGTATCCGACTGGATGGAGATTGAAAAACAACGTGGTATTTCGGTAACGTCCTCGGTTTTGCAGTTTGAATACGACGGCTACTGTGTGAACATTTTGGATACGCCCGGTCACCAAGACTTTTCAGAGGATACGTACCGCACCCTAATGGCGGCGGATTCTGCCGTGATGGTGATAGATGCTTCCAAAGGTGTGGAAAAGCAAACCGTTAAATTGTTTAAGGTGTGTATGATGCGGGATATCCCCGTGTTCACGTTCATCAACAAGATGGACCGCGACGCGCGCGACCCGTATGAACTGATGGCTGATATTGAAAACGTGCTGGGTATTCAAACATATCCCGTTAACTGGCCCATTGGTTCGGGTCGGGATTTTAAGGGCGTGTATGAGCGTGATAACAATCGGGTGTTATCGTTTGAATACAACGGTATCGGTCACGCGGCGGATGCTAAGGTGACCGATATGGACGACCCCGCTTTGCAAGGGTTGCTGGGTGATGAACTGTACCAAACGTTAATGGACGACCGCGAATTGTTGGACGGTGCGGGCGGCGAATTCGATTTGGAAAAGGTACGTTGCGGAAAACTGTCACCGGTGTTTTTTGGTTCGGCGTTAACAAATTTCGGCGTTCAACCGTTTTTGGAAAACTTTTTGCGTATGACCACACCGCCGTTGCCGCGCCGTTGCACGGAGGGAGAAGTTAACCCGTTTGACGAGGCATTTTCGGCATTTGTGTTCAAAATTCAAGCGAATATGAACAAAGCCCACCGCGACCGCATCGCTTTTATGCGCATTTGCTCCGGTCGGTTCCAAAAAGGTCAGGAAGTATTTCACGTTCAGGGCGGGCGCAACACCAAATTGTCCCAGCCGCAACAAATGATGGCACAGGACCGTGAAATTGTGGAAGAGGCGTACGCCGGCGATATTATCGGTGTATTTGACCCCGGCGTATTTTCCATTGGCGATACTGTGTGCGCCGGCGGTAAAAAGTTAAAATTTGAGGGAATTCCCACCTTCGCACCGGAGCATTTCCGCTTGGTACGGCAAAAAGATACGATGAAGCGCAAACAGTTCATTAAGGGAACATCCCAAATTGCGCAAGAGGGTGCTATTCAGATATTTCAAGAACTGGGCGGTGGTATGGAAGAAGTTATCGTCGGCGTGGTAGGAACGTTGCAATTTGACGTGTTGGAATACCGTTTGAAAAATGAATACGGTGTAGATGTTATTATGGAAGGTCTGCCGTATCAGTACATTCGGTGGATTGTGGGCGAAAATGTAGATGTAAAGGCGTTAGACTTAACATCTGACACCCGCCGTGTTCAGGATTTGCACGGGAATCCGTTGCTCTTGTTTACCAGCAGTTGGAACATTCAATGGGCGCTGGACCACAATAAGGGATTGGAACTGCAAGAGTTCAGCAGAACGTAAGGGGAGACTATGGGAATTCAAATTTTCGGCCGTTCCAAGTGTTTTGACACCAAAAAAGCGGAGCGTTTTTTCAAGGAACGCCGCGTAACGGTGCAACGTGTGGAAGTGGACAAATACGGCATCAGCCGCCGCGAACTGGAAAGCGTGTGCGCCGCCGTGGGCGGTGTGGATGCGTTGGTGGACCCCAAATCCGGTGAAGCCACGGTCATTCGCTATTTGGCATACGATGCTGATAAAAGAGAAAAATTATTAGAAACCCCCAAAGCTTTGCGCACGCCCATTGTGCGCAACGGCAAACAGGCCACCGTGGGATATTGTCCGGAGGTTTGGGAACAATGGCTGAAAGCGTAAAAGCAATTGAGGGGCTGGCGCAACCGTTGGTGCAGTGGTATACGGCGCACGAGCGGGCGTTTCCGTGGCGGGAACACCTCACACCGTATCGGGTATGGGTTTCAGAAATTATGCTGCAACAAACCCGTATTGAGGCGGTGCTCCCGTATTTTGAACGATTTATGGCGGCGTTACCCACTGTGTGGGATTTAGCAGAGGCATCGGAGGATACGTTGCTGAAATTGTGGGAGGGTTTGGGTTATTACAGCCGTGTTCGTAACCTGCAAAAGGCGGCGCAAGCAGTTATGCGGGATTACGGCGGCGAACTGCCCTCCACGTATGAGGAATTGCTCACATTGCCCGGTATTGGGGAATACACCGCGGGTGCCATTGCTTCCATCGCTTTTGGAAAGCGTGCCGCCGCCGTGGACGGCAACGTACTGCGCGTAATGGCGCGTTTAACCAACGATGACCGCGACGTAATGCAAACCTGCCCGCGCCGAGAACTCACCGAGCTGGTACGGCGGCTGGTACCTGCCGAGGAACCCGGTGCATTTAACCAAGGGTTAATGGAACTGGGGGAGACAATTTGTTTACCCAACACTCAACCCAAATGTGCGATTTGTCCGGTACGCGCCTATTGCGCCGTTGCCGGAACGGAACGTGCGCGCGAACTGCCCACACGTTCCACACCCAAAGCACGCCGTGTGGAACAACGCACGGTATTGGTGGTGGTCGTGCAGGGCGCCGAACCAAAGGTGTTATTACATCGGCGTGCACCGCGGGGCTTACTGGGCGGGATGTGGGAATTACCCAATCTGCTTACGGATGAGAGCGTGCAAGATTTTTTGAAATCGCAAGGCATCACCGCACTAGAAACGCAGCCGATTTCAGCGGGGCGTCACGTGTTCTCGCACGTAGAATGGCAGCTCAGCGGCTTGCTTGTTAAGGCAATCCCCTTCGCCGCAAAAGATGGGTATGTTTTGGTAACGGCAGCGCAATTATCACAATATGCGTTGCCAACCGCGTTTCGTACGTATACCGCCGCATTGCCGGCGTTGCTCAAAAAAGAGGAGGAAGTGGAATGAAACGGGAAAACTATTTGTCGTGGGACGAGTATTTTATGGGCGTGGCATTGTTATCTGCTCAGCGTAGCAAGGACCCCGGAACGCAGGTGGGGGCTTGCATTGTGGGTCAGGATAATAAAATTCTGTCGGTGGGATACAATGGTATGCCCATTGGTTGTTCCGACGACGATATGCCTTGGGCACGGGACGGTGCACCGCTGGATACCAAGTATCTGTTTGTATGCCACGCGGAACTCAACGCCATTTTGAACCACGGGCGTTCGGGGCTGGCGGGTTCCAAGGTTTACACCACACTGTTTCCTTGCAACGAGTGCGCCAAAGCCATTATTCAATCGGGCATTCGCGAGGTAATTTATCTGCAAGATAAGTACGCGGACACCGATTCGGTGATTGCTTCCAAGCGTATGTTTGATATGACCGGCGTGACCTACCGCGCATTTTCTGCGGGAGAAAAGTCGGTAATGTTGGAGTTGTAAGGTATGAAAACGGTTCTCATTACAGGTGCTTCTCGCGGCATTGGTGCGGCGGCGGCGCAGTTATTTGCGCAGAACAATTACACGGTGGCGGTAAATTACCGCAAAGACCGTGCCGGTGCCGAAGCGGTGGTAAACGCTATTACCGCCGCGGGCGGCGAGGCATTTACCGTGTGTGCGGATGTGGCTAACTCTTCCCAAGTTGCAGCTATGGTAGATACGGTCATATCTCGTTGTGGTCGGTTGGATGTTCTTATTCACAACGCGGGCGTAGCCAAACAAGCGTTACTAACCGATACAACACCGGAGGAATGGCGCGCCTTAATGAGCGTGCATTTGGACGGTGCCTATCACTGTTGCCGTGCCGCAATACCGGCCATGGTGCGCCGTCAAAGCGGGCGTATTCTTACCGTTTCGTCTATGTGGGGCGAGGTCGGTGCTTCGTGTGAGGTGGCGTATTCTGCCGCCAAGGCGGGGTTAATTGGGTTTACCAAAGCGTTGGCTAAAGAACTGGGCCCCTCAGGTATTACCGTAAACTGCGTGTCACCCGGTGTGATTGACACGGCTATGTGCGCCACTTTGGATGAAGAAACGCGTGTGGCATTGGCGGAGGAAACGCCGCTTGGTCGCTTGGGAACACCGGAGGAAGTGGCACAAGCGTTGTTGTTTTTGGCATCCGACCATGCCTCGTTCATTACCGGTCAAGTTTTGGGCGTAAATGGTGGATTTATAACATAACGGGATTACTCCCGTTATTTTTTCTTTTTCTTGGCATACTACTGGAGAAAGGGTGATGACTATGCAAACGCGTTTGCCGCGTGGTGCGGGGATTTTGTTGCCGATAGGCAGCCTACCTTCGCCGTACGGAATTGGCTCGTTGGGGGATGCGGCATTCCGCTTTATGGATTTTTTGCACAATAGCGGGCAAACATACTGGCAGGTGTTGCCGGTGGGTCCCACCGGTTACGGCGATAGCCCTTATCAATCCTTTTCTGCGTTTGCCGGCAACCCGTATTTTGTGGATTTAGAGCGTTTGGCGGCTCAAGGATTGCTGACCGACGACGAATTAGCGGCGGCGCAAGTATCGTCAGAGGTTATTCCGTACGAACAACTGTACCTTTCCCGATTTGCCGTGTTGCGCAAGGCGGCGGCACGGTTTACGGACCAAGCGGATTTTGCGGCGTTTTGCCGTGAGGAATCGTCGTGGTTGGACGATTATGCCGTGTATATGACGGTAAAAGGTCATTTCGGTGAACGTGAATGGACACGCTGGGAAGCGTCTTTGCGCGACCGTGAGCCCTCGGCGTTGCTGGATTTTTGCCGTGAGCACGCACAAGAGATTCGGTTTTGGAAATGCTGCCAATATTGGTTTTTTCGACAATGGCGTGAACTAAAAGAATATGCCAATGTGCGTGGCATTTTACTCATTGGTGATATTCCCATTTATGTTTCGCACGACAGTGCCGATGTTTGGGTACACCGAGACTTGTTTGAACTGGATGAAACCGGTCATCCTACCGCGGTAGCGGGCGTACCGCCGGACTGTTTTTCAAAAGACGGCCAGTTGTGGGGCAATCCGCTGTATCGTTATGACCGTATGTTACAGGACAACTTTGCGTGGTGGCGCGCCCGTATGGCGGCGTGTTCGCGTTTGTATGATGTGGTACGCATTGACCATTTCATTGGTTTGGCGCGCTATTTTGCCATTCCCGCCTCCTGCGCCACGGCAGCAGGCGGGACTTGGCGCAAAGGTCCCGGCAAGGCGTTAACCGATGCCTTTGAACTTGCCCGCGGGAATACTCGCATTTTGGCAGAAGATTTGGGTGTGTTGCATCCCTCGGCGCGCACGCTGCTTCGGCGTACCGGCTATCCCGGAATGAAGGTGCTTCAATTCGCGTTTGGCAGCGGACCGGAAAATGAATACTTGCCGCATCACTATCCGCAAAACTGCGTGGTATACGGCGGCACGCACGACAACGAAACGGTGGTGGGCTATTGTCGGCATTTGCGCGGCACAACTCGCCGCTTTATGTTAGATTATTTGGGCGTACGGCGCGTAGCGGATATCCCGCGTGCGTTGTTGCGTGCGGCATATAGCAGTGTGGCGGATGTGGTAATTTTTCAAATGCAAGATATTTTGAAGTTGGATAACCGTGCGCGTATGAATACCCCCGCCACATTGGGGGGAAACTGGCAATGGCGGCTGGAATCGGAGCAGCTGACCGAATGTGTCAGCACGGAACTGCGGCAGTTGGCACACATTTACGGGAGAGAAAGGAACAGTGGGTATGCAGGAAAACTTTGAACAAACAGTACACACTCTGCTGCAATGGAATGCACACACCACGCCGGAAAAGGCAACTGCAAAGCAGTGGTACGAAGCGGTTTCTCAAGCGGCTATGGCAACGCTGTATGACCAATGGAAAACCCCGCCCACCGGCAAGCGTGCGGCGTACTTTTCTGCCGAATTTTTAATGGGGCGTATGGTAGAATCCAACCTACTCAATTTAGGGTTATTGGATAAAACGCGTGCTTTATTGGAAAAACACGGTGTAAGCACAACCGTGTTTGAGGAGATAGAAGATGTCGCATTGGGAAACGGCGGTTTGGGACGGTTAGCGGCGTGCTTTTTAGACTCGGCCGCCACGCACGATATCCCGTTAGACGGCTACGGCATCCGCTACCGTTACGGACTGTTCCGTCAAACGTTTGAAAACGGCTTTCAGCGCGAGGAAACGGACGATTGGACTGCGTTTGGCGACCCGTGGTCGGTACGCTGTGAAAGCGAGCGCGTCCGCGTGAAATTTGCCGACGGAGACGTGTGGGCAGTACCGTATGACAGTCCCGTAATCGGATACGGCGGACATACGGTCAACACCTTGCGCTTGTGGCAAGCCGAGGCAATAACACCGTTTGATTTTACTCTGTTTAACGACCAAAAATATGATAAAGCCGTGCGTGAACGCGACAAAGCGGAACGCATCAGCGCGGTGTTATATCCCAATGACGATACCGATGCCGGCAAAAAACTGCGCTTAAAGCAGCAGTATTTCTTTTCCGCCGCTTCGCTTGCGGATATTTTACGTCGCTACAAAGCCCAATTCGGCAATGATTTTTCGCAATTGCCGGATGCGTATGCCATTCAACTTAACGATACGCATCCCACCGTGGCAATCCCCGAACTGCTACGCCTGCTCACCGAGGAGGGGGTACCGTTTGATACTGCCTTGGACCTGGTGCGGCGCACCTTTGCGTACACCAACCACACCATTATGCCGGAAGCACTGGAAAAATGGAATATTAAATTATTCCGCGCGGTGATTCCGCAAGTATATCGCTTTGTGGTAAAACTTCAACGTGCGCTCATGGCCGAATTGAACAAAAAAGGGATAGAACACCCCGAACAATACGCCATCATTGACGGCGAGCGTATTCACATGGCGCGGTTGGCGATTTTTGCAACGCATTCCACCAATGGCGTGGCACGTTTGCATACCGAACTGTTAAAAACCACGGCGTTGTCGGAATGGTATGCGCTATATCCGGAACGGTTTACCAACAAAACCAACGGTGTCACCCAACGGCGTTGGTTGGCGTTGGCCAATCCGGAATTGGCACGGCTAATTACCGATACCATCGGTAATCGTTGGCTAACAGACGCCGAATCACTAACGGCATTAGCTCCTTACGCCGATGACCCCGCGGTACTGGAACGTTTCTGTGATATTCGCCGTCGCAATAAGCAACGGCTGGCGGCGTATATTCGCGAGCGTGAGGGCATCGCATTGCGGGAGGATTTTATGCTGGACGTGCAAATAAAACGCCTGCATGAATACAAACGGCAACTGCTCAATGCGTTTGCGGTGCTGGACACGTATTTTGAATTAAAAGACGGGCGTTTACCGCATTTTACCCCCACGGCGTATGTGTTTGGTGCCAAGGCCGCACCGGGATATTTCCGTGCCAAAGCGATTATTAAGTTTATCAACGAAATAGCCGCAAAAATTAACAACGACCCCGATGTATGCGATAAAATGCAGGTCATTTTCATCAGCAATTACAACGTATCGTATGCCGAAAAGTTAATACCCGCCGCCGATGTATCGGAGCAAATTTCTACCGCCGGTACAGAAGCATCGGGAACGAGCAATATGAAATTTATGCTTAACGGCGCCGTTACACTTGGCACTTACGACGGTGCAAATATTGAAATTGTGGAGCAAGCGGGCGAGGAAAACAACTATATTTTCGGGGCACGGGTTAAGGAGTTGGATGCCCTGCGAGAGCATTACGACCCCGATGCGTTGTTGCAAGCCCAACCGCGACTTAAACGTGTGGTTGACACGTTAATTGACGGCTCGTTTGATGACGGTGATACCGGAATGTTTAGTGAGTTGTACACGGCGCTAACCGAGGGTGCCAGTTGGCAAGCACCCGACCATTATTTTCTGTTACACGATTTTGCTTCGTATTGCGAAGCACGTGCGCAGGTAAACCGTGACTATCGCGATACGCAAACCTTTGCTCGCAAGGGATTGCTTAACATTGCCCACGCGGGAACGTTTTCCAGCGACCGCACCATAAAGCAATATGCCACTGAAATCTGGGGCGTGTAACAAGTATAAAACCAACAAACCTCTCCCATACTAGCAAGGGAGCCGAACAAGCTTCGGCTCCCTTTTTATTACACAAGAAACGGGGGAGAACAAATGAAACAATGGAAACGAATCGGTGCCGCTTTGTTGGTGTGTGTTATGCTGCTGTGTTTTTCGGCGTGTAACCGCGAAAACGGCACAATTGAGGCAGAAACCGTAAACCTCAAGGTGTGGGGTGCCCAAGAAGACCAAGAAATGCTAAAAGCAATGGTAGAAGCGTTTAAAAAGCAAGACACCGGTATGAACTACAATATCACGTTCGGCGTAGTGGGGGAAAAGGATACCCAAACCAAAATTATGGAGGACCCCGATGCCGCCGCAGATGTGTTTGCTTTTCCTGATGACCAGTTGGGTGACTTGGTAAACGCGGGCGCACTGTATGAGCTTACTCCCAATATGGACACCATTGCCAAAGAACACGTGGAAGGGGCGGTTAAGGCCGCTACACTGAATGATAAACTGTATGCCTATCCTATGACGGCGGATAACGGATATTTTCTGTATTACGACAGAAACGTGTTGTCAGCTGACGACGTAAAAACGTTGGATGGGCTAATGAATGCCGCCGAGGCCAAAGGTAAAAAAGTGCTGATGGACGTTTCCAACGGCTGGTACGTGGCATCATTTTTCCTGAGTGCGGGAGGCACGTTAGGCGTAGAAAACGGCAAACAGACGTGTGATTTTAACAATGAAAAAGGCATTGCCGCCGGCGAAGCCGTAAAAGCATTTTGTGCTCACAGTGCCTTTATGACCGGTGAAGATGCCATACTCACCGGCGGTATCGGCTCCAATATTGCCGCGGGTATATCCGGCACGTGGACAGCGGAGGCCATTCAGGAAAAACTGGGCAACAACTATGCTGCAACCAAACTGCCCACCTTTACGCTTAACGGTGAGCAGGTACAGTTAAAGAGTTTTGCCGGCTATAAATTAATGGGTGTTAACTCCCGCACCAAACACCCCAAAGAAGCTATGAAACTGGCAGAATACCTTACGAACGAACAAAACCAATTGTTGCGCTTTGAAACACGCGCTATGGGTCCCTCCAATATCAATGCAGCCGCAAACGAAAAGGTAAAACAGAATGTAGCATTAGCAGCGTTGGCGGAGCAAAACGCCTTTGGCGTGAGTCAGGCAAATGTGCTTAACACCACGTGGGACCCGCTGGAAGCGTTTGGCACGGCAATGGAAACCCGCGATTACAGCAAAACGGTGAAACAGTATTTAGACATTATGGTGTCGCAAATTACCGGATAAGAATGAAAGAACAAGCAGGGGGCTGCTATGGACTACAAAGATTACACGCAAATTCATCCCGTTCGCAAGCGAACAGGGAGCACCAATCGGGGTTTGTTGGCAGTCCCCCGCTCGGTGGGGCGTCTCATTAAACAAGCGTCGCGCCACGTAGTAAATGGTATGCGCTGGGCGGCTCACAAGGTCGTGGCAGTGGGCCGCGCCGCACGCCACGGCGATGCCCGCACTCGTCTCACGTTTGTGTTTATGGGCGCCGGTTCTCTGCTGCGCGGGCAGATAGGGCGCGGTGTGTTGTATCTGCTGGCGCAGGTGGCGTATCTTGCGTATATGGTGTTGTTCGGGTGGCAGTATGTCAGCCAACTCGGTACACTGGGAACTGTCACACAAGGACAAGTCTTTGACGAGGAGCAAGGCATTTTTCTTTACACCCCCGGCGACAATTCTATGAAGATTTTGTTGTTCGGTGTGTTGTCACTGCTGCTAACATTAGTAATTATCGTGCTATACTTTCACAGTCTGCGCGCTGCCGTGCGTGCTCAGCGTATGCAGGAAAGGGGAGAAGCACTGCCCACGTTCCGTGATGATTGTCATTCGTTGTTTGATAAGCGGTATCACATCACGTTGCTAACCCCACCCATACTGTTGGTACTAGCATTTACACTGTTGCCTCTTGTTTTTATGGTGCTAATTGCGTTCACCAATTTTGACAAAACGCACCAGCCGCCCGGCAACTTATTTACTTGGGTGGGGTGGGAGAATTTTGCCGATATGTTGGGCGGGAACGCTCAACTCGGCTATACGTTTTTGCAACTATTACTGTGGACGCTGATTTGGGCACTGCTTGCTACCGCTACCAACTATCTGTTTGGTATGGTGCTGGCACTGATGATAAACAAAAAAGGGATTTGTTTCAAGAAATTCTGGCGTACGGTGTTTATTGTCACCATTGCGGTACCGCAGTTTGTCAGTTTAATGTTAATGTCGCAAATTTTGGCGGATGAGGGAGCCCTTAACGTACTGCTCCGTGAACTGGGTTGGATTACCGATGCCATTCCGTTTTTAACCAACGGTTTGCTTGCAAAAATCACGGTAGTGGTTGTTAATATGTGGGTCGGTATTCCGTATACCATGCTCATCACCTCCGGCATTTTAATGAATATCCCGGAGGATATGTACGAAAGCGCGCGCATTGACGGTGCCGGTCCGGTACGAATGTTTTTTCGCATTACCTTACCGTATATGCTGTTTGTAACCACGCCGTACCTCATTACGCAGTTTGTCAACAACATCAACAATTTTAACGTGATTTATTTGCTTACCCGCGGCGGTCCGTTAACGCTGGATTACTACCAAGCCGGTAAAACTGACTTGTTGGTTACGTGGTTGTACAAACAAACCGTGGAAGAGCAAAATTATAATCTGGCCGGCGTTATCGGTGTTATTGTGTTTCTCATTACCGCAACGGCATCCTTGCTGGTATACAACACGTCCGCTTCTGCCAAAAAGGAGGAAGAATTCCAGTGACACACAGTTATAAAGCGCGTCGACGTTTTGCCAACGCGCTCATATACACGGTTCTTACCGTGTTGGCGGTGCTGTGGTTGCTGCCCATCGCTTACCTTATCTTGCAATCGTTTCGAGCAGAATCGGGTGCCTACACACCGTATTTGCTACCACAGGGATACACGCTGCAAAACTATGTGCATTTGTTTACCAAAACCGATTTGTTTCCGTACCCGCGTTGGCTTGCCAATACGTTGTTGGTGGCGGTGTGCAGTTGCGTGCTCAGCACGGCAATGATTTTGATGATTAGTTATTGTTTCAGTCGTCTGCGTTTTCCGGCGCGTCGCCCACTAATGAACGTGGGACTAATTTTGGGAATGTTTCCCGGATTTATGTCAATGATTGCGGTATACCACCTTCTTAAATTGGTAGGGCTGGACCAATCGTTGGTAGCACTTGTGTTGGTGTATTCCTCGGCATCGTGTTTGGGATATTTTATTGCCAAGGGGTTTTTTGATACGTTGCCGCGCGCATTGGATGAAGCAGCCACCATAGACGGTGCTACGCGTAATGATATTTTTTGGAAAATCACCTTGCCGATGTCCGGTCCCATTGTGGTGTATACCGCACTCACCTCGTTTATTGCCCCGTTTGCGGATTTCATTTTTGTGAGTGTTATTATGAAGGACAATTACCAAAATTACACGGTCGCCTTGGGATTATACCAAATGCTCTCGCGAGAAAACTTGTACCAGTATTTCACACGCTTTTGTGCCGGTGCGGTGTTGGTGGCTATCCCCGTAACGTTGTTGTTTATGGTGTTGCAACGATATTATGTTGAGGGCGTAACCGGCGGTGCGGTGAAAGGGTAATATCTAAGTTTTGTGTGCACTCTCGCGGAACGATGTCGTGTCCTGCGGACACAAGCACAAAAATAAAGGCCATCGAAAGATGGTCTTTATTTTTTGTGCGTTTTGAACTTGATGGCACGAATCAAATGTGCCTAAAAACTGAAAAATTTAGTTATCAAATAAAGAACTGGGGCTATATATCGTCTTAAGAACATCGCCCGAAACGCTATCAACAACTTTGATTTCACATTCTATAAAATCACCTGTACTGAAACTGTGATATGTAGCAACATTATTCCTGCATCCTATTATGCAATTTTGTATTTTTGAATAAGCCGAGCCACTTTCATAATCCGTTTTATTTACGGCTATAACGATTTCAGTTAAATCGTCATTATACGAAACCGATTTTACATAAGGAGCGCAGTCTGTATTAAGCTTATCAAAAATTTCTTTTCTTGATAATGCAAGTTGGGAAATATATTCGTTATAATCTTTTCGTTTTATCTCATATACGGCTAAACCGTCATCTTTTTTCTCAATTGATAAAAAACCTTTTTCTTTCATCGATTCAGATAATTGATACTCAAAGGGAATTAGAAAAAGCCTTTCCTCAATTTTCGCATTGTAATTTACGGTTATAATCTCCTCGGGATTATTATCGTTTTTACACGAACACAAAGTCAATAGCAGTATAAGCAGTAAGAAGAATGTTATCATTTTTTTCATACAATCAACTCCTAGATATATTACTTTCGCCTGATTTTTGTTTTCAGTTTATTCACGCCACGCTTTTTTTGATTCTCTCATTAGCCAACTGAAAAATTTTGTTATTAATGAAGCAAATATGGAAATAATCATAAAACACGGCACTATGATTACAGTTAGTCCAATAAATTCTACAATCAAAAAACCTAGTAACAAGGTTATCACTAAAAACAGTTGCTGAATCCATATTTTTTTGTAAACAATATATGACAAGCATCCATATGCCACAGAACAAATCGGAAGTATTACAATAACAAATATGCTAAATAACGTAATTGAGAAATACCCGCTGTCATTAACATATAAATCATTAAAATATTTCGAAAAAACTATTCCGATTAGTATTATTAGATTTAATAATAATACAAACCAATATTTTCTCAAAAAATCAAATACTCTCTTTTTCATATCGCTACCACCTTGCGCTTATTATAGCATAAAAGCGATGGAGGCACAATACCTATTACCTATCACTTCTTACTTATTACTTTCCAAAAATCCCGTATCAAATTTTTTAAGGTAATTGGACTCGAACCAACGACACCCACTCTTGCGGTGCCCGTCTCTGTCTGCGGCGGCAAGCCGCCTTGCCAATCGACGACCGCCGCGCCAACACGCACCTCGCTGTATCCGCCACCGGCGGCGCTCGGTGTGTGTTACAGTTAACAGCCGCCACGCGGCTGTTAACACATTGTCGGTGCAAAACCGACGGGGAAGAAGTAAAAAAGCAACAACCACCAAAAGGTGGTTGTTTCTTTTTTGGCTCCCCCAGTTGGACTCGAACCAACGACAGCGCGGTTAACAGCCGCGTGCTCTACCGACTGAGCTATGGAGGAATATATGTGGGAAGTTGTTATCGGCTTCCCACGTGGTGACCCGTACGAGATTCGAACTCGTGTTGCCGGCGTGAGAGGCCGGAGTCTTAGGCCACTTGACCAACGGGCCGGATGGTACACCATCAGGGACTCGAACCCTGGACACCCTGATTAAGAGTCAGGTGCTCTACCAACTGAGCTAATGGTGCGTTTGCAAACTGCTTGACTATAATACACTATCATCCGGCGCTTGTCAAGGGTTAATTTCAAAAAAATTCCTCTTTTTTCTACGATTATTCAGGATACAGCCCGCCGGAGGTCAGACGGCGTGACACAACCAAGCCATATCATCAGCCCCACGTACACGCCGCATAGGCATAGGATGCCCACAATGGTTAATGCTATTCCCGGCATTTGTGATAAAAACGGAAGATGCGTTACTGCCAATGCGGCCGCGGAGGCAGCACCTGCGCCGAGCAACGGACGGAGAATCCACCTATCCCAGCGCAAGCACAAACCGGTTACTTTTAACAAGCGATGCACATTCAAAAACGAGGTTAGCACGTTACTAATAACCATAATGAACAGAAATCCACCCATACCGCGGTAGGGAACCAACAATAAAATTAGCACAATGCGCAACGCGGAGTCGGTTACGCTGTATTTTAGCGAATAATTTTGCTGGTTCAGCCCTTTCAAAATACCGTCCACCGCGCTTTCGGTATACATAATAGGGGTGAGGGGGGCTAACACGCGCAAATAGATTCCCACTTCGGTACTGTTATATAACAGCAATCCCAGTTCGCGCGAGAAAACGGTAAATACGGTGCCGATAAGAATGGAACTGAGCAGCGTAACGTGCAACAAACGCTCTACCGCGCGATTGATGGTTTGTTGCCGATGAAGAGCATTGGCGGCGGATATCTCCGGAATAAGCAACGTGGACATTGCCGACAAAAACGAGGCGGGGAAGAAGATGAGCGGCAACGCCATCCCTTTTAAGGCACCAAATTCGGACAATCCGCGCTCTTGTGACCCACGGTAGGTGGCAATGCTGTTGGGAACTAAAATGTTTTCTATCGTGCGCAGAGCCGTGTTAAGATATCGTCCGGCCGTAATGGGCGCGGCAATCGCCAGTAGGCGTTTCACCACCGGCAAAGAAGAAGCCGTGCGCGGCGGGAGTTCAGCCACCAACCGCTTTTTATCAACGACATACCCCAAGGCCAAAAGCCCGCAAGCAATCCACTCCGCCACGGTGTCACCGACCATTACCGCCAAACACGCGGCAGCCAGCCCGTGTGCGGCAAAGCGGTCAATAAGTAACATAACCACCGCAATACGCACGGCCTGTTCCAACAGTTGCGCGCGCGAGGAAATTGCCACCCGTCTGCGTGCAATAAAATATCCCCGCAGACAGGAGGAAACGCCCATAGACGGCAGACTTAACGACAACATTCGCAGAGCGGGCACGGCACGGATATCCCGAATCCAATACGTACTGATAAGTTCCGCGCCAAAGAAAATAAGCGCGGTGGATGCTAAGCCAATCAGTACACTGAGCATAATAGAACGTCGTAAAATACGGCGAACCGATTTGGTGGTGCCGCTCACCAATTCGTCGGCTACCAAACGGGTTACGGCGGTGGAAATGCCGGAGGTGGCAAAGGTGGCACCCAACACATAAATGGAAAAAACCAGTTGGTACAACCCCATACCCTCTGCGCCGATTTTATTGGACATATACACGCGGAAAAAGATGCCCACGGTGCGCAAAATCAGCGATGTGATGGTTAAAATAGCCGCATTTTTTAAGAATACCGCGTGTTTCACAATGACACCTCGATTGCGTTATTTTTTGTTAAACCATTGTGCCAAATGGTCCCAAAAGAATCGGTCAACTTCGCCGGTTTCCGGATATCCGCTAATATGTTGTAATTGCGTGACCAGTTGAGCAGTATCCTCATCGTATATGCCGGTGACCGCCAGTGCTTTTAATTCCTCAACCAGCTCGGTAATGTCATTTATCATAGCTTGCAAAATATATACAATCACACCGGTATCGCCGCGCCGTATCACGTGTTGCGGGGAGGGGAAAGGGTGAATTGCCTCAGCTTCGGTCAGCAGTGTCAGCATATCCCGGTAATCGGTTACCAATCGCTCCCACGTGGTGTGGTCAACCTTGCCGGTAATGGGCAGTCCGCTCATTCGCTGAAAATCGCGCACGGCTTCCTCTGTTTCCGGTCCAAAAATGCCGTCCACTGCCAATTCTCGGTGGTGGTCGTCCCGCAGTGCCATAATACGCAAATATTCCTGCAATTCGCGCGTGTGCTCGCGCCGTTGCCATGTGGTATAGGTCATACCGCCCCCTCCTGTTCCAACGTATAGCCCGGTGCCTGACCCGGTTGTTTCTCCAAGCCCACCGCCAAATCTTCATATAAACTCGCAATGGCATTCCACGTGTTCGCACCCACCACACCGTTAGGTGATAGCCCAAATTCACGCTGAAACGCTTCCACTGCCTCTTGCGTTTGCTCATCAAACGTACCGGTTACGGCGGGCGCGGGAATGGTGGAATATGTAGAAGCAATTACCGTAAGGTATTCTTGTAAGATGGTGACATACTCACCGGTTTCTCCCAGCGTTAGCGGATTGCCGGGGTAGGGCGCTACTCGGTTTTCCGGAACTTCCAGCGTGTCAATAATACCGCGATACGCACGGTACAGTTCCTCCCAAGTTTGCGCCCCCACAATGCCGTCTTCCGGTAATCCAACCGTACGTTGAAACGCGCGCACGGCGTTTTCGGTGGCGGCATCAAAATTTCCGGTAATCGGAATAGGGGGAACGGTGTCGTAAAAATTGCCTACCAAGGCCAAAAAATACTGAACTACCCGCACTTCGTCGCCGGAATCGCCCGGTTGAATCAATTCAGAAAACTGTTTACGCACCTCTTCCAGTGCAATGCCTTCGGAATCCAGTTCCGCCAACCGCTTAACACTGTTGTAAATAAACGCAATGCGATACCACGTTTCCTTGCCGATGATGCCGTCTTCAGCAAGGTTAAAAATGCGTTGAAAAGCCCGCACCGCCTCGTCGGTGGCCGTTCCAAACACGCCGTCTAAGGTGTCAATTTTGGGAATAGCGGGGTAATTGCGAGAAATGCGGTTGAGTTGTATCTGTTTGGTGAGCACATCGTTGCCGATATCACCCAAGCGAAGTAATCGACCGGGGTAGGAGGGTTGATTAATATCCACCGGCGCATCGTTCACAATTTCAATGTTATCGCCGTAATAATTGCGCAAAATATCCACCGAGTTCAATCCCTGCTCAGCCAGTTCTACCGTACCCCATTGTGATAACCCATCGCAAGTAACCGTTGTACCGTTACAATACTGGGTAAAGTATGGCTCCACATTACCCTCACGGCGCACATAGTCATTAAAAATTTCATCTACCAGTTGACTGATGTTATCAAAAATATCACGGTTTGGCACAAACGACTGGTCAAACGCTGTGGAATTGGTAATATCAAAATTATATCCGCGGCTGCGATACCACTCGGTATACACACGGTTGAGTGCAAACGAAATTTGTGCCAAAATATTGGCGCGCAGAGCACTGACCGGCCACGTAGGATAAACCTCACTTGACGCCACATTTTTAATATAATCCGGAAATGGTACGGTGACGTTTTGTGCGTTACTATCCGGCGCGCCCAAATGCACCGTAATGGTTTCCGGAATAAACGGCAGATTCGGCATATACGTTCCTCCTGGTTACAAGTTATTACGCGGGGTGTTAAATTCCAATTCGGTGGCATTTTCTTCCTCAAATTCCGGCAGAGGAATCATAGTAACCGGTAGCACGGTGGCAATACCGCCGTACAGCGGCACACCATTATTACGTACGCGATAATACCCCGGTGCGGCAATTTGAATTTCATAGGTTATCAACGGAATTGATTCGTTGGATGGGTTCATTGTCAGCGCGGGGTCGGTAGCAGGGAGTAATACCGGCTCGGTCAGCCCGCTTATACCGGTGAGCCGTACTTGTTCTAATACCGGTTCACCGTCCGTCTCGCGGCTGATAGTGACAAGTGCGTTGGGAATGGGTATCGCTTCGTTGGCGGCGGTAACGCGCACTTGCAATGAAGCAAAATTACCGTCTGTTACCGGCGGCACTGGGGGATACCCGCCGGCATTTTTCTCTTGTGATATGTTTCCTTGGAAATTATCGTCCTCGGTCATCGGCGGCATTTCCGCATTCGGTACGGTTGCAGGTGTTTCTTCAGAACGGTTTAGCGGTTCGGGTTCCGTTTCCACGCTCACGGCTTGCACCGCGTGTCGGCGCAGTTCCATTAATTCCCGTTCGTATTTTTCCATCAATTCTTTGAAATCTTGGTTCACGGTATCACACCTTTCTTGCAGTAACTTATGTATATGAGTAACCGAGTTGAATAATGAAACAATTTATCTCTTCTCAACTTTTCAGGCAGTAGCCATTGGCTTTACAATTTTGCAGAATTATAGTATAATTAAACAAATTTTCGGAAGTGAGTCGGTGTATATGAAACACTTAATTGATAAAACCAGTGCCGTTCCCGCGTACATACAGTTATATCACCGCTTACGGAATGATATTGAATCGGGGGCGTATGCGCACGGGCAAAAATTACCGTCTAAACGTGTGTTGGCAGATGAAATCGGAATGAGCGTGATTACCGTGGAACACGCTTACCGTTTGTTAAGTGAGGAAGGCTATATTGAATCTCGCCCGCGCAGCGGATATGTGGTAATATACAAGGCATCGGATTTTTTGATTCACACTGCCGAGGCGGAGTGGCAGTACCGTGCTCCTGCGGTCAAAGCGGGCGAAAGCGGCACGTTTCCGTTTACCACCTTATCCAAAACCATGCGGCGCGTTATGCTGGATTACGGCGAAACCCTGTTTACCAAGCCAAATAATCGCGGGTGCTTTGCCTTGCGTGCGGCTATCACCAAATACCTGGAGCGCAACGTGGGCATCCACGCAACACCGGAACAGGTGATTATCGGTGCGGGTGCGGAATATCTTTACGGCTTGGTGGCGCAATTACTGGGCAACCGTACCGTATATGCGCTGGAAGACCCGTCCTACAATAAAATTCGGCAGGTGTATGAAGCGCACCATATTACCTGTGAAATGTTAAAAATGGGCAACCGCGGTATTCAAAGTGGGGAACTGCAACACACTCACGCGCAGGTATTGCACGTAACCCCATTTAACAGCTATCCCAGTTTGGTAACGGCAGATGCCTCTAAACGACAAGAATATTTACAGTGGGCGCGTGAGCGTGACGGATACATTGTGGAGGATAATTACGATTCGGAACTAACCGTTTCCAAGAAAAACGAGGAAACCTTATTTTCTCTGTCGGAGGAGGAACGGGTGATTTATATTAACACCTTTTCTCAAACCGTTTCGCCGGCTTTGCGCGTGGGGTATATGGTACTCCCATCGTCGCTTGCCAAACGATTTGAAGAAACGCTGGGCTTTTACTCCTGCACCGTTTCGGTGCTGGAACAATATGTGTTGGCGGAACTGATTGCGGGCGGCGATTTTGAACGTCACATCAACCGTGTGCGCCGTGAACGTCGCAAGGCAGCACAATCTGGTAATATAAAATAGTACAAAACTGAGTATTTACATATAGTCAAAATGTGGTATACTGAGAACATTGATATATGCAAAGGGGAAGATAGTTATGTCATACGCACGCATTTTGACAATTCAGGATATTTCTTGTGTGGGGCAGTGTTCGCTTACGGTGGCGTTACCGATTTTGTCCGCTTGCGGGTTGGAAACCGCCGTTTTACCCTCGGCAGTGCTTTCCACACACACAGCCGGTTTTTCGGGGTACACTTTCCGGGATTTAACGGACGATATGCCCGCCATTAAAGACCATTGGCAAAGCGAGAGCATTCAGTTCCAAGCGGTATATACCGGCTACCTCGGCAGTACCAAACAGATTGATTACGTGGTGCAGATTATGCAAGACACCTTGGCACCCGGTGGCAAAACGTTTGTGGACCCGGCAATGGCGGATAATGGCAAATTGTATCCCAACTTTGACGCAGCGTATGTAGAGGCAATGAAAACGCTGTGCGCTAAGGCGGACTACATTCTCCCCAACATAACCGAGGCCTGTTTTTTAACCGGTATACCGTATCGCGAAGAGTACGATAAGGCGTATATTGATAAACTGTTGGCGGCACTGCAATCACTGGGTTGTGGCAATATCATCCTTACCGGCATTTCGTATGCGGCGGGCAAAACCGGCATTGAGGTGTTGGAAGGGAACGACCGTGCCTATTACGAGCACGACTTGTTACCCAACAGTTGTCACGGCACGGGGGATATATATGCCTCAGCGTTTGTGGGCGCGATGATGCGCGGCAAAACCGCGTACCAAGCGGCGTGTATTGCGGCGGATTATACCGTGGATTGCATTCGCGCTACTGCCGACGAGGATAACCACTGGTACGGTGCCAAATTTGAACCGGTGCTGAACAATCTTATTTCTTATTTGCAGTAAAAACCAGAGCAGCCGCGAAAGCGGCTGTTTTTGCGTGTCTCGGTTGACTTTTGTGGCAAAATACAGTATGATAATTGGCGAAATACGTCGTATTTAAGAAAGGAACGCAACCTATGAACACTTTAATCGGCAACGCTGTTGTTGGTCAATCCGGCGGTCCCACCGCCGCTATCAATGCCTCGTTAGCCGGCGTAATTGCCGGCGTTAAAAAGCAACTGTGCGGTGGTTCCATTCGCAAGTTGTATGGTATGCGCAACGGCATTGAGGGCTTTTTGGAGGAGCGTTTGGTGGACTTAACCGACCGCTTTGCGGATGAGGAGAGTCTGGATTTACTGTATAAAACTCCCGCCGCAGCACTGGGTTCTTGCCGCAAAAAATTACCGCCTGTCGGCAAAAACGATGCGGTATATGAGCAACTGGTTGCCCTGTTTCGCAAATACGATATTCGCTATTTTTTCTACATCGGCGGTAACGATTCTATGGATACGGTGGATAAACTCTCTGCCTATACCGCCGCGTGCGGATACGAAATGCGCATCATCGGCGTGCCCAAAACCATTGATAACGATTTGGTAGAAACCGACCACACGCCCGGTTTTGGTTCTGCCGCCAAATTCGTTGCCACCACCACGCAGGAAATTTTGCGAGATTGCGCGGTGTACACCACCGATGCGGTAACCATTTTAGAAATTATGGGGCGCGATGCCGGTTGGCTTACGGCGGCATCTGCACTGGGCAGAGCCGTGGGGGATGCCTCTCCCGATTTGGTCTATCTTCCGGAACGGGATTTTTGTAAAGAGCAATTTTTAACCGATGTCCGTGCCGCGCTGGCCCGCCACCCCAATGTGGTTATCGCGGTATCGGAGGGTATTCATTACGCAGATGGTCGGTATGTGGGCGAAGACGCACAAGACAGTGGTACCGACGCATTTGGCCATAAGCAGTTGGCGGGGAGCGGCAAGTGGTTGGAACTGCTTGTTAAACGGGAAATTGGTTGTAAAGTGCGTTCGGTGGAATTGAATTTACCGCAACGTTGTGCGGCGCATTTGGCGTCTTTTACCGATTTGGACGAATCGCACCGTGTCGGGGAACAGGCAGTGCAAATGGCAGCGCAGGGGACAAGCGGCGTTATGATGACCATTGAACGCACTTCCAACACACCGTATACTACCACCATCGGTTGTGTGCCGGTTCAACGTGTGGCTAACCAAATCAAGCGAGTCCCGCTTATCTTTATTAACGAACAAGGCAACCACGTTACAGATGCTTGTTTGGACTACTTGTTACCGTTAATTCACGGCGAAGTTCATCCTACGTATCGCGATGGCTTGCCGGTACACCTCGTGTTATAATTGGATTTTTTGAAAAAAACAAACAAAAACAACATTATCTTTTGCTGGCAGCGGCATATTTTTGGCGAGATTTAAGATGTTTTTGTTTGTTTTTTCTTTTTTTATGCCTAAAAAGTGTTGACTTTTACTTTTTTATGGTGTATGATGGAACTGTAAAATTAGGGGGATAGGTATGAAGAACATTTATACTGGCGAAATTTCCAAAACAAACCGCATACAAAACCTCATTGACGACCTATATTCCGGTACGCCAACAATTGAGTCTACCCGTGCCGAAATTCTTACGGAGAGTTTTAAAAGCACGGAGGGTTTGCCGCTGTACCTGCGCAAATCCCGCGCTTTCCGCGCTATGGCAGAAAAGTTGCCGGTTGTTATTCGCGATAACGAATTAATTGTCGGTTGCAACTGTGAAGCGCGCCGCGGTTGTCCTACGTTCCCCGAATTTTCCAACCAATGGTTAGAAGACGAATTTGATACCATTGCCAAGCGCAGTGCCGACCCGTTTTACATTTCTGCGGAAACTGCCGCCAAACTTAAAGAAGTTCATAAATACTGGCAGGGAAGAACCACCAGCGAATTGGCTACGTCGTATATGAGCCCCGAAACCCGCACCGCCATTGAACACAACATATTTACCGTAGGCAATTATTTCTATAACGGCATTGGCCACGTAAGTGTTGACTATGCCAAAGTGTTAAAAATTGGTTTCCGCGGCATTTACAATTACGCCAAATCGGAACGTGACAAGTGCCAAGTGTACGACAGCGATTATACGCAGCGTCATTCTTTCCTCACCTCGGTGATGGAAAGTTGTGAAGCCGCCATTATCTTTGCCAAACGGTATGCGGAACACGCACGCACATTGGCACAAACCTGTGCCGACAGTGCCCGCCGTGCTGAATTGCTTGCCATTGCCGAAAATTGTGATGCCGTGCCGGAAAACGGGGCTAGCAGTTTTTATGAAGCATGCCAGTCTTTCTGGTTTGTGCAATTATTGCTTCAAACGGAATCCAGCGGTCACTCGGTTTCGCCCGGTCGGTTTGACCAGTATATGTATCCGTATTACAGCCGGGATATTGAAAGCGGCAAATTAACCCGCGAACAAGCACAGGAACTCATTGATTGCTTATGGGTAAAACTCAACAGTCTTAACAAAGTGCGTGACCATTTGTCGGCAGAAGGTTTTGCGGGTTACAGTATGTTCCAAAATCTCATTGTCGGCGGTCAGAATATTCACGGTGAAGATGCCACCAACGATTTGTCGTATATGTGCATTAACGCCTCTATGCACGTTAATCTGCCGCAACCTTCGCTTTCTATGCGTGTTTGGAACGGCACCCCGCACGACTTATTGGTAAAAGCGGCGGAACTCACCAAAACCGGTATTGGCTTACCAGCGTATTATAACGACGAAATTATCATTCCTGCACTAATTTCCCGCGGTTTGTCGTTGCAGGATGCGCGTGATTACTGCATCATCGGTTGTGTGGAACCGCAAAAAGGCGGCAAAACCGACGGTTGGCACGACGCGGCATTCTTTAATATGTGCCGTCCGTTGGAATTGGTGTTCTCTAACGGTATGGACAAGGGCGTTCAGGTTGGTTTACGTACCGGCGAGATTGCTCAGTTGGATACGTACGAAAAGTTTTTCAACGCGTATAAACAACAAATGGAATACGCCATTCAATTGATGGTGAATGCGGATAATGCGGTGGATGCCGCCCATATGGCGCGTTGCCCGTTGCCGTTTGAATCGTCTATGTTGGACGACTGTATTGCCGCCGGCAAATCGGCGCAAGAAGGTGGCGCGGTGTATAACTTTACCGGCCCGCAGGGATTTGGCATTGCCAACGTAGCCGATGCGTTGTATGCCGTTAACGAACTGGTATACAAAACCAAAACCGTCACGTTGGAGCAGTACGCCGATGCCTTGCGCAACAACTTTGGTATGCCGTATGACAATTCCTTTGCCAAGGCGCTCACGGTAGAAGTGGTCAGCGGTGTGGCGTCGGCCGGTTACGACATTACCGAATCGCAAATCGCCGATATTTTTGAACAAATTCGTGCCAACGAAATGGACGACGCAAAGAAACAGTCTTATCGTGCATTGTATGAAAAAATCAAGGCGTTGCCCAAATTCGGTAACGATATTGACGAAGTGGACCGCTACGGGCGCGAGGCGGCGTATACGTATACCAAACCGGTGGAAAAGTACACCAACCCGCGCGGCGGTAAGTACCACGCCGGATTGTATCCCGTATCCGCCAATGTGCCGCTGGGCATGCAAACCGGTGCCACGCCGGATGGCCGTTTGGCCGGCACCCCCATTGCCGACGGTGTATCTCCCGCGGCGGGGTGCGATGTAAACGGTCCCACGGCGGCGGCCAACTCGGTTGCCAAACTGGACCACGGCATCGCCTCCAACGGCACATTGTTTAATATGAAATTCCACCCCTCCGCGCTTAAAGGCGGCTCAGGTAGGGAAGGGTTCATTTCGCTTATTCGTGCGTTTTTTGACCAAAAAGGTATGCATATGCAGTTTAACGTGGTTAGCCGCGAAACGTTGTACGATGCCCAGCGCAATCCCGAAAAGTATAAAAACTTAGTGGTACGTGTGGCGGGGTACAGTGCGTTGTTTACCACGCTGTCCAAATCCCTGCAAGATGATATTATCAACCGCACGGAACAGGGAGGATTTTAAGAGGATATGTCTGACTATTTGAAAGTATCCGGTAGGATTTTCGATGTTCAGAAATTCTCTGTCCACGACGGTCCCGGTATTCGCACCATCATTTTTTTGAAAGGGTGCGCTTTGCGGTGCCGTTGGTGTTGTAATCCGGAATCTCAACAGTTTGAATGTCAAACTATGCTGCAAAACGGCAAGGAGAAACCGGTAGGTCGTGACATCACGGTGGAGGAGGTTCTGCACATTGTTAAGCAGGATGCTCCGTACTACCGTCGTTCCGGCGGCGGAATGACACTATCCGGCGGCGAAATGCTTTGCCAAAGCGACTTTGCCTATGCTCTGTTGCGCGCTGCCAAAGAAAGTGCCATCAACACCGCGGTGGAAACCACGGGTTTTGCTTCTTACGATACCATTGCCAAGTTACTGCCGTATATTGATACGGTGTTAATGGATATCAAGCACACGAATAGTGCCAAGCACCAAGAATTTACAATGCAACCCAACGAGCGCATTTTGGAAAACGCCGTAAAAATTGCCCAAAATGCTAAAAAACTCATCATCCGTGTGCCGGTTATCCCCACGTTTAACGACACAGAGGGCGAAATTGCCGACATTGCCAAGTTTGCCGCGGCACTCCCCAATGTCAACGAACTGCATTTGTTGCCGTACCATCGTTTCGGCAAAGACAAATACGACGGCTTGGGCAGGCCGTATCCTATGGGGGATTTACCCTCGCCGACCGACGCCCATATGCAAACGCTTAAAGCGGTGGTGGAGCGTTATGGGCTGAAATGCCAGATTGGAGGATAATATGCAACAAGACCTTTCCTTTCAAGATAAAATGCGCATTGTACAGGAACTGGTTCCCGGCAAACAAATTACCATTGCGCACATTATTGCCAATCCGGATGATATTTTGTACCGCAAACTCGGTTTGGACCCGGCGGTGGATTATTCCCGCACGGCTATCGGCATTATTACTATGTCACCTGCCGAAACGGCAATTATTGCCGGTGACATAGCCATTAAGGCCTCCGGTGTGGAACTGGGATTTGTGGACCGTTTCAGCGGCACGCTGATTGTCACCGGTCGTATCGCCGATGTGGAAGCCTCACTCAACGCACTGGTGGAATACTGCCGTGACGTGCTGGGCTTTTCCGTGTGTCCCGTCACAAAAACCTAATGAAAAAGTTAATTTTAATGGGTCGCAGCGAAAGCGGAAAAACCACCTTAACGCAGGTGTTGCGCGGCGAGGCGATTAGTTACGACAAAACGCAGTATATTAAATTTGAAAACTGTCTTATCGACACCCCCGGCGAATACGCGCAAACCCAACACTTAGGGCGCGCGCTGGCACTGTATTCCTACGAAGCGGATATGGTTGGCCTGCTAATTGCGGCAACGGAACCGTACTCGTTATTTCCACCGTGTATTACGTGTATGGTCAACCGTGAAGTGATTGGTATTGTCACCAAATCGCAGGAGGAAGGGGCAAACCCGGACCGCGCAGAAAATTGGTTGCGGCTTAGCGGGTGCAAAACGGTGTTTCGAATTGACTCCGTCACCGGTTACGGTGTGAATGAGTTAATTACATATCTTAACAAATAATTTCAAGGAGGAAAACATAATGACACAGGAAGCATTGGGTATGGTAGAAACCAGAGGATTGGTCGCAGCAATTGAGGCGGCAGATGCGATGGTAAAAGCGGCAAACGTAGTACTTATCGGCACGGAAAAAACCGGTTCCGGTTTAGTAAGCGTTATGGTGCGCGGCGATGTCGGTGCGGTTAAATCCGCGGTAGAGGCAGGCCACGCCGCCGCAAGCAAGTTGGGCGAAATTGTGGCAACGCACGTCATCCCGCGTCCTCATGGTGATGTGGAAAAGATTTTGCCTAAATTGCAATAAACGGTATTGCTCAAAGGAGGAACCCCAAAATGTTAGTCAATATGAATGAAGTGCTGCGCCCTGCCAAGGCGAACAAATACGCCGTTGGTTTGTTTAACGCAGTTAACCTAGAATTAGCACGCGGCATCATCAACGCGGCAGAGAGTACTCGTTCTCCTGTGATTATGGGTACCGCCGAAGTGCTGTTGCCTTACGGCCCGCTGGAAGAGGTATCGTACTATTTAATTCCGATGGCGAAAAAGGCCTCGGTTCCGATCGTCGTTCACCTGGACCACGGCTTGTCTTACGATGTGTGCGTTAAAGCGCTTAAATTGGGCTTTAGCTCTATTATGTACGATTGCTCCACCGATACGTACGAGGAAAACGTGCGCAAAGTAAAAGAGATGGCGGACATTGCCCACTCTTACGGTGCGACGATTGAGGGTGAACTCGGTCATGTGGGTGATAACGAGGGCTCCGCAGAAGGCAGTTCGCATTTGTCCGACCCGTCCAAGTTCTTTACCGACCCCAAACTTGCCAAAGATTTTGTGCAAAAAACCGGCGTCGATGCGTTGGCGATTGCCGTTGGCAATGCGCACGGCGCGTATAAACTGCCCCCCAAACTGGATTTTGACCGCATTCGTACCATTGCGAACACGGTAGACGTGCCGCTGGTGTTGCACGGCGGTTCCGGCTTAACGGACAACGATTTCCGTCAAGCAATCCGCGAAGGTATCAGTAAAGTGAATATCTTTACAGACATCAACGTTGCGGCGGTTAAAGCGGAGTTCGAGAAGTTCTCCAGTATGGATAAGGGAATTATCGACTTAATTCCCGCGGCGGTGGAGGCGGTCAAGCAAGAAACCGCTAAGAAAATGGAATTGTTCGGCAGTAACGGTCGCGTTGCGCCCGCACCCGTGGATAACATTGAACTAATTACCCGTTTGGTTGCGGCCGAGGTTGCCAAATACCTGAATAAATAACTTGTTTTCTCACGTACGACTGCTCTCATTGGGCAGTCGTACGTTTTTAATAACAAAATGCATTTTTTTGCAAAAAATATGGACTTTATCCATTTTTTATGGTAAAATATTTCAAAATTTGGTATTACATAAGAGGGAGATGTAAACAATGGGGGGTACCTTGCAAATCGTAATTGCGATGGTCGTGTATATGTCGGCTGTCGTTGTTATCGGGTTTCTGTTTGCCAAACGTGCCAATAAAAACTCCGGCGAGTTTTTCCTTGGCGGTCGCAGCTTGGGTCCGTGGGTCACGGCAATGAGTGCCGAAGCATCGGATATGTCCGGTTGGTTGTTAATGGGCTTGCCCGGCGTTGCCTACTGGTGCGGCATTGCAGATGCGGCGTGGACGGCTATTGGCTTGGCGGTGGGCACGTACCTGAACTGGCTGATAGTGTCTAAACGCTTGCGTCGGTACAGTGAAAAGGCAGGCGGTGCCATTACGTTGCCGGAGTACTTTTCCAACCGTTTTCACGAAAAGAAAAAGATTGTAATGACCATTGCCGCGCTGTTTATCTTAATTTTCTTCACCGTGTACGCGGCCAGTTGTTTTGTTACCTGCGGTAAGTTGTTTTCCACGTTATTCGGTATGCCGTATGTGTGGATGATGATTCTCGGCGCGGTGTTTGTGTTAATTTACACATTGGTTGGCGGCTTTTTGGCAGAAAGTGTTTCGGACTTTATGCAAGCCATTGTTATGATTATTGCTTTGGCTGTTACTGTGGTTATCGGCACCATTGCTGCCGGCGGTTTGGATGCCGTGGTGGACAACGCTCGTTCCATTCCCGGTTTCTTCGAATTCTTTGGTATGGCTACTCCCACCGTACAGGAAGGTGCACAGGTGGTGCAAAACGGCACGCCGTTGTTTGGTGAGGCGCGCGAATACGGTTGGCTCACCATTCTGTCCACCACCGCGTGGGGTTTGGGCTACTTTGGTATGCCTCAGGTGTTGTTGCGCTTTATGGCTATCCGCGACGAACGTGAACTCACCCGTTCGCGCCGCATTGCTACCGTGTGGGTGGTTATCTCGTTGGCGGTTGCCGTGTTTATCGGTGTGGTTGGCAGAACGTTGTATCCCACGGAACTCCTGACGTCTTCTGCGGCAGAAAACGTATTCATTGTTTTGTCCACCAAACTGTTACCGCCGCTGTTGGCCGGCTTTGTTATGGCGGGTATTTTGGCGGCAACCATCAGTTCGTCCGACTCGTACCTGCTCATTGCCGCTTCGGCGTTTGCCAAAAACATTTACCAGGGTATTTGGCGTAAAAAAGCAACGGATAAGCAGGTAATGTGGGTGTCACGCGCAACATTACTTGCGATTGCACTGATTGCCATTCTGATTTCACTGGACGAAAAAAGTGTTATCTTTACCATTGTTAGTTTTGCTTGGGCCGGCTTTGGTGCCACGTTTGGCCCGTTAATGTTGCTCAGTTTGTTCTGGAAACGTACAACCCGTTGGGGTGCGGTTGCCGGTATGCTTGGCGGCGGCGGTATGGTGTTCTTCTGGAAACTGGTGTTGCGTCCGCTGGGCGGTATGTGGGACATTTACGAGTTGTTGCCCGCATTCCTGTTCTCCATTCTGTGCATTGTGGTTGTGTCGTTGTTAACGGCACCCCCCTCGGTAGAAATTCAAGCAGAATTTGACGAAGTAGCCGCTTCCGGCAAATAATTTTTACATATACACAAACGCCCGAAAACCACACGGTTTCGGGCGTTTGTTGCGCAAAAGCAAAGAAAAACAATTGCAATTCATACGGTTGTATTATACAATAAGAATATACAAAAATGTAGGGGAGAAAGCGAATGAGAGAAGTTTCCGCCGCGCGCATTACTGAGGTGGTAAAAAATCTCTGCATACAAGCCAACTATGATTTGAGCGAAGATGTAAAGCAATGCATTAGTCACTTTCACGCACAGGAACCGTGGTCTCCCGCGGCCGAGGTGCTGGAACAGATTATGGAAAATTACACGATTGCCGAGCGCGACAGGTGCCCTATCTGTCAAGATACCGGCGTTGCGTGCGTTTTTTTGCGCATTGGGCAAGACGTGCATATTGTAGACGGCGATATCACGGACGCGGTAAACGAGGGCGTCCGTCGCGGCTACGCGGAGGGATATCTGCGCAAAAGCGTGGTGCGGGACCCTCTTGACCGGGTAAACACCGGTGATAATACACCGGCAATGTTGTACACAGAGATTGTGCCGGGGGACCGCGTGGAAATTACCGTTGCACCCAAAGGGTTTGGCAGCGAAAATATGAGCCAAATTGCTATGTTGCGCCCTTCCGATGGGTTGGACGGCGTGCGAGAATTTGTGGTTCGTGTGGTGGAGGAGGCAGGGCCGAACCCTTGCCCGCCTGTGGTAGTGGGCGTGGGTATTGGCGGCACGTTTGACAAGGCGGCATATCTAGCCAAAAAAGCATTGTTGCGCCCCGTGGATAAGCGGCATCCCCAACCATTTTATGCCGAACTGGAAGAGGAACTGCTGGAACGCATTAACGCGCTGGGCATTGGCCCGCAAGGGTTTGGCGGGAAAACAACGGCGTTAGCGGTGAATATTGAAACCTATCCCACCCACATTGCGGGATTGCCGGTGGCGGTGAACATTAACTGCCACGTTACGCGCCACAAAACGGAGGTGTTATAATATGCCAATTGAACTGACTACGCCGCTGGATAAAGAAACGGCACGTTCCTTAAAAGCGGGGGACAGTTGTTTGCTTACCGGCGTTATTTACGCCGCGCGTGATGCGGCGCATAAGCGACTGTGCGAACTGCTGCACCAAGGATGTGAACTCCCGCTGGAAATGAAAGACAGTGTGATTTATTTTGTCGGCCCTACCCCCGAAAAGCCGGGGGATGTCATTGGTTCGGCGGGTCCTACCACTTCGTACCGTATGGATGCTTACAGTCCGTTGCTTATTGCACAAGGTCTAACCGGTATGATTGGCAAAGGAAAACGCGGGCCGGAAGTGGTGGCGGCAATGAAACAATACGGCGCTGTATATTTTGGTGCCACCGGCGGTTGCGGCGCCTTGCTCGGCCGGTGTGTTAAGCGGTCGGAGATTGTGGCGTATGAGGACTTGGGGGCTGAGGCAATTCGCCGACTGGAAGTGGAAGATTTTCCGGTTGTGGTGGTAATTGACAGTGAGGGGAATAACCTTTACGAAACCGGAAGAACTTCGTATTTGGCGCAGAACGAAGCACCCTAATACCCTTGCGTCTGCAGTGGTTATATTGTATACTATTGGTACAATACTATGTGTTGAGGTGTTACTATGAATATTACAACAGATATCCGCTATATCGGCGTTAACGACCATACCATCGACTTATTTGAAGGACAGTATATTGTTCCCAACGGTATGGCTTACAATTCGTATGCAATTTTGGATGAACACATTGCCATTTTGGATACCGTGGATGCCGCTTTTACCCACGAATGGCTGGATAATATCCAAAACACATTGAACGGGAAAACGCCGGAATATCTTATTGTACAGCATATGGAGCCCGACCATTCGGCAAATATCCATAATTTTATAAAGGCCTATCCCACCGCCAAAATTGTGGCTTCTGCCAAAGCGTTTGCTATGATGAAGCAGTTTTTCGGCACCGATTTTACCGACAAACAAGTTGTGGTGGGGGAAGGGGATACGTTGTCGCTCGGCAAGCACCGGTTGAGCTTTTTCACCGCACCGATGGTACATTGGCCGGAAGTAATTGTCACGTACGACTCCACCGACAAAGTGCTGTTTTCGGCCGACGGATTCGGCAAATTCGGTGCACTGGATGTGGAAGAAGATTGGGCGTGTGAGGCACGGCGTTACTATATCGGCATTGTTGGAAAGTACGGCGGACAAGTGCAAAATTTACTCAAAAAAGCCGCCGGGTTAGATATCCGTATCATCTGCCCGTTGCACGGGCCGGTGCTTTGTGAAAACTTGGGATATTATCTGGATTTGTACAACACGTGGTCCAGTTATCAGCCGGAAGAAGAAGGCCTTGTGATTGCGTATACGTCGGTGTATGGCAATACCAAAAAAGCGGTATTGCAGTTGGCAGAAAAACTAAAAGCCAACGGTTGCCCCAAAGTGGTGGTAAACGATTTGGCGCGGTGCGATATGGCAGAAGCGGTGGAAGATGCCTTCCGTTACAGCAAATTGGTGCTGGCAACCACCACGTATAATGCCGACATATTCCCGTTTATGCGCGAGTTTATTAACCATTTAACCGAACGCAATTTCAGCAACCGCACAGTGGCTTTTGTGGAAAACGGCAGTTGGGCACCTTTGGCCGCTAAGGTGATGGGTGCTATGTTGGAAAAATGCAAGAACTTGACCTATGCCGATACAACCGTAAGACTGTTATCTGCACTAAATGAGGACAGCACGGCTCAGTTGAACACGCTGGCAGATGAATTGTGCAAGGAGTATCTTGCTCTTCAAGATGTCACGGCAAACAAAAACGATTTAACAGCACTGTTTAACATTGGCTACGGATTATACGTCGTTACTTCAAACGACGGTAAAAAGGACAACGGTTTAATCGTCAATACCGTCACGCAGGTCACCAACACCCCCAATCGGTTGGCGGTGACCATTAACAAGGAAAATTATTCGCATCACATTATTAAGCAAACCGGCAAACTGAATATTAACTGCTTGTCAACAGATACGCCGTTCTCGGTGTTTGAAAAATTTGGGTTTGTCAGCGGCCGTAACGTAAACAAATTTGCCGACTGTGAGCCGCTTCGTTCCGATAACGGGTTGGTGGTTTTGCCGCGGTATATCAATTCCTTTATGTCTCTCAAAGTGGAACAGTATGTGGACCTTGACACACACGGTATGTTCATTTGCTCCATTACGGAGGCGCGCGTAATTTCCGAGCGCGAAACAATGACTTACACGTACTACCAAAACAATGTGAAGCCCAAGCCCCAAACCGAAGGAAAAAAAGGCTTTGTATGTAAAATTTGCGGATACGTGTACGAAGGCGATGTGTTGCCGGAGGATTTTATTTGTCCCTTGTGCAAGCACGGTGCCGCCGACTTTGAAGAAATTCAGTAACGCAAAAGGGAAGAGGTTACGCTATGGGAATGGTATTACTCACGGCGTTCGGTATCGGTGCGGCCACCGTTATTGGCTCCATTGTTGGATTTGCCTTTAAACGCGTTTCTCACCGCTTTTCCGACATTATTTTATCTTTTGCGGCAGGCGTTATGTTGGCCGCGGCAATTATCGGTCTGATTTTACCTTCGTTGGATTACGGCGGCAAATTCGGAGTGCTTATTACGCTGGCGGGTATCTTTGCGGGTGCTTTGTGCTTAAATCTTATGGATAAACTGGTGCCGCATCTGCACAAACTTGTGGGAACCGACAACGAACCGCATAACAATGAAAATTTAAATAAAATCCTGTTGTTTGTAACCGCCATTGCCATTCACAATCTACCGGAAGGCATTGCCGCCGGCGTTGGTTTCGGCTCAGGCGAACCTTCTCAAGCGTTACTTATTGCCGGCGGCATTGCCCTGCAAAACATACCGGAGGGTATGGTAATTATCGCGCCAATGCTCTCGGCAGGCGTGTCACCGCTTAAAACCTTTGTGTGCGCTCTCATCACCAGTTTGGTGGAAGTGTTGGGCACGCTAATTGGGTATTTTGCCGTTCATTTGGCTTCGGCTGTATTGCCGTTTGCGCTGGCATTTGCCGGCGGTACTATGCTGTATGTTATCAGCGATGAAATGATTCCCGAAACGCACGCCCACGGCAGTGAGCGAGGCGCAACCTATGCCTTGTTGGTAGGCTTTTGTCTTATGTTGACTACCGATGTGTTGCTTACATAAAACCGATATATGGAAGTGTTAATAGTTTTATGAGATTAAATCGCGAATTACTTCACAAGGTAATGGAAATTGCCCAGCAAATGACCGAAGTTGGCGCGGAAATCAGTCGGGTGGAGGAAAGCATTACCCGCATTTGCCGCGCCTACGGTGCCGCACGTGTGGATGTATATGCCACCACTTCCAATATCATCGTGTCGGTAGAGGATGAACTCGGAGCAGCAATTACACGAACCCGCAGTGTTGACCGAACGGGTATAAATATGGAAAAACTGCATCAATACAATGCCCTTGTACGCTGGATGACTGCCACCACACCGGATATAAAGGCTATTTGTGAACGGCTTAACACCGTTCAACACGCCCGAAACTATCCGTGGTGGTTGAACATTTTGTTTTATGGCATAATCGCTTCGGTATTTTGTGTGTTTTTCGGTAGCCGCAATGGGAAAGAGGTTATCACCGCCTTTGTGGCAGGCTTGTTTATCGGAGGATTATCCGCTTTACTGGAAAAGGGGCGCATAAACGCTATTCTCATTCGCTTTTTGTGCAGTTATATTGCGTCTGGGTTGACGTTGCTTGCCATTAACACTGGGTTTATTACCAATCCGGATTATGTGCTTATTGGTAACATTATGACCATGATTCCCGGCGTAGGGTTAACCAATGCCATGCGTGACTTATTTTGCGGTGATGTCATTTCCGGTATGTTACGTACCATCGAGGCATTGCTATTCACCTTGGCCATTGTTATGGGCATCGCTTTACCGACTCTGTTGTTGGGAGGGGTGCTGTAATGTTTACGATTGATGAATTTATCCAAATCTTTGCCTCGTTTTGCGGAACCCTCGGTTTGTGTGTTTTGTTTAATATGAGAGGGAAGAGGATGGTATTTGCCTCCATCGGTGCCATGATAGCATGGGTGCTGTATATATTGTTGCACCGTGTGCTGGCAAATGATATTTTGTGTTATTTGATTGTCTCACTCCTAATGGCGGGTTACTCTGAAATTTTTGCATACGTACTGAAAACACCGGCAATCACGTTTTGTATTATGTCGTTAATTCCGTTAATACCCGGTAGCGCACTGTATTATTCCGTTGTATATGCGCTGCGGGGTGAAACTCAGGATTTTGTGGATAAAGCGGTACACACGCTGGGTTTAGCGATTGCGTTGTCGGTGGGGATTATTTTTGTTGCGGCTTTTACCAATTATGTTAAATCGTGGTTACCGCGAAAACGCCAAACGTCCGGTAGGTAAGGGTTGAGTCACCTCGCTCTATCGCTCTGCGGAACTATACAAAATGAATATTTTGTATAGTTCTGGCGAGGGGTGGGTATACTGTTATATTTCTCATAATATGGCTAATACGGCTTTTTTCACCGGTACCGACCATTCCTGTATTGGTAAATACTTGCCGCTAGTTCATTTGCTTTTGCAGTATTCAGTATGTTTGGCAATTTTGTATCACTGTCTGTGCGTTACTATTATTTATTCCCATTAAACAATTGTATACTTGCTATAATTCTATTCTTTTTTATTCTTTTTCAGAGTAAGCGCGGTTTCTCAGCCAATGGAAATTTTTCGCACAGAGACAACATCGTTTGAAACTTTTCTATTTGATGGAATTTTATGACCCGTTATATAAGGATTGTCATACAGTTGGCTAAATCACTTTGGCGGTTCTACTCCTTTTATAGGGCAAAAACAAGCGACTCACCGACATTGTTAGTGCGTAGCACGGGCTTTGAAAACCAGTTTATAATGTATTCCCCGCAATTTACGAAGAACAACCAGTTGTGAAACTTGTTTCACAGAGGAGGCGTTGGATATGAAACCGGAATATTTGGCGCAGTGTCCGCCGGTGCTCAAGGAATATCTCGGCTATACCGAAACAATTCGCGGGCGTTCGGCCAACACGGTAAACGAATATTTTATTGATATTCGGACTTTTTTGCGGTATATAAAACAGTTGCGTGGACTTGTGCCCCCTACCCTGCCGGAAGAAGAAATTGATATTCGCGATGTCGATATTCCCTTTCTCGCTTCCATTACACTGAACGACGTGTATGAGTATATGAACTACTTACGCGGCGAGCGAAGCAACAGTAACAAAACACGCGCTCGCAAAACCAGTTCTCTGCGTATGTTTTTTAAGTATCTCACCGATTATACGCACGCCCTGGAAACCAATCCGGTGCGGAATTTGGATACCCCAAAACAAAAGAAATCGTTGCCCCGCTATCTCACGCTTGACCAAGCCACTGAACTCCTGCGTGCGGTTTCCGGCGATTTTGCGGAGCGCGATTACTGTATGATTGTTTTGTTCTTAAACTGCGGTTTGCGTCGTGCGGAATTGGTCAATATCAACACGGACGATATTGCCTTTTCCGACCATACCTTACGCGTGCGCGGAAAAGGTAATAAAGAGCGAATGATATACCTCAATGCCGCTTGTCAGCACGCCATTAAGCAATATCTGAAAGTGCGTCCCGTGGACGGCGTTCAAGATAAAAAAGCGTTGTTTCTCAGCCATCTCAAACGGCGTATTAGCCTGCAAGGCGTGCATTACGTCATTAAAAACTATTTAAAACAGGTCAGCGGTGCCGAAACAATGACGGTTCACAAACTGCGCCATACCGCTGCCACACTGATGTACCAGCAAGGCAATGTGGATTTACGCGTGTTGCAAAATATTTTAGGCCACGAAAACTTGGGAACAACCGAAATTTACACCCATCTATCCAACGAACAATTGGAACGTGCAGCCGAAAGCAATCCGTTATCGCAAGTTAACCTCTCAAAAACCGGCAAGAAAAAACCGCTCGACAGTTAAGTCGGGCGGTTATTACTTACTAACGTTATAGGTTTGCTGTACAGGCATCAGGAAATTTTTAACTGCAAGCGGAATTTATCCGAAATCATAGCAATAAACTCAGAATTGGTCGGCTTGCCACGACCGTTGTGAATGGTATAGCCAAAATAAGAATTCAAAACATCAACATCGCCACGGTCCCACGCCACCTCAATGGCATGGCGAATGGCACGCTCCACGCGCGAAGAAGTTGTACCGTGTTTTTTCGCCACGGTGGGATACAACCGTTTGGTAACGGCATTAATAATCTCATCGTCCTCAATTGCCATTAAAATGGAATCGCGCAGGTATTGATATCCTTTAATGTGTGCAGGGACACCAATTTGATGAATAATCTCCGTAACGCGCATTTCCAACGAGGACGTGTTTTCGCGCACACGGTGACGATGCAACGGTTCAACCTTGCCAACGGATGCCGTCAGCAACATAATGCGATTGGCCATTTCGTCAGCATCAAACGGCTTTAAAAAATAATACGCCGCGCCCGCCTGCATCACTTCGCGTTCCAAATTGTCGTTATCAAAACTCGACATCACCATAAACAACGGCGATACCGTCGGTTTCAGCTGCTTTACGCTGTTCATCACGCCAATAGCATCCAAATGCGGTAAAAAGAAATCCAAAATTACCACATTGGGCCGCATTTGCGCAATGGTTTCCACCACACGCTTTCCATCTTTCTCTACAGTGTTGACTTCCAACCCGTGTGCACGCATACGACCGGCACACGGCGCTCCGAACGATTCACTGTTATCCGCTAACAGCACCTTAATTGTGTTCTCCAAGTCATCATTTCCTCCCGTTTTTGTTTGCCGGCAGTTATAGATTACCATATATTGGTAAATTTTGCAAGTGTTTGGAAAAAATTTTTTAATTATTTCTAAAATTAGTTGCCAAACACCGGTCTAAACCGCAGAAACGGTGGGAATCGGGTGTTTATTTATCGGTTAGGGAATATCTTTCGTGTCGGATTTTATAAGACATTATCCAAAAGTTTGCCTATTCCTTTGTTTTTTTGAGAATTGGCGCTTGTAAAGTCTAAGAGGCACTTTTCAACTGTTGTTGTGCTACTTTTTGCGCCGTTTTTAGCATATTTTCTGCAAAAATGGCGTAGCCCTTGGTGGGGTCGTTAATTAACACGTGAGTAACCGCACCCACCAATTTCCCGTTTTGCACAATGGGGCTGCCGCTCGCCGGTATGTCAAGTTAGGGCCAACAAGTTAAGGAACCGAAACGTCCCCTGCCTCATTAATCCAGTTCGATTTTTACGGTGGTAAAATCTCCGCATACTTCGCAGGTGAATAATCTACTAATGGGATAGTTAAATTCTGGCACATTTGTCCGCAAAGTCTCGTCTATACTATGACAATGCTGACATACAAAATAATACGCCACCCACATCCCCTTCCCTTGGCCCACAGAAGAGGCGAGTTCAAGTTCTATATTTTGGAAATGCAAAATATCTTGATAGGTATACCAAGTATTAGCCTTTACTTTATACGACTTTTCAGGTTGTTTTTCTGCTCCGCATTCTGTGCAGCGTTTGTTCACATATGTATGCGACCCATTAACAGTTGATATTTCTTCATATCCGCAATTCACACAGTTTCTCTTTTTGGAACCCGGCGCCTGGCATGATTGCGCTTCTTTCAGTGTCACATATTCCCCAAACTCATGTTTAAAGCACGGGATTGAATCGCTCAATTTGTAAACAGTTTCTGCGCCATCATACTCCTTGTCAGTAAAAGCAACTGCATTTCCATTCTCATCATAAGTTATCACATCACAAAAATATGAAAGTGACCCAAACCCAAACCAGTTAACACGGACATCTATGTCGTAACTGTAGTCACTTATATCTCCAGTTTCATAAATGCTACGATAACTTCCTTTTTCATCAAAAATATAGCCGCGTGTAAAACTATCTGTCGTGTCACTTATAAAAATCTTGTCAGCGAAACTCTCAATCAACTTTGTACGATAATTTTCGATTCGTTTGGCTGTTACTATCTGAGAGATAGTGCTAAGTGAACCGAAGAAAACAAAAGCTGCGGTTGCTACAGATAAATACATTTTAAAATGCTTTTTTGAAAAAATTTGTTTTTTCGATTTTCGGGGATTTTTATAAAATAAAATGGAAGCGGCAACAATGAGTAGCGAGGTAATGGTAAGAGATTTCAAAATTGGAACTCTTACAACAGATGTCAGGATAAACAGCGATATAAACACAAGCACAGTAAAACAAACAAGGGTGTTTTTTAAAACCTCTTTCCAATTAATCACAAGCAAATCAAACAATAAAATTGCAAAACCTGTAACGGAGAATAACTGTACTAATTCAAATTCGTGGGAAAAGGAACCTTGCGCAATAATGGTTGCTAAACAATAGATGGCGGTAAGACTCGGAAGCGCAAACATTTGCACCATATTGAATGCTGAAATTGTGTAATCTGGTAACATCTTTTTCTTTGCCAGTATTGTTTTGACTAAGGTAATAATGTAACCTACTGCCAAGAAAATAAGAAAAGTAATTGATAAAAAGAAAATTACTAGCCCCACCCCCTCGTTTTCGTTTCCAAAAGCACACACAAAACATGCAGATGCTAAAAAGAACAATACCCCAAACAGAATTATTCTTTTAATTTTCATTAGCTTATTAAGTTGCTCTTCAAATGTATTTTCATTTGGAGATGATGTGACTTCTTGTTCTGAGTTTTCTTTAAAAAACTTATTTTTCATATAAATACTCTCCTTTGACATCTTTAAATTATTGATTTTCAGAATCACTTCCACCTGAAACAGTGATAATTCCTTTTAGAATTGCTGCTACGACTACTAATATGCCTACAATTTTATAAATTTCATTTTCAATCGACCAATCTACACCCGCAATAAATGTAAAAAGTATCAGCCCTAACACAGCAAACACTAAAATATTTACTATAATTTTCATAGTTTCACCCCCTTAAAAATCAAAAAAGTGCGGCTACCGAAGTAACCGCACAAAAAACGCAAACTCCGATAGTCGCCAAACTAACCGAATGTGAAATGGGTGCATACGCACGCAACCTACAATCGCCGGAATTTGCATTTTTATCAAATTCAAACAATTATAGATTGCAAAAAACAAGCGCAATTATTCCATAAAAAGAAAAATACACCCAATTTCACACCGTATTCAGTTAGTTTGGCAATATCAGTGTAGCACATTATTTGGCGAAATGCAACAAAAAACATTCCGATAATCATCGGAATGTTTTTTGTTTTAAGATGCGTTTTTTAATTGTTCACTAGATACCTGTTGTGCCGTTTCTAGCATATTTTCCGCAAAAATGGCGTAGCCCTTGGTGGGGTCGTTAATCAACACGTGAGTAACCGCACCCACCAATTTCCCGTTTTGCACAATGGGACTGCCGCTCATTCCCTGCACAATACCGCCGGTCTTTTTGAGCAGGCGTTCATCCGTAATTTCAATCACCATATTGCGCGTGGCATTTTCATCGTGATAACGGATTTGAGTAATGCGAATATCGTACCATTCCGGTTGTGTGCCGGCCACCGTGGTATAAATTTGCGCTTTCCCGGTCTGGATTTCTTGTTTTAGTAAAATTTCTCGCGTATCCCCCACCATACTGCCGGAACCGCACAGAGCGTACACGCCGGAAATGCCGTTGACAATCAGTGGTCCGTAACTGCCGTTTTCAAACCCGCCGCGCAGTTCACCCGGAGAGCCGGTTTCGCTTTTGGTAACACCGTAAATGCGTGCCGGTACAATTTCGCCCGAGGCAATGGGAATGATATCACCGGTATCCACATCACATACTGCGTGTCCCAAGCCCGCCAAAATATTGGTTGTGGGGTCGTAAAACGTCAGTGTTCCAATACCGGCAGAACTGTCCCGCACCCATATCCCTGCCTTATATTGGTTTTCACCGCGGGATTTCACCGCGCCGAATGTTAACGTGGATTCAATCCCGTCGCGTCGAATGCGAAAATGCATTGGTTTTCCTGCCGATTTCTGCACCAGTGCCGCCACTTCCTCATTAGTATATACCGTTTGTCCGTCAATTGAAAGAATTAAATCTCCCACTTTTAATCCGGCGGCACGTGCCGGATACACGGAACCGGCGGCGGTATCAACCGAGGATAGCGATACCACCAAAACACCGTCGGTATACAGTTTAACGCCAAACGGAATACCACCCAGCACTACCACTGATTGGTCCACCACCGTCACGCCAACTTCCTTTATGGGGAACACGCCCAACCAGCGCAAGGTGGCGTTGTACGAGCCGCCTACCTGCGCACCGGCTGCGCGATATGCAGCATCCTCCGTTTCGGACGGTGAAACGGTAATGGTTTTATTAACGGTGAGCGTTTGCCCTTGCTCCACATAAAAACTGTCCGGCAGGCAATATTCCCAATAGCCAACGGCACCCATAATGGCAATGCATAACAGTGCCAGCGGAATACACGCAATGCGAATACAACGTTTCATACCAATGCCTCGTTTTCAAAAAAGTCTCGGTATTACTGTTCCACACCGTTTATTAATTTATTGCAAGGAAATTTTTCAAAAAAGTCTAGGCAAGCGATAAAGAATGTGATATACTGTATCTATCATTTGTCTTGAGGTGAATGTGAATGAGCGCACCAAAAGGTACGGTAGACGTTACCATTAATCTAAATAAGAATACGTGCTATTTTTTAAAAACAGGTAAGTGTTCGTTAAACGTGGTGGATGATTTCACCTGTTCCACAGGCAAAATTGCCACAAACGATTTGTTGTACTGTCCTAAAATGTACAAGGCAATGTGTAGCAAAAAAGACCAGATGCGTCCGGTTTCTGTGGCTTTGTGCGAATGTGGTCACGGCGAAGTATTATCCGGTCACCAACGTGCCTGCATTGCCAGCCAACGCGGATTGCCCCTCCCCATTCGCGCTGCGGAGGAAACCGTGCGTGCCGCTTGCTCCATTTGCGGCGGTCAAATGACGTTTGAAACCGGCTCAAACGATAGTGGCGCTCGAATTGTTACGCTCAACGCCGTGGCGGTTCTGGACGATGAGGGCGAAGCAGAATAACATACCAACATAACAACCCCGCCTGCCGTGTTGTGCAGGCGGGGTTGTTCATTATAGATACTCGCGGATATCAATGGCCAGTTGTTCTTCCAAATTTATCAAACGCTTGGCAATGTCCTTGGAAACCTCGTCCGCCGCTTCGTATTGATTCAAGTACCGATTAAGCGATTTTACGCCCATATTACAACCATCCGTCATTAAATCGGCAATGGTTTTGTCGGATTCATCCATCACCAACTTCATATTGGTTTTCATCCACGACATACTTTTGGCAATGGGATTAGGGTCTTTGCCATCGTCGCGGTACTTTGCCAACAATTCCTGAATTTCCTCGTTTAATTGTTCGTGCTCCTTTTTGCAGGATATGAGTCGCTGCTTGAACGTATCCGATTTCACATAATCGCGTACATCGTCAATGGATGATACCCCCATTTTTACGCCGGCATCGCATTCTCGTAACAGTTTTATGGTATCCTGTTCTACCATTGTTTGCACTCCCTTTTTTGTTTGATAACGACAGTATGTCCCTGTTTGAGTATACATAAACGATTATTGACTTATTTTATAAATTGTTTTACAATAAAAGTGCTGTTAGAAATGGAGGGAACCACCGTGAATGAGATTTTAAGTAAAACCGGCTTTATTTGTGATATGGACGGTGTCATATATCACGGCAATAGGATTTTGGATGGTGTTGCCGATTTTGTGAACTGGATGATTCGCAACAACAAACGTTTTGTGTTTTTAACCAACAGCCCCGAAAAAACACCACACGAACTAAGTATGAAATTGGAGCGAATGGGGCTTACCGTTTCCGCCGACCATTTTTATACCAGTGCTATGGCAACCGCGGAATTTTTGCACACGCAAAAGGCGGGTTGTACCGCGTATGTCATTGGCGAAGCGGCACTCACCAAAGCGTTGTATGACCAAAAGATTTATATGAACGATGTAAACCCTGATTACGTGGTGGTTGGCGAAACCCGTACCTACAATTTTGAAAAGATTGAAAAGGCCATTGAATTGGTGAATAACGGTGCCAAACTCATCGGTACCAATCCGGATATTATCGGCCCTACCGAACACGGCGTTATGCCCGCTACCGGCGCGCTGATTGCGCCCATTGAAATTGCTACTAATAAAAAAGCCTATTTTGTGGGCAAACCCAATCCGCTGATGTTACGGCACGGACTGCGTAAAATCAACTGCCACAGTGAGGAAATCGCCTTTATCGGCGACCGAATGGATACCGATATTATTGCCGGTATTGAATCCAACGTGGACACGGTACTGGTGCTTTCCGGCGTAACCACCAAGGCAGACATTGACCGATTCCCCTATCGCCCGCGCTACATTTTGAACGGCGTTGGTGATTTGGTACAATAATAAGAAATTCACAGAAAAGGAAAAAGCCGCTTTTTAAGCGGCTTTTTTGTGTGTTTGGAAAGGGTGTACAAATTCGATGACCTTTGAGTTTTTGGGTTATGGGTTTGAACTCCTACATATTTTACCTGTATCGTTTTAAAGTATAATGTTTAGAAAAATTTAATTTTGATTCTAGGTATTTTTAAATTATGCTTTTTCCAAATCTTATTTTTCATAATAATTAGTACAATGGCAACTATAATAGCACATAAAATCAAACCAATCCACAAAGGCGATAAAACCCATAACCAAGACCAAGTTATTGTGCCTGTCGATTTTAATATTATAAATACTATCGCTACAATACCAAAAAACTCAAATTAATTGTTTCCTCGGTATTTTCAAAATACCGACCGCTTTCAAGTGAAAAACGGCACTCTTCTAAAATGCGAATGGTATTTTCTTCGACTTTTTTGCGGTAATTATCTTCTGGTATTTTTTCGCCCAATAATAATTCATTAACAGATATATTAAGTAATTCGCACAAAGGTTGTAACAATGACACATCTGGAAACCCGTTTCCGTTTTCCCAGCGAGATACCGTTTTATTGCTAACCCCTAATTTTTCGGCAACTTGTTCTTGGGTTAAATTACATTCTTTTCTGCAAGTCGCAATAAATCTTCCGATTTTTTCTTGGTCCATATCATCATCTCCTTATGGGAATTATATTATATTCATCATTAGAATAACAGGACATAGAGCGAGAATATGGTATTTTTGCTAAAACATTTATTTGAATTTCTTGATTATTGATTAGATTATATTTACATATGCTCTTTTAAAGTCTTACAACTCGAAATTAAAATTTTTCTAATACGACCACAAAGATTTCTATTTATTTTAAATGTATCTTCATCAATAGCATTTGTGTTTAATAAAAAAGTTGCAACCAACCTTATAAACACCGCCTCATTAAACATTATAGCAGGAATATAAGGCAAAATCAATTATTCATTATTCATCAGCGAAGCGACTTCATCATTCAATATTCATTGAAAATCCTGTTAAATAAATGATGAATATTAAATAATGGAAACGAAAATCCTGCCGACAATAATCGACAGGATTTTCGTCTTGAAAGGGGTGCACGAAATAAATGTCTATCCCGTATAAGGTTGAACTCTTGTATAAATGATATATTGCTATCGCAATATGATATACGGCGCTGTAGCATGATGTACTTGCTTCGCAAGTATAATATAATATCCGGTTCTTTATATGTCGAAGACATATATCGTCCACCGCAGGTGGATATCATATCGAAGATATATCACCCGTTCCGCAAGGAGCGGACATCATTGAAAAACGACAAGTTTCTGTGGAAATTTGTCGTTTTTCTTGACGGAGAGTGTGGGACTCGATATGTTGGAGCTGGACGGGGTGGAAATCCACAAAATCTATCGGGGCGATCCCCACCGTATTAATCCCTGTGATACCTGTATCTTTTCTGTAAAATGATATTTTTGTGAAAATCCTTGACAAGATTCTTCCGAGAGTGTATAATAAAAAAACGGCGTTCGAGGAGTATCGACTTATGGAATTTTTTATCAATGAAATCATCGAAAACGAAGAAATTCGTCACCTATTGCGTACCGACCCCGAGGGGCTTTCTCAGCAAGCCAAAGCAATGGCGGAGGAAATGATTGCCACGGGGAAATATAAAAGCCCCAGCAACGGGATGCTGCCTCTCTTTGTCCTTGGATATTTGGCAGACCATACCTTGGAGGTGAACGGGGCGCGGGGGATTCCTCGGGAAATTACCGTCACCACCTTGAAGGACGCCAATATTTGGGTTCAGAACCATTATGACCGCTTCGGGACTCCCGGGTTGTTGGAGTTCGGATGGATGGCGTTGCACGCCCAGGGAGACCTGTTCCGTTTGGGACGATTGCAGTTCCGCGCCGTGAAAACCGATCGCGCTCACGTGGGTGAGTGGGTTTTGGAAACCCACATTCCTCAGGGCGAGCCTCTGGACGAGCAGGCGTGCTTGGATTCCTTCGCCATGGCAGAAGAATTCTTCCCCAAATATTTTCCCGAGGCGAAGGCAGAATGCTTCGACTGTTGTTCTTGGCTTCTCAGTCCCAATCTCGCCTACGTCATGGGGGATCACTCCAACGTGGTGAAATTTATGCGTATGTGGAAGATTAAGAAGATCATCTACACCCAAAGCGAAGGGACCATTGGTCGCGTGTTTGGATTTGGCTCTACGCGGGATCAGCTTCCCGATCTCCCCGAAAACACCTCCATGCAGCGGAAGGTCAAGGCGTTCCTGCTTGCAGGGGGAGATTTGAGCGACGCTTACGGAATTCGCATGATCGGACAGAACTGAAGAAAAGAAAGCACTTGCCGAGGCAGGTGCTTTTTTGATGGGGAAATCCCTCGCCCGTTCGAATCCCCCCTGTTTCCAAAATAACGGAGAGAACCCAGCGATTGCAGGGTTCTCTCTGTTGGCGGAGAAGGAGGGACTCGAACCCTCGCGCCGGTTACCCGACCTACGCCCTTAGCAGGGGCGCCTCGTCACCAACTTGAGTACTTCTCCGTGTGCAAGTCGGATGCGGTGAGCAAACGACTTGTGCATTCAATTTCACCGAAAGGTGTGGCGGAGAGGAAGGGATTCGAACCCTTGGCTCTTTCGAGTCACTGGTTTTCAAGACCAGCTCCATAAACCGCTCGGACACCTCTCCGTATCGCGACGATATTGATTCTATCATTTTTAAGCGGGAATGTCAACCCCAATCGTGGGGAAAATTACATTTTCCCCACAACTCACAACGAGGCAAGCAGTTCCAACGGATGCGTAATCAAAATATCCGCACCGGCGCGGCGCAATTCCTCTTCCCCACGGAAGCCCCACACAGCACCGGCGCACACCAATCCGGCGTTGTGCGCCGTTTCCACATCCACGTCGGAATCCCCTACAAACAGTGTGCGTTCTGCCGTTGCGCCGCAATCGTTCAACGCCAACTGCACCACGTGCGGGTCGGGTTTGTTGGGACGGTCCGACACGCTGCCGTATACACAACAAAAATGATAATTCGCAAAAAACTTGTTAGCCAACAGTTTAGCTTGTGCCTCCGGCTTGTTGGTAACCACGCCCATACGGTACCCCCGCGCTTTCAGTTCATCCAGCAACGGAAGAATCCCCTCATACGGAGCCGTTTTTACCGCACAGTGTTTATCATACAATGCCAAAAATTGTTGTTGGGCACTGTCCAACTCCGATTCGGTCAGCGTACCGCCGAATGCGCGCTCCACCAGTTTGCGTATACCGTTTCCCACAAAACGGTGATAAGCGTCGTATCCGTGCACCGGTGTGCCGTCGGCGTTGCCGCGCCCCCATTCGGTGAGTATCTGTTCACTCGTCCAAGCAAGGTCGGCAATCGTATCAATCAGCGTACCGTCTAAATCAAACAAAACGGTGTCAAAACGCGGCATTTTTGCACTTCCTATCTCTTGATTCGCTTGCGCATAAAACGCACGATATACAGCACCAAACAGCCAATGGCGAGCACACCCACAACGGCCGTGCAAATGCCCCACAACGGGTTGGCAAGTTTTAATTGCATCCACAGTTTGTCCATTTGTGCGCCGGTTTCCACGGGTAGCGTGAGAAAAATCTCAGTTTTAGCCAACAATTCGTCCGAGGGGTAAAAGTTCTCGTTGGCACCGATTTCCGGGTCCAAAAGACGTTGTGCCTCGGTATGCGGCGTAGAATACCCAATGTATTCCGCGTTTAACAAAGCAATGTCGGTGCGGCATAAAAAGTTGATATACTCCTCCGCCTCGCGCACGTGGGGGGAGTTTGCAGGCACACATAAAGCATCCACAAAGCGGTTGGTGCCGCTTTCCGGTACAAAAAAGTCAATGTCCGGATTGCCCTCTTCCTCGTCCATCATAATAATGCCGTCACCGGAATAATACGGGGCAATCCAGCCTTCCTCGTTAATCATTTTGTCAAAGACCTGGTCCATCACATATTGATGCAACAACGGCTTTTGTTTTTGCAATTCAACATACGCCTCACGCCACGCGGCTGGGTCGGTGGTGTTCATAGAATACCCGCATTTGTGCAGTGCAATACCAAAGGCATCCCGCTGATTGTCGAACATAAAAATGCGGCCCTTATATTTCTCGTTCCACAACAAATCCCAACCCTGGGCAAGGTCGGCTTCGTCCACATACTTGGTGTTGTAAAAAATGCCGACAGTCCCCCACGTGAACGGTACCGAATACTCGTTATTGGGGTCATATTCCAAATTCTTATAGGCATCGCCAATGAATTGATAGTTGGGAATATTATCAAAATTCAGTTTGGCGAGCATCCCCTCTTGAATGAGTTTTCCCACCATATAATCCGACGGGACAATAATGTCATACGATGCGGCACCGGAAGACAATACCGCATACATGCTCTCGTTATCCGTGAAGTTCTTATAATTAACACGAATGCCGGTTTCTTCGGTAAACATATCGTTTACCGATGGGTCAATGTACTCGCCCCAGTTATACACATTCAGCGTAACCGATGAATCGGGCTCCCCCTCCGCAGCAGAGGCGGGTATTGTACACAAACCTACCAGCAAAACCAGCAATACACAAATGCATTTTTTCAACCCTTTATCCCCCATCCTATCCTTAGGCTGAACGGCGCTTGCTTTTGGGCATTGAACGAATCTGCAACACATTGACAAGCACAAGCATAATGAACACCCCGCCAAACATCAGCGTGGATAATGCGTTAATTTCCGGCGTAACGCGACGCTTTACCATAGCGTAAATCGTGACAGATAAGTTTTGCGCAGAAGCACCGGAGGTGAACAAACTAATCACAAAATCATCCAACGACATAGTAAACGCCATTAACGCTCCGGTGAGCACACCCGGCATAATCTGCGGCATTACGGCGCGCATAAACGCCGTAAACGGACGACACCCAAGGTCCACCGCCGCCTCGTACAAATGCGGGTCCAGTTGCCGCAATTTGGGCATTACCTGCAACACAACGTACGGAATGCAAAACATAATGTGCGACAGCAACAGTGGCACGTACCCGGGTTGTAAAATACCCGTTGTTTGGTAAATAAACACAAACAACAGCATCAGCGCAATACCGGTGACAATTTCCGGATTTACCATAGGCAAATTGTTGAGTGCCAGCAGCACACGACGCAAACGGGCATTCACACTGCGAATACCGATAGCCGCCGCCGTGCCGATAATGGTAGACACCACCGTTGCAATTAAAGCGATGGATAGCGTTACCCACAAAGCGGATAAAATTTCGTCGTTCTGAAACAACGCTTCGTACCAGCGCAGAGAAAACCCGTTCCACACCACGCGGCTTTTGGAATCGTTAAACGAAAAAATGATAAGTACCACAATCGGCGCATACAAGAACGTGAAGATAAGACCGTTATAAATACGAGAAAGTGTTTTCATACGGCATCCTCCTCCCCGCTCTTATCCACCATACCGGTAATGGCCATACACACCAAAATGAGCACCATCAGCACCAGCGAAAGCGTGGCACCCACGTGGTAGTCGGCCCCTTGACCGATAAACATCGTTTCAATGGTGTCACCAATCATCAACGTTTTACTGCCGCCGAGCAGTTTGGTAATAACAAACGTGCTCACCGCCGGCACAAACACCATAGTAATACCGCTGAGCATACCCGGCACAGACAACGGCAACACCACCCGCCCAAATACCTGAAACACATTGGAACCCAAATCTTGAGCGGCTTCAATCACGCTGTTATCAATTTTCACCATCACCGAGTAGAGGGGCAGTACCATAAAGGGCAGAAAGTTATATACCATACCCAGTACCACGGCACCATTGGTGTTAATGAGTGCCAGCGATTGCCCCTCCGCCAACAAACCGATGGCGCGCAGCAGTTGGTTGATAAAGCCGTTGTTTTCCAACAGCGACATCCACGCATAGGTGCGCAATAAAAAGTTCATCCACATGGGCAGCATAATAATCATAACCATAGTTTGCTGCACACGCCCTTGCGCGCGTGAAATGGTAAATGCCAGCGGAAAAGCCAGCACCAAACAAATCACAGTGGCAATCGCGCCCAGAAAGATGGACAAACCAAACGTACCCGCGTATTCTACAATGGACGACAGGTTGGCAAGTGTGAACTGTCCATTGGCATCGGTAAAGGCAAACCACAACACAATGCCCAACGGAATTACGGTAAAAAGCACCATCCACAGCGCAAACGGTGCTGCGGCAGCTTTGGAACGAATCATCCCTCTACCTCCACCGAATCGTCAGTCAGGTTAATTTCCGGATTCGCCATTTCTTCAAACTCATCGGAATACGAACTGTAATCACCAAACTGGTTAGAATACTCCGATTTTTTCATAATATGAATATCTTCCGGATTCAGCACAATGCCAATCACCGAATCCACGGGATAATAGTCCGTGGTTTGAATCATCCACTTGAAGCCCTTGAAATCCACAATGGTTTCAAAATGAACACCCTTGAACGTTACCGCCGTTACGGTGCCGGTAAGGTGCCCTTGGTTGGCGGGAACAATATCAATATCTTCCGGTCGGATAACCACGTCCACCGGTTCGTTCTTTTCAAAACCGGCATCCAAGCACGGGAATTTGCGCCCAAAGAATTCCACCAAATAATCCTCGTGCATAACACCGTCTAAAATATTACTTTCCCCAATAAAATCCGCCACAAAGGCGTTTTGCGGCTCGTTATAAATATCCTGCGGCGTACCAATTTGTTGAATGCGGCCCGCATCCATTACCACAACCGTGTCAGACATCGACAACGCTTCTTCCTGGTCGTGCGTAACGTAAATAAAGGTAATTCCCAAACTTTTTTGAATGTTCTTTAATTCTGCCTGCATATCTTTACGCAGTTTTAGGTCTAACGCAGCCAGCGGCTCATCCAACAATAACACACGAGGGTTGTTGGCCAATGCCCGCGCAATGGCAACCCGTTGTTGCTGACCGCCGGATAACGTGTCCACCCGCCGCTCATTAAAACCAACCAGATTCACCAGTTTGAGCATACGGTTAACCGTTTCGGCAATCTCGTCCTTTTTCTTGCCTTGCACACGCATACCAAACGCCACGTTTTCTTCCACGTTAAGGTGCGGAAACAACGCGTAACGCTGAAAAATGGTGTTCACAGGCCGTTTGTACGGCGGTAAGTTGCCAATTTCCTTGCCGTCAAAAAAGACACTGCCGCTATCCGGATTGACGAAGCCGCCGATAATACGCAGCGTGGTAGTTTTGCCACAGCCGGACGGACCCAGCAACGTGACAAACTCACCGTCGGAGATGTTGAGATTCAACCCACTCAACACCTGCTCCCCGTCAAAGGAAACGGTAATGTCCTTTAATTTAATGATTTCTTTTGTTGTTTGCATAACAGCATCCCCCTTTGCGGTGTATATACGGCACATACCGTATACAATAGTTTCCCCGCGAGCACCCCTCGGCCACCACGGAGAGAAACCGTGATACTTTGAGCAGCGCCCTCCGCAAAGGGTTTTTCACAGCCGTCTGTTCTATACGCGACTGCGGCGATGCCTGATATCACCTCAAAAAATAATAGATGCGTGTCCCCTATAATTATATAAAAGACAACAGAACACACTATATCGTTTTTATGCGAAAAAGTCAAGGTATTTTCCGAAATTTCAGAAAATACCTTGATTTTTGTCAAACCACTTGTAAAATTGCCAAAAATCCCCTGTTATGCTTTGTTTTTCGGCAGTTTCCTCACTTACCTTTAATGCCTCGCCAATACTCAGCAAAAGCCTGCTCCGACTTATTCTCCCCCGCTTGATAATACACACGGTCTTTAACGTCGTCCGGTAAGTATTGCTGTGCCACCCAATGGTGCGGATACTCATGCGGATACTTATAAAACTGCCCTTTTACCGCCACATCTGCACCGTCGTAATGCTTGTTTTGCAATTGCCGCGGAATGGCACCAACGTGCCCCGCCTCAACGTCTGCCATTGCCGCCGCAATGGCATCGTGCCCGCTGGAGGACTTGGGCGCGGTAGCCACCAAAATAACCGCATCCGCCAACGGAATACGCGCTTCCGGCAATCCCACCTGCAAGGCACTGTCCACTGCCGCTTTTACAATGGGAAGAATCATTGGATACGCTAACCCCACATCCTCTGCGGCACACACCAACAATCGGCGACAAACCGAAGGCAAATCGCCAGCCGAAAGTAAACGCGCCAAATAATACACCGCCGCATCGGGGTCAGAACCGCGCATGGATTTTTGAAATGCCGAGAGTAAATCGTAATGCTCGTCCCCGTCGCGGTCATACCGCATCGCGCTTTTTTGAGACAATTCTGCCGCCGTTTCCCGCTGCACGTGTATGTTGCCGTGTTCGTCCGGACGCGTGGCAAGCACGCACAATTCCACCGCATTCAGCGATTTGCGCACGTCACCCCCACACGCCTTGGCAATGCACGAGGCCACACCCTCTTCGGTGGTAATGGTTATCCCTTGCTCCTCCTGTAAAAAAGCGAAAGCCCGCTCCACCGCACGTTCCACCTCTGTGGGCGGTACGGTTTTGAACTCAAACACCGTAGAACGACTGAGAATGGCGTTATACACGTAAAAATACGGATTTTCCGTGGTGGAGGCAATGAGCGTGATGTTCCCGTTCTCAATATGTTCCAGCAGGGTTTGTTGCTGTTTTTTGCTGAAATATTGAATCTCGTCCAAATACAGTAAAATGCCGTTAGCACCGGCCAGTGTGTCCACTTCTTCCACCACGGCACGAATATCCGCCGTGGAGGCCGTGGTGCCGTTTAAGTGGTGTAACCGCATGGAAGTACGCGCCGCAATAATGCTTGCCAGTGTGGTTTTGCCCACACCGGAAGGACCGTAAAAAATTAAATTGGGAATGTTGCCCGATTCAATAATGGTTCGCAGTGCCTTTCCCTGCGCCAGCAAATGTTGTTGTCCCACCATATCGTCCAACATTTCCGGACGCATTCGGTCCGCCAAGGGTGCCATAGCACTTCACCGCCTCACAAGTTTGTATTCCTATCATACGCTATTTTGCAACATTATGCAAGGATTTGTCGTAATTTTCCGCATTGACACCCTTTTTGTGTCGTGGTACACTTTTATGTAAGAGGAGTGATACTGTGAACAAAAAAGAACTCACCCTACTTGCCGTAAAACGGTTATCCGAGCGTTACCCGCAAGCGCAATGTTCGCTTACCGCTGCGGATGCCTTTCAGCTACTTGTTGCCACGCGCTTGTCGGCTCAATGTACCGACGCGCGTGTGAATTTGGTTACACCGGCATTGTTTGAGCGGTTCCCCACCGTGGAGACGATGGCCGCCGCCACACCGGAGGAAATTGAACCCTACATTCGCTCTTGCGGGTTGTATAAAACAAAAGCACGGGATTTAGCGGCTATGGCACGTATGTTGTGCGAGGTGCACGGCGGGCGTGTTCCCGATACGATGGAGGCATTAACCGCACTCCCCGGTGTGGGACGTAAAACCGCTAACCTTATTTGCGGCGACGTGTATGGTATGCCCGGTGCGGTGGTGGCAGACACGCACTGTATCCGCATCAGCAACCGTTTAGGATTGGCAAAAGGCACCGACCCGCGCCGTGTGGAAGACCAACTGCGTGCTCTGCTCCCGCCTGAGGAGAGCAACGATTTTTGTCATCGTTTGGTGTTGTTTGGGCGTGATGTTTGCACCGCGCGTTCTCCGCGTTGTAATGAATGCCCGTTTAACGATTGCTGCTCTTCGAAAACGTGAGGTATAACCGCCGATACAGCGGCACCGCGGCAATGCTTAATCCGCCCCAAAGCACACTGTAAAGTAAACACACTTGCCCCCGCACGTTGCCAAACATATGGCTGTAATCCCACACGTTCAGTTTCCAACGAAGATTTAGCAAGCAACCGCTAAAAAATTCGGCAGCGGTGACGGCAACAGAACACGCCAACCCAACCGCCGATTTGCCGCGATGCCATAACCGACCGCCGATGCGCCCGATAAGGTGAAAGCAAGTGCCACCCAGCAAAAACATCGACCAATGGCTGTACCCGCGCCATACAAGTTCTATCAAATTGTAGGTGACCCCTCCAATAGCAAACAAGGCAATAAACCGTTTCATACCATCCCCTCCGTTTGGTAACAGTGTTACCGAATGAAGGAAACAGTATACAAAATGCAGCAGGCGACTATCGCCTGCTGCATTTTCGCTTATCAATCTTCCGGTTTATCTTTCCAGCCAATCGTATGTGACAAAAGTTTATAATTATCAGCCGTCAGTTCAACAACGTAGGTGCGGTAATTGTCCTCAATTCCAACGTCGTAGGCTTCGCCGGGTATAATCTCCATTGTGAATTGATATACGTTGTCACGCAGTTGCTGTTTGGCAACCGGTATCATATTGCAATATAACTCGCCAAAATGCCATTGCAGAGTGTAACAACCGGTTTCCGGGTCGTAACAGTCAATACTTTCCGGATTGGGAACGGTATTAAACCGTGCCGAAAGGAAATCGTCCACAATTTTATGAGGGATAGTAAAGCCACCTTGATAATACGGGTAAACCAATTCGGACATCGTTTTCTCGTCAAAAGAAAAACAGCCACTGTAATTAAAATACGGGAATATTTTTTCGTAAGGAATCTGCTCTCCCTCTTCAAACTCCAAATGTGCACAATCCATCTCAAAATCCCGTGCAATTTTTAACATAAGAACATCAGAGAGAAAGTAGGAGTGCCCCTCCACACGCAAATCAGCAGGCAGCGCGGGTGTGCCGTCCTCTTTTGGTGAGGCGCACGAGCACAACGCAAAAAGCATTACCAAAACCATCGCCAAACAAAGCCAACGTTTTTTCATAGCACATCCTCCTTTACTTTTCTAATTTCAGTATAGCACATCACGCTTACATTGCAACTTTTATTACAAAGATGTAAACAAAAATTTGCCAATTTTGCCATAAAATTAAAAAAGCCGACACACAGTCGGCTTTTTTATTATTGGTGCCTTTAGGCGTGAAAATAAACCCCCAGTTTTACTGGGGGAGGATAAATAGCTTTAGCATGAGAAAAACCTCCCCTTGTCAGGGGAGGTGGATTTTGCCGTAGGCAAAAGACGGAGGGGTAGTTGATAGTATCTCTCCCTCAGTCTCGCATTCGCTCGCCAGCTCCCTCTTCAGAGGGAGCCGAGAAAAC
>JAZOLU010000028.1:0-18108 GCA_045653425.1 Acutalibacteraceae bacterium | reverse complement strand
TTTCATTGCTTTTTCCTCCAATTGTGTTTTTTGTTCTCGTGACTGGCAGGTCGCTTTTATCTTAACACAATCGGAGGTCTTTTCATCGGTAAACCTCTTTTGAACCACGCGACTATCGCGTGGTTTTCGTTTACAAAAACCGCGCACCCGCCAAAGCGGATGCGCGGTCGAGTGAGCCTGTAAGCCGAGTTCTGTCGTGGACAGTCATCTATCTCGACTGCCTGTTGCCAGACAGCTCAAGCCGCCCGTCGAAGCACATCGGGTCAATGTATCGCTTCAGTCGGCGTTGCATCGGATAGGGTTTGCAGGGCCACACAGTCTCCTGTGTGCCGGTGAGCTCTTACCTCGCCTTTCCACCCTTACCGTGACAAGCACGGCGGTATATCTCTGTTGCACTTTCCCTAAGGTCACCCTCGGCGGCCGTTAGCCGTTATCCCACCCTGTGATGCTCGGACTTTCCTCATGCGCACCGCGCACGCGACTGCCCGGCTCACTCGCGTTTTTTATTGTACTCGTCGGTACCCCGTTTGTCAAGCGTTCTCCGACGCGGGTGCGGCGTTTTCAAACACCAATTCGCCGTCACGCACGGTTACGGTAACGGTATCGCCCGCGTGGTAGGCACCCTCCAACAATTTTTCCGCCAACGGGTCCTCAATGCGGGACTGAATGGCACGGCGCAACGGGCGTGCACCGTACACCGGGTCGAATCCCGCCCGCGCCAGTTCGTCCACCGCTTCGTCGGTAACGGTAAGTGTCATTTCCAAATCGCGCACGCGGCGGTCCAGCGAGCCCAGCATACGACGGGCAATTTGGCAAATGTCCTCCTGCGTTAACTGGCGGAACACAATAATGTCGTCCACGCGGTTAAGGAATTCCGGACGGAACGCTTTTTTGAGTTCGCCCATCACGTTTTCGCGAATACGGCGGCTGCTCGCCTCATCACCCGCCGTTTCAGCGGCATCACCAAACCCAAAACTGCGCTTTTCGGTAATCAGCCGTGCGCCCACGTTGGAGGTCATAATAATCACCGTGTTTTTGAAGTCCACACGCCGTCCTTGCGCATCGGTGAGTATGCCGTCCTCCAAAATTTGCAACAACATATTAAACACATCGGGGTGCGCTTTTTCAATTTCGTCAAACAACAACACCGTGTACGGTTTGCGGCGGATTTTTTCGGTGAGTTGCCCGCCCTCATCGTAGCCGACGTAACCGGGAGGTGACCCCACCAACCGCGACACCGTGTGCTTTTCCATATATTCCGACATATCCAGACGAATCATGGCGTTTTCATCACCGAACATCGCTTCCGCCAACGCTTTGCACAGTTCGGTTTTTCCCACGCCGGTGGGCCCCAAGAAGATGAAAGAACCAATGGGGCGGCGCGGGTCTTTTAACCCAACGCGCCCGCGCCGAATGGCACGCGCTACGGCAACCACGGCCTCATCCTGACCCACAATGCGCTGGTGCAGAATGTGCTCCATATTGAGCAAGCGTTGCCCCTCTTCTTCGGTAAGTTGCACCACCGGTACGCCCGTCCAACCGGAGACAATCTCCGCAATATCCTCGGCGGTGACTTCGCCGGTTAAGGCGGCGTTTTTCTGTTGCCACTGCGTGCGTTGTTCCTCCAACTGCTCGTTCACGCGCTTTTCTTCATCACGCAGGCGCGCCGCGCGTTCAAAGTCTTGTTCGTTAATGGCGGATTTTTTCTCCGCCTCCAACCGTTTCACTTCCTCTTCCAACTCGCGCACATTGACGGGCGCGGTAAACGCGCGCAACCGTACGCGCGAGGCGGCTTCGTCAATTAAATCAATGGCTTTGTCGGGCAAATAGCGGTCGGCAATGTAACGGGTAGAGAGTTGCACCGCTGCGTGCAGGGCTTCGTCAGTAATTTTCACTTTGTGGTGCGCTTCATACTTATCTCGCAAGCCCCGCAAAATCTCCTCGGTCTCCTCTGCAGTGGGTTCACCCACGGTAATGGGCTGAAAACGCCGTTCCAGTGCGGCATCCTTTTCAATGTGCTTACGGTACTCTTCCAGCGTGGTGGCACCGATAACCTGAATCTCACCCCGCGCCAGCGACGGTTTGAGAATGTTGGCGGCGTCCACCGCGCCTTCTGCCGCGCCCGCGCCGATGAGCGTATGAATTTCGTCAATGAACAGCACCACGTCGCCCGCTTTGGCTACTTCTTGTAACGCGTTTTTAATGCGCTCCTCAAAATCACCGCGGTATTTGGTGCCCGCCACCATACCGGTTAAATCCAACGTTACCACGCGCTTGTCGCGCAGAGTATCCGGCACTTCCTGCGCCACAATGCGCTGTGCCAAGCCCTCTGCCACGGCGGTTTTACCCACACCGGGTTCCCCGATAAGACAGGGGTTATTTTTGGTGCGGCGCGACAAAATTTGTACCACGCGCTGAATTTCCTTGGCACGGCCGATGACGGGGTCGAGTTTGCCGGCTTTGGCCATTTCGGTTAAATCGCGGCCGAACTGGTCCAGCACCGGTGTTTTACTGTTGCCCGCCGGTTTACCGCCGGTGGCCGAGGCACCGCGGGTTGCCGTATCGGTGGGCGTGGACCCAACTGCTCGGGCAATATCCTCCATTAACTCGGCAGGACGAGCACCCAGAGCCGCTAACAACCGCACCGCTACACTGGTTTCATCACGCAGTATGGCCGCCAGCAAATGCTCGGTACCCACAAAACTCTGTTGCATTCCGCGCGCTTCCATAACGGCGGTTTCCATTACGCGTTTGGTGCGGGGGGTAAAATCCTCCGGCGCCAAGTGCGTAAATTGCCCGCCCGCCTCGCTTTCGGTAATCTTTTCGCGGTAGCCAGCCGCCGTAATGCCGCGACCCGCCAGCACCGTTGCCGCCACGCCGGTACCCTCACTGAGCAAACCCAGTAGCAGATGTTCGGTACCGATATACGTATGTCCCAACTCCTGCGCCGCTTCAATGGCGGTATTTAACGCGACGTTGGCTTTTTCCGTAAATCCCTTAAACAAATATTTCATTGTGTTGTCACTCCTTTTCGCACCAGTTCCGCACGACGGATATCCCGTTGCGCGGGTTCCAGTTCCTGACCGGCACTTTCCATTAACGCACCGGCTTGCGCTTCCACCAACAAGGCATTGAGCGTATCTAACGTGAGGGTATTCATCCACCCGAGCGCGACCCCCACACGTATGTGGGAAATGAGCGTCATAAACTCCTCACTTGTGAGCAGGCGGGCGTTTTGCAAAATGCCCAGTGAGCGGAACACGCGGTCCTCAAACGCGGGATTATCTTGCCACTGCTCGCGGCAGGTGCGTTCCTCCCGCACAATCTGCGTTACAATACTGCGCAGATTGTCAATCGCCTCCTGTTCGGTTAGCCCCAGCGTGACCTGATTGGACAGTTGGTACAACGCACCTTCCGGTTTGCTTCCCTCGCCGTACAACCCGCGAATGGTGAGCCCCAGTTTGGAAACGGTGGCACTGAGCTGTTGTACTAACCCTTTTTCCTGCAACGCCGGCAAATGCAACATCACCGAAGCGCGCATACCCGTACCCAAATTGGTGGGACACTGGGTAAGGTAGCCCAACCGCTCGTCAAACGCAAACTGTAAGCGATTGTCTAAATAATCGTCCCAGCAAGCGGCTTCCTGCCACGCGCTGTCCAAGTCAAAGCCGGCGCGCATCACCTGAATACGTAGGTGATCCTCCTCATTCACCATAATGCTCACGCTCTCGTCGGGCGAAACCAACAACGCCTCACCCGCCGTGTCGGCGGCAAATTCGCGGCTGATAAGGTGGCGTTCCACCATAGCGAGCAGTTCACGCGGGAGAAATTCGCTCATTCGGCGGCGTTCAAACGCGCACGGCTGGTTTTCGGGAAACGCCCCAAACACCTGCGCCACCACGCTCTCCCGTTGCTCGGTGCTCATTCGCGAGGGGAACGGCATATGCGCCAAATCACGCGCCAAGCGAATGCGGGTGCTGATAACCACATCACCCTCTGTGCCACTGTGATAATACCATTTTTGTTGTGCCATTATGCCTCGCCTCCCTGCTCCAATTCGCGAATACGGTCGCGCAGTCCCGCACAGGTCTCGTAATCTTGCACCGCGATGCACGCCGCCAATTTATCGCGCAGTTTTTGCAATTCGCGTTCTTTTTTTACGCTTTCTCCCGCTTGCGCCGCCACCTTGCCGGTGTGCCGCGTTTTGCCGTGAATACGCTGAATGGACGGCAATAACCGGTCGTAAAACGTAAGATAGCAAGTGGGACATCCGGGACGTCCCTGTTCCGCAATTTCGCCAAAACTACGTCCGCAATCGGGGCAACGCACCGTATCCGCCTGCTTTTGCGCGGCGGGTTCGGCAAACAACGAACCCCAAAAATCGCCCAAATCCAGCCCAAACCCGCCAAACGCCGAGCCAATGCCCTGCTTGGCGGCGCACTGAGCACACAAATGCAGTTCCGTGGTGTGGCCGTTCACCGTCTTTTTCACAAACGCGGTTGCCGGCTGTTTGCCGCAAGAATCACAATACATATCCGTTACCTCCTTATACCGTATAGGCCGTTAACATTTGTTTTAACTGCGAAGCGCGCAAACGGTCGCGCAGTTCCGCCGGAATATCGCGGTAACTCCGGTCGGACAACGCCGCCGCCATAACACCCGCGGCGCGCTTGGTGATAAACCCCTGATACACCATACTTTGTAAAATGGCTTCCGCCGCCGCGGGTACCAGTTCGTCGCCAATGGAATTGACCACGTGCATCAGCGGTGTGATTTCCTTCTGCACGGGCACCCGACGAATACGAATGTATCCCCCGCCGCCGCGCCGACTTTCCACCACGTACCCTTGCGCCGGCGTAAACCGCGACGACAACACGTAGGTGATTTGGCTGGGTACGCACCCCAACTCCTCCGCCAGCAGATTGCGCTGCAATTCCGCGGCACCGTTTTCTGCCTGCTCCATACATTGGAGAATATAGGCGGTAATCTCATCGCTTATGCGCATCTTCTCACATCCTTTGACCACAGTGTAATTCAAAAGTCAAAGAAAGTCAAAGTCAAAGAAAGTCAAACTAAACTTTTATTGTCGTGTTTTTTTAGATTAGCCGTTGTTTTCTTCGATTTTCACATATTTTCTCTGTTTTTCAAAAACTTCTCACCAACGCGGTGCTACAACATAGTATGAAAATGAAAGCACGGTTTTTCGGCTTTCGGAAAGGAGGTACGGGATATGTGTCTGCGCAACTTGTTTTGCGGCGACGTCAACTGCACTTGGTTGTTGTTCATCATTGCTGTCATCCTGATTTTTGACCAGGATTGCGGTTGTGACAACGGCTGCTACCAAAACAATCGGAACACCAACTGCGGTTGCGGTTGCTAAATCGTCCGATAAACAGTACGGTGAGAGGGGGATTTTTCGATGTGTCTGAGAAACCTGTTCTGCGGTGAAGGGAATTGCAGCTGGCTGCTTTTCATCATCATCATTCTGTTGCTCATTAACAACAGTGATTGCGGCTGCGACGACGGTTGCTGCTAAGTCATAAGCCATAACGAGCGCCCGATACACGGCACGTGTGTCGGGCCCTTTGCCGTGCGCATAAAAGGGCAAATTTGACAAATGGGCGGTTTTGCGGTATACTAAATAAGTTGATTTCCACAAAACCACAAACACAGGAGGAAACCGTATGACAACATCCGGACAGTCTGTTCCGGATACCGTGCTGTCGGAACGGCAGTGCTGGCTGTTTTTGGGGGTTCCGTTTACACGCACGCGTTACGTGCTGGACGGGGATACGTTAAAACAGGTAAAAGGGCTTTTGTCTCCGGTGGTAAAGTCGGTCAATCTTTCGCAAATTCGCACCATTGCGGCACAATGCACTCCGTTGCAAAAACGCTTTGGGCTATCCACCATTCAAGTTGCCACGGACGACCCTTTGGTATCGGAACTGGTTATTCGCAACATTCGCCGTGGGGCAGTGTTTGAGGGGACACTGCGTCGGCGGGTAGAGGAAGCGCACATCGGCCTTTCGCAAACGGTTTGATGTGTAAAAAGTGAGGGGTATTTATGGAAGAGAGAAAACGTCGGTTCGGCGACCGTAAAGACGGCTGGCGCTTGCGCCACACGCAATCCGTGTTTGCAGTAATGCCACACATTATGAAAAAACGCTCCGATTCGCAAGTGTTTTTTGATGAAGTGATTGAAATTGACGAGCTGGAAAAGTACGTGCGCGCTATGCGAAAAGAAAACGATATGCCGTACTTTTCGCTGTACCACGTATTTATTGCGGCGACTGTGCGGATGTTTGTGAACCGCCCGCGTTTGAATCGGTTTGTGATGAACGGCAAAACGTATGCTCGTAATCGGTTGACGGCCTCCATGACCGTGAAGCGCGAAATGTCGCAAAACGGGTTGGAAGCCACCATTAAACCCACGTTTGAAAAGACCGACACGGTGTTTGATGTGTACCGCCGCGTGAACGAGGCAATGGAGAAGGAAGTGCGCGATACCGAAGGCGAAAACAGCACCGATATTGCGGCAAACATCTTGAACCGTCTGCCGGCGTGGTTGGTACGTGCGTTTATTAATTTCATCATTTTTATGGACCACCGCGGCTGGATGAATCATTTTATTAACGAAATCAGCCCGTTCCACACCTCGTTTTACATAACGGACGTGGGCTCTATCGGTATTCGACCGATTTATCATCATTTGTACGATTTTGGTACCACCTCGGTGTTTTTGGCACTGGGCAAAAAGGAGCATCTGCCGGTGGCGAGTGCCGACGGAACCGTTACCGTGAAAAAAGTGGTACGGGTGCGTTTGGTGTTGGATGAGCGTATTTGCGACGGCCACTATTACGCCGAATCGTTCCGCCAACTCCGCCGCTTGCTGAAAAAACCCGAATTGCTGGAAGTCCCGCCCACGGAGATTCCGGAGGATACGTGGATTTAATCCGAACTATACCGTTTTCGAAAAAATTAAGCCATTTACACTCAGTTTCAAGTGTAAATGGCTTATATTTTATATCAGCCCCACGGTTTCATTATTGGGAACCTCTCTGATTAAAAATATACACGTTCATCTTCTTCAAAATAGATTTGGCAAATTGAACTGAACCAAGGGTTACTTTCTATATATTCGTAAAGACTCTCATACGCCAATGCTTTTGGTATGTTAAAATGCTCAAAACCGTTATTTTTCTCGTTTGCTTTTAAATCATCTGCGGTGAAACTTTGGGCATTTTCCATATTATCAAAATAATCATACAAATAGGCTTGCGCTAAATATCCTTGTGCTTCGCTTGCAACATCCAAATCTTCGGTCGTGGTTAGTTTTATAATGTAAGGCATACCTTCGTATCCGAGCCCGTAAAGCTGTTGTATATCAATGGTGTTAACTCTTCCCGTCTTATAGCTTTCATAGTTATAGCGTGCACAAACGGAGTTTACGTTAACCGTACCAAGTAGTAATATGATGCTGCCTGCCGTGATTAAAGCCGTTTTTATAATATTGATTTTTTTAAGGTAAATTCGCAATATCACGCTTATAAAAACAATACTCAAAAACAGCATAAACGCACTTGTTGTGACACGAAGCACCGTCATACCGTAGGCAGTAATGTAAAGTACCATTTTTGAAATTGCCGTAGCAATAATAATCAGAGTAAAGACAGATATAAATGTTGCGATTGCCTTTATACTGTGGCACACCTTGTCTTGTTTCTTTTTTGCAAGAAGCAGAGCGGAAAATACGATAACAAGATTTATGACAGCTATCATGCACATCTCAAAAAAACCTTTGCGTGCGTACGCGGCGTAGGTTATCTCGCCGTTGGGTAAGAATCCTTTGAATGCACTGAAAAAGTAAGCAAGTTGCGAAAACAGGTACAGCAGATAACATACGCTTATAGCGGATAAAAATGAAATTAAATATATATTTTCTACGCCTGAAAAATTGCCTTTTTTTATCTTTGCTACGCGGCGCGATTTAAGAGAAAAACCGTATGAAATAATAAACGGACAAATTAACACGCCGAATACCGTTTTTACAAAGAAAGAAAATGTGTTGCTGAAAATATTGCTCATCATACCTCGAAAGGCATCGTCGGAAGATATAAGCAACGGCACTACCACAACAAGTACGGGGACTGCGCAAAGCAAGCCGACAAACACCTTGCCGATTCGTTTTTTGTTACTCGTACCACCTGCAAAAAGCGACCGTAAAGTAAGCCCTATATTACCGAGTGTTGAAACCGCTGAGTAGAAAATCCCAAACGTTTGGCGGTTTCCCTTTGCTGTGCCGTTTATAAAACCATCAAAGCAGACAAGTGATAATAAAAACCCTGTAATGACACCGAAAAATCGCACACTGCCGTTTGTGGTGCCTATAAATATGGCACCATTAGCCAACGCTAAAAGTCCGCATATAATGGGCCAAAATCGGGGTTTGCCACCCTTGGCAAAATAAATAGCGAACAGAATAATCATTAACGTGGACGATAACGAATATCCAAGGGCGTAGCCGCTGAATATACCGAACAGAGAAAGGAATATGGTTGCAGCGAATGCACATACTGCAAAAACGGTATCGCTTGTAGTAAGGTTCAATGATGGAAGTGAATTTTTTTGTAATTCTTCACTTGCTAAGGATTTATTGTCTATTTCCATTGAAATTACTCCTTATCTGTATATTTAATGATATCTCCGGGCTGACAACCGAGCGTTTTGCAAATGGCCTCAAGTGTTGAAAAGCGTATTGCTTTTGCTTTTCCTGTTTTTAGTATAGAAAGATTGGCTGGTGTAATACCAATTTGCTCCGCAAGCTCAAGCGAAGTCATTTTACGCATTGCCAACAAAACATCTAAATCTATTTCAATCATTTTTCATCCTCACTTTATATAGTAAGTTCGTTTTCAGCTTTAATCTCTACCGCATTTTGCATAACGTTTTTCACAATGCGCAACATAAGACCGACAAAGGCGGCGGCAACCGTTACCGTACCAAAGGGCAGATAAAACCATCCGCCTATTGCCGTTATCAACGCTACGGCAAAGCAGCACCACGAAATATAGCGAAGATAGCGCACATTCCCATCTACGAATATGTCATCTTTCTTTATATTAAAAAGTAATTTCAGCAAGCAGTAAAGTGTAATATAGGCGAACACGGAGCAAGGATAAAAGCAAACCTTGAAAAGCGTTACAATTTCCCGCAGTGCAGTGCCCCCGACACTCCAGCCCCTATACACGCTAAACCACAGTTTTATCGCCCATGGGCCCAAAAATATTCCGGCCGTTAAAATGGCGATAAAAACAAAGCACACGGTTATGGATAAGGTTACAGACCTTTTTCTGTTCCACATAAAAATTACCTCCAAACCCTTTTTCTGACATTATGATACCACCAAAATTATCGTTTGTCAATAATTTTGTTATTGACAAACGATAATTTTTGTTTGGGGCACAGTAAAACCCGCAGTTGGCTTGCCAACTGCGGGTTTATTATGCCATACACTTTACAGTTTTTTGCGGATAACGTCACACAACAGGCGGATGCCGCGCTCAATTTGTTCCTCCGACGGGGTAGAATAATTCAGGCGGAACGAGGAGGAGGGTGCGCTCTCATCGCAATTAAACGCCGTGCCGGGCACCACAAACACCCCTTGCTCCGACAGTTCGCTCACCACCTCTGCCAGCGGGAGAGTATCCGGCAACGTGCACCACAGGAACAACCCACCCTCCGGACGGGTGTAGCGCACCTCGCGCGGCATATACTCATCCAACAAATTCAGCATTAACCCGCATTTGCGGCGGTACAGTTCCCGAATTTTGGAAATATGTTGCTCCAAATCGTACGTTTGCAGATACCGCGCGCACAACATCTGAAAGAAAATGTTGGTGTGAACATCCTCCACCTGCTTGGCGATAATCATTTTTTGAATAAGTTCCTCTGCGCCGCAAGCATACCCCACACGCATACCGGCAGAAAGAATTTTGGAAAACGTGCCGCAATACAACACGCGGCCGTCGGTATCCCCGCTTTTTATGGTGGGCAACTCCTCCCCCGCAAAGCGCAGGTCGCCGTAAGGATTATCTTCTAAAATGACAACGTCATACCGCTGCGCCAGCGCGTATACCGCCTGCCGCTTTTCCCGCGACATGGTAATGCCCGCGGGGTTGTGGAATGTGGGAATAAGGTACAGCAACTTGGCGTTTGGGTGGGCTTGCAGCGCGGCTTCCAGTCCGGCAATACTAATGCCGTCCTCCTCCAACTCCACGCCAACGGGACGCGCACCCAGTGAGCGAAACGCATTAAGCGCACCAATGAAACTGGGGTTTTCGCAAACAACCACGTCACCTTCGTTACACAGGGCTTTGCAGCACAACTCAATGGCTTGCTGACCGCCGGAGGTAATGAGAGTGGTGTTACGTGTGGTATCCACCCCAAAGCGTTCACGCAGGCGGTTGGCCACCAATTCGCGCAGTGGAGGGTAACCCTCGGTTACACTGTATTGCAGTGCGGCGACTGCCTCGTTTTCAAAGATATCCGCCGCCAGCGCAGACAGGGCCTCCACCGGAAAGGATTCCGGTGCGGGATTGCCCGCGGCAAAGGAAATGGCCCCCGGCATACCGAGCGACTTAAAAATTTCACGAATGGCAGAGGGTTTCATCGTTTTTATTTTGTTTGAAAAATTAAACTCCATTTTCATCACCGTGGTTCAGTATACCATAAGGGAACCGCACGTAGCAATAAAAAGTTTGACAAGGGAATTGATTTGTGCTACAATAACCATACTTTATGTGTAAGGGGGCGGCGTTATGCAACAGTTCCGAATGTTACACAACATGGGCATGATGGCTATGTGCATGTGCCTTTCCCCTGCCTTTTGCCGTGCGGCAGTACGTTAATGCCGCGGAATCTTTTTCGGCACACAGGCAGCGAGGCGGGCTCGTTGCCTTTTTCTTTTATTATTAGAGAGGAAGCGTATGAAAATGAGTTATCGGATTGACACCCAATGTTTGCAAGGCGGCTATCAGCCGGAAAACGGCGAACCGCGCGTACTCCCCATTTACCAAAGTACCACCTACAAGTACGATTCTGCCGAGCATCTTGGAAAGTTGTTTGACCTGGAAGCACCCGGGCATATGTATACCCGCATTTCTAACCCCACGGTGGATGCGGTGGAACAAAAAATTGCGGCGCTGGAAGGCGGCGTGGGTGCGATGTGCACGTCGTCGGGTCAAGCGGCAAGTTTGCTTTCCATCTTTAACATTACCTCCGCGGGTCAAAATTTTATCTCCCTTTCCACCATTTACGGCGGCACCACCAACCTGTTCGCCGTTACAATGAAGCGGATGGGCATTGAAGTGCGGTTTGCCACGCCGGAAATGACCGACGAGCAAGTGGATGCCCTGTTTGACGAAAACACCCGTTTGGTGTTTGGCGAAACCATTGCCAATCCGGCGTTGGTGGTGCTGGATATTGAACGGTATGCCGCCATTGCGCACCGCCACGGTGTGCCGCTGGTGGTGGACAACACGTTTGCCACGCCCGTTTTGTGCCGTCCGTTTGAATTTGGTGCGGACATTGTGGTACATTCCACCACCAAGTATATGGACGGTCACGCCACGGTGGTGGGCGGCGTTATTGTGGACAGCGGCAACTTTGACTGGGCTGCCTCCGGCAAATACCCCGAACTGACCGAGCCGGACGAATCGTATCACGGTGTGGTATATACCAAGCAGTTCGGTAAAGCGGCGTATATTACCAAAGCGCGCACGCAGTTAATGCGTGACTTGGGCACCACGCCCCAACCGTTGGCGGCATTTATTCTTAATTTGGGGTTGGAAACGCTGGCGGTGCGTATGGAACGCCATTGCGCCAACGCCGAAAAAGTGGCGCAGTATTTGGCAAGTAACGAGAAAATCAGTTGGGTGAACTACCCCGCTCTGCCCGATTCCGACCAGCACGCGCTGATGAAGAAGTATCTGCCCCGCGGGTGCTGCGGTGTGGTGTCATTCGGCATTCGCGGCGGGCGCGAAGCGGCGTGTAAGTTTATGAACTCGTTAAAATTAGCCGCTGTTGTGGTACACGTAGCGGATGCGCGCACGTGCGTGTTGCATCCCGCCAGCACCACGCATCGGCAATTAACCGACGAACAACTCATTGCCACCGGCATTACACCGGATATGATTCGGTTCTCCGTGGGCATTGAAGACAGTGCCGACATTATTGCGGACATTGAACAAGCGTTGGCACAAGTATAACTCGCAAGGAGGTTGGCGGTATGCCGATTAAAATTCCCAACCAACTCCCCGCCACGCAAACGCTGACTGACGAAAACATTTTTGTTATCACCGAAACGCGGGCACTTACCCAGGACATTCGTCCGTTGAGAATTTTACTGCTGAATTTAATGCCCAAAAAAATTGTTACCGAAACGCAGTTTGCACGGTTGCTGGGAAACACGCCGTTGCAGGTGGAACTGGAACTGATTCACACACGCACGCACAAATCGCGTCACACACCGTCCGACCATTTGCTGACATTTTACAAAACGTTTGACGACGTTAAACACCAAAAATACGACGGGCTGATTATTACCGGCGCACCGGTGGAGCAATTGGCGTTTGAAGAGGTGGAATACTGGGACGAACTGTGCGAAATTATGGAATGGAGCAAAACCAACGCTACCAGCACACTGCACATCTGCTGGGGGGCACAGGCGGGGTTATATTATCATTACGGCATTAAAAAACACCCGTTAAATTCCAAATTATTCGGCGTTTTCCCGCACACGGCGGACCGTAAACAATCCATTTTGTTCCGCGGGTTTGACGACGTGTTTATGATTCCTCATTCCCGCTACACCACGGTACGGCGGGAGGATATTGAGGCGGTGCCGGAACTTAAAATTTTGGCATCCTCGCCGCAAGCCGGCGTGTACGCCATTGCCACCGAACAAGGGCGGCAAATCTTTTTAACAGGCCACGCGGAATACGATGCCACCACCTTGCGCGACGAATATGAACGCGACAAGTCGGTGGGGCTTGACACGGACATTCCGGTTTCGTATTTCCCGCAAGATGACCCCACCGCTGCGCCGCTGGTTACTTGGCGCGGACACGCGCACTTATTATTCTCCAACTGGTTAAATTACTTTGTGTACCAAACCACCCCGTATAATTTGGGAGAAATTCGTTAAAATACCCATAGCAAAAACACCGCCCCGCCGTTACACAACGGCGGGGCGGTGTTGTATTTCATTTATTCGTCATCCGACGGGGGTTGGGTAAAGGACGGCATATCCGTGCGGCCGCTGAAAATATCGTTACCGTCATCCTCCGGCAACACCACGGCGGCGGGAGCATCTTCTTCCGCTTGTGCAGCGGGCTCTTGCTCCACCGGTGCCGGTTTGCGGAACACAAACAGATACAGTAACACGCCCGCGCCCGCGAGCAGCAGAACGCCCAGCACGTACAACAGCACGACCCACCACGAAACACCGCCGGCGCGACCGAGTCCGTTACCGGTAAAGCCAATCAGCGTGTATGCTTCCAACGAGTTAATTTCCAAACGGAAACACCCGTTGCTGACCGCGACTTCCATGGGTTGCATCAGCCCGTCACCGTCTTGCACGGTAATGGCAAGCGTGTCGCACTGCTTCATCGATTCCGGCACAGGCAACTGCACCACATAAGTGCTGTCCACCGGCAGGGCGGACACGGGAATGACCGAGCCGTCTTTATCCAAAATGAGTAACGACAAATCAAACGTGAACCAATCGCGGTTTTGTTCGGTGTAGTGCGAAAAAGTGGATACGCCGTTGAGTGCTGCCTGAACTTGCGCCGCCGACGCTTGCGCGGCGGGTGAGGTGACGTTGAGCATCAGCACATTGTTGGCGCGACCGACCAAACTGCTGTAATCGTTTTTGGATACCAACAGACGAGCGCGGTCGGCAAAAGCATTGCGGTCGCCGCCGAACAGGCCCAAAACGCCCTCATCTAACGAGACATTGAGTGCCACCTTATCCCCCTCGTTAGCGGTGGTGCCGGCACCCAAAATGGTGGCGTACGTCACATCGGGTGTATCTACCGTGGTCGCGCCCGCCTGTACGTCCGTTTGCGTGGTGGTGGGGACAGTGGTTTCGGTCGTCACCGTGGTGCTGGGCACCGTTGTGATGGGTGCCGTGGTGGTAGGTGACTTGGTGGTTGTGGGCATGGGGCGCACCAAGGATTGGCGTTCTACGGTTTCGTATCTAACGCCATTTTTCAGACTGTTACCTACCCCTTCATAAAACAGGGTTTGGCCGGGGTCCAGCGTAATGGAGGAATGGTACACACCATCCTTATCCGTAATGGCAGTAATACCGCTCATATTCCCAATGGTAAGGTTCAACCTATATCCGTGAATCGGCACGCCACGAAGGTCTTTTGCCGTTATGGTGACCGTGCCGTCCTCATTAATAACGGCCGACAAGTTAACTTCGAATGTAAGTGTGATGAATGTGCTTGTTAGTTTACCATCCACCGTATAGGTGTACTCTATCCCGCAAGGTATCCTCGGCGTCATCGTAGACAAATCCAGCCGCAAGCGACCGTCCGGCTCCAGTAAAAAGTTAACACTTTGATCGCAAACTTTCACGCCTGCTATCCCAATCTCGGTTTCCGATGAAACCTCCGTATGATTCCACGTGACCAGCACAGACATCCCGTCGTATTCGCGCGATATTTCACGGAACGTAAATCCCTCCGCCGAAACACCGCAGGTGAGTAACCCCACCATTAACAACAGCGCCACTAAAACAGCTGTAACCTTTTTCATCGTCACGGTCCTCCTATTCTCGTTAAAAGAATTCTTACCACATTTAGGATAGCACATTCTCGAAAAAAAGTAAACCCCGCGCCCTCTTTTTTCAATTTTTGCTTGCTTTTTGGGAAAAAACGTGTTAAAATCATCATAAAGTGTTCCAAATGGGACACTTTTGGAGGTGTCGATGGTGAAAAATACGGTTTCCCCCACGATGCTAGCCGCGTTTTCGTTGTTTGCGGGATTTACGGCGGATGAACTTGCCGCGGCGGCTGCCGTGCTGGCACCGCCCACCGTGTTTGAAAAAGGCGCGGTGGTGTACGGTGACAACGCGTTTCGCCACGCGGTGGGGTTGATTGTGTCCGGCTCGGTAACGGTGCACGCACCCGCGGGTGAGCACGGCGCGTTGCTGATGAACCGCTTAGGTGCGGGGCAACTGTTCGGTGCGGCGGCGGTGTTCGGCGCGGAGGACGTGTACGTATCGCACATTACGGCAGAGGAAAAAACGAGTGTTTTGTTCCTCACGCAGGACACGTTATCCGCGTGGTTGCGGGAGTTCCCCACGTTGGCGGAAAACTACATTCGCTTTTTGTCGGGGCGTATTCGGTTTCTTAACCGCAAATTGGCTGTGTTAACCACCGGCAGTGCCGAGGCGCGTTTGTATCATTATTTGCTGGACCACGCCGATGCCGACGGCGTGGTGGCACTACCCCACAGTATGGTGGAACTGGCACATACATTGCATATCGGACGGTCGAGTTTGTATCGCTCGCTGGATGCTTTGCAAGCGGAAGGCGTATTGGAGCGAGAAGGACGACGTTACCGTTTGGTGAAATAAAGAAAGAAGGGTTTTTTATGAAAAAAACAATTGCTTTGCTGGCCGTTTTGTTGCTGGTGGTTCTCCCCTTTGCCGGCTGCTCTGCCAAACCCGCCGAAAAAACGGTGGTAAACGTGGGTGCCATTCAAGGTCCTACCGGCATTGGTATGGCACACTTAATGGTGGCGGACGAGGCGGGTACCGCCGCGAACGACTACAACTTTACCGTGACCTCCTCGCCGGAGGAAATTAGCGGCAAGTTGGTGAATAACGAACTGAATATGGCCGCCGTGCCCACCAATATGGCCGCGGCTTTGTACAACAAAACGCAAGGCAAGGTGAAATTGCTGGCGGTGAACACGCTGGGCGTGTTGTATATTCTGGAAAACGGCAACACCATTCAGTCGTTGGAAGATTTGCGCGGCAAAACCGTGTATTCCACCGGCGAGGGTGCCAATCCGGAATACATTTTGCGGCACGTGCTGGAAAAGAACAATTTAACGAATGACGTGACCATTGAATTTTTGGCTGAAAACACCGAACTGGCCACCAAAATGGTAAGCGGTGCGGTTACGCTGGCAATGGTTCCGGAACCGGTGGTATCCACCATTACCGCGCAGAACAAAGACGTGCGCGTGGCGCTGAGTATGAACGATGCGTGGGACGCGGTAGCGGGCGAAAACAGCCGTTTAATGATGGGTTGTGTGGCGGTGCGTACCGAATTTTTAGAGAGCAATAAAGCCGCGGTTGATGCGTTCTTAAAAGAATACCAGACGTCCGTGAACGCCACGGACGACGTGGACGCAACCGCGTTTTTGTGCGAAAGATACGGCATTATCCCCAAAGCCGCCATTGCCAAAAAAGCCATTCCCAATTGCCAACTCACCTTTGTGAAAGGTGAAGAAATGAAAAAACAAATTGCCGGTTACTACAACGTGTTGTTTGCGGCAAACCCCAAATCGGTAGGCGGCAAACTGCCGGATGATGCGTTCTATTATGTGGGATAAACGCCTTTGGCGACGCTTGGGTGTGGGTGCGGCAGTCGCGTTGTTTTGGGTGGTTGTGTGGTGGCTGGCGGCTAGTCGTGTGGGGCAAGAAATTTTGCTGCCCACCCCGCCTGTGGTGTGGAACACGCTGCTGCGACTGATGCGTACGGCGGCGTTTTGGCAAGCTGTGAGTGCGAGTTTGCTTCGCATTGGCGCGGGGTTTATCGGTGCGCTGGTGGTAGGAACCTTACTGGCCGTACTAACCACCCGTTTTCGGTTGGTACACGCACTGTTTTCACCCTTGTTGCACGTGGTGCGTGCCGCACCGGTGGCGTCGTTCATTATCCTAACGCTAGTGTGGATAGCCACCGATACCGTGCCGGTGTTTATCTCGTTTTTAATGGTACTGCCGATGGTGTGGGTGAACGTGGCGGAAGGTTTGCAACGCATTGACCCGCAACTGCGTGAAACGGCGGTGGTGTATCGGCTGGGGCGGTGGCGTACGCTACGCACGCTGACCGTGCCGTCGGTTGCCCCGTTCTTTTCGACCGCGTGTATGAACGGTTTGGGGTTTGCGTGGAAATCCGGTGTGGCGGCAGAGGTCATTTGCCGCCCGGCACTCTCCATTGGGCGGGAATTGCAGGGGGCGAAACTCCATTTGGAAACCGCCGAGGTGTTTGCCTGGACCGCCGTGGTGGCACTGCTGAGTATGGTGTTGGAATGGTTGCTGCTGCGTGTGAGCAAAGTGCTCGCCCGCCGAAAGGAGGGGCGCGCGTGTTAGTTTTTGAACAGGTCTCGTTCGCCTACGGTGACCACCCAATTTTAACCGATGTGTCGCTGACCTTGCCGCGCGACGGTGCGGTGTGTTTTACCGCGCCGTCCGGCGGGGGCAAAACCACCTTGTTGCGCTTAATGGCGGGGTTGGAAGTGCCGCAAAGCGGCAGTATTCACCGCCCTGCGGGGTTGCGCACAGCGGTGGTGTTCCAAGAAAACCGCTTGTTCCCGTGGCTCACGGTGGAGCAAAACGTGGCACTGGGTTGCCCAAATGCCGACCCGCTCCCCTATTTGCAAGCCGTGAAACTGGCAGACGTGCGTTGCCAGTTCCCGTCACAACTGAGTGGCGGTATGCAACGGCGCGTGGCGTTGGCACGCGCGTTGATGTTTGGCGGCGATTTACTGTTGCTGGACGAACCGTTTACCGGATTGGACAGTGCCCTGCGCGCACGGGTGGCGGACGCTATAAAAGAACGCTTTGCGGGCAAAAGTATGGTGCTTATTACCCATTCTCCCGAAGAAGCGGCGTTGCTAGGGGCTACGGTGGTTCCGTTGCCTATGCCGTTGTGCGGAACGATATTGTAAATCATAACCACCAGTAAACTGGTGGTTTGCACAACCCCTAGAAGGGGTTGATACCGGCATAGCCCCTAAAAGGGGCACCGAACATTATCATCGCATCACACGCACTGCTACCCGTAAACGGGTAAAATGCCTGGTTTT
>JAZOLU010000027.1:0-76571 GCA_045653425.1 Acutalibacteraceae bacterium | reverse complement strand
TGGAAAAAGAGCAGCCAGATCGAGCTGACCGCTTCGGCTGACTGGAAGACGTATACCAATACTTTCACGGTGCCTGCGGCAGGTACCACGACAGAGTTCAAGTACGGCAATACATACACATACACATGGCAAGCAACGAACTCAATATCGGGTGATTTTCTCTTTAAAAACTCTAGCGAAGGTCTCTACATTGACAACTTCTCCTTTAAGAGAGTTGCAGAGGTTACGGGTAGCGTTGCTGAAGTGACCGGCGGCACGATTAGTCTGGGTGATAAAGTAAATTACCTGCCCGGCGACATTGCTACGGTAACCGTTACTCCCGACACTGGTTACTTGCCGGTGCCCGGCACCTTGAAGTATACGGTTGGCGACAAGAGCTATCCGATTCTCAACGAGATGCTGCCCCAAGATACCACCTTTGGTACCACGGCGGGTAACACCTTCCAGTTTGAGGTACCCGCTGCAAACTTCACCATTACAGCAAAGTTTGAGCAGGCCGATTACACGATGGATACCGTGGGTGTGTCCTACTATACAAACGGCAGTGAGTGTAAAGGTATCCGCTTCCTCACTCGGTTGTATATCGCGAACTTGGGGGCTCAGTTGGATCCGGATACCGGTACCGGCGAGTTGAAAGTGATGTACGAAGGCGAGACGTACACGGTGACGGAAATTGGTTCCGTGCTGGTGCGTGAAGATGCCAACATGTCTGCAAGCTACCAAAATGTAACGGAAGCTCTTGCTGCCGGCAACGACAAGGTGTGGAAATCTGTGGCGTACGACAGCACAACCGGCAGAATGACGCTGGTGGATTACACCAATTCCTACCTGGATTACACGGTGGTTATGAAAACCAACAAGAGCTACTCCTACACTGCTTGCGGTTATATGGTGTTGCAAAACGGAAATGAAACCGTGGTTGTGGAATGTGACAATCCGCTTACAGAAAAAATGCCCACAAGCATGGGTCAGTAAGTCAAAGGAGGAAAGAACGATGAAAACGTACGAAAAACCTCAACTGCAAGTGTTGAACTTGACTGCTGATGCGGCTATGGCTGCGCCGATTGATATTGGTCAAGGCGATAACATTGTTAGCGACACGACCGAAGCCTCCGGCATTAACGGAGAAGAGTAACATCTTTACAGCGCAAGCGCCCCAACAAACGTTGGGGCGCTTTTTTCTGTCTGCGTTTTGGCTTCACCGTTTATCGCTTGTCCGCATACACTGGAATGAGTCGAGCGACTCAGTCAAGCGAAAGGGGGGAGCAAAGAATGTACCGTCGTACTTGCTTTTGTTTGTGTGACGTGGTGGGCCTCATTTTGGGGGTGTTGGCCGGTGTTGCCGCCGGACTTTTGTTTAACGCCGAACTGCTGGTGGGGTTGGTCGCCGTAATCCCAATTGTGCTGGGCTTTGGTGCTGCGGTGTTAGCGTTGCTACTGGTGGCACTCACGGTGGCGGCGTGTCGCCGCGGATGTGCGTGCACGGAATGTTTGGCGGGCAGCGGCACACGGTTGCTGGTTGGCGCATTGGGAACGGTAGTCAGTACACTACTGTTTTTGTTGTTTACCACCGGCACACTGTTTATTCTGCAAGCGGTATTGGTGGCATTGGTCGCGTTCTTTTTTGTGTATTTGCTGGTACAACTGGCGTGTTACGTGGTGTGTCAAACCCGCCGTGTAACGGAAAACGGTTAAAAAAAGCCGCCCCAACAAGGCGTGATGTCCGCTTTGGACATCACGCCAACTCTATTCGCCTTACGGCGAGTGATATTGCTTCGCAGTGATATTCGGCTTGCAGCCGAGTGTTATTTGGCGATGCCAAGTTATAGGCGAATAGAATATCACAAAACCCACGGGGTTTTATATCACTTTCGCAACGCGAAAATATCACGCGGACGTTAGGCCGCATATCACTTGGCAGGCAAAAAGAAAGAGAAGGCTCGCCAATGACGAACCTTCTCTTTTCTGTTTGTACATTACCCACGCGACCACGCGCAGGGCAGCGTGCCGTTTAGCGCGGCAATGATGGTTTGCGGCGCGGCGTTGGGCAATTCCAGCCACGCGGCGGGTTCGTGAATTTGCTCTAAACAGTGGGCATCGGAATTCAGTAATAACGGTTTACCGCACAATTCCGGATACCGCGCGGAGAGTGCCGCAACGTCGCCGTGGCGGCTGACTTCTGCCACCCCAAAACCCAGCGGCGGAATATCGCCCAATGCAGCAATGAGACTGAACGACGGACGGTCCACGTGCGCGGGGAACGCCGCGCCATTAAACGAGCGTACCCACGCCGCTACACGGTCTATACTCACTGATGATGCCACCGCCAGCAGATTTTCGTGTAACCCAATAACCTCATCCTGTGCGTTGCACAGGCGTTGTTCACCAAAAATATCCGCACGGTTGGCAACGGCGGGCAACGTGGGTGTTACAGCGCGTTCAAATGCCAGTGCGGCCTCTACCGTGGGGAACAAACACACCACGTGAACCTCTTCCGCCGTGCACAATTCCATACCCGGCAAAAAGGTGATGCCCAATTCCCGCGCCACCTCTGCCGCGGCGGCACAGTTGCCGCAGGCATTATGGTCGGTAAGCGCAATGGCGTTTAACCCCAACAAAGCCGCCATTTGTACCATATCGTGTGGGGTCATTTCGTTGTCGCCGCACGGAGACAAACAGGAGTGCAGGTGAAAATCGTAATACAGTTTCATAATCTGCCTCCTTTTAATGAATTATCAGCCCTCGCGCAGTTTGCACACGTCCACCCACACGCCGCCGGAGTACTCTTCCAGTTCGTCGCAGGTGAGTTCAATGGCCGAGTTAGCACTGCCCGCCGCGGGAAATACCGTGGCAAAGCGGCGCAAAGAGTTGTCCAAAAACACCCGCACGGTGGCGGGCAGAGCAAAGGGGCATACGCCGCCCACGGTATGGCCCGTGAGTTCCGCCACGCGGTCTACCGGCAGCATAGAGGCCTTAAACCCAAATGTTTGTTTAAACTTGGCGTTGTCAATTTTGGTGTCGCCCGCTGCAACCACCACCAAGCAACCCTCTCCGTCCGCAAACGAGAGAGTTTTGGCAATGCGCGCGCCGTCCACACCCAACGCTTGCGCCGCCAGCTCTACCGTGGCACTGGAAACGGAAAATTCGCGAATGTCGCCCTCCCGCCCAAAGACGGCTAAAAACGGGCGAACAGTTTGGATAGACATAGAGTAACAACCTTTCTTATAGCAACTTACCCAGTGCTGCTGCCAACGTGTAGGAGGACTGAGCACTGCACAACACGGTGACATTTTCCGCCGCGGCGCGAACCCGCGCCGCTTCATCCAACGGAGCATTTTCACACAAAACAAGGCAGGGGAGGTCTGCCAACACGCACACGGCAATGGCATTAACATTGCCCATAACGCTAAACCACGCACTGCCGGCGGGGGCGCGACCCATAACCCAACTGAGCAGGTCGCCGCAGTAACCGCCGGTTACCATGCGGGTTAAATCGCCCTCTACCGCCACCGATAAATCCAGCGCGGTTATGAGTTCTTGCACGGTCATTGCTCGTTTTCCCCTTTCGCTTGTTCATATAGCCGCCGCAGCAGAAACATACAGTCGTTTTTATGTGCCAAGCCGCGCGCCGCGTCCTCTGCTAATGCTCGGCAAGAGGGTGCACCGCAAGCCCCGCAATCCAAACCGGGTAGTTCGCTTAAAATTTCATCCGCCTGCTGCATAAGGCGCATCGCATCTTGCACATTTTCTGCCAAACGCAGTGCCGGATTTTCCGGCAACGGTTGCGACCAGCGCAGTGACGACAAATCCCCCAATTCTTGCGAATTGTTGCAGGAGACGGGCAAATATTTGCGCAGATGCTTAATGCGGGAGCGCGCCACATACCCGTTTTCGGTGGTGAACACGCCGCCCACACACCCGCCCGCACAGGCGTTGAGTTCAATAAAATCCAGGTCGGCAAGTTGGTCGTCTTCCAACTGCTCCAACACGTGGATAATGTTTTGAATCCCATCGGCCGACAAGTGATTTTCGTTGAGCAGACCCGCGGCCTCGCCCCCAATAAACGACCAGCTAACCCCAATGAGACCGGAGTGTGATAACGGCTCTACCTTTTCCAAAGTATTCATTTTTTGGACAAGGGCGGGGTAAATGTCGCTAATGGCGAGCACTGCATCCACTTGTGAACGCGGCATACCAATAGGGTCGCGTGCATCCGTTACCTTGGCGGGGCACGGCGATATAAAGAAAACGCCGATGTCTTCCGGCTTAAGGCCGGTTTTTGCCATTATGCGTTGGCGTGCCAGCGCGGCGGAAATTTCCATAGGTGATTTTACCGGCAACACGTGGTCGCATAAGTGCGGGAAACGCACTTGAACCAGCCGCACCACCGCCGGACACGCCGAACTGATAACCGGCTTTTTCAGTTTGCCCTCCGCCAACAAGCGGCGGGTGGCGTCGGATATCATTTCCGCCCCGCGCGAAACTTCAAACACTTCGTTAAAACCAAGTGCTAACAGGCCGGAAAGGACAATATCAATATCGTCCAAATTGCGAAATTGACCGAACAACGCCGGAGCGGGCAGGGCTACCGTGTAACGATAATTTGAGAGTAGCGCGAGCGAGTCGTGCCGCGCCTTTTTGGCGTGTTGAGGACATTGGCGAATACATTCCCCGCAGTCAATACACCGCTCGGAAATGATGGTCGCCTTGCCGTCACGCACGCGGATGGCTTGCGTGGGGCAGTGCTTAATGCAGTTGGTGCAGCCCACGCATTTTTCCGCATCCAGTGTTACGGAGTGGACTATACGTTCCATAAAAATGCCACCTTTATGCAGTTACCAGCACGGTCATACGAATACACGTACCGTGACCGGGCTTGGTGTCAATGGTGAGTTCGTCCGTATATTTTTGAATGTTAGGCAATCCCATACCCGCGCCGAAACCCAAATTGCGCACCGTTTCGGTGGCGGTGGAAAACCCTTCTTGCATAGCCAAGTTCACGTCGGCAATACCGGGGCCGTGGTCGGTAAGCGTGACCGTGACACGGTCGGGCACAATTTCAATATCCGCTTCGCCGCCGCCCGCGTGAATGACCATATTGATTTCGCCTTCGTACATGGCAATGGCAACACGGCGTACCACGTCCGGCGGAAAACCGAGTTGTTTGAGTTTGCCTTTTACCGCGCCGGAGGCCTCCCCCGCGCGGGTAAAATCGTCACCGGGGACAGTGTAATGTAGTGAGATGCTCACAATAAACCACCAACCTTTCTGCGGTTAGCCGTTTTCGCCGCCGGTCAACCCGCTTTGGTACAACAGACCGCAGGCAGTGAACATCCGCAGCGGCGTGGACATTAACACCATACCGCGCTCCTCTGCCAGTTCAATCATTTCCTCGGTGGGTTGCTTGCCGCGCACAAACACAATGCATACCATATCCATCATTTCTGCGGTGCGTACCACCTGCGTGTTTACCAAGCCGGAAAGCAAAACCGATTGGTCTTTTACAAACGCCAACACGTCGCTCATCATATCGCTGCCGCAAGCGTTGTGAACCTCCGTGTCCAGTGCGGTTCCGCACAACACTTCGGCGCCGAGGAGGGTTTTAACATCAGCAATGGTCAAGAAAATCATCCTTTCCACTAGTAGTTACTTTCATTATAGCTTTTGTACGCAAAATATGCAAGACAAGCCGACAAAAATTGCGAAAATTGATTGACGAACCGCACTAAAAGGAGTAAAATAATTAGTATATCATATGTAGGGGGAATCAACTATGGCAAGAGTGTATAATTTTTCGGCGGGTCCTTCCGTTCTGCCGGAAAGCGTGTTGCGCCGTGCGGCGGATGAGATGATGGACTATCAAGGGTCCGGTCAGTCGGTGATGGAGATGTCGCACCGCTCAAAAACGTACGATGCGATTATTAAAGAATGTGAAGCACTCCTGCGCAGTGTGATGAACATTCCCGACAATTACAAAGTGCTGTTTTTGCAAGGTGGTGCTTCTTCCCAATTCGCTATGATTCCGCTCAACTTAATGACCGGTAGCGGCAAAGCGGATTTTATCATCACGGGTCAGTGGGCAAACAAGGCGTATCAGGAGGCCTCCCGTTACGGCGAGACAAAAGTGATTGCCAGTTCCAAAGACAAAACGTTTTCGTACATTCCCGCGTGGGACAACGCAGATTTCACGCCGGATGCGGATTATTTCCACATTTGTATGAACAACACCATTTACGGCACCAAGTTCACCACGCTGCCGGAAACGGGGGATGTACCGCTGGTGGCGGATATTTCGTCTTGCATTTTGTCGGAGCCGATGGACGTGGCCAAGTTCGGTATGCTGTATGCCGGCGCGCAAAAGAATATGGGCCCGGCGGGTCTCACGGTTGTGATTGTGCGTGAGGACCTTATTGGGGAAGCGCAAGAGTGCACCCCCACTATGTTTAAGTACAGCATCCATGCCGATAACGATTCGATGTACAACACCCCGCCCTGCTATTCCATTTACATCTGCAAACTGGTGTTGGAATGGATTCGCGACGAAATCGGTGGGCTGGATAAGATGAAAGAAATCAACGAAAAGAAAGCCCGGTTGCTGTATGATTTCTTGGATTCCTCTAAGTTGTTCCGCGGCACGGTGGAAAAGAAAGACCGTTCGCTGATGAACATCCCGTTTGTTACCGGCAACGAGGAACTGGACGCCAAATTTGTAAAAGAAGCGGCTGCCGCCGGTTTTGTTAACCTGAAAGGGCACCGCTCGGTGGGCGGTATGCGCGCCTCCATTTACAACGCCATGCCGGTAGAGGGTGTAGAAAAATTGGTAGCGTTTATGAAAGCGTTTGAAGAGGCAAATGCGTAAGGAGAGTTTGGTATGAACATTTTAACAATGAACAAGATTGCCGCCTGCGGTACCGACCGTTTGGGCAGCAACTACACAGTGGGCGACGCGGTGGAGCAACCGCAAGGCGTGTTGGTGCGCTCGGCATCGTTACACGATATGGAGTTCCCGGATTCCTTGTTGGCGGTGGCTCGCGCCGGTGCGGGCGTGAACAACATTCCAGTTGACCGTTGCAGCGAGGCGGGCATTGTGGTGTTTAACACGCCCGGTGCCAACGCCAACGCGGTTAAGGAACTGGTTATTGCCGGTTTGCTGTTGGCTTCCCGTAAAGTGGTGCCCGCCATTGAATGGGCGCGCACGCTCAAAGGCCAGGGTGCCGAAGTGGGCAAACTGGTGGAAAAAGGCAAGAGCCAATTTGCCGGTCCCGAAATTTTGGGTAAAAAACTGGGCGTTATCGGCTTGGGTGCCATTGGCGTGCTGGTGGCAAACGCCGCCAAGTCGCTGGGTATGGACGTTTACGGGTACGACCCGTACTTGTCGGTAAACGCGGCGTGGAAATTGTCCCGCTCGGTGCACCACGCCGAGAGTTTGGAAAAGTTGTTTGCGGAGTGCGATTACATTACGTTGCACTTGCCACTCACGCCCGACACCAAAAACACCGTCAATGCGGCGACCATTGCCGGTATGAAAGACGGCGTGCGTATTTTGAACTTTGCGCGCGGCGAACTGGTGAACAGTGACGATATGAAAGCGGCGTTGGCAAGCGGCAAAGTCGCCTCGTACGTGGTGGATTTCCCGTCGGATGAAATGCTGGACGTGGAAAACGTGGTGGCCATTCCTCACTTGGGTGCTTCCACCCCCGAAAGCGAGGACAACTGCGCGGTTATGGCGGCGGACGAACTGAAAGCGTATTTGGAGCAGGGCATTATTTGCCATTCGGTGAACTATCCCGATATGGAAAACGCCAAAACCAGTGCGGTGCGCGTGTGCGTGTTGCATCGCAATATTCCTACGATGTTGGCGCAAATCAGCACGCTCATTTCGGACGAGGGCATTAACATTGATACGATGGTAAACCGCTCTAAGAAAGAGTATGCGTATACGGTGCTGGATATGGCGTCAGATGTAGCAGATTCGGTTCTGGATAAAATTCGCGCCATTGACGGCGTTATTCGCGTTCGTAAAGTCTAATAACAGGCATAAGGCCCGCCGACACAGTCGGCGGGCTTTTTCTTTACAAGGCCTTGCGGGTGTGGTACAATACAAAAAACTGATGGCAGGAGGAACGGCGATGTTTGGAGATGTGCGCACGTGGGGGATGATACTACGCGTGCTGGGCGCGGTGGTAGGTGCCGCGTTGTGCGTGTGGGGCGTGTTGCCGCTGGCAACCAGCCGTGTTAACTCCGGAAGTTTAACGCTGATGATAGGCGGCGCGGCCGTGTTTGTGGCGTGCGCGTGGTTTCCTGTGGTAGCGGCCGTGGTGCGGCACTGGTGGCAGAGCGCGCTTGGCAAAACCGTGTTGCTGGTTGCGTCGGTTGTGGCAACCGCGCTGATTGTGTTGTTTGTGGCGGTATCCGTTAATATGGTGCGCGCTAATTTTAGGGTGCCGACACCGGATGCCACCGTGGTGGTGTTGGGCGCGGGATTGCGTGGCAACCGTCCCAGCACCATTTTGCGCGGACGGTTGGAAACGGCGGTGGATTATCTTACTGCGCACCCGCAAGCAAGGTGTGTGGTATCCGGCGGGCAAGGGCGTGACGAAGTTTGCACCGAGGCGAGCGTGATGTATGATTATTTGATAAACGCCGGTATTGCACCGGAACGCTTGTTTGTGGAGGACCGTTCCACCAGCACGTTTGAAAATATTGCGTTTTCTCGCGAAATTATTGAAAAAAACGGAATAAATTCGCAAATTGCGTTAATTACGCAGGAATTTCACCAATACCGCGCCGCCCAATTTGCCAAAGCGGCGGGATTTGTCGAGGTGGGAGCCGTTACGGCACACACACCGTGGTATTTGTTGGGCAGTTATTGGATACGGGATTTTGCCGGTATCTGTCATCGCGCCTTGTTGGGAACGTAATATAAAGGAACAACACCGGCTTGTATTTTACAAAATACAAGCCGGTGTTGTTATGTAGTTATTACAGTGAAAACAACGTGCGCAAGGTGTTAATTACGCTGTTTGTTTCGGGTGCGGCGGAGGTAAGCAGTGTGCCGCGCATACGGTAGGGGTGCCCCACGGCGGCCAGCAGTTCGGCATCGTTTTCGCCGTCGCCGAATGCTACGGCTTGGTCGGGCGTAATCGCCAGTTTGTTCATTAGCGTTACCGCGGCGTTGCCTTTGTTGGCGCAAGGGGCGACCAGTTCCGTTAACCCCAATTCGTGGTACGCAATGCGGTAAGAGGGATTGGGTGGTATGAGGTCATCGGTGTACAGTTCCAGTTTAAGAAAATCTTCACCAATCTCGTTTAGGGAGGTGACTGATTTTCCTGCCGTGGGCGCACCGCCCAAGCAATACACCGTTTCCCGCCCGTGGACGGCGGCAACCGGATAGCGTGCCAGCAAGGCGCGTGCTTCGCGGCGGGGCAGAGGGCGTTTGTGCAACACGTAATCGCACCGACGGGTAAGAGCACCGTCCAGACACACGAACACCAACCGATGCGCGAGTGCACCGAACAGAGGGCGCAACTGCGCATACGGCCGACCGCTGGCAATGGCCACGGTAATGCCGCGGTCAGTTAAACGGCGTAACACGTCCACCGTTTCCGCGCACAACGCGGTTTCGCCGCGCGGCAACAAGGTGCCGTCTACGTCGCAAAACACCAAGCGAAGCATAACCACTCCTCCTTGTTTATTTCATAGTCACAATGGTAACGCCGGTTTCTCCTTCGCCGTACGCGCCCAAACGGAACGAATCCACACCCGCGCAGGAGCGCAAATGCGTTTGCACGGCGGCGCGGAGAGCACCCGTTCCCTTGCCGTGAATAATGGTGAGGCGGTCCAGCCCGGCGAGACGGGCATCGTCCAAAAATTTATCCACTTCCTGTAACGCCTCTTCAATGGTTTGGCCGCGTAAATCCAGTTCGGTACGCGCCGTGCGTGAGGAACGGGACAACCCAGCCGATAGGGTTTTGGCACCTTTTACAGTGGGCGCGGAGGCTTTCTTTTCCAGCAAACGCACGGTGTCCACGTGTACCCGCGTGCGAATGATTCCCGCTTGCACCTCTACGGTGTTTGCACCGTCGGGGGTGGAGAGCACCACGGCGGGTTTGTCAATATCGGTAAGCAACACTTCGTCTCCCACTTTGAGCGGGCGGGGGAGTTCGTATTTTTCCTGTCGTCGGTGGGTGACGGGGTCAATATCGTCTTCCAGTTTGTTTAAGCGGTTACGCAATCCGGAACGCGCCGCGGCGGCTTGTTTGGAAAAATCCGCTTGGTCTTTTTTGCGGCGCAGGGCATCCAGTTCCTCTACCAGTGCTTCGGCATCCAGCCGCGCACGCTCCACCAATCGCCGCGCTTGGTCGCGGGCTTCGGTTAGTTCTTGTTCACGCAGAGTATCTAACTCGCGGAGATGTTGTTCCGCCGCGGCCTGCGCCGCGGTTGCCGTGGCGGTGGCGAGGCGGGCAGACGTGAGTTCTTTCTCCAATGCCTCACGGCGAGTTTCCAGTGCCACCACTAAGTCTTCCATACGGCGGTCATCGCCCGAAACCAAGGTACGGGCGCGGTCCACCACGGCGGCGGGCATACCTAACCGTTCCGAAATGGCAAACGCATTGGACCTGCCGGGAACCCCCACCAGCAACCGATAGGTGGGGCGCAGGGTAGCCACGTCAAATTCGCAACTGCCGTTTTCCACCCCCGCGGTTTGCAGGGCATAGGCTTTGAGTTCCGCATAGTGCGTGGTGGCGGCAATGCGCGCCCCTTGTGCGCGGAGTTGTTCCAGCGTGGCCATTGCCAGTGCTGCACCCTCTATGGGGTCAGTGCCGGCACCCAGTTCGTCCAACAATACCAGACTGTGTGAGTCCGCCGCCTGCAAAATGCGAATGAGGTTGGTGGTGTGCGCCGAAAACGTGGACAGTGATTGCTCAATGGATTGTTCGTCCCCAATATCCGCCAGCACGGTGCGGAATACCGAAAACGTGCTGCCGTCGCTTACCGGCGGGAGTAAGCCGCATTGCACCATTAAGGTGAGCAGCCCCAACGTTTTAAGGGTGACGGTTTTGCCGCCGGTGTTGGGGCCGGTAATGACCAACGTATCAAATTCTCCGCCCAGTTCCACGTCGATGGGTACCACACGGTCGTCGGCAATGAGAGGATGGCGTGCCCGCCTGAGGCAAATGCGCCCATCGTTGGTGAGCGTGGGACGGGTGGCTTTCATACGATACGCCAGCCGCGATTTGGCAAAGATAAGGTCCAGTTCAATGAGCAAGGTATAATCCTGCACAATGGCATCGGCAAACGAGCCGACTTCGGCGGACAGTTCCGCGATAATGCGTTCAATTTCCGCCGTCTCGCGGGATTCCCACATCTTCAAGTCGTTGTTGGCCTCTACCGCGCCCAGAGGTTCCACAAACACGGTGGCACCGGAAGCGGAAGTGTCGTGCACCAAACCGGGCACTTCGCTGCGGTGTTCCGCTTTTACGGGCACAACAAACCGCCCGCCGCGAATGGTGACTACCGGTTCCTGCAACAGTTTTTGTGAATTGGGCGAGCGCACCAGTTTGTCCAACTGTTCGCGTACACGGGTGGATGCCGCCCGCATGCGCCGCCGAATATCCGCTAGTGCGGGTGAGGCGTGGTCGCTGAGTTCGTTTTCCGATACAATGGCGGTGTACAAGCGTTCTTCCAAGTATTTGTTGGGAGAAAGCAGAGAAAACCGTTCGTCCAGACAGGTGGTTACACCCTCACCGTGTTTGTGCCAATCGGCCAGCGCGCGAATAGCACGCAAGGTACCGGCAATGTGTAACAACTCGCCAAGCGAAAGTTGGGCACCCGCCTGTGCGCGGCGCAGAGCGTTGGTAACGTTGGTTGCCCCGCCAAACGACGGCGCGCCGAACTGCGCCGTTAACCGAAACGCCGCGTCGGTTTCGTCCAGCAGGCGTTCAACTTCTGCCGGATGTGGTGAGGGGCGCAAGGCGCGCGCGGCTTGTGCCGTATCGGCGCAACCGACTTGCGCCGCCAGCAATTCTAAAATTTTATCCAGTTCCAGTGAACGGTAATGCTTGTTCATAACAACTTCCTCACACAAGACTGTGGTAAAACTCCAACGTGTTAAAGCCACGCCCCAACTGACTGAGCAGAAACTGTTCGCACACGGCGGCAAGGGCGGCGGTATCTTCGGGTGGCAACGCAAACGCAAAGCACCGCTCAAACGGTGCATACACAATGTGCCGCAGTGCCGCTAACACGGTGGAGGATACCGCAACGGTTTGGGTGTTACCGCGACAGGTGTCGCACAACAACGTCCCTTGCAACGGTGAAAACTGTGTGCCGTTTTGTGCGCCGCAACCGCCACACGCGGCAACCGCCGGTGTGTATCCCGCTTGGCATAGCAAACGCAGTTCGGTAACGGCTTTAATTTGCGGCAACGGGCGCGTGTTTTCCGACAAATAATGTAGCGCGTTGAGAAGCAGGCGCAACGCTTCCTCCGCGGGTTCTTCCTGCGGGGCGAGCACGCCTGCCAGTTCACAAAAATATTGCGCAAGAGCCAGTTTATCCAACTGTTCCCGCACGTTAAAGAATACGTGGAGGGGCTCGGCATCGTCCACTATGTATTTTTCCCGCCCTTGATACAACGTTAGGCGGGAATGGCACAGCAACTGGGTGGCGGCACTATTACGATGTTTGACATTACGCGCGCCGCGTACCGAGGCACGAATTAACCCGCGCTCCCGCGTGAGCGCGGTGACAAAGCGGTCTGTTTCACCGATATTGTTGTTTACCCGCACTATCAGTGCGTCGGTCGTCAGTTTCATACGGTGACTCCTTTGTAACCGGAACGGCGTTTTCGCCGCCGGAATCGTACACATCCATACCGCAATAACGCAGATAATCCTCCACGCGACCGGTTTGCTCGAAAACCGCCCACAATTTATCTTTATCCATACGCGTATCCCTCCGTTTTGGCACTACTATTACTTTGAGCCGAAGCGGGGGGTTTCATACATAAAACTTAGGAGCGATAACCAAAACTGTTGAGCAATCCTTGACGGTTGCGCCAGTCCTCTTTTACTTTAACCCAACATTGCAAATCTACGTGAGCGTTAAACAGAGTTTCCATTTCCAAACGCGCAGCGGCGGAAATGTTTTTAAGCGTGTCACCGCGTTTGCCGATAACAATGCCTTTGTGACTTTCACGCTCGCAAAAAATCTCGGCATCTACTTCTAAAATTGTGCCGTTTGCGGTTTCGCGTTCCTCAAAATGTTCCACCAACACGGCAATACCGTGCGGAATCTCTTCCCGCAACTGCAACAACATCTGTTCGCGCAGCAGTTCGGCGGCGAGCAGACGGTCGGGCTGGTCACTTGTGGTATCCGACGGGAAAAAGTGGGGGCTGGGCAGGGCAAACTGCGCCAACTCAGCCGATACCGTGTCCACCCCTTCGCCGGTAAGAGCAGAAACGGGAAGAATCGCCTCAAACGGATATGCTTGCCGCCACGCATCGATACAAGCAAGAAGCGTGGCTTTATCTGCCACCGTGTCAATTTTATTCAGAACCAACAGTACCGGCAACTTTTGGGAACGAAACCGTTCCAGCAGTTCGCGTTCCGCTTCGCGCACGGTGGCGGTGGGTTCGGTTACCAAAATGCCCGCATCCACGCCGGACATTGCTTCCCCAATGGATTTTATCATAAAATCCCCCAACCGGGTGCGCGGGCGGTGGGAACCGGGCGTGTCCAAAAACACCAGTTGCAGGTCGTTTTGCGTGTACACACCCATAATGCGGTTACGGGTGGTTTGGGGCTTGTCCGACACAATGGCAACCTTGCGGCCCACCAGCGCATTGAGCAACGACGATTTACCCACGTTGGGTACGCCGACAATGGCAATAAAAGCAGAACGGGTATCCGACATTGTTTGGTTCTCCTTAACATTCAAAAATTAAAGGCAATGGCAAGCCTTTGCCAAAAGTGGGGCGATTATTCCTCTTCCAAAACGTAACTGTTGCCACGCGGCAGACCGATTTGGTTCATAACGGTTTCTTCTTTTTCGCGCATACGCACGGCTTCCAACCCGTTGTTTACGTGGTCGTAACCCAAAAGATGAAACATAGAATGCACGGTGAGATACCCCACTTCGCGGTTAAACGAATGGCCGAAATCGTGCGCTTGCTTTTCGGCTTGTTCCAGCGATAACACAATATTGCCAATCAGTTTTTCGCCCGTTTCGTGGTTGATTTCAAACACGCCGTTTTCGCCCAGCGGGAAAGAAAGCACGTCCGTAGCGGCATCAATATTCCGTTGTTCGCGATTGATTTTGCGAATTTGCTCGTTGTCCACCAAAGTAACGTCCACTTGCGCCTCGCCGTCAATGCCTTCCAAATCCAGCGCCGCGTGGCAACAACGGCGAATTATCATCCGCATACCGGTGGGGATTTTTACGGCTTTTTGTCGATTTTCAATGTCGACTCGGATTTTTGTCACCATATTTTGCTCGCTTTCCTTCCGGTTTATTTTTTTCGTAATCCTCGTACGCCTTAATGATGCGTTGCACCAGTTGATGGCGTACCACATCCTTTTGATTAAACGTGCAGATGGCTACGTCCTCCACGTCTTTTAGGATGCGCATTACCTCGCGCAATCCGCTTTTCTTCCCGTCGGGCAGGTCAATTTGCGTAATGTCGCCGGTGACCACCATTTTGGAGTTAAAACCCAAACGGGTGAGAAACATTTTCATTTGTTCGGGGGTGGTGTTTTGCGCCTCGTCCAAAATAACAAACGAATCGTCCAGCGTACGCCCACGCATATACGCCAGCGGTGCCACTTCAATGTTGCCGCGTTCCAAATATTTTTGGTAGGTTTCGGTGCCCAGCATATCAAACAACGCGTCGTACAACGGGCGAAGGTAGGGGTCTACTTTGGACTGCAAGTCTCCCGGCAAAAACCCCAACTTTTCGCCCGCTTCCACCGCGGGACGGGTGAGAATGATGCGGTTAACCTGTTTGGAACGAAACGCTTCCACTGCCATAGCTACCGCCAAATACGTTTTACCGGTACCCGCAGGACCAACACCCAGCACCACCGTGTTTTTGCGAATGGCATCCACATACGCTTTTTGCCCCAGCGTTTTGGGTTTTACCGGACGCCCTTTGGCGGTAATGCAAATGCTGTCCCCCGACAGGGACGGCACCTCTTGCTCGGCACCCTCGTTCACCAGCATCATCACATACCGCACGTTTTGCTCGTTCAACTGCTCGCCGCGGCTAATGAGTTGAAGAAGTCCTTGAATGGTGCGCACGGCGCGCATAACTTCCTCCGGTTCGCCGGAAACCTTAATTTCGCTGTCGCGGCTGAGGACGTTAACGCCGTATTGTTGCTCAATTAGGTGAATGTTTTCATCAAAATTCCCGAACAGAGCAACCACTTGTTCCATACGGTCCACACTGATGAGTTGTTCCACGGCGTCGCCTCCTTTGCTTTTTGTTAGTATACCACAAAAAGAAGGCATTGTCACTAGCAAAAGTCACAAAATTTGAGCACGGAAGCGCGTAAATTATACAATGGGTACCGGTGTGGCAAGCTCTTGTGTACCGGTGTATACCACCGTGAGCGTGACAGCGTCGGCGGTAATTTGGGTGTGCGGTGTGCGGCTCTCCACTGTTAGCGTGTTCCGCAGGGTTTGTTCTTGCTTTGCTAAGCGTTCCTCCGCCAATGCCAACGCTTCTTGCGGTGTACGGGTAAGGGGTTGGTCTGTAAAATACGTGTGGCGCACAACGGTAAGTCCCAACGGCAGGCACACGTCGCCGGCACATATGGGGTGGTGTTCGGTGGTCGTTTTCGGATTGCCCTCCAACGTGCCGCCGGCATATAGCGGTATGCGCCATCCAAACAGCGACAGGGTGGGGCGGGTGAGCGTGCGTTCCACGCGAGTAACCGTATCTTTCAGCGGCACGGTGACGGTGAGCGTGTGGCCGGTGCGAGCCAGCACACTCCCTGCCGCACGTTTGAGTTGCGGACCGACTTTGCTTTCCATAACGCCGCTGATAAGCAATGTCCCGCGGGAAACGGCATCGCCTGCTTTTACCACCGCTTGACCGGCGGTGGTGTTAACGTGCAGAACAACGCCGTCGCACGCGGCTACCAAATTGGCGGGTGTGGTTTTTTCCAACGGTTCAACGGCGGTGTGTTCGCGCACTTCCACGGTGGCAATACTGCCGCTTTGGTTCACGGTGAGCCACGAAAGTTGCGGTAGTTGTTGCAGGGCGGTCAGTTGCACGTCGGGCAGGGATACGCGGTTAAAATCGGCACCCTCGCACACGCCGAGCGGGGTTAACACGGCGCGAATTTCGCTTTCGGAAACGGTGTGGTTGCCTGTAACCGTGACCACCCAAACGCGGGAGGACAACGCACCTAAACAAAGGGCGAATAACAGTAAGCCCACCGGCACTCCCAAACGGAAATGATGTCGGCGCATGGCAAACGGCAAGCCGTGCCGTCCCCGCACGCGCATACGCACGCCGGCGGCACGGGCGGCGGGGCGCAACAGACGGTAGGCACCCGCCGGTGCACGGCACCACAACGAAGCACCGACAACGCGGATGTCCCACAACGGTAAATTGGCGTTGGCGGCGGTGTTGATAAATTTTTCCGGATAGCCGCCCTCACATTCCACAAGAACCGAACCGGTAATATACGATAACAGCGACATATTCTCACTCCAAAAATTCAACCGACAGCAAACGGCCGGTAATAACGGCGCAGGCAGGATTAAGGCAGTTCATACGCAAATCGCGTCCCAGCAACCGCACCACGCCGGCAGTGGTGCGCAGACGGATACGGTCTTCGTCGTACTCCAAAATGGAGCGGCATCCCTCTACCAGCACCCGTTGGTTACCGGCAAATTCCATACGGGGTGCTTCGGTGAGTACGCCGGTGGGCAAATCCAGCGTTTGTTCAATGCGGCTCGACAGTGCGGTGCGCTTTTCGGACGGTTTCACAACACATCACTCCTCCGTGTCATCTTATGTGCGCGGCGCGGGAATAATGCGGCGGTGGCGCGCCATAAAATGGAGCGGGAGGGGATGACAGTGAAACAACAAACAGCACACCGTTTGCGTATGGCGGCGTTGGCGGGAGGCACCTTGTTGGCGGCAGCGGCACTACTGTGGCGACCACAAGCGGTGGCGGGAGGCATTAGCCGAGGGTTGGCGGTGTGCGGGCAGGTGCTCATTCCTTCGTTGTTTCCGTTTTTGGTGTTAAGCGGATTTATTATTCGGTCGGGCGTGGCGGCCGCCGTGGGGCGGCGATTGGAGTGGATTACCCGCCGCGTGTTTGGGTTGCCCGGTTGTTGTGCGGCGGGGCTGGTGATTGGTGCGGTGGGAGGCTACCCCGCCGGCGGTGCGGCGGTGGGCGATTTGGTGCGCAGCGGGCAACTGGACCGTGACGAAGCGCGGCGTATGTTGCGTTGTTGCATAAACGGCGGGCCGGGATTTGTGGTGAGCGCCGTGGGTACGGGAATGATGGGCAGTGCGGCGTTTGGGTGGTTATTGTTTGCTGCACACCTGTTGGCGGCATTCATACTGGGGGTGGTTGGCGCACCGCGCGGCAGTCGGCGGCGCACGGTGGTGCGTACACGGCGACCGACGGTGGTACTTCCTGCAACCGCCGCGCTGGTGGAGTCGGTGACGGGAGCGTGCGAAACGTTGCTGATTATGTGTGGGTTTGTATCACTGTTTGCGGCGGCAACGGCATTGATAGACGTTTCCGGTGTTGTCGGTTGGTTAGCGGGCGGGCATCCGCCCGCAGAAAAATTGGTGGGAGCGTTGATTGCGTGCGTTTTGGAGGTAAGCGGTGGTTGTACCGCCGCGGCATCGCTGGGCGGCAACGCGCCGTTGTTTTTGGGGTTTGCGGTGGGATTTGCCGGACTTTCGGTGCAGTGTCAATTGGCGGCTTCGTTGCGCGGGCTGGGGATACTGGGAGCCGATTTTTTTGCCGCGCGTGTGGCACAGGGCGCGCTCACGGCGGTGCTTGCGTGCCTATTGTACCACTGCATACCCCTGTCGGAGGCCGTGTGGGGGACGTGGCAAACGCCCGTTGTGCAAGCGGCATCCGGCTCGGCGGCGGTATCCGCCGCACTGTTGGTACTGTGTGGCGTGTGGCTTCTCACGGTGGGAGAAAAAAGTGAGAGCCGAGGTGAAAAGAGAGCCCCCTCGCCTTGACAATACGGGGAAAATACAGTAACATAAGAAAAGGAATTGAGTATAAAAGGAGAGGTTACTATCAACCAGTTAGCGTGCCCCAAAGCGGGCGAACAAGTAGCGGTATTTCACACCAACCACGGCGATATTGCCGTGCGGCTGTTTCCGGAGTATGCTCCAAAAGCCGTGGAAAACTTTGTAACCCACGCGCAAAACGGGTATTATGACGGGCAAATTTTTCACCGTGTTATCAATCAATTTATGATTCAGGGCGGCGACCCCACCGGTACCGGTTGCGGCGGCGAGAGCATTTGGGGGCATCCGTTTGATGACGAATTTACGCCCGAACTGCACAACCTGCGCGGTGCGCTTTCTATGGCGAATGCCGGCCCCGGCACCAACGGCAGCCAGTTTTTTATTGTGCAGGCGCAGCAAGTATCGCCCTCGTTGTTGGGGCAGATGAAGGAGTTGCGTAACTACTTCCCCGAAGAAGCGGAAACTGCGTACCGCGAACGTGGCGGCACACCGCATTTGGACTATCGCCATACCGTGTTCGGCCAGGTGTATGATGGTATGGACGTGGTGGACGCGATTGCGGCAGTGGCAACCGGCGCGCAAGACCGTCCGTGCGAAGATGTGGTTATTCACACCATTGAAGTGAAGGAGTATGCAGAATGAAGCGAGTAGTGGCGGTTACACTGGCGGTGTTACTGTGCGTAAGTTTTACAGGGTGTAACAAGAAAACCGAAACGCCGGAAAACGGCATTACCACCGCGTATGCAGACAAAACCGTTGGGTTCCAGTTGGACAAGCCTGTCAAGGGCGAAAAAATTGCCATAATGCACACAAGCAAAGGTGATATTTCGTTGCGGTTTTTCCCCGAGGCAGCACCCAAAGCCGTGCAGAATTTTCTCACTCACGCGCAAAACGGGTATTATAACGGCTTGACGTTTCACCGTGTAATTGAAGATTTTATGATTCAAGGCGGCGACCCCAAAGGCAACGGCACCGGCGGGGAAAGTATTTTCGGCGCCGATTTTGAGGACGAATTTGACACCAAACTGCTGAATTTGCGCGGTTCCATTTCTATGGCGAATGGTGGAATTAACACCAATAGCAGCCAATTTTTCATTAATCAAGGCGACGCCGCGGCTTTTGGCAAGCGGGAGGATTACAGTCCCGCGGCGATGGAAAAGTTGGCCAAGGAAAATTACGAGGCGCTGATTGATGCTTACGGCGAGGACACGGTGAAGATGTATTACAGCAGTTGGGAAGATATTTTGCCCCAAGAAACGTACGTTTACGACTGGGTGCCCAACGAGGTATGGAAATTGTACGAACAGTACGGCGGCAATTTGTCACTGGACGGCGCGTTCCGCCGCAGTGGCGGGCACACGGTGTTTGGGCAGGTGTTTGACGGTATGGATGTGGTGGATGCCATTGCCGCCGTGGAGACCGATAGCAACGACAAACCCACAACCGATGTGACAATTACTGGAATTACCGTGACAACTTACGCGGGATAAACACAAAAATAAACCCGGCTCGGCGTGTGTACGCCGAGCCGGTTTTATCGTGACATTATTTAAGCAGTGCTTCTACCGCATCGGCGGCGGGGGCAATTTCGTCGCACACCACGCGTTCAATTTCGCCGGTGTCGCACAAGTGGGAGACGGTTGCATCAATCGGCAGTTTGGCAAGCAGCGGGATGTTCATACGGCGGGCGGCTTCGTCCAAACCGTTTTCGTCACCAAACAGGGCAATGCGCTTGTTACAATCGGGGCAGGTGAGGTAACTCATATTTTCCACCAGCCCAACCACGGGAATGTTTAACATATCCGCCATCGTTTTGGCTTTGCCCACCACCATTTGCACCAACGATTGGGGGGTAGATACCACCACCGTAGCATCCACCGGCAACGATTGGTATACCGTGAGCGGTACGTCACCCGTGCCGGGGGGCATATCAATAAACAACACGTCCAAATCGCCCCATACCACGTCACTCCAAAACTGGGTAACGGCACCCGCCAGCACCGGACCGCGCCATACCACGGGTTGAGTCTCGTCTTCCAGCAACAGGTTAATGGACATCAATTTAATACCCATATGCGTTTCGGCGGGCAAAATACCAATTTCCGAGCCCTGCGCTTTTTGCGTGATGCCGAATGCGCGCGGAATGGAAGGGCCGGTAATGTCGGCATCCAACACGCCCACTTTGTAGCCGCGGCGTGCCAACATAACCGCAAGCAGGCAAGTGACGGAGGATTTACCCACGCCGCCTTTGCCGCTGCTGACGGCGACCACTTTTTTAATACTGCTAAACTCGTTGGTTTTGGCGCGCAGGTCTTGCTGCTGGCGTTCGCCGCAGTTTTGCGAGCAGGAACTGCAATCGTGAGTACATTCGCTCATAAAAATCCTCCTGTCATTGTATAAAACACTAACGGATATTGTAGCACTCGACCGCCGAAAAATCAAGTACCAATGCAACAGGAGGAACCACCGCCTTTTTTGGGCATATACTGAAAAAGAAATTACGGTGGGGAGGGCTTACTATGGCAATATTTCAAGCACCGGTACGGTTCTTTTTGGGGGCAAATACGCCGCAGGGGTTTGTGGGATATGCACACGAATTGTACAACGCCGAGGATGGCTGGCAGGCGTATTTGATTAAAAGCGGACCGGGAACGGGAAAATCTTCGTTAATGCGCCGATTATATGAACAGATGGCTGCGCGGGGTATTGAGGCGGAGGTGATTTGCTGTTCCTCCGACCCGAGTTCGCTGGACGGGTTGGTGTTTCCTGGATTGAAAAAATGCATTTTAGATGCTACCGCCCCACACGTGGTGGAGCCGACTTGCTGGGGCGCGGTGGAGCAACTGGTGCCATTATCCGTTTGTGCGGACGAGACCGTTTTACACCCGCACGCGGCGGAGATTTTAGCCGTCACGCGGGAAAATCAGGCGTTACATACGCGATGTCGCAAATATCTGCACGCCGCCGCGGCACTGCTCCGAGAAAACCGCCGTATTGGCGCGGCCGCGCTGGATGAGAAAAAAATTCACCGTTTGGCGCAACGCACGGCGGTGCGCGAGTTTGGGGACAAGCGCGACGGCGCGGGGCGGCTGACACATCGGTTTTTGAGTGCCGTTACGCCGCAAGGACCGCTGGTGTTGTACCAAACGTTGCAAAGCCTGTGCTCCCGCATTTACGTGGTGGAAGACGAACACGGCGCCGCGGCGCGGCTATTTTTACAGGATATTGCCAAATTGGCGCAACAAGCGGGCGTGGACGGCATTGTTTGCCCGTGCCCCTTGGCACCGGAGGACGGACCGGAACATTTGCTGTTTCCCTCGGTGGGGGTGGGATTCACCACGTCCAATGCGTTCCACACGGTGGATTTCCCCGTGTATCGCCGTATTCACGCCACGCGATTTGCCGATGCCGAGCAACTGCGTGCGCGGCGGCAAATACACTCGTTTAACCGCCGTGCGGCACGCGACTTGCTTGCCCAAGCGCAGGCATTGTCTGCCGAGGCCAAAACGGTGCACGATAAAATGGAACAATACAGTGCGTTGGCGATGGACTGGGACGCGGTGCGCGCTATGGGCGCCGCGGTGATTCAACGGTTTACCGAGGCGGCGCAGCAGGGAGAGAGAACATCCTCCGCACACGATAGCGGCAACACGGCGGTGTAGATTGACTCTACGGCTGTTGCGCGGGTATACTGTGAATACTACACGGAAAGGACTGACGGAAAAATGGTACGAACACGTCTGCGTGACCGATTGTTGCCCACCTACACCCGCGGCGAGGAACGGTTTCATATGATTTCCCACATTGTGGGAGGAGGATTCGGTGTTGCGGCACTGGTGGCCTGTGTTATAAAAGCGGCACTGAACGGGAATGGTTACGGTGTGGTAAGCGGTGCGGTGTACGGTGCTGCACTGATTATTTTGTATACGATGTCCAGCATATATCACGGTCTGCGACACGCCACCGCCAAAAAGGTGTTACAAGTGCTGGACCACTGCGCCATTTACTTTTTGATTGCCGGCACCTACACCCCCATTTTGTTGTGCGCCATCCGCCCGCTTTCCCCGGCGTGGGCGTGGTCGTTGCTGGGGGTGGAATGGGGTCTGGCCGCGTTGGCAACGGCACTCACAGCCGTGGATTTAAAAAAATACGCCGTGTTTTCCATGGTGTGTTACATTGGTATGGGGTGGTGCGTGGTGGTTGCCGCTGAGATTACGCTCTGCGCCATTGCTCCTGCCGGATTGTGGTTGTTGCTGGCGGGCGGCGTGGCGTACACGGTGGGAGCCGTACTGTATGGGCTCGGTAAAAAGCGGCGGTATATGCACGCACTGTTCCATCTGTTTGTATTGCTGGGGAGTTTTCTTCAGTTTGGATGTATTTTTGGGTATGTTCTGTAAAACAAAAGACCCTGCCGCGTGAGGCACCCTCCGCAAGGAAGGTGCCTCAGTTATATTCGCCTTTGGCGAGTGATATTGCTTCGCAGTGATATTATGCTGCGCATAGTGATATTGTCCTTCGGACAGTTAAATGGGCGAATATAATATCACTGAAACCGTAAGGTTTCAATATCACTTTTGCCAACGGGCAAAAATATCACTGTGAGACCTGTCTCACAATATCACTATTCGATTTAACTTTACATTCTTTCAAATGGGTATTTTTCAAAGTATGTAACCTACTATGACACTTTCAACTTGCGAAAGTGTCTTTTTCTTTACAAAAAAGTAAGGGAGACAACTTCTTTACGAAGTGTCTCCCGTGGAGGGCCTTTTTGGTTAGCGCAACACTTTTTCGGTTTTGGTTTGGCGCAGATGGCGTTGATACAATTCTTCCGTGGCAAACGCCAGTTTGGTGACCACGTTTTGCTGGGTGGGATAACAGTAAAACGAGTCGTTTTCCGTGGAAATGTCCACGCAGTCAAACGGTTTGATATAACAATAATCGTATTCAATGTGCAAACTGTTACTTTCCGGCGGGGTACGTTGAATGCGGTAAGGGCTTCCGTTGTAAAAGCCCTCTAACACAAAGCCGTGTTCGGGGTCGTGCGTGAGTTTGGCTTTGCCCAGCGACTCAAACTTCCAACACCGCGGCAGGGAATACACCTCCACCTCGTCACTGAACGCATACTCGCCGCGCTCAATTTGTTGTTTCACCTGTTCGCGCTCCCAGCGGAACCAGTCCGGCGGGCTGACAAATTCCGTCTCGCCCGAAAGAGCACGCAGCGTGCCGTCCTCATTCAAATTCCAACGTTTACCGCACGCGGTGCAGTACAGTTCGGTTCCTTCCGATGCCATACGCGACTCGGTTAAGCAATGCGGGCAGTGGTACAGTACTTTGTGCAATCCTTCTGCACGGAACGGCTCGGTTACGGCAATGCCGCGCTCGCGCTGGTAGCCGTAATCGTCGTAATCCAACGCTTGCCGTACCACGGCGTTAATTTCGTCCGCCGACATAGCGGCCACCTGTTCCGCCGTGAGAATTTGGGTGACGGTGGTGTGCAGCGGCACACTCCGTTTGCGGCGGAAATTCCAAAACGGAGAGTGCAGATAGTTGCCGTGATGTACCACCGCCACCACCGGCACTTTGTTCATACGAATGAGTTTGCCGAGCGATTCGGGCATATAGTTGGTGACACCGCAGGGGGTGTACCGCGCTTCGGGGTACATCGACAAAATATCTCCCCGTTTGAGTACTTTGTTAATGGACTTAATCAGGTGCACATCCATCGTAAATTTGCGGGTGCAAATGGCACCGATAAGTTCCATAAGCCACGGACGGCGGTAATACCCGTCAATGCTTACCACGTTGTTGACGCGGTGGGGTAGGGTTGCCATTGCCGCCAGTTCAAAGTCAATAAAATACATATGGTTGCTGAGCATAATATACGGCGGTTTTAGCCCGTCCATATTGATTTTTTCTATGGTGTATTTTTTGCCAATCAGCATCATTTTAGAAAGCAGCCAAATCAGCCACACAATAAGCAGGGGTTGGCGAATGGGATACTTTGCGGTTTTATACCGCTTTTTGTTTTTATAATTCACATCCAAATTCAAAAAACCACACTCCTCCTCTGCATTCTAAACGATTCAACAAAAAATTGCAAGCCTTTTTGCTTGGCAATGCCTTCCGTGTACGTTTGTGCCGCTTAAAAAGACGCGAGGCAAAAAGAACCCACACTTGGTTTGCGGCTAATAGGCTCTAATTGCCGTTGCACAAACCAAGCGTGGGTTCTTTTCTACATCAAACGCCCCGTACATAACAGGGTCGAATGAGAAGAGCATAGCCGGTACGGTTAATGCGGATGCTCTAACCTTTACGCCCAAAACGCCTACCGGGACTGCTCTCAATAACACTATATCCCAAAGTGCGCCGGTTGTCAATATCCGGTATGCACCAACGGTCGATAGACATTCCGACCAAAATTCGGACGATAACTTATCGGTGCCGAGGGGCGGTGCAAATAAAATAAACCAAGACATCCCCGATAGCGGAGAAAAATCCTCCTTTAAGAACTCGGGCAACGTCTTGGCTGACAATCAAACTGTATCACAAAACACACCGATTGTCAATACTCAGTATACGCAAACGGCCGGAAAAGTAGAGAGCCAACGTATACGCTGCCGAGTTAATCACAAGGAATGTTTCTGACGAAAAAAGTATTTATATGATACTTTAAATATAAAAAAGACATCGCCACATCTGATTGGCTATCTAATAAGATGGCCAGCGGGGTGGATAACCCAACCCCACAGAACGGCGATATCTTTTCTGATACCACTGTACCATAACAATGTGGGTAATGTCAATATCCGACATACGCAAACGGTTGAAAAATAACAAGAGGAACTCCACCGTCAGCTAAAACAATAGCCGTAGTGGGCTCTAAAGGCCCTTGGGGAGTTCCCTTGCATGACAACAGAGTATCACCAAACACATCAGTTGTCAATACCCAGTATATGCAAATGGGTGATAAATAACAAGAGGAACTCCGCCTTCAGCTAAAACAATAGCCGTAGTGGGCTCTAAAGGCCCTTGGGGAGTCCCCTTGCATGACAACAGAGTATCACCAAATACATCAGTTGTCAATACCCAGTATATGCAAATGGGTGATAAATCTTTCATCCAACATATTATTGCCATATTTATAGGAAAAGGCGGGTGTACAAAAGAAGCATCGCGGCTCATCAATGCAAGAGGCCTTGATGCAACGGCTAATACCGGTTCCGCGCGGGCTTCCAATAATAAAGTAGCACGGCCACAGGGAAATGTCAATATAAAAGTGCGTACCAACAAACCTAGCGAAATAAAACAAACCAAGGTGTCCCCGATAAGGAGGTACATGCCTCCCTGAAAAACACGGGCAATGCCTTGGTTGACAACCAAAGAGTATCACAAAACACATCGGTTGTCAATACCCAGCATACGCAAACGGACGATAGATATTCCCACAAAAATTGGAGGTTTATTGCGTTCAACAAAACGAAACCGTTAAGTGGTAACTTTGACAAATAAACTTTCTGCGTTTCTAATGCCGCCCCCTTGAAACAGCGGATGGAAAAAGGTATAATGAACTTAATGGCACGACTGGCGGGCGTTATCAACTCAGTGAGGCAGAAACAGACAACGACGTTGATTTCGATGCACTAGACCGTTACGACAGTCGCACCTATGCTAATCACGGTTGGGTTGCCGTTAACCGTGTGTTGACCGGCAATGAGCAAAGTCGGTTGTATTCACAATGGGGGAGTGTTGAGAACAATCAGTTTCAGTACCCCCGCACGCCGTCGGGTGAAACCATCATTACGGTCGGGCACGGCGTGAACGATGCCAACAAATTGGTATATATCAGCGGTACCAATCAAAATCCGGTGATTTCCAAAGTTGTGGAAATTCATCCGACGATGCCGGGGGACACGAGTGCCATCCGGGAACGTATCATTGATATGGAGGTGGAAGGGCTTGGCAATGGAAATGTCGATATATGGGATATTATTACATCAATTTTCGGAGAAAAAGTATTCAGCATTCAATCAAATGGAGATTATGCGAGCTATCGCGAACTTGCCGACCAGAGAGCAAATCGACAAAGCCACCCTACTGGCAACGGAAATTATCCGGAGCGAAGTGCCGGAGGAAGAAGCAACGCGCCGGATTTTGCACCAAATAGCGGCGCTGAACGAGTTGTGCGAGGAGATGAGTACAGTTTCTCCTGAAAAAGCAAGCGAAAAGGATGAGCAGAGGTTGCCTAAAGGGAATCAATGCCATCGCCCTGTGACAGGGAGCCCGTTGACAAACGGCTTAAAAGCAGTTTTATGGAATTTTTTAGGAATTATCTTGGCACTGATTGGCGGTGAATTAGTAGAGGTTATTGCGCGGTGGCTATTTCTCTCGGTATTGCCTGAAATACCTTTGATAACTTCGTTGCTGAGTTGGCCGGTGGATTACTCGGTGTATGCCTTAACCAGCGTTGTAACTGTGAACATTCTTGCTTCTGTGGGTATAGCAGCATTCTTTGGAAAATCAGGGGGAACACATATCAACTTTGCTGTAGTAATAATTTCTCTCATTAATGCCATCCGGTATATTTCCGGTTTTATTACCGGCATTTCCAATTTCGGTTTCTCGCTTGAATTGCTCATTGTTTATGTAGTTGCATTTGGTACAATTATTTTTTCATTTATTTCAAATGTATCCGATGATTAACCGATTAAAAACCGAAAGCGGGGTTTATCTTAAAAGAAATGAAGACCGGCGTCGTGGGGAATACGGCGGCTGGTACACAACCGAAGACATCCCTGTTACCGGTCTCCGATGTTATCTTAGCGGATTTCTCTCAAAAAGCCAACTACATCAAATGCGTTGCTCTTCCTTGCGAAAATTCGTACAAAATCCGTACACAAAGCAAAAAAGCCGCTGTTTAAGCGGCTTTTTTGCTTTGTGGTGGACCCGAAGGGGATCGAACCCTCGAACCTCACGGATGCGAACCGTGCGCTCTCCCAGCTGAGCTACGGGCCCAAATAAGGACGAACCTTATCTTAACGCACTTTTGGGAAGTTGTCAAGGGGTTTTTGAAAAAACCGCGAGTTACCGCCCCAAAATTTCGCGGTAGCGAGTGTAGGCGCGGTTCACCGCTTCCTCCCACGACAGGTACAACTCGCGCGAGGCACATTCGCCCACGGCACGCATGGCGGCGCGGTTGCTGCACGCGTCCAAAATGGTTTGCGCGCACGCGGCGGGCGTTTCCGCCGACAAATATCCCGACACGTTGTGCTTTGCCCCCTCGGCGGCACAACTGTCCTCCACCAGCAACGACGGACAATTGCACGCCGCCGCCTCTTTGACAACGATACCGCACGTGTCGTAAGTGGAGGGGAAGAAGAACAAATCCGCCGTGCTGTAAAACACGCGCAAGTATTCGCGGTCACGAATGGGGCCGGTAAAGGTGACTTGGTGTTGCAAGCCGAGTTCCCCTGCGTATTGCCGAATGGCGGGTAAATCGTACCCATCGCCGATGAAAAAGGCGCGAAACGGCATCCCACTTTGTTTGAGAAGCGCGTAGGTATCCAGCATTAAGCGAATGTTCTTATACCACATCATCCGCCCCACAAACAGGAACACGGGAACATCTTCTCGCAAATTGTATTTTTCACGCAGGGCGGCAATGTTCGCCGCGGAGGCCTGTCCACGAGCAAAGTCGGTGCCGTTTTCCATAACGCGCCACGGGCCGGTGTACCCAATGTCCAACAATGTTTTGCCGCAACTTTGGGTAACCACCCACACTTCGTCCGCCGATTTCACGTTTTCCAACAAAAACTTCATTGCCACTTTGCGCATGGCGGGGTTGGGAACGCGTTTTTTTAAGTCCAAATCAAAGCGGGTGTGATAGGTGAGCACGGTGGGCACGCGCGGGCGGTGGTTGAGGGTGTTTACCAACACTGACGATGCAAAAGGAGCGTGTACGTGCATAATGTCAAACCGCTTGGCGCGCAGACGACGGAGGGTTTCCGGGTCAAACGGGACACCAACGCGGTAGCCAATGCGAGCACCCACAGAGAGAGACGGATACCGGACCACGTCGTATGCGTAACGGTCTTGTGCATCGCGGTATTTCGGCGTGACCACGGTGACGTGGCAATCCTCTTTTTTGTGAAGATTATCGGCATAATTTTTAACGGTTTGTGCCACGCCGTCAATCAGCGGCGGGAACGAATCGTTAAACAGGCCAACCGAAATTCTGTTCATACGGCACCTCCGTTTCAAAATATCAGTTGCATTTTATCACAACCTGTTGCATATTGCAAGGCAAGTTGCCGAAAAAACGCGAGAAGCACGGTTTAGGGGGCGGATTTGCGCTAAATTTTCAAAAAGGGCTTTTCACACGCGAAAAAATACGATATACTATAAATAAGTATAGCCATTTATATGAACGCGCAACGGAAAGGACGAAAAATATGGAACAGACGTATTCGGTTTCGTTGGAAAAGATTATGAAAGAACTGTCGCTGGAGGCGGTGTATCTGCCGCAAGGCAGCGAGCAGAACCCCATTACCAGTGCCGAGGTGAACCGACCCGGACTGGGGTTGGCGGGATACTTTGAATATTTTGACAACGCGCGTATTCAAATTTTGGGAAAAGGAGAATACGGGTATTTGTCCGGTTTAACACCGGAGAAACGTGCCGCCTCGGTACGGGCGTTGGTGGAGCACAAGCCCCCGCTCATTGTGGTAGCGCGCGAACTGGACGTGTTGCCGGAATTGGTGGATGCTTGCCGCGAACAGGCGGTGCCGTTGGTGAGTTCGGCAGATACCACCTCCGCATTTATGGCGTCGCTCATTGCTTTTTTGAACGTGCAGTTGGCACCGCGCATTACCCGTCACGGTGTGTTGGTGGAAGTCTCCGGCGAGGGTGTGTTATTGGTTGGCGACAGCGGCATTGGTAAAAGTGAAACCGCCATTGAATTGGTCAAACGCGGGCATCGGCTGATTGCGGACGACGCGGTGGAGATTCGGCGAGTATCCTCCAAATCGTTGGTGGGTTCGGCACCGGAGAATATTCGGCATTACATTGAACTGCGCGGTATTGGTATTGTGAACGTGCGCCGCATTTTTGGTATGGGCGCGGTCAAGCTGACCGAGAAAATTGATATGGTTATTCAAATGGAACCGTGGGATAACAACAAAGTGTATGACCGAATGGGGTTAGACAACGATTATATAGACATATTGGGTATTACGGTGCCTATGCTTACCATTCCCGTTAAGCCGGGGCGTAACTTGGCAATGATTATTGAGGTGGCGGCGATGAACAACCGTCAGAAAAAGATGGGCTACAATGCGGCGCAGGAGCTTATGCAGAATTTGGGTATGGTGGACGACCTGCCGGCTGAGTCACAGCACCGCGAACCGTCGATTTTTTAAGGTAAAAGGAGTCTCGTAAACAGTGGTATTGCAAGGATATTTTCAGCCGGTGGCAGATTTTCATACGCACACGGTGACATCGCCGCACGCGTATAGCACGCTCACAGAAAACGCAACGGCGGGTGCCCAGCGCGGAATGTTGGCGGTGGCATCCGCCGACCACGGACCGCGTACGGGTGATGGCGGGCACGTGTGGCACTTTACCAATCAGCATATTTTGCCGGACCAAATCGCGGGTGTTCGTCATTTGCGCGGTGCGGAAGTGAACGTGTGCGATTTTGAGGGCACGTTGGATTTGCCGGATACGGCGCTGGCCAAATTGGAGTTGGTGATTGCTTCTATGCACGGCGGAACGATGCCGTATGGCACCCCGGAACAAATTACGCAGGCGTGGCTTACGGTGGCGAAACATCCGCACGTGGACATCATTGGGCATTGCGGCACGCCGGCGTATGCGTTTGATTACGAAACGGTGATTCCCGTGTTTGGTGAATATGGCAAAGTGGTGGAAATTAACGAAGGCTCGTTCCGCGTGCGACAGGGTTCGGAAGAAAATTGTGTGCGTATTGCGCAGTTGTGCCGTGAACACGGAGTGCGCGTAGCGGTAAATTCCGATGCGCATTACCATACCGCCGTGGGGCGTATGGACAACGCCGTGGCGTTGTTGGAGCGGGTTGGGTTTCCGCCGGAATTGGTGGTAAACAGCAGCCGCGAACGGTTGGAAGCGTTTTTGAAAGAAAAGAACGTAACCTTGTAAAACGAGGAGGATATAAAAATGGTAACCATTGGTGTGGATTTGGGTGGCACAAACATTGTTGCCGGTGTGGTGAACGAAAACTATGAGATTTTGAGCAAAGTACGGTGCAAAACGCGTGTGCCGCGACCGGCGGAAGACATTATGCAGGATATGGTGCGTTTGTGCCGCGAAGCGGCGCAGCAGGCGGGTGTGGCAATGAGCGAGATAGCCAGCGTGGGCATTGGATGTCCCGGTACTTGTAATGCGCAGACCGGCGAGGTAGAATATGCGAACAACCTGAACTTTGACCACGTACCGTTGGTGGCACGGATGAATGAATTGCTGGGTTTGCCCATATATATCGGTAACGATGCCAATGCGGCCGCGCTGGGCGAGGCGAAGGCGGGCGCCGCCAAAGGCAGTAACAGTTGCGTGTGCGTTACGCTGGGCACCGGTGTGGGCGGCGGCATTGTGATTGACGGAAAAATTTACGAGGGCTGCAACTACGCGGGCGCGGAGTTGGGACACACCGTGATTGAAATGAACGGCGAGGCGTGCACCTGCGGGCGTCACGGTTGTTGGGAGGCGTATGCCTCTGCTACCGCGCTGATACGGCAAACCAAGCGGGCAATGGAGAAAAACCCCGGTAGTGCCATGTGGAAGTTGGTGGGCGGTGACATTAACCGTGTGAACGGTGTGACGGCATTTAACGCTATGCGTGAGGGCGATGCCGCGGGCACGGAAGTGGTAAACCGGTACGTTGAATATTTGGCGTGTGGCGTGGTGGATGTGATTAACATTTTCCAACCGGACATTGTGTGTATTGGCGGCGGTATTAGCCACGAGGGCGAAACGTTGCTGGCACCGTTGCGCAAAATTGTGGAAAAAGAACGGTATAGCCGATACGCACAGAAACAAACCGAAATTCGTGCAGCGGCATTGGGCAACGATGCGGGGATTATTGGGGCGGCTTGTTTGGGTCGCTGAGTAAGAACGAAACGGAGGAATGGGTGTGCAGCCGAAAACAGTGGATATGTCTCTTGCACAGATAGGGTGCCATATAAGCAAACAAGAACCGATGGCGGCGCATACCACGTTCCGTATTGGCGGTGCGGCCGACCGATTGGTAACGGCAACCACGTGTGAACAGGCGGAGGCGGTAATACGGCTGTGTCGGGCAACCGACACACCGCTGTTGGTGTTGGGAAAGGGCTCGAACTTGCTGGTGAGCGATGCCGGCATTAACGGTGTGGTGTTGCGGTTGGCGCCGCCCGACTCCGCGATAACCATTACGGCAGACGGGCGTTTAACTGCACACGCGGGGGTGGCTCTTTCCAAAGTGTGTACGGCCGCGGCAGAAGCGGGCCTTTCCGGGCTGGAATTTGCGTTTGGTATTCCGGGCACGCTGGGCGGTGGCGCGTATATGAACGCGGGTGCTTACGGCGGACAGTTGTCCGACGTGATTGTTTCCGTAACCGTGCTGGATGCTGCCGGCGAGCCGCGGGAGTTGACGGCGGCAGAGTTGGCGTTTGGGTATCGCCACAGTGTGTTTATGGAGCACGACTGGGTGATTTGGTCGGTGACAATGCAGTTGACACCGTCAACCCCCACGGTGATTCGGGCGGCGATGGACGATTATATGGCGCGCAGACGCGCCAAACAACCGTTGGAATATCCCAGTGCGGGCAGCTTTTTTAAGCGGCCCAGCGGGCAGTTTGCCGGCGCGCTGATTGAACAATGCGGATTAAAGGGTTTGACCGTGGGCGGCGCACAGGTGAGCGAAAAACACGCCGGATTTTTTATTAATCGCGGCGGTGCAACTTGCGCCGACGTAATGGCACTGTGTGAGCAAGTGCGGCGGCAAGTAAAAGAGCGGTTTGATGTGGAATTGGAAAGGGAAGTCAAACTGGTCGGACGATAACCGACAGCAAGGAGGCGGCGTATGTCGTTTTCATCGGACATTAAAAATGAACTGGCGGCATTAACCAACGAGCGGGCGTGTTGTGATACCGCACAGGCGTACGGTATGGCCGAGTTTGGGCGCGCGTTTACGGCGGCGGGGGTATCGCTGCAAACCGAAAACGCGACGGTGGCGGAAAAATATGCCCATTTGTTGAAAACCGTATGCGGAGCAGTGCCGTTGCACACGGCACCCGCACCGGGCAAGCCGGGAATGCACACCGTTACCGTTGCTGCCGGACAAGCCGGCACCGTAACCGAGCGGTTTGGGCACGGTGGCACGGAGGTAACCCTGCGCATTAACCGCGCGGTGTTGGAATGTGAGCAGTGCGCCGCGGCGTTTGTTCGCGGTGTGTTTTTGGTGTGCGGAGCGGTGACGAATCCGCAAGTAGATTATCATTTGGAATTTAACGTGCCGTACCTCAATTTAAGCCGCGATTTAACGGCGTTGTTGGGTGAACTGGGGCTAACGGCACGCACGGTACGTCGCAAAGGCAATTACGTGGTGTATTTTAAGGAAAGCGAACAGATTGAAGATTGCTTAACACGGATGGGCGCGATGAGTGCCTCCTTGGAATTGATGAACGTTAAAATTGTAAAAAGCATTCGCAACAACGTGAACCGCGCCGCCAATTGCGAGAGTGCCAATTTGGATAAAACGGTGGCGGCGGCGTGGGTGCAGGCAGAAGCGGTGCGTAAAATTGAACGGCAACTGGGATTGGAAGCGTTGCCGGAGGAATTGCGGGAATTGTGTCGTTTGCGGCTGGAAAATCCCGATTTTTCGTTGCGGGAATTGGGCGAACAATTAACGCCGCCGCTCAGTCGGTCGGGCGTGAACCACCGTTTGCGGCGCATTATGGAAATCGCGGACGAATTGTAAAGAGCGGCAAAAGGGGGGCGGCGCGCGTGGCGTTTGCACATCTTCATGTTCATAGCGAATACAGTCTGCTGGACGGTGCGTGCCGTTTGGACGGGCTGATTTCGCGCGTGAAGGAGTTGGGGCAAACCGCAGTAGCGGTAACCGACCACGGTGTGATGTACGGGTTGGTGGAGTTTTACAAAGCCGCCAACGCCGCCGGAATTAAGCCCATTTTAGGTTGTGAGGTATATGTGGCGGCACGCACCCGCCACGACCGTCAGCACGGTATTGATAGTGAAAACCACCACTTGGTATTGTTGTGCGAGAATGAAATTGGGTATGCCAATTTGGTGCGGTTGGTGTCGGCGGCGTGGACGGAGGGGTTTTACAGCAAACCGCGCGTTGACCGCGAACTGTTGGAAAAATATCACGAAGGGTTAATTGCGCTGTCGGCGTGTTTGGCGGGAGAAATTCCCGCGGCATTGCGGCAGGGCGATTGGGATAAAGCGCGACGCATTGCGTTGGAGTATCGGGCGTTGTTTGGTGCGGACAATTTCTTTTTGGAGTTGCAGGACCACGGCTTGACCGAACAGGGCGAGGTAAACCGCGGGTTGTTGCGGCTTTCTCGCGAAACGGGCATTCCGCTGGTATGCACCAACGATGCGCATTATTTAACCCGTGCCGACGCACAGGCGCAAAAGGTGTTATTGTGTATTCAAACCAATACCACGGTGGACGAGCCGAATCCTATGGCGTTTGAAACCGAGGAGTTTTATGTAAAATCCGAACAGGAGATGCGCCGCCTGTTCCCCGAAGTGCCGGAGGCGGTGGAGAATGCCGCGCGCATTGCCGAGCGGTGCCACGTTACCTTGGAATTTGGGCACACTCGCTTGCCGCGATTCAATGCGCCGGGTGGTGACAGTACGGCGTATTTTCGCAAATTATGTTATGAGGGATTGCGTCGGCGGTATGGTGAGCAACCTGACTCGGCGGTATGTGAGCGGTTGGAATACGAAATGGATATGGTTCAGCGAATGGGGTATGTGGACTACTACCTTATTGTGAACGACTTTGTGCAGTATGCGCGTGGGCACAACATTCCGGTGGGGCCGGGACGTGGCTCCGGCGCGGGCAGTTTGTGTGCGTATTGTATGGGCATTACCGGCATTGACCCTATGAAATATCAACTGTTGTTTGAGCGGTTTTTGAATCCGGAACGCGTGAGTATGCCGGACTTTGATATTGATTTTTGCAACGAAAAACGCCAGTTGGTTATTGATTACGTGATTGAAAAATACGGTGCCGACCACGTGGCGCAGATTGTGACGTTTGGTACGCTGGCGGCGCGGGCGGCCATTCGTGACGTGGCGCGGGCGTTGGGAATGCCCTATGCGGTGGGGGATACGGTTGCCAAGCGGGTACCGTGGGAGTTGAATATGACGCTGGACAAGGCGTTACAACAATCTCGCCCTTTAAAAGAATTGTACGATACCGATGAGCAGGTAAAGCGGCTGGTGGATACGGCGCGTAAAGTGGAGGGAATGCCGCGGCACGCCTCTACCCACGCGGCGGGGGTGGTCATTACCGCCCGGCCGGTGTCGGAATATGTGCCGCTGTGCTTAAACGGCGAGTTAACGGCCACGCAGTACACGATGACGGCGTTGGAAGAATTGGGTCTGCTCAAAATGGACTTTTTGGGGTTGCGTAACCTTACCATTATTGACGATGCGGTGCGGATGATTCACGCCGGTGGCGGCCCCCAAATTGATATTAACCGTATCCCGCTGGACGAACCGGCTGTGTACAAAATGTTGTCACAAGGCAACAGTGATGGCGTGTTCCAGTTCGAATCCGCGGGAATGAAGCGGGTGTTAACGCAGTTAAAGCCGGAACGGTTTGAAGATTTAATTGCGGTTATCTCGTTGTTCCGACCGGGGCCGATGGACTCCATTCCGCGGTATATTGAAAATCGGCATCATCCGGAACGGGTGACCTATGCGCACCCGTTGTTGCAGCCCATTTTGCAGGTTACCTATGGGTGCATTGTGTACCAAGAACAGGTTATGCAAATTTTCCGCGACTTGGGCGGCTATTCGCTGGGGCGTGCCGACGTGGTGCGCCGCGCGATGTCCAAGAAAAAGTACGACGTTATGCAAAAGGAGCGGGAAATTTTTCTGCACGGGTTGGTTGCCGAAGACGGCACGGTATTGGTAGAGGGGTGTGTACGCCGCGGTGTGCCGGAGCAGGTGGCCAACGCCGTGTTTGAGGAAATGGCATCATTTGCTTCGTATGCATTTAACAAATCCCACGCCGCGGCGTATGCGATGGTGGCGTACCAAACGGCGTATTTGAAAGCCAAATACCCGCGCGAATATATGGCGGCGTTGCTGACCAGCGTGCTGGACAGCGGCAAAGTGGCAAGTTACATTGGCGAATGTGAGCGGTTGCGTATTCACGTGTTGCCGCCCTCGGTGAATGAAAGCGAAGCGGCATTTACCGTGGCGGGAGACCACATTCGGTTCGGGTTGTTGGCGGTTAAAAATCTGGGCGGCGGGTTTATCCGCGAAATGGTGCGCGACCGTGCCGAGGAAGGTCCGTTTACCAGTTTTTATTCGTTCTGCCGCCGTATGGTGCGACATCGCGAGTTTAACCGCCGCGCGTTGGACAGCTTGATTCGTTGCGGCGCGCTGGACGGCTTGCACGCCAATCGCCGCCAAATGTTGGAAGCATCGGCATATATTTTGGAACAGTTGGAGGATGTCGGTCGCCGCAATTTGGAAGGGCAGTTGGGCTTTTTTGACCAAGGGACGTATGGTATGGAAACCGAACCTTCCTTGCCGTCGGCTCAGGAGTTTCCGTATGAGGAATTGCTGGCAATGGAAAAAGAAGTGTCCGGTTTGTATTTGACCGGACATCCGCTGAAACCGTATGAGGGGTTGCACACGCGGTTGAAGGCCGACCGTACCGACCGCATTGTGGATGCCTTTGCGGAAACCGTATCGCCGACTGCGGGTGAGTACACCGACGGACAATCGGTGAAATTGTTGGGAATGTTGGGAACGGTACAGGTAAAAACCACCCGTACCAATGCCCAAATGGCGTATGTAACGTTGGAAGATTTGTACGGTTCGCTGGAACTCGTTGTATTTTCCAAAACGCTGGAACAGTACCGCCCGTTGCTGCGAACCGGACAAACGGTGGTGGTGCGCGGGCGGCTGAGTGCCCGCGAAGACGAAGAACCGCGAGTACTGGTATCGTCTGTGGAGGCGGCTCCTCCACCCGATGCGGTACCGCCTGCGGATACGCCGCCCGCCGCCAAACGGGCGGTAGCCAATCCGGGGGTGTATCTCAAACTGCCGTCGTTGGACAGTGCGGTATGGAAACAGGTGTGTTGTGTGTTACGCTCGTTACCCGGTGAGGTACCGGTGTATGTGCGTGAGGCAAGCACCGGCAAACTGGTGCGTACGCCGCGGCAACTGTGGGTAACACCCCATTCCGTGTTACTGGACGAACTCAAACAAATACTGGGCAACGAGAATGTGGCCGACTTGACGGCAGACGGATAAGCGGTTGATTTTGCAAAAAATGTCGAAAAAATTGCACAGAACGGCAACGAGTTGCTATTTGGCAAAAAAACGGATATAATAAGATGGTTCATTCCTAAGAGGACAGAGGAGATAGAAAAATGGCAATTAAACGAATGGCAGTACTGACCAGCGGCGGCGACGCACCCGGTATGAACGCCGCAGTGCGTGCGGTGGCGCGTACGGCGTTGGGCAGAGGGGTTGAGGTATACGGTGTATACCGCGGTTACAACGGGTTGATTAACGGCGATTTAGTACCCATAAACCTGCGTAGTGTGTCGGATATCATTCACCGCGGCGGCACTACTTTATATACGGCGCGCAGTCCCGAATTTTGCACGGAAGAGGGTATGCAAAAAGCGGTGGACACGTGTGCTCAGTACGGCATTGAAGGGTTGGTTGTTGCCGGTGGTGACGGTTCGTTCCGCGGCGCGCAAGATTTAACCCGCCACGGTGTGCCGTGCATTGGGTTGCCTTGCACCATTGACAACGATATTGCCTGTTGTGAGCAGACCATTGGTTATGACACGGCGCTGAACACCTGTATGGAAATGATTGACAAACTGCGCGACACCTCGCAATCGCACGACCGTTGCAGTGTGGTGGAAGTGATGGGACGCCACGCGGGGTATTTGGCGCTCAATGTCGGCATTGCCGTGGGCGCGACCAGCGTGGTTGTGCCGGAACTGCCGTTTGATTTTGAACAGGATGTGTTGCAGCGGATGAAAAAAGCCTCTGCCACCGGCAAAAAGCATTTTATTATTATTGTGGCCGAAGGTGTGGGTCACGTGGTGGATATGGCCAAAAAGATTCAGGACGCCACGGGCGTGGAATCTCGTGCCACCATTTTGGGTCACGTACAGCGCGGCGGCGACCCCACGGTGCGCGACCGTGTGTTGGCCAGCCGTATGGGAAACTACGCAGTGGAGTTGTTGCTCTCCGGCAAGAGCAACCGCGTGGTTACCATTCAGAGCGACCGTTTAACCAACTACGACATTGAAGAAGCGTTGAGTATGAAGAAAACCTTTGACACGGACCTGTTCCGTATGGCGCACGAAATTTCGATTTAAGAAAATTTTTATCAAACGCTTGACATTTGGAAAAAGTGCGGTATAATATATCGGTAAGAAAACGAAGCAGAGCGTTGCCCGCTCTCACCTGCAGATTTTGTTCTCGACAGGTTGATAAACTCTTCCAACCGGTGGTAAGAAGCGCGCGGGCAGTTTTTCTGCCCGCGTTTTTTACGCAGTAATAGGTGGAGGTGTTTCCCCATAGCAATCAAGGAAATGCAGATTAACGAACAAATTCACGACAACGAACTGCGCCTTATTGGCGAGGACGGGGCTCAGTTGGGTGTGATGTCTGCACAGCAGGCACTGGAACTGGCGGAGGAACGAGGTCTGGATTTGGTCAAAATTGCGCCCACGGCTACGCCGCCGGTGTGCCGTATTATGGACTACGGCAAATATCGGTTTGAGCAAGCCAAAAAAGAAAAGGAAGCACGCAAAAACCAACGGCAGGTAGAAACCAAGGAAATTCGGTTATCACTCAACATTGACGTGGCGGATTTCAACACCAAGGCCAAGCACGCTATGCGCTTTTTGCAGGACGGCAACAAGGTGAAGGTTTCCATCCGCTTCCGCGGTCGCGAAATGGGCCATCCTGAAATCGGGTTGGAGACTATGAACCGATTTGCCGCGGCTTGCGAGGAGCAAGCGGTTGTGGAAAAGCCCGCCAAAATGGAAGGTCGGCATATGCTGATGTTTTTGGCACCCAAGACTGCGAAATAACCGAACACCAAATTAAGGAGGATATTGTTATGCCCAAGATTAAAACCCACAGTGGTGCGAAAAAGCGTTTTAAGCTTACCAAGAATGGAAAAGTTGTACGCGCCCACGCTTACAAGTCCCACATTCTGAACAAGAAAACCACAAAGCGGAAGCGTAATCTCCGCAAAACCACCATCGCAGATGTTACCAATGTGGCTCAGGTCAAGCGCCTGATTCCCTACAAATAATCGAGAGTTCGGAAACGGAGGAACTGTAATATGGCTCGTATTAAAGGCGCAATGATGACGCGCAAAAGAAGAAAAAAGGTTCTTAAGCTCGCAAAGGGCTATTTTGGTGCAAAATCCAAGTTGTTCCGCACCGCAAAACAAGCGGTAATGAAGTCCGGCCAATATGCTTACATCGGCCGTAAACAACGCAAACGTGACTTCCGCCGTCTGTGGATTACCCGTATCTCCGCTGCGGCGAAGGCAAACGGAATGAATTACTCCACGTTTATGAACGGCTTGAAGAAAGCCAATGTCACGCTCAACCGCAAGATGCTGGCGGAGCTGGCAGTCTCGGATGCCGCCGCATTTGCGGGTTTGGCAGAGAAAGCTAAAGCGGCGTTAAATTAAGCTTAAACTGCGCCCGCAGCATAGTCTGCGGGCGCTGTTGTTCATTTTATCGGGGCATTATCGCCCACGATTTTTCCAAGTTCGGGGGCTGTTGCTGTTGGAAATTACCAGTCGGGAAAACCGCGTAATTAAAGACTTTCGACGGTTGTCGGAAGACGCGCGCTTTCGCCGTGATACCGGTCGGTTCACGGTGGAGGGTGCCCGTTTATGCGCCGATGCGGCGCGTTCCGGTGTGGTGGTGGAAGTAGCACTGGTAACGGCCCACGCTCGCGAACAATATCCGGATGCGGTGGCGGCGGTGTGCGCCGTTGCCGCTGCGGTATACGACATTTCGGACAAACTGTCGCACTATGTGGCAGACACAGCCACCCCGCAAGGGGTGTTTTGCGTGGCGGCGTTTCCGCCCCCGCGGACGCTGGATGAGTTGCGCTCGGGCGGGCGGTACGCGGCACTGGAAGCGGTACGCGACCCCGGCAATTTGGGAACAATGATTCGCACGGCAGAAGCGTTTGGGTTGGATGGCTTGTTGTTGTCCGACGGTTGTTGCGACCCATACAGTCCCAAAGTGTTGCGCGGCAGTATGGGCGGCGTGTTTCGCTTACCGTTGTATACAGCGGGGGATTTGGCGCACGCATTGCCGCGCTTAACGGCACAAGGGTTTACCCCCACCGCCTGTGTGGTGGATGCCGAAGCCACCGCCGTGCAAACTGCCGCGCTGGGAAAGGGCACGGTAGCGGTTATCGGCAACGAGGGTCACGGCTTGAGGGCGGAAACCGTAGCCGCCTGCCCGTTACGGGTCACCATCCCCATGGCGGGGCGTGCCGAATCGCTTAACGCCTCTATGGCGGCAGGGCTTGTGTTTTGGGAAATGGTGCGGAAGGACGGTGTTCCCCGTGGTTGAAGCATCGGTGTACTGGATTTGGGTACAACAAGCGGTAGGTGCCGGCTCGTCCACGGCGGCACGGTTGTTGCAAGCGTTCCCCTCCGCCAAAGCCATATACGAAGCCGACCGTGACGCACTGGTGCGTGCCGGTGTTACCGGTGGGTCGCTTAACGCATTGTGCCGCAAATCGCTGGACGCGGCCGAGCGGCAGGCAGAACGGTGCGCACGGCTGGGTTGGATACTCACGCCGGAGGATGCGCAGTATCCGCGCCCGCTAAGGAGCATTTACTCGCCGCCGCTGGTGTTATACGGCGAAGGGCCGTTGCCCTCATTTGATGAAAAAGACCCACCCGCTATTGGTATGGTGGGTACACGCCGCAGCACGCCGTACGGTGTCACGGTGGCGGGTGCTATGGCGGCAGGATTGGCGGCGGTTGGTTGCCCCATTATCAGCGGCGGCGCAGTGGGAATTGACCGTGCCGCGCATGAAGGCACCTTGTATGCCGGCGGTCACGCAGTGCTGATAAAACCGTGTGGGCTGGATGTGGAATACCCCTTTGCCAACCGCGATTTGCGGTGGAGGGTATTGGAATCCGGCGGTGCGATTGTTACGGAATACGCATCCAAAGTTCCGGTTCGTGCCGGTAATTTTCGCGTGCGTAATCGGCTTATCAGCGGGTTGGCGTGCGGCGTTTGTGTGGTGGAAGCTCCCGAAATCAGCGGTTCGCTGATTACGGCGCGCACGGCGGCGGAACAAGGGCGTGATGTATTTGTTGTTCCCGGCCGGGTAACCACACCGGAGAGCTACGGCTCGCACCGGCTGATTCGGGAGGGTGCCGCGTTAGTCACCCGCCCATCGGAAATTTTGCAGGAATACGCTAATCGTTGCAAAGAAAAGGACGGCGCGGAAGCCGACCGTGCACAGGCGGCGTATTATGAATGGAAACAACGCTCCCGCGGGGACGAATTGTGGGCGGCGGATACACCGCCCGCAACGGCCGACAAAGCGGCAGAAACCGAAACGGCGGCCGATATCCCGTGTCCAAACGGCGTGAGCGAAACGGCGCGGCGGGTGTATGAGGCACTGAGCGGCGACCCGCTGTCGGCGGAATTGATTTGTGAACGTACACGGCTGACACCCAGCGAGGTGTTTGCCGCTTTGACCGAACTGGAGTTATATGGTTGCGTGGACAGCCACTCCGGCAAACGGTATACCAGAAAGAAAGGATAACAGGTGAACGGCATGTCAAAACTGGTTATTGTGGAATCACCCTCAAAAGCCAAGACGATACAGAAATATCTGGGCACCGGGTATGAGGTGGTCGCGTCGATGGGACACATTCGGGATTTGCCTAAAAGTCTGCTCGGCGTGGATGTAACTCACGATTTTAAGCCGCGGTATGTGGACATTGCGGGAAAATCCGCCCTTATTCGTCGGTTAAAGGAATTGGCTGCTAATAGTACCGATGTTATTCTTGCAACTGACCCGGACCGCGAGGGAGAAGCCATTTCGTGGCATTTGGCGCAGTTGCTTAATGTGGATTTAAGCGAAAAAAACCGCGTTACATTTAACGAGATTACCAAGGCGGGCGTGCAACAGGGAATGAAAGCACCGCGGTGCGTGGATATGGATTTGGTGAACGCTCAGCAGGCACGGCGCATTTTGGACCGCTTGGTGGGCTATAAACTCAGCCCGTTTTTGTGGAAGAAAATTCGCAAAGGTTTGTCGGCGGGGCGCGTGCAGTCCGCTACCGTGAGTTTGGTGGTGGACCGCGAAAACGAAATTCGCGCGTTTGTGAGCGAAGAATATTGGACGATTGATGCCCAACTGGCGGCGAGCGAGGGTGGCAAACCGTTCCCCGCACGGTTGCACGGTGCCGGCAAAGGCAAGCTGAAAATTCGCGATAAAGAGCAAGCGGATGCCGTGCTTTTGGAATTGCAAGCCGAGGAGTTTACCGTAGCCGCCGTAAAACGTGGGGTGCGCAAAGTATCACCCGCGCCCCCGTTTATCACCTCCACCATGCAGCAGGAAGCCAGCCGCAAACTGGGTTTTTCTTCTAAGCGGACAATGAAAGCCGCGCAAGAGTTGTACGAAGGCGTGGAGCTGGGCGAAATGGGTGCCATGGGTTTGATAACCTATATGCGTACCGATTCGTTGCGCATTTCAGAAGATGCTCGCCGCGAGGGTAACGAGTACATTCGCGGGCGGTACGGCGAGGACTATTTGCCGGAAAAGGCGCGGTATTACAAATCTCGTAAAGGGGCACAGGACGCGCACGAGGCAATTCGTCCGTCGGTTCCGTCGTTGTCGCCGGACAAAGTAAAGGCGTTTTTAACGGGTGACCAATATCGGTTGTACAAACTGGTTTGGGAGCGTTTTATTGCCAGTTTAATGGCCAACTGCGTGCAGGATACCTGTCAGGCGGAAATTACCGCGGGCAAGTATGTATTTAAGGCATCCGGTCACACCGTGCGGTTTGACGGGTACACCGTATTGTACGTGGAAAGCACCGACGGCGAAGATGAAGTGGGCAGTGCGTTACCGCCGTTGTCGGAGGGTGACCGCTTAACGCTGTGCGATTTGTGCGGCAGTCAGCATTTTACACAACCTCCCGCACGGTACAACGAAGCCACGCTGATTAAAGCAATGGAAGAAAACGGCATTGGCCGTCCCTCCACGTATGCGCCCACGCTCAGCACCATTTTGGCGCGCGAGTACGTCGAGCGGGAAGGTAAAGCACTCAAACCCACCGCGTTGGGCGAGGTCACCACACAGCTGATGAAACAACAGTTCCCTGAGGTGGTGGACACCGAATTTACCGCTACGATGGAACGGCAGTTGGACGAAGTGGAATCCGGCGATTGCGATTGGGTGCAGATGTTGCACGGGTTTTACGAAGGCTTCTCGCAAACGCTGAAAAAAGCGGAGGAATCGTTGTCCGGTGAGCGGATTGAGGTGCCGGCAGAAGAAACCGACGAGTTGTGCGATAAATGCGGGCGGCGTATGGTGATTAAAAGCGGGCGTTTTGGCAAGTTTTTGGCGTGCCCGGGATACCCGGATTGCAAGAATACCAAGCCGCTGGTGGCCAAAGCCGCCGGTTCTTGCCCGCAGTGCGGCGGTGCGATTATTGCCAAAAAATCCAAGCGCGGTCGCGTGTTTTACGGATGCGAAAATTATCCCAAGTGTGAGTTTGTTACTTGGAACGAACCCACCGCAAAAACGTGTCCCAATTGCGGTAAAACATTGTTCCGCAAAAAAGGCCGCGGCGGCGGTGTGGTATGCTTGGTGAAGGAATGCGGTTACGAAAAAACCGGTCGGGAGAAAAAGAATGAATGAGCACATAACGGTGCTGGGCGGCGGTTTGGCCGGTTGTGAGGCGGCGTTCGCCGCGGCAAATGCCGGCGTAGCGGTTACGTTGGTGGAAATGAAACCGCATAAATACACGCCGGCTCATCGGTCTCCAATGTTGGCGGAACTGGTATGCTCCAACTCGCTAAAAGCGGCGCGCATTGATAGCGCGGCGGGGCTTTTAAAAGAGGAAATGGCGCGGCTGGGCTCGGTGTGTGTTGCCGTAGCGCGAACGTGTGCCGTTCCTGCCGGTGGAGCACTGGCGGTGGACCGCGACCGGTTTGCTGCCGAGGTAACGCGGCGGGTGAGCGAACATCCGCTCATTACCATAGAGCACCGCGAGGTAACGGCGTTGCCGGATAGCGGGATAACGGTGGTTGCCACCGGACCACTCACGTCGGATGCGTTGGCGGCGGATATGACACGTAAATTCGGCGCAGGGCTGAGTTTTTATGATGCCGCCGCGCCGGTGATAACAGCGGACAGTGTGGATATGACCGCCGCCTTTCGCGCTTCGCGGTACGACCGTGAGGAGAGCGGCGAGGGCGATTATATCAATTGTCCGCTGAACAAAGCGGAGTATGAGGCGTTTCACGCCGCACTGATTACGGCGGAAACGGCGATGTTGCACGCCTTTGATAAACCCAAGGTGTATGAGGGGTGTATGCCGATTGAGGTGTTGGCGCGGCGCGGGACGGATGCGATTCGATTTGGCCCGATGAAACCGGTGGGGTTGCGCGACCCGCGCACCGGGCACCGTCCGTGGGCGGTGCTGCAACTGCGTACCGAAAACACGGCGGGCACACTGTACAATTTGGTGGGTTTTCAAACCAACTTAAAATTCAGCGAGCAAAAGCGGGTGTTTTCCTTAATACCCGCCTTACACGCGGCGGAGTTTATGCGGTACGGTGTTATGCACCGCAACACGTTTTTGGATTCGCCGCGGTTGCTCACGCAAGATTTTCGTTGTCGCGCGTTGCCGCACCTGTTTTTTGCCGGACAAATGACCGGTGTGGAAGGGTATATGGAATCTGCGGCATCGGGTTTGCTGGCGGGCAAAAACGCCGTACGTGCTTTGCGCGGGCAGACGCCGCTGATTTTGCCGCCGGAAACCATGATGGGTGCGTTGGCGGGACACGTTGTGGATACTGCCGCCAAGGAATTTCAGCCAATGGGTGCCAATTTTGGCGTGTTACCGCCGCTGGAAACTCCCATTCGCGACAAACGCGAGCGGTATGCCGCACTGGCACAGCGGGCATTGGCTTGTTTGGAGGAGGATGTGTTATGAGAATTATTGTGGATGCTTACGGCGGCGATAACGCGCCGTTGGCCGTGGTAAAAGGCGCCGTACAAGCGCGCGACGCTTACGGTGTGGATATTGTATTGGTGGGTGACGAGGCAGAGATTCGTGCCATTGCCACGCGGGAAGAACTGTCGTTGGACGGCGTGGAACTGGTGCATACCACCGATGTGATTGATATGAACGATATTCCCAAAACCATACTGCGCGAACACAAGGAATGTTCCATGGCGGTGGGTCTGCGTTTGTTGGCAGAGGGGCACGGCGATGCGTTTGTGTCGGCGGGCAGTACCGGTGCGATGCTTATGGGCGGCACGTTTTTTGTTAAGCGTATTAAAGGCATTTCCCGTGCGGCGTTGGCGGCCATTTTGCCGTCGGCTAAGGGACCGTATATGCTGGTGGATTCCGGCGCGAACGTGGAATGCCGCCCCGAAATGCTGATGCAGTTTGCACAGATGGGCAGTGTATATATGAGCGCGTTGTTCGGCAAGGGCGAAGCGGCAACGGTTGGTTTGCTGAACGTGGGCGTGGAGGAACACAAAGGCGGCGAATTGCAGCAGCAAGCGTATGCGATGCTGCGTGACAGTGAACTGAACTTTGTGGGCAACGTGGAAGCGCGCGAAGTGCCGTCCCGCGCGGCGGATGTGATTGTGGCCGACGGATTTTCCGGCAACGTGTTGCTGAAAACGATGGAGGGCTCCATTCATATGATGCTGGGCTTTATGAAAGAGATGTTTTACAGCAATTTGCTTACCAAGGTAGCGGCTTTGTTTGTAAAACCGCAGTTGGGCGGGTTGAAGAAGAAAATGTCCACCGAAGAACACGGTGGCGCGCCGTTGCTTGGCCTTGCCAAGCCGATTATTAAAGCGCACGGCAACTCGTCGGCGTTGGCTATCCAGAATGCCATACGCGTGGCGGCGGAGTTTGCCGCGGCGGGCATTGTGGAAAAAATTACCGATTGGGCACAACAACAGAAGGGAGAGGGCACTGCCAATGGTACTGCAACTGCTGACACGCCTGCTGGTTGACCGGTTTGGTTGTGATGCGGAGGACGTAACCATGGCGGCGAGCCTGGACGACCTGAATCTTACACAAGAGGAACGTTGCGAAACGGCACTGTGGCTTTGGGAACGATTTGTGGATGAGCCCGTGCCGGACGATTTACCGCCGTTGGAAACGGTGGAGGATATGGTAGCACTGATTGAAGACCGACTGGGGTGATGACAATGCAAGAAACAACGCGAGAAATGATGAAAAAAATCGGGTATACCTTTCGCCAACCGCTGTTGTTGGAAAATGCGTTGACGCATTCTTCGTATGCAAACGAGGCACGGCGCGACCTGAAAAGCAATGAACGTTTGGAATTTTTGGGCGACTCGGTGCTTGGTTTCATTACCGCGGGGTACTTGTTCCGTCACGGTTCCGGCGAAGAAGGGGAACTAACCCGTTTGCGCGCGGCACTGGTGTGCGAAAAAGCGCTCAGCTCCTATGCTCGCCGACTGGGGTTGGGCGACCATTTGTTGCTCGGTCACGGGGAACGCCGCGGCGGCGGAGCCGACCGCTCCTCTATTTTGGCAGATGCGTTTGAGGCCGTGATTGCCGCCATTTATTTGGACGGCGGCTTGGAACCGGCGGAAGCGTTTATTGTGCCGTTTTTGCAAGAGGAATTAAACAACCGCCGTCGCCCGCAGTTTAAGGATTACAAAACGTTGTTGCAGGAAATTGTGCAACAAAACCCCGAGGAACACGTGGAATACGTGCTGGCGGGAGAAAGCGGGCCCGACCACAACAAGGTGTTCATAATGGAAGTGCATTTGAACTCCAACGTGATTGGTCGCGGTAAAGGCAACAGTAAAAAAGAGGCGGAACAGCAAGCGGCGCGCGAAGCGCTGAAACTGATGGGATACGACCGTTAATACGGAATTATCCGACAGGAGACGTGAAGATATGATTCTAAAATCGCTGGAAATTCAGGGTTTTAAGTCCTTTCCGGATAAAACAACGCTATCGTTCGGCAACGGCATTACCGCGGTGGTGGGCCCCAACGGCAGCGGCAAATCGAATATCAGTGATGCGGTGCGTTGGGTGCTGGGTGAGCAGTCCAGCAAAACACTGCGCGGCTCCAAAATGGAGGACGTTATTTTTAACGGCACCTCACAGCGTCGCGCGGTGGGGTTTGCTGAGGTATCGCTGACAATTGATAACCGTAACCGCGTATTAGCGTTTGATTCGGATGATGTAAAAGTCACCCGTCGGTATTACCGTTCGGGCGAGAGTGAATATTTGCTAAACAACGCCACCGTGCGTCTGCGTGACGTGCAGTTGTTGTTTATGGATACCGGATTGGGTCGCGATGGCTACTCCATTATCGGCCAAGGGCGTATTGACAATATTGTGTCGTCCCGCTCGGAGGAACGCCGCGAAATTTTTGAGGAGGCGGCGGGTATTGCCAAATACCGCTACCGCAAAAACGAGGCGGAACGTCGCTTAAAAGCGGCAGAGGATAATTTGTTGCGCCTGCGGGATATTTTGAAGGAGTTGGAGGAACGCGTTGGGCCGCTGAAAACGCAATCCGAAAAAGCCAAAAAGTATTTGGAATATGCGCAGGAGAAAAAGGGCTTGGAAATTGGGGTGTGGCTGCACACCATTGATTGTTCACGCGATACCCTACGCGATTTGGATTCTCGTTTGGAGTTGGCGCGCACGCAGTACGACAATGCCGGCGCGTCTATGGATAACACCGAGCGCGAATTGGAATTGCTGATGGAATCCGCCCGCACCGTAGAGGCGGAATTGGAAACCTTGCGTGGCGAGATAGCGCACCGTGAGGAAGAGGCGATGCGTTGCGACGGCAATGCCGATTTGGTGCGCAACGACCGCGAGCATAATGAGGAAAACATTGCTCGTATGGAAAGCGAAAGTGAACAAGCGGTGCAAGGCCGGTTGCAACTGGAAACGGTGGTGGCGGAGCACGAGGCGGGCATTGCCGCCAAACAGGAGAGTATTGCCGAAGCGGAACGGTGTCAGGTAGCGTTAACGGAGGAGTGGGAGGCCCTGCTCCGCAGTAACGAGGAGGTTTCCGGCCGTATCGAGGAAATGAACCGCCAAGCGGCGGCGTTTGCCTCGGACTTGTCGGATATGCGGGTGCGCGCCGTAACGGGAGAATCGTCGCTTTCGGAAATTACGCTGCGGTTGTCGCAGTTAACAGGGGCGTTAGCGGAGCATACCTTGCGGCGGGATACTTTGCGCAGTGAGCGAGAGGCGTGCCGTGCCGATTACGAGGCGTTGGGCGAGAAAATCAGCGAACTGCAAAATGCCGCACGCGGGTACGAACTGCGCCTGTCCACTCGCAGTGCGCGGTTGGACAGTGCTCGTCAACAAGCCGACCGCACCGATTTGGATGTGGAAGAAAAAACACGGCGCATTGGTTTGTTGGAAGAAATGGAACGCAATTTGGAGGGTTTTTCTCACAGTGTGCGTTTGGTGGTTAAGCAGGCGCAACGCGGGGAACTGCGTGGTGTGCGCGGACCGGTATCGCGGTTAATTCATACCGATGCGGCATACGCTTTGGCAATTGAAACGGCGTTGGGCGGTGCGGCACAACACGTTGTGGTAGAGCGGGAAGAAGATGCCAAGCGTGGCATTGCCTATTTAAAACAAAGCAAAAACGGGCGCGCTACGTTTTTACCGATGGCGTCCATTCGCGGGAACCGATTAACGGAAAAAGGATTGGCGGACGAAAGCGGCTTTGTAGGACTGGCGGACGAACTGGTGCGCACCGACAAAGATTACGAAACCGTTGCGTGCTACTTGTTGGGTCGCGTGGTGGTGGCAGAGGATTTAGATTGCGCCGTGGTCATTGCTCGCAAGTATGGGTACAAATTCCGCGTGGTCACACTGGACGGACAAGTGGTGAATGCCGGCGGTTCACTGTCGGGCGGTTCGCACGTAAAAGAGGCGGGTTTGTTATCCCGTCGGAGCGAGATTGAACGGCTGGAGGCCGAGCGCGCCAAACTGGTTGCCAAAGCCGAAAGCGAGCGGGAAACGCTCAAAGCACTTCAACAGGAAGTGGCGGCCGTACAGGCGGAATTATCCGGTGTTCAGGGCGAACTGACTACCGCACAGGAGGATAGTATTCGTCTGGAGGGTGAACTGCACCGTTTAACTGAACTGGAAGAGGGTTGCGAGAGTTCGTTGGCGGCGGCAACGCGCGAAATAGACGAATTGAACGCCCGCGCGGCCGATTGTCGCCGCAGTGTGGAGGATGCCACACAACAGAGTGCCGAAATCACGGCAAAAAAAGAGGCATTGGAAGCGGAATTGTCCGCATTAGATGGCGGTCGTCAGCAATTAGCCGTTCAGCGTGAGCAGTTAGCAGAGCAAATGAGCGAGCAAAAACTGGCGGTTGCGGAATATCAAAAAGAGATTGAGGGTTTGCACGCGGCCATTGCCGAACTGCGCGTGCGGCAGGCGGACCAAGACGGTGCCCGCGAGCAGATGCAGGCGCGGATTGCCGAACTGCGTGTGCGCAGCGAAGAATTGACGGCACAGGAAGCTTTGTTACGCGAACAAGCGGTGCAGTTGCGCACGCAAGCGCGCGAAGCCGAGGGGCAAATACAAACGCTAACGGCGCGGCGGTTGGAAGAAGAAGCACGGCAAACCACCTTGCGCCAGCAGAGCCGCGGTAAAGCCGAAGAACGGGAATTGTTGGGACGCGAAATGGCGCGGTTGGAAGAAAAATGCGCCGCCGCCCAAAAGGAAACCGAGGACATTCTGCGGCGGTTGTACGAGGAATACGAATTAACCCGCAGCGAGGCGGAACAGCAAGCGGCCGTCATTGAAGATATGGGGCTGGCAAACCGCCGTTTGAGTGAATTAAAGAACAAAATTCGCGCGCTGGGTAGCGTGAACGTGGACACCATTGAAGAATACCGTGAGGTAAGTAAACGGTATGAGTTCCTAAGCACTCAGGTGAACGATGTGGAAGTTTCGCGCGAGGAATTGCTGAAACTCATCGGCGAACTGACGGTGCAAATGCGCGAAATGTTCATAACGCGGTTCCGCCAAATTAACGAGTATTTTGGCGAAGTGTTCCGCGATTTGTTCGGCGGCGGTAAGGCGGAACTGGTGCTGACCGAACCGGACGACATTCTTCATTCCGGCATTGAGATGCACGCCCAGCCGCCCGGCAAGGTGATTTTGAATATGGATGCGCTGTCCGGCGGCGAAAAGGCGTTGGTAGCCACGGCGTTGTTGTTTGCCATTTTGAAGGTAACACCGTCGCCGTTCTGTATGCTGGACGAGGTGGAAGCCGCGCTGGACGACGTGAACGTGGACCGTTACGCGCAATATTTGCGGCGCATGTGCGACAAAACGCAATTTATTGTGATTACGCACCGTCGCGGCACTATGGAGGAAGCCGACGTGCTGTATGGCGTGACAATGCAGGAGCAGGGCATTTCCAAGTTGTTGGAACTGCGCGCAAGTGAGGTTGAAGCGAAACTGGGCATTACGGACGGCAATCCGTAAAAAAGGAGAGCGTATGGGTTTTTTTAGTAAAATTGGTGAAGGACTCCGTAAAACGCGGGAATCGTTAGTGGGCACGGTTAACAGTATGCTGGCGGCGTTTACCCGTATTGACGAAGAACTGTTTGAAGAATTGGAAGAAGTGCTGATTACGGGTGACGTGGGTGTTGCCACCGCGCAGGCGGTGTGCGAACGGTTGCGTACCTTGGTTAAGGAGCGCGGCATTACCGACCCTACGGCCATTCGCGGGTTGTTGCGTGAAACTGTGGCACAAATGCTGGCGGGTGAACAGGAATTAAATTTAAGCACCCGCCCATCGGTGGTTTTGGTGATTGGTGTGAATGGTGTGGGAAAAACCACCACCATCGGCAAGTTGGCGGCGGGGCTGAAAGCGCAGGGCAAGCAAGTAATTTTGGGCGCGGCAGACACGTTCCGTGCCGCCGCCATTGAACAGTTGGAAATTTGGGCACAGCGTGCCGGTGTGGAGTGCATTCGGCACTCGCAGGGGGCTGACCCATCGGCGGTGGTGTTTGACACCGTTTCCGCGGCAAAAGCCCGCGGCGCAGACGTGGTAATTTGCGACACCGCGGGACGTCTGCACAACAAGAAAAATTTAATGGATGAACTGCACAAAATGCGCCGTATTATCGACCGCGAATTGCCCGAAGCGGCGGTGGAAGTGTTGTTGGTGGTGGATGCTACCACGGGGCAAAACGCCGTAAATCAAGCACGGGAATTCCGCAAAGTAGCGGGCATTACCGGCATTGTGCTTACCAAGTTAGACGGTACGGCACGCGGTGGGGTGGTACTCACCATTCACGAAGAACTGGATGTGCCGGTAAAATTCATTGGCGTGGGCGAAGGCATTGACGATTTACAGCCGTTTGATGCGGCGGCATTTGCCGACGGTTTATTTGGGGAGTGAGCGTATGCGGTATATCATTGCAACACATAATCAAGATAAGTTAGTGGAACTCACACGCATTTTGGAACCGCTGGGCATTGAAGCCGTGACCGACCGCGACCTCGGTATGGTGTTGCCGGAGGTGGAGGAGACCGGCACCACCTTTGCGGAAAACGCCCTGTTAAAGGCGGCGTCTGCTTGCGCCGCAACCGGATTACCCGCCATTGCGGACGATTCCGGTATTGCGGTGGACGCACTCAACGGCGGACCCGGTATTTATTCCGCGCGGTACGGCGGGCCGGATGCCACGGATAAGGACCGCAACCGCAAACTGCTGGGAGAATTGGACGGATTACCGCCGGAAAAGCGGGGCGCGCATTATGTGTGCGCGGTATGTTGTGTGTTCCCCGACGGCAGCGAACCGCTTGCCGCCGAGGGTGAGATGCACGGTGTTATCGGCACGGAGGAACGCGGCGAACGTGGGTTTGGATATGACCCGCTAATGATAGTGGCCGACGGTAAAACAGTGGCCGAGTTAACGGAAGAGGAAAAGGATGCAATCAGCCATCGCGGCAACGCCTTACGCGCGTTTCGGGAGGCATTGCGTAAAAGAATAGGAGAACGAGTATGACAAGCAAACAACGCGCCTATTTGCGTGGGTTGGCAAACCCGCTGGAAGCCATTGTACACGTGGGCAAAGGCGGTATGGCAGATACCATTGTGAAGCAGGCAGACGATGCGCTCACCGCCCGCGAACTGATTAAGGGAAAAGTGCTGGAAACCGCTCCCGTTACCGCCCGCGAGGCGGCAGAAGCGTTGGCCGCTGCTACCAACGCGGCGGTGGTACAGGTTATCGGTCGCACCTTCGTGCTGTATCGGCCCGCGCCGGAAGAGCAGAAGATTGTGCTGCCCCGTGTACGATGAGCGGCGGGCACACACCGCGTATCGCGCTGTTCGGCGGTACGTTTGACCCCATTCACAACGGGCATATTTTGCTTGCGCGGGAATTTGCCGCACGGTTGAATTTGGACCGTGTGGTGCTAATGCCAACGTTTATTCCCCCACACAAGATTAAAACCGAGATGGCTCCCGCCATTGACCGCGTGGAGATGTGTCGGTTGGCGTGTGCGCCGCATCCTGAACTGGCGGTGTCGGAACTGGAAATTAACCGCCGCGGTGCCAGTTTTACCGTGAACACACTGGAAGAGATGAAACGTGCTCAACCGCAAACGCAGTTGTTTTTACTGGTGGGCGCGGATATGTTTCTTACGCTGGGCAGTTGGCATCGGTTTGCCGATATTGCCCGTTTGGCAGTACTGTGCACGGTGCCGCGTGACGACGTACCGATGGAGACATTGCTGGCGTATGCCGACACGCTAAAAGTACAGGGTGCGCAGTGCGTGGTGGAGGCATTTGACACACCGCACGTGTCGTCCACCGACATTCGCGAGCGGGTGCGCGCCGGGCAATCGGTAAAAGGGCTGGTGCCGGATACGGTGGCGGCATATATGGCGGCACAGCAGTTGTATACCGTTGTGCAGGAGCATCACTCACCCAACGAGCAGTACTGCCGCATTTTGCGAGGGCGGCTAACGCCCAAACGGTATCGCCATTCGTTGGCGGTGGCCAAGCAAGCCGAGCATTTGGCGCACCTGTACGGTGCCGACCCGGACAAAGCGTATACGGCGGGATTGCTGCACGATATTTTGAAAGATACCGACGGCGATTCCCAGTTGCAAATTTTTGCAGACTTTGGTATACTGTTAGACACTGTGGAACAGCAATCGCCAAAATTGTGGCACGCCCACGCGGGGGCGGTGTTTTTGGAACACATTTTGGGCATTACCGACCCGCAGATTTTGTTGCCGGTGCGGTATCACACCACCGGCCGCGCGGGAATGAGCACGGCGGAAGTGGTGCTGTATTTAGCGGATTTCACCTCGGAGGACCGCGATTTCCCCGACGTTGAGGTGATTCGCGAATTGGCAGAGCGTGATGCAGACGAAGCCATGCGGTATGCGCTGGCTTACACGATTGAGGACTTGCACGCGCAGGGGCTTCCGGTGCATCCGGATACGCTTTCCTGTTATGAAGAATACCAAGAAAGGAACGGTGGCAACTAATGGCAAAAGATACACGCAAGAAAAAAACGGCCGGCAAAAAGCGTATGAAAGGCAGCAGTATTTTAACCATTGCGGGTTTGTCGTTTATTGCCCTGGTGGTTATTTTCGGCTTTGTGTTGGCACAAATGATTAACAATACCTCCCAGCACAAGGACAATACCGTATCGGACGTGAACGTGCTGGACACCACCCCCACGGCACTGCAAAAAAAGGTGGCGTATTATGTGGTGGGCTTATTGGGTGCCGACCCCGAAACAGGGGATACCGAACACCTTTCCTTGGTGTGCCACGATAAGAAAAAAGATACCCTCAGCATTTTGGAAGTGCCGCAGGATACGTATTTGGGTGATAGTGATGCTTGGGCGGTAAAAAAGGCGGGCAGCGTGTGGGGCAACCCCGCACCGCTGGATTGGTGCGAATTTGAAGGCAAGCGCATTTATAAAACGGAAATTGACCAGCACAAAGCCGCCGGTCATACCGTCACTACCAAAAAGGGCTCGCAGTGGTACAACGTTTCCTCTATTTTTAACGAGCAGTATTCGTTGCCGGTGGACGGTTACTTCTTTTTACCGCAAGAAGGGTTTGTTAAACTGATAAACTTGCTCGGCGGCGTGGATGTGGAGTTAGAATCCGCTATGAAACTGGGCGATGTTTCCTACGGCAAAGGCGTGAAAACGCTGGACGGCGCGGGCGCGTTGGACTACGTGCTTAAACGCGACAAGGGCGTGAGTGGCGACGTGGCGCGTTTGGTGCGGCAGCGCAAGGTGTTTTTGGCACTGTTCCAGCGGCTGTGCGCCCAAAGTGAGGAACAACTGAACGACACGTCGATCATACCGCTGATGAGCGGGTCCACGCCCATTCGCAGCAACGTGACCGCCGCCGATATGGTGAGCTTGGTAAAAGAACTCAAAAAGGTAACGCCGGAAAAGATGACGGCGCAAATCATCCCCGGCGAGATTACCGCGTTTAACGCCAATTCGTATTACAGTGTGCATCGCGCTTCGCTGGTAAAGGTGCTGAATGCCGATTTCCATCCGTATGACAACGAAGTGACCGAGGCAGATTTGCAAGTAACGGAGTTGGCAACGGGCGGCACGGAAAATACGCATCGGCAGGTGCTTTCGGACATTGCGGTAACACAAACAGGATTTGTGGAGGCATCGTCAACAAGCACAACCGCGCAAAGTACGGCTACCACAACCAAAAAAGCGGGGTAAACTATGACGCTGAATGAAATAACCAAAGCCATTGTTGTGTCGTTGGACACACACAAAGCGCGGGACATTCGCGTGTTGGATGTTAGCGGGGTTACGTCGTTGGCCGACCGGTTTATTATTACTTCGGGCGGCAGTACCACGCAGGTAAAAGCACTGATTGATTATGTAGAAACCGCGTTGGCGCAGGCGGGCATCCATCCGCTTCACACGGAGGGCTACAACACGGCATTGTGGACGTTGCTGGATTTTGGTTCGGTGGTGTTGCACGTGTTTTTGGAGAGTTCTCGCGAATTTTACGATTTGGAACGTTTGTGGCAAGATGCCAACGTTTTGGATACGGCCAGTTTTTTGGAGGGGGATACCAATGAAAAAGTTTGATTCCGCTGTTATTGAAAAGAAATGGCAGCACAAGTGGGAGACGGAAAACACCTTTGCCGCCTCTAACGATTACAGTAAACCGGCGTATTTTGCGCTGGTGGAATTCCCTTACCCGTCGGGGCAAGGGTTGCACGTGGGACATCCCCGTTCATACACCGCATTGGACGTGGTGGCGCGCAAACGGCGGATGCAGGGGTACAATGTGCTGTACCCTATGGGATGGGACGCATTTGGCTTACCCACCGAAAATTTTGCCATTCAACATCACATTCATCCCGAAGAAGTAACCAAAAACAACGTGGCGCGGTTTAAGGCGCAGTTACAGGGGTTGGGTCTTTCGTTTGACTGGACGCGGGAAATTAACACCACCGACCCGGCATATTATAAGTGGACACAGTGGATTTTCCTGCAATTATTCAAGCAGGGATTGGCGTATAAAAAGGAAATGGCGGTAAACTGGTGTACTTCTTGCAAGTGCGTGCTGGCAAACGAAGAAGTGGTCGGCGGCGTGTGCGAGCGGTGCGGCGGCGAAGTGGTTCACAAGGTAAAAAGCCAGTGGATGTTAAAAATCACTGCCTATGCGCAACGCTTGATTGACGACTTGTCGTTGGTGGATTATCCTGACCGCGTGCGCGCTCAGCAGATTAACTGGATTGGGCGTTCCACCGGTGCTCAGGTGCGTTTTGCCACTACCGCGGGCGACCCGATAGAGGTATACACCACCCGCCCCGACACCTTGTTTGGTGCTACGTATATGGTAGTGTCGCCCGAACACCCTTTGGTACAAACGTGGGTGGAGCAAGGGTTAATCACCAACGCGGACGACGTACGCACTTATCAAGAAGCGGCGGCGCGCAAATCCGATTTTGAGCGCACCGAAGTAGCCAAGGACAAAACCGGTGTGCGGTTATGCGGCGTTAATGCCATTAACCCCGTAAACGGCGCAGAAATTCCGGTGTTTATTTCGGATTACGTGTTGGTATCGTATGGCACGGGTGCCATTATGGCGGTGCCGGCGCACGACACGCGCGACTGGGAGTTTGCCCGTGCTTTTGACCTGCCCATTGTGGAAGTGGTGCAGGGCGGCAACGTGGAGCAGGAGGCATTTACCGACTGCGCCACCGGCGTGATGGTGAACTCCGGCTTCCTCAACGGCATGTCCGTGGAAGAAGCAAAAGTCGCCATTATTGAGTATTTGGAAAAGCAGGGCATCGGCGAGCCGAAAGTCAACTACAAACTGCGCGACTGGGTATTTTCCCGCCAGCGTTATTGGGGCGAACCCATTCCGATTGTGCATTGTCCGCATTGCGGACAGGTGGCAGTGCCGGAGGAGCAGTTGCCCATTCGCTTGCCGAAAGTGGCCAGTTACGAGCCCACCGACAACGGCGAATCGCCGCTGGCGGCAATGGATGAGTGGGTGAATACCACCTGTCCCAAGTGCGGTGCACCCGCCAAGCGCGAAACCGATACCATGCCGCAGTGGGCGGGTTCTTCGTGGTATTTCCTGCGCTATTGCGACCCGCACAACACCGAGGCATTGGCATCGCCCGAGGCGCTGAATTACTGGATGCCGGTAAACTGGTACAACGGCGGTATGGAACATACCACGTTGCACTTACTGTACAGCCGTTTCTGGCACAAATTCTTGTACGATATCGGCGTGGTCCCCACGCCGGAACCGTATGCCAAGCGCACCAGCCACGGAATGATTTTGGGCGAAAACGGCGAAAAAATGTCCAAATCCCGCGGCAACGTGGTCAACCCCGATGACATTGTCAACGAGTTTGGGGCTGACACCTTGCGTGTGTATGAAATGTTTATCGGTGACTTTGAGAAAGCCGCGCCGTGGTCGAGCGACAGTATTCGTGGTTCGCGCCGTTTCTTGGAGCGCGTGTGGGCGTTGTCCGAGCACTTGGTGGAGGGCGATACCATTCGCCCCGCACTGGAAGCGGTTATCCACAAGACCATCCGCAAGGTGGGCGAGGATATTGAGAATTTGAAGTTTAATACCGCCATTGCCGCTATGATGGCGTTGCTCAACGAGTTTAACGCCGCCGGCGGTGCTACCCGCGCCGAATACGCGGTGCTGGTACAGTTGCTCAATCCCTTTGCGCCGCATATGACAGAGGAATTGTGGGAAATGCTGGGTCACCAAACGGAATTGGCATACACGCCATGGCCGGTGTTCGACCCCGCCAAGTGCGTGGAGGATACGGTAGAGATTGTGGTACAGGTTAACGGAAAAGTGCGTACCCGTATTACCGTGTCGGCGGACAGCGACGCGGCAGATGTGTTGGCGGTTGCCAAATCGCAGGAGCGCGTTGCGCAAGAACTGGATGGCAAACAACTGGTCAAGGAATTGTATGTACCGGGCCGGCTGGTGAATTTGGTAGTGAAACTGTAAGGCACCGTGCATGACAGGGTTCACCCGAAAGATGATAAAACGTTGTAGGAAATTTTCACAAAGCACTTGACGGCGGCACTATTTTGTTGTATACTCAATGGGTATCGTTGTATCTGCACGAAACGAAAAACCCCTGCTATCAGGCGGAGGGAGGGAATAAGAATGTCAGAGGTCAAAGTCAAAGAGAACGAATCTCTGGACAGCGCTCTGCGCCGTTGGAAGAAGTCCTGTGCCCGTTCCGGTGTCCTCGCCGAGGTGCGCAAGCGCGAGCACTACGAGAAGCCTTCCGTGAAACGCAAGAAGAAGTCCGAGGCCGCTCGTAAGAGAAAGTTCAAATAACCAAAAAACGGGCTATACGCCCGTTTTTTGTTTCTATGTTTATGGTAAAAGGAGGCGCAGAAATGACGCTGTTGTATCCTAAATTATACCGTCACCGCATTACGGATATTACGCTGGACGATTTGAAAGCACTTGGTGTACGTGGGTTGTTTCTGGACGTGGACAACACGCTCACGGTGCATCACAGCCAATATTTAGCGCCGGATATTGCGGCGTGGCTGGAACAAATGAAAGCGGCGGGCATTGCGCTCACGGTGGTATCCAATTCGTGGGAATGGCGGGTAGAGCCGTTTGCTCGGCAACTGGGGTTGCAACATTTGTCATTGTCGTGCAAACCGTCACCGCTTGGATTTTGGCGGGCGGCGAGGCGGTTGGGGTTACCCCGTCGGCAGTGTGCCGCGGTGGGCGACCAAATTTTCACGGATGTGTTAGGGGCAAACCTGGGCGGCTTTCCCTGCATTTTGCTTGACCCCATTCAAAAAGAACACGGCAAACCGTTTTTGCAATGGCGGCGGGTGTGGGAACGTCCCATTCGCCGCAAACTGCGGGAGGAGGAATCGCAATGATGGCACGATTCGGCCCCGCCGGCAACGCGGACGCGTTTTATGAAGCGGGCAACAAAGCCACAGTACAAGCCCCCGCGTGGTTACATTCGCTGGGGCTAACGGCGTATGAGTACCAATGCGGACGGGGCGTGCGCGTGTCGGAGGATACGGCGCGCGCGTTGGCAGCCGAAGCGGCAAAGTACGATATTCAGATATCGCTGCACGCGCCGTATTTCATTTCGCTGGCTTCTGCCGAACCGGACAAGCGTGATAATTCTATTCGTTATATTTTGGAAAGTGCGCGTGCAGTGGCACTTATGGGTGGCGACCGTATTGTAGCACATCCCGGCGGTTTGGGCGGGCTTTCCCGCAACGAGGCAACGGCATTGGCGGCGCACACCTTGCGTCGCGCGCAAGAGGCGTTGGACAGCGAGGGGTTGTCTCACATCCATATTTGTCCCGAAACAATGGGAAAAATTAACCAGTTGGGCGATTTGGATGAGGTGTTGCAGTTTTGCCGTGTGGATGACCGCTTTTTACCGTGCGTGGATTTTGGACATTTGAACAGCCGCACGCAGGGTGGCTTAAACACGCGGGAGGCGTTTGCGGCGGCGCTGGACCGCTTGCATAACGAATTGGGTGCCGAGCGCGGCGCACGGTTCCACGCGCATTTTTCCAAAATTGAATATACCAAAGGCGGCGAAAAACGGCATTTAACGTTTGCGGATGAAGTTTACGGCCCCGAACCGGCGCCGCTAATGGCATTGGTGCGCGAGCGGGGGCTTACCCCCACGTTTATTTGTGAGTCGGACGGCACACAGGCGGCGGACGCGGTCACCTTACAGGCACTGTACGAAAGTGGGGCAGCGGTATGACGGAACGTTTGCGCACACTGGCGGCGTGGCTGCCTAACAACGCGGCGGCTCTCATTAACGCCCCGCACCATTTGTGTTATTTAACGGGGTTCCCGTCGGGGGACAGTTGGGTGTTGGTCACGGCAGACACGTGCTATTTTTTAACGGATTTTCGCTATATCGAATTGGCGCAACACACCGTGCGCGGTGCGGAGTGTCGTTGTGTCACCAAATTAACGGAAACGGTAAGCGAATTGCTTGCGTACCACGGCGTGCACACCTTGCTCATTGAAAATACGCAAACCACGGCGGCGCAAGCCGCACGGTTGCGGGCGGCGCTTGTCGGCGTTACCGTGGATGACGGATGCGCGTTGGACGAGCAACTTTGTGCCATGCGCGCGGTGAAAAGCGCGGCGGAAATTGCCGAAATTGAGCGGGCGCAAGCCATTACGGAGGCGGGCTTTTCTCACATTTTATCCTACATTCGCGAAGGCGTGACCGAGCGCGAGGTGGCGTTGGAATTGGAGATGTTTATGCGGCACAACGGTGCTCAACGTATGGCGTTTGATGTAATTGCGGTTTCCGGTGTGAACGGTGCGCAACCGCACGGGATTCCGTCGGATAAGCCGTTGTGCCGCGGCGAGTTTCTCACCCTGGATTTTGGTGCCGTGGTAAACGGATACCACGCGGATATGACCCGTACCGTGGCACTGGGAGAGGTGAGTGATGAGCAACGCGCGGTATACCAAACCGTGTTAGCCGCACAAGAGGCGGCGTTATCCTCTTTGCGCGCGGGATTGCTCTGTACCGAAGGTGATACCGCGGCGCGCCGTGTTATTGAGCAAGCGGGCTACGGCGATTGCTTTGGTCACGGCACGGGGCACGGTGTGGGCGTGGAAATTCACGAATCCCCGCGGTTATCCTCCCGTGCGGGGGAAGCACGTTTGCAGGCAGGAAACGTGGTAACGGTAGAGCCCGGTATTTACGTGGCGGGACGGTTGGGCGTGCGTATTGAGGATATGGTGTTAATTACCGACACCGGCATACGCAACCTAACCCACGTGCCCAAAGACTTACTTTGTTTGTAATATGACCCTACATTCCCGCATACAGTGTACCAAATGAGTGGACGGGATGTGGGTGTATGTTTGTATTTTCTGTAAAAGCAGGCCGAAAGCAAGTGTTGGCGGCAGCGGTTGGTGCCGTGGCAGTAACGGCGGCGTTGGTGTGTGCGGTGGCCATTCCGTCACCGCGCGCGGCAACCAATGCGCGCGCGGTGAGTTTAACGGTGCGCTCCGCCGAGGAACGGTTGCAGTTATTGCGCGATTTGGGGCACGAGGTTCAACCAAACAGCGAACAGGTGGAGGAAATTCGCCTGCCGGATGAACCGGACGAGGCGCTTCGCGCGTACGACGCACTGCAAACACCGGCGGGGTTGGGACTTACCGATTACGGCGGCAAGCGGGTGAAATGTTATACCTATACCGTAACCAATGCCGATGCCGAAGGTACCGTGCTGGCACGTATGTACGTGTATCGTAACCGCGTGATAGCGGGAGATATTTCCTCTACCGCGCCGGATGGGTTTGAACAACCGTTAATAACCGGATAGGAGTAACAAACAATGATGCAGCGATTGGATAAGGTAATTGCCTCGCAAGGCACGCGAAGCCGCAGTGAAACGGTGCGGCTGGTACGGTCGGGACAAGTGACGGTGGACGGCGAAGTCTGCCGCGACCCGGCGCGCAAGGTGGATGCCGATGTGTGCTGCATTGCGGTAGCGGGTGAGGAACTGGGCTATCAACGGTTTGTGTATGTGATGTTAAACAAACCGGCGGGGGTTTTGTGTGTCTCGCGTGACCCAAAAGTGCCCACGGTGGTGGATTTGTTACCCCCTGCGTTGCGGCGCAAGGGGCTGTTTCCCGCCGGGCGGCTGGACAAGGATTCCGTGGGGCTGGTATTGCTTACCGACGACGGCGCATTTGCGCATCGTTTGCTGGCACCAAAGCGGGATATTGTAAAACGGTATTTGGTGCGGCTGGATGGTCCAATTACGGAGGAACACTGTCGTCTTTTTGCAGGAGAAATTGTATTGGCGGACGGCACGCGTTGCCGTCCTGCCACCGTACACGTGGTGGAGGACGGCGAGCAACCACTGGTAGAAATTGGCATTACCGAAGGACGGTATCACCAGATTAAGCGGATGTTCGGCACGGTGGACCGCGGCGTCTTGTGGCTGAAACGGGTAGCCATAGGCCCGTTGGTGTTGGATACTGCACTTTCCGAGGGGGAAAGCCGATTACTAACCGACGATGAGATACAAGAATTGGTTAAATCGGCAAATTTTGTTCAACACCGACAGAATTCTGATAAAAAGTTTGTGTAATATGGCAGTAGTAAAAACAAAAATTTTCTGATACAATATAGAAGTCAAGATTTGTGTAACAGTGGCATTGTATAGGAATCCTACGAGAATATGGAGGTTGTAAAATGGCAAGCTTATCCTTGAAAAACATCTACAAAAAGTACCCCGGCGGCGTGGTTGCGGTTTCCGATTTTAACTTGGAAATCAAGGACCAAGAATTCATCATTTTGGTTGGTCCTTCCGGTTGCGGTAAATCCACCACTTTGCGTATGATTGCCGGCTTGGAAGAAATCACCAGCGGCGAACTGTACATCGGCGACCGTTTGGTCAACGACATCGCCCCCAAAGACCGCGACATCGCGATGGTGTTCCAGAACTACGCGTTGTATCCGCACATGACCGTGTTCGAGAACATGGCGTTCGGTCTGAAACTTCGCAAAACCCCGAAAGATGAAATCAAGCGTCGCGTGGAAGAAGCCGCCCGCGTGTTGGACATTGCTCACCTGCTCGACAGAAAGCCGAAGGCATTGTCCGGCGGTCAGCGTCAGCGTGTGGCGTTGGGTCGTGCCATTGTGCGTGAGCCCAAAGTTTTCTTGCTGGACGAACCGCTGTCCAACTTGGACGCTAAGTTGCGTGCACAAATGAGAACCGAAATTTCCAAATTGCACCAGAAACTTGGCACCACGTTCATTTACGTTACCCACGACCAGACCGAAGCTATGACGATGGGTGACCGCATTGTGGTTATGAAAGACGGTCTGATTCAGCAAGTGGACAGCCCGAACAATTTGTACCTCAATCCGTGCAATATGTTCGTGGCCGGCTTTATCGGCAGCCCGCAAATGAACTTTGTGGATGTGCTTATCGGCAAAGATGGCGACACCTATTATTGCGAGTTCGGCTCGGAAGACACCAAAACCCGCAAAGGTGTTAAGTACCGTATTCCGTTGCCGCAATCCAAGAACAAGGACGGCGTTTTGGAAAACTACGTGGGCAAAGAAGTGGTTATGGGCATCCGTCCTGAGGATGTACACGACGAACCCCGTTTCTTGGAAGTGTTCGAGGATTGTCGTATGCGCGCTAAGGTAGAAGTTACCGAGATGATGGGTGCCGAAATCTTCCTGTATGTCAACGTGGAAGGCAGCAACCTCACTGCGCGTGTCGACCCGACTTCCCCCGCTCGTCCGGGCGATGAAATCGATATGGTCATCGACAACACCAAGATTCATCTGTTTGACAAGGAAACCGAGCAAACAATTTGCAACTAAACACCAACCAAGCACCCACACATCGAGCGATGTGTGGGTGCTTTTTTATATGGCGGCATACGGGGGGTGCGCGGGCTGTCTGTCAGGTCAGATAAAGAAGGCAAACTGCTAATTTTTGAAAATTACGTAGTAAATTTCGCTTTTTTCCTTGAAATTTTCGTCAAAATTGTGTAATATGAGTATATATGTCTTTGTAATTTTAACGGATGAGGAGAATGACTATGCCGAATCGTTTGTTTTTAGGAATTGTCAATCAAATGAAAGAGGTTATTGACCGTACCTTTGGTGTGCTTGATGAAACTTTTGCCGTGGTGGCGTGCAGTGATTTGGGGCGTATGGGTGAAACCTACGAAGGATTGTTGGGCGTTTCGCTCAGCACGCAGGAAACGTTAAAACAGGATGGGTATACTTACCGTTGCTTTGGTTCGCGTCCGCACGGGGATTACTTTGTGTTTGTGGAAGGCGAGGATGAGCAGGCGGAAAAATACGCCACGTTGCTCAGCATCTCGTTGTCCAATATTAAGCTGTATTATGATGAGAAACATGACCGCGGCAATTTTGTGAAAAACATTATTTTGGATAACATTTTGCCCGGCGACATTTATTTAAAAGCGCGCGAACTGCATTTCAGCGATGATGTGAGCCGTGTGGTGTTGCTGGTGCATATTCACACAGCCACCGAGATTTCTGCGTTTGAAGTTATTCAAAATCTGTTTCCGGAAAAGAATCGCGATTTTGTAATAAATATCAGCGAAACCGACATTGCCGTGGTAAAAGAACTGCGCACCAAGGTGGAGTCCAAGGATTTGGAAAAACTGGCACAGTCCATTGCCGACACATTGGGAAGCGAGTTCTACACGCAGGTAAGTGTGGGTATCGGCACGCCGGCGGAAGGCGTTAAGGAGCTGGCACGCTCGTTTAAGGAAGCACAGATTGCATTGGAAGTGGGCAAGGTGTTTGACACCGAAAAGCCGATTGTCAGCTACGACCATTTGGGTATTGCTCGTTTGATTTATCAGCTGCCCACCACCCTGTGCGAGATGTTCCTGCGCGAAGTGTTTAAGAACGGCTCGATTGATTCGCTGGACCAGGAGACGTTGTTCACCATTCAGCGGTTCTTTGAAAACAATTTGAACGTGTCGGAAACGTCGCGACGGTTGTTTATTCACCGCAATACGCTGGTATACCGTTTGGAAAAAACTAAGCGGCTGACCGGGTTGGATTTGCGCGAGTTTGACGATGCCATTGTGTTCAAAGTGGCGTTGATGGTAAAGAAATACTTGACCGCAAACCCCGTGAAATATTAACGTTATTGCGTTGGCTTGGGAATTACCAATATATGCGGGTTGCTCCGGCACCCGCGGATGTGATATAATAACCTCGAACCGACGGCGGTGGAACGCCGCCGAAATGTCTGCCGGCATTTGAAAACCGGGGGTTTTCATTCGAGAACATTGTATCAAAAAACCAGCCGCACTGCGGTGCGGCAACGGCTGGCGCCGTACAAAGGCGTTCCGCCTTTGGGTTTATGATATAATAGACGTGCGGTAGCGGTGAGCAACCGTGGAAAAGGAGGCGTGCTCGGATTGATAGAATTTCGGGATGTACATAAAACCTATGAAACCGGCATTGAAGCACTCAAAGGTGTGAACATCAAAATTGACGATGGAGAATTCGTCTTTATTGTGGGGGCCTCCGGTGCCGGCAAAAGCACGTTTATGAAACTGATTACTCGCGAGGAGGTAGCCTCCTCCGGCGAAGTGATTGTAAGCAATTTTAAGCTCTCCAAACTCAAAGCGCGGCAGATTCCGTATTTGCGGCGGTCGATGGGCATTGTGTTTCAGGATTTCCGGTTGATTAACACCATGACGGTGTTTGACAACGTGGCGTTTGCCATGCGCGTGGTGGGTGCTTCCCGCAGTGAGATTCGGCGGCGCGTACCGTATATTTTGGGATTGGTGGGGTTGCAGAACAAGGCCAAGAATTTCCCTGTGGAATTATCGGGAGGCGAGCAACAACGCGTGGGTTTGGCGCGGGCGTTGGTAAACAATCCCTCTCTGATTATTGCGGACGAGCCCACCGGCAACATTGACCCGGAATTGTCTTATGAAATTATGGAGTTGCTCACGGAAATTAACCGCCGCGGCACGACGATTTTGGTGGTAACGCACGAGCACGACTTGGTCAAATCGTTCAACCGCCGTGTGATTACCATTGGCGAGGGTACGGTGCTGTCCGACACCAAGGAACCGGAGGTGGAAATGCATGAGATTTAACACTTTCCGTTTTTTGGTGCGTGAAGGATTTCGTGGGTTAAAAACCAACTGGTTTATGTCGATGGCCTCCATTTTGGTGTTGGTTTCCTGCCTGCTCATTACCGGTGCTTCGTATTTGGTGTTTGAAAACATTGAACACGGGTTTGCGTGGGCGTATCAGCAAAACGTGGTGGTGGCATACGTGAATGAAGGCACCACCGACGAGCAGTTGGCCGCTATTGGACAAACGTTAAACGATATGGATAACGTGGCCGAGGTAACCTTTGAATCCAAAGAAGAGTTGTTGACACGGTATGAAGATGAACTCGGCGCACTGTTGGAGGATTTGGAAAACGACAACCCGTTACCGGACACGTATGTGGTGCATTTTAAAGATTTGGCGTTGTTTGATGCCACGGTTAGCCGCATTGAGCAGATTGAAGGCATTGAATCGGTGGACTACGACAAGGCCCTGTCCGCATCGCTTGTGAAGGTGCGCACGTTGGTAATGACCATTGGTGGCTGGGTGATTGCGCTGTTGCTTTTGGTGTCGCTGTTCATCATATCCAACACCATTAAATTAACGGTATACAGCCGTCGGCTGGAAATTTTCATTATGCGCTCGGTTGGTGCTACGCGGTGGTTTATTCGGTTCCCCTTTATGGTGGGTGGCATCATTTTGGGGGCATCGGCGGGCGTTTTGGCGTATGGCTTAGTTTTCGGGCTATACACGTTGGTGGGCGGAATGTTTGACTTCGGCAGTTTGTTCCAATTAATTTCGTTTACTACGGTATGGTGGCAATTGTTAGTTGGCTTTGTTGCCGGCGGCGTGCTCACAGGGTTGCTTGGCAGCGGTATTTCCATTACCCGCTATTTGAAAGAACAAACCGAATAAGGCGCAGGATTCCGACAAAAAAGGAGTTATAACAATGAAACACACAAACAACAGAGCAGTTTCGCTACTCGCGTTGCTATGCGTGTTGCTGGCGTTGTTTTTGTCCGCACCGGTGAGTGCGGATGAGGTGAGTGACAAGAAAAACGAGCTTGCGAATTTGCAACAGGAACAAAAAGAGCTGGAAGCGGCGATTGACACGCTGGGCGATAGCGTGGAAGACCAGCAAAAACGGGTGAACAACCTGAAAAAGCAGATAACCAATTTGGAGAACCAAATTGACGGGTATCGCTCCAAAATCACCAAACTGGACAAAGAAATTGCCGCGCAAGAGGCAGAAATTACACAGTTGAATAGCGATATTGCCGCCAAAGAGAAAGAAGTGGCGGAGGTATTGGAGAAACTGAAAAAACGGTTAAAGGCAATTAACAAAACCGGCAACTATTCCTCGTTGCAATTGCTAATGAGCACTACCAGTTACGAGGATTACTTGCTGAAAGCCAAGATTGTGGAATCCGTGGCGGCGCACGACCAAGCGTTGTGTGACAAAGCGGAGGCCGACAAGGCCGAAATTTTGAAGAAAAAGGAACAAGTAGAGGCGCAAAAGGCGGAAACCGAAATTGAAAAAGCCGATTTAGAAACCACCAAAGGCACGCTGGATACCAGTTACGATAAGCTGGACAGTACGTATTCCAAGGCGAAAAAAGAACAAGACAAGCTTGATAAGCAGATGAATACTTACGAAAAACGGTTGGAGCAGGTAAAAAAGGCCGAGGAAGAACTGGACCGCGAAATTGAGGCGTTGCTCAACGGCACGCCGCCCGCGAATACTTACGGCGGTAAAATGTACTGGCCGGTACCGGGAGTGAACGGCATTTCTTCTCCATTTGGCAATCGCGGCAGCGGCTACCACGGCGGCACGGACATTTGGGCACGCGGCTGCTTGGGCAAAACGATTATTGCCGCGGCGGATGGCGTGGTCATTAAAGCGCAAAAGATGCATTACAGTTACGGAAACTTTGTGATGATTGACCACGGTGAGGATGCCAACGGTCGCCGCATTGTCACGTTGTATGCGCATATGCGGTATGCACCTTCGGTGTCGGTGGGGCAAACGGTGTACGGCGGCACCACCAAGCTGGGTGTCATTGGAAGCACCGGCAATTCCACAGGGCCGCACTTGCATTTTGAGGTGCGGGTGGACAACAAACGCGTGGACCCGGTGGGCAACGGCTTTATTGTGAAACCGAAGTAAGAGAACCGAAAAGCGGGGTGAGGGAATTGAATCGAAAAATTTCGTTGGGTATAGCGGTTACCGTTGTTATTCTGGCGGTGGCTCTTACCATTTCGGCAACTATGATGTTGGCGATGAAACATTTCAGTTCTCTTGTCAGTGACGTTGGCCAGCGGCAAGCGATGTACGATTATTTGGATGAAATTGATTCTGCGGCGCGCGGACAGTATACCATTGATGAGGAAGTTTTGCGACTGGCGTTGGCAGAAGGATATTTGGAAGGGTTGAACGACCCGTATGTGGCATACCTATCTGCCGCGGAATACAAAGAAGCGGTGAGCGAGCAGGCGGGCAACCATACGGGATTTGGTTTGCAACTGATTGTGGATGCGGACAATCAACTGACGGTGTCGCGCGTGGAGCCCAATTCACCGGCGGCGTTATCCGGCATAAAAGCGGGTGACGTGTTAACGGTGATGGACAACGTGCCGTTGACCGGTGCTTCACATATGGCGGTAACCGAGCGACTGGCGCGCGCGGATAAATTGCGCTTGACTGTGAATCACGCAGGGGCGGATTCTACAATGGAATTAACCGCCAACACCTATACCAACGTGAGCGTGGAGGGGCGTTTGGTGCAGGAAACGGTGGGATATATCCGTATTCGGACCTTTAACAGTTTAACACCGTTGCAGTTTAAAAACGCGTATAACGATTTGACACAGCAAGGTGCTTTGTATTTTGTGTTTGACGTGCGCGGGAACGAGGGCGGCAGTTTGGAGGCCGCACAGGAAATGCTGGCCTATTTGTTGCCCAGCGGCCCGTATGCTGCGTGTGTGAAAAAGAATGGGACCGAAACGTACACCGCTTCGGATATGTACGAAATGACGGCTCCGACCGTGACGCTGGTAAACGGCAACACCATGGGTGAAGCGGAGTTTTTTGCCGGTGTGTTGCGGGATATGTCCAAAACGCGGTTAATCGGCACCAGCACCGCGGGCAAAGCCGTGGCGCAGCAGTATTTTTCGCTCGCGTCGGATAAAGCGGCGGTTCGGCTCACGGTAGGGGAATTAAAATTAATTCAGAGTGACACCACGTGGAAAGACAGTGGACTGCTTCTGGACAAAACGGTGGACTTGGCGTACGACAAATTGATGAAGTTTGAATTACTCGGTGAGGAAGAGGACGACCAACTGGCTGCGGCGACAACTTGGTTAAAAAGCAACCAGTCAGTGAATTTGATGAACAATGCCGCTACCACGACCACGGCATCGCAAACCGCCACCACCGGAACAACAACCACCTCCGCAGAAGGATAATCAACATAATAACATAGCAAAAACCCCGCGAGAACACCGTGTTCTCGCGGGGTTGGTTTTGTATAATAACCGGAAAGCAAAAAAAGTTTGTTTTTTACCAAAAAGGGTTGCTATTTTGGGAAAGAGATGGTACAATGAGCGTAACAAAACAACCGCAAGGGAGGAAACAACAATGAAATCTGCACCCACACCGCCGGAGATTGCGTTGCAACACGGTATGACTCGCTTGACATTTGAGGACGATTTTGATTCGTTGGATACCATTGATGTTAACGACACTCGTCAACCCGGTTATAAGTGGTATGTATCGCGCCCTTATGGCGTGGTACCGTCCAAGCCGGAGGATTACAAAGTGGAAAACAGTGTTATTACACTGCAATCTCCCGATTATACATGGACTTTGTGCACCATGGATTGGAAATCACAAATCGGATATGCGTTCCACCAAGGCGTGTTGGAGTTCCGTGTACGTATGCCCGTGCCGCACAGGCCGGCGGGTTCGCCCAAAGGTTGGCAGGCCGTGTGGTCGTTCCCGCCTAAAAAGTTGAACAATACCACCCCCGAATTTGTGGAGCTGGACTGGTTGGAGTACTGGGGAGGCGGCTTCTGGTTCACGACCTTCCATCATATGAAGCGTGACCCCAACCGCAACCCGGTTGAGTATTGGTGGGTAGAAAACTGTTATAACACCAGCCCGGCCGCTTTCCTTGACCAAGAGTGGCACACGCTCACCTTCCTGTGGGTAGACGGGAAAATTGAGGGTTGGATTGATGATGTACCTTGTATGAAGCAGACGTTCTACGAAGGCCAACTGCCTGACCCGTTGCCGTACGTGGACCGTGGTTATACGGATGGTGCGTTCCGAATTTTGGACAATAAAGACCAACCCGAAACGTTGATTATTGGAGGCACGGAACACAATCCGCTGGAGATGGACTGGATTCGCGTGTGGCAGAAATAAGCGAATAACATAGTAAAGCGCCCCTGAGAAAACGCGCTGTTTTTCGTGGTCGCGATTTAGTAATTCGTAGGCGAAAAAGTTTATATTTTTTAAAAAGGTTGCTATTTTAAAAATAAGATAGTACGATGAAGGCAACCAAACAACCGTAAGGGAGGATCTAACAATGAAACCTGCACCGATTCCGGAAATTGCTGTGAAAAACATGTCTGTTTATCTGGCATTCCACGATGATTTTGAATCCGTTGATACCATCGACATAAACAACACCCGCGAACCCGGGTACAAATGGTATGTGTCTCGTCCCGATGGCGCTGCCGCTACACCGGATGATTACAAAGTAGAAAACAGTGTGCTTACGCTGCAATCTGCAAACGGAAAATGGACGTTGTGCTCTATGGATTGGGAGTCGCAAACTGGTTTTGCGTTCCACCAAGGTGTGTTGGAAATGCGCGTTCGCATTCCCAACCCCAAGAAAACAGAAGGCACTACCCAGGGTCATCCGGCTGTGTGGTCGGTTACACCCGAAAAGTTGAATAACACGGCTACGGAGTTTGTTGAACTGGATTGGATGGAGTATAAGGGCGATGGTGAGTGGTCCACCACGTTCAAACATGTGAAGATTGACCCCGAACAAGACCCGGCTGAATATTATCGGTTGTCCAACTACCCCAACAACGCCTGTCCCGAAAATTTCCTTGACGGGGAATGGCACACGCTGACGTTTATGTGGAAAAACGGCAAAGTTGAGGGATGGATTGACGGCGAACGGTGTACGAAACAGACGTTTTATGAGGGCGTGCATCCGGAACCGTTGCCGTATGTGGAAATCGGAGAAACCAAGAACGCGTACAAGGCTTTGAACGACATTGAGAAACCCGAAGTGTTGATTTTGGGCGGCACAAAAGATTGCCCGTTGGAGATTGACTGGATTCGTGTTTGGCGGAATGACGATAGTATCAGATGGCAACGATAACAAGCACCCGCGAGAACATCGTGTTCTCGCGGGTGCTTTTATGTTTTTTGGTTTTAGCTGTTGCGGAAATTACACATCCAACTCGTAGATGGTGCCTAGGTTGCCGCCGGTGGATTCGCAACCGTTCTCGGTAACCACGATACCCTTTTCCCAACGCAGGCCGAAGGTCGGGCCGGAAATAAAGGTATCCACCTGGAAGGTCATATTCGGTTCCAGCACGTAGTCGGAGGAAGTCTCCATCCAGGGGGCTTCCACTTCAATCAAGCCGGTTCCGTGGCAGGGACCGTACACGTACGCATCTTTGTAACCGTTGTCGCAGTACAGTTTGTAGAAGCCCTTGGCAATGTCGGAAGCCATCACGCCGGCTTTAATTTGGTCAACCGTCCAGTTGTGGGCCTGCAAGCAGAATTCCACGTAACGGCGTTTTTCGTCGGTGAGTTTACCGAGGCAAACCGGCAAGCCGATGGAGGGGGAATACCCGTCAATTTTAGCAGAGAGGTTAAGCTGAATGATATCGCCCTTGCCGAGTTCACGGTAGCTGGGACGAGAGATAGCATGACGAGTGGAGGCCTCGCTGAACACGTACATCGGCAGACCTTCGTATTCCGCACCATTTTCGTAAATTACGCGCTGCGCAATACCCACCATGGCCAATTCGGTAACACCGGGGCGCAGGTTTTTAATCACTTCCTGCGTAGCCAGTTCCACAATGCGGAAGCCCTCGCGAATGCAGGCCAGTTCGTTTTCGGACTTAATGCGGCGCAGCGAGACCATAATTTCCTTGTCCTCAACGATTTCCGCTTCGGGATACGCTTCTTTGAGGTGACGCATCATTTCGCAGTTGGTGTCGAGGAAACTGCCGATGGCAATTTTAATGTGCTTGCCGGTAACGCCCATATCGCGGAACACTTCGTCGTATTCCATCGGACTGAGTTCCGGGTAAGCCGGGTCGGCCGATTCACGGTATGCAAGCATGGTGTAGATTTTCTCAATCTTGCTGCGGTCTGCGGCAAAAATGGTGCTTTCCGGACCAACCAGCAGAGCCGCTTTGCCGGTGGGGGTGATAGCCACGCCGGCACGCTCAAACAGCGGCCAGAAGTTGCTAAAATAACGGACGTTGGCATAGTCTGCTTCGTTGGAGTTGACCAAGAAAATATCGTACCCTTTCTTGGCAACGAGCGCGGCGCAACGTTGTACGCGCTCTTGGTATTCGCTGTCGGGAATGCAGATTCTGGACATACTAATTTTCTATCTTTCTTTTACTTAAAACTTAAACCCCGTGGGGTACATTACAAAGAATAACCACTGGTGGTGTAAAACGCCATATTGGTTTGACGCACATCCAACCGACCGTATTGTACAACAATCGGAACGTCACTTTCCAACAACAGAGCGTATTGTTCGCCCGCGCTCGGAACTTGTCCCAAAAAGTCCTTTTTCTCGGTGGCACGCAACCCCTTAACGCGCTGAGCGCCAACGGTGACCGGTTCACCCCACACGGGCTCACGGTTGGTCCAGTACATACACAGTTTCACGTGGGCCTCTTCGTTGTTGGGATTCAAAATAATGAGCGATTCGTGACCGTACACTTCCGGGTCGTCGCCCATAGGGGGAATTTCGCCATCCGCAAAATACCATTTGGTTTTTCCGTCCATACCAAACAACCCCTTTTTTTACTAATTTCCTTACCTCTATTGTACTTGACTTTTACAAAAGTAGATAGTACAATGGAGTTGAAAATTAGCATTTTTCGGTCATTTGATAGGTTTTAGCAGGGTTTGGAGGCGAAAAATCAAAAATGAATCTCTTTTTTGAACTAAATTCCATTGAAAAGATTTTCAAGGACATTTATTTAATTACGGGGCATCAATGCGCCTTGTTTGATCCGGAGCATCACGTGTTGGTGCGTTATCCGGTGCAGGGGAATCCGTTTTGCCGGCATATTCAGTCCACAGCGGTAGGAAAGGCCAAGTGCGAAGCGTGTGACTTGTACGGGTTTCGGCAAGCGAAGGAGACGGGACAACTGTGCGTGTACCAGTGCCACGCCGGGTTGATTGAGGTGTGCGTGCCGATTAAATCGGGGCAGCGCGGCGACGAAGTGTTGGGATACGTGGTGTTGGGGCATTTGTTGGACGACCAAACCTCGCTGGGGTTACAGTGGAACACGGTGTATGAGAGTTGCCGTCATTTTATTCGCGATATGTCGGTGCTTAACCACCAGTTTTTTCAGTTAATTCCTACTTCACGGTCCAGCATTGCAGCGATGTGCGACATTTTGCAAATTTGTATTGAGCACTTATTGTTACAAAAATCCATTCAGCGCAACCGTGACGATTTATGGCAGCGCGCACAGGCGTATATTGACGAAAACCTGCGCGAAAAACTGCCGATAGCGGACGTTGCGCACGCGTTGTCGGTAAGCGTTTCCACGCTGAACCGTTGCGCAGAAAAAAACGTAAATATGGCGATTGGTAAGTTTATTTTGCAAAAGCGGATTTTATTGGCGTGTAAGTACTTAAAAGACCCACAGTACAACATATCGGAGATTGCCGGCAACTGCGGCATTTCGGATTACAACTATTTTTCGCGCGTGTTTAAGTTAAAAACGGGTATGACCCCGCGCGAATATCGCACGGCGTTTTTGCGTAGCGGCACCGTGCCGGAATTGCCCGACCCGGAAAAGGTAACGCTTGCTCGCGTTAAATTGGACAGGGAACAGCCGAAAGCATAAAAGGATTGCAAACGGCTCAGGAATTTGGTATACTGACAAGCATAGTAAACTCCCATAATTACGGAAAGCGATGAGGCGCGCATAATGGATGGAATAACACTGTTTTTAATGGCCATAGGGTTGTCGATGGACGCGTTTGCGGTGTCCATCAGCAACGGTATTTTGCTGGGGCGAGCCACGCCGGCACAAACGTGTCGCATTGCCGGCGCGTTTGGTCTGTTTCAGGGTGCAATGCCAATGATAGGGTATTGGATTGCCGCTTTGTTTGCCGAACAAATTGTGGCCATTGACCACTGGGTGGCATTTGCACTTCTTGGTTTTATCGGCGGCAAAATGTTGTGGGAAGTATTTCACGAAGCGGAGGACTCCCACGCCGAGGGAGGCGACCCCACGCACTGGCGCACGTTATTGTTAATGGCACTGGCTACCAGCATTGATGCAATGGCGGTGGGTGTGACAATGGCACTGGGCAGAACCGGGTTGCTTGCTTCGGACTATGGGTATCTGTTCTGTTGCGCGGTGATTGCTTTGGTGACGTTTGCCACGTGTTTGGTGGGGGTACGGCTGGGTTGTTGCACCGGCAATCGGTACGGCAAACGGGCGGAAATTGCCGGCGGATTGGTGCTGATAGGTATTGGCACAAAAATTTTATTAGAACATCTATTGGGGGGCTAACCGTATGGTGGAATTGAAAAATCGGTACGAAAAGCAATATACTTCTGCACGGAATAATGTTCTGTTAATGGCGGCGTTAACCTTGTTGAGCGTGGCACTGTCGCTGGTAAATTTTGGGGTATCGTTCCCGTTTTCGGCGGCCATTCCGCAAGTGTGTGCCGATTTGGGGATGATTTTGTACGTATATGGTTATCCCGTGGTTTGGGTGATGGTGTTTGCCGGCGTGGCGGTACTGTTGCCGCTTATTTATGCGCTTGGTGCCTTCTTTTCCAAAAAGCGGGGCGGCTGGATGATAGCGATACTGGCACTGTTTTCGGTGGATTGTGTAGGATTGGTTTACTGGACGATTACCAACGTGATAGATATGGTGGCAGTTGGCGAATCGGTTCCCTGGGTTTCTTATATCATTGAGGTACTGTTCCACGTATGGATAATGTATTACATAGTACGCGGTGTGGTGGCGCATACCAAGTTGCGGCAGTTGCCCGTGCGTGAGGAAGTGGCCATTCCCGCCGCGCCGCCGGCGACAACAGTAAAAAAGTGAAGAATTAAGAACACTCAGCGGCCGCCAAAAGGCGGCCGCTTGTTTCCACACTATGGGTGCCGTACTTGGCAAAACGGAAAGGAGAACCAACCGTGACAATATGGTTTTACACCTTGGGTTGCAAAGTGAATCAATACGAAACGCAAGCAATGCGGCGGTTAATGGAAGAGGCGGGGTACACCACGGCGGAGTACGCGGTGGGGCAAGCGGATATCGGCGAAGCGGTGTTGGTGGTGAATTCCTGCACCGTTACCGGCGAAAGTGACCGCAAATTGCGGCAGTTGTTGCGTCGTTGCCGGCGGGATAACCCGCAGGCGGTGTTGGTATTAACAGGATGTTTTCCGCAGGCGTTTCCGGAGGATGCCGCCGCCTTGCCCGAACCGCAGATTATACTGGGCAACGCGGCGCGGCGTGAACTGCCGCAACGGTTGGCACAATATTATGAGAGTGGTAAGCGCGTGGTTGTCGTTGCTCCGCACGGGCGGGAATATGAGAGTTTATCCATTTGTGAGTTCCAAGGGCGTACCCGCGCCTTTGTGAAAATTGAGGACGGATGCGACCGCTTTTGTTCCTATTGCATTATTCCGTATGCACGCGGGCGGGTGCGCTCTAAACCGTTGGAGGAGTTGTCGGCGGAAGTGCAACGCTTGGCGGAAAACGGGTACTGCGAAATTGTGCTGGTGGGTATTAACTTAACCGCCTATGGTAAGGATATCGGCGCGACCATTGCCGATGCCGTGGAGGCAGCGTGTGCACCAAAGGGGATTCGTCGTGTGCGTTTGGGCTCCATTGAGCCGGACCACTTAACCGAAGAATTGATACAACGTTTAGCAACGTATGATAAATTGTGCCCGCAATTTCACTTGGCGTTGCAAAGCGGGTGCGATGCCACGCTCAAACGAATGAACCGCCAGTATACCACGGTGGAGTACCGCGCGGTTTGTGAGCAGTTACGCACCGCGTTCCCCGGTTGTGCGTTAACCACCGACGTGATGGTGGGTTTTCCCGGTGAAACGGTGGAGGAGTTTGAACAATCGCTGGCGTTTGTGGAGAGTGTGGGCTTTTCGCGTATCCACTGCTTCCCCTACTCCAAGCGGGCGGGGACACCCGCCGCCAAAGCACCAATGCAAGTGGCCAACGCAGAAAAGGCGCGGCGTAACAAGCAACTCATTGCCGCGGGCAAGCACAGTGAGGCGGCGTTTGAGCAAGCACTGATAGGGCGCGTGGTGGAGGTACTGCCCGAAACCGTGCGACCCGACGGGCGTATGGAGGGCTACACCGACACGTACGTTACGGTGGTGGTGGACGGCGGCGAGATAGGTGTGCCGGTGTCGGTACGTATCACCGCGCGTGAAAACGGGGTGTGCATCGGCACGGTTATCCGCTAAATGGCAGTGTTTGTGCAAAATAAACAAAAAAATCTAACAAAAATATACAAAGTTCCAAAATTAAAAAAGGGTCTTGCGCGGTTCGGTGTTTAAATGTTATACTATATTTGACGCATAGCCCGTATTGGCTTTTTGCGGTTCCTTTGTTAATCAAGGGCTTCCGCAAACGGGTTTTCGGCAACTGTGCAGTACGTATGTAGTGGCTTTGTCCGGTTCAGCCATACGAGTAAAAAGGAGATGTTTGTATGAAAGAAAAAACACGTCGGTTATTGTCATGCGTGCTGGCGCTTACCTTGTTGGTGACGTGCGCCCTTGCTGGCATTGTACTGCCGGTCTCGGCGGAGGAGGTAATCATTGGTAAAGATCTCGTCACCGGCGGTAATATGGAAAGCGGGTCTTTTGGTAGTAAAACACCAGTTGAAGTTGAGGGTGAAAGCGGCAACCACGCGCTTCTCGTTCCCCAAGGAAATGGGGTCGGATACGGTTTCGTAGATCCGTTACCCGCTGGGTACACCTACAAAATGACCTTCAGCGTTAAGGCGAAAACGATAGATACGAATTTTATAATCCGTCACCGTTTTATCAATATGGGCTTGGCTGCCTACAAGATTAAGCAAACAGATGACCGTTATACTTATTATGCTACCACCGACAAGTGGACAGAGTACGAGTATATGTTCACTTTCCGCAGCGGCGGCTCATTTTACCTTTATCCGAGCGGTGAATCTTCTGGAGTGTATCTGGACAATGTTTCCGTCGAGGCGGTAGCAACGGCGGATTCCGCGGCCTTTACCGCTGCGGAGAACAGCACTCTTACCATTTTGCCCGGTGTCACCAAGCAAGTTCAGATTATTACCACGCCGGCGAATATGGGTGTTCCCCTCGACTTGGAGTGGGAAAGCAGCAACCCGGACGTGTTCACCGTAACGGGAGCGACGGAGACGACGCTGGC
>JAZOLU010000026.1:0-8512 GCA_045653425.1 Acutalibacteraceae bacterium | reverse complement strand
AAACTATGTGGTATTTGCAATTCCATTTTGTATGTGCTAAACTTTCTGTATCAAGTTTCACGACTTGGTTCCTCCTTCGTCTTTTGGTTGTGGTTGGCAAACCCACTCCTATTTTAGACGAAGGAGGATATTTTTTCTACTCATAGCTAAAGCTTTATGGTACCACCAGCACAGCTGGTGGTTTTTCCCTGCAACAAAAAACGCCTTTCCGACAACATTGTCGGAAAGGCGTTTGCTCCGTATTAAGCAATCAGTTGTACCAGTGCCACCAGTACCGGCATGGTCACCACGGAAAACACGGTGGATAAGGCAACCAAGTTTACCGCTGTCTCGGTATCTTGTTTATAGCGGTCGGCAAACATAAGCACCGCCGCGGCAACCGGCGCACTGGCGGAAATGGCCATAGAAGAAAGCAATGTCCCGCGAATTCCTACCAGATACAGCAGGCCAATGGTGATGGTTGGCACCAACAGCAACCGCACCGCACTGGCGGCATAGTATTCTTTTTTGCGCAGTGCGTGCACCAAATCCACCTTGGAAAGGTAATATCCCGTAAACAACATGGGAATGGGTGTGTTCAGTGCCGCCAAATGCGAAATGGGGGCGCGGACCAGCGCGGGCAACTCCACCGGTAACACCAAAATGAGCAAGCCCGCCGCCAAGCCGATAACGCCGGGGCTAAGCAACATTTTTTTGGCAGACAACCGCCGTTCGCCGCGGTCCATAGTGATGACGCCGTAACTCCACAAGACGAGGTTAAACATCGTAACGTACGCCGCGCCGTAAAACACACCCTGTGTGCCCAACACCGCTTGTTGTAACGGCAACCCCATAAACCCGGCGTTGGACAACACCGCCGCCAGCCGCAACACCCGCGTGCGCGACGTATCGCGCCGGTACAGTACCCGCGCAATCCCAATGGCAATAAGGTGAATTGCCGCCGTAACCACCAGTGCTTTCCCCAACTCTTTCAGCACGTCCACGCTGAATTCGCGTTCAAACGACAGTGCTATCACGCAGGGAGTTGCCAATAACAACGCAATATCGGATAATGTTTTGGCACTAACTTCGGTGATGACCCCTTTTTTACCCAACACATAACCCGCCGCAATCAGCAAAAACAAAATTAACACTTGCTGACCTACTGTAAGAAAATTTTCCATACGGTTGCTCCTGTTCCAAGAAATCCACTGATTATTGTATCTCAAACCCCCCTAAAAAACAAGCACAATATGAAAAAACAAACAAGCACCCCGCAGGGTGCTTGTTTGGCAAGTTCGGTTAGGCACACGGGCGGCACGCGGCCACCGGCGCGTTCAGTTCATACAACATCCCCTGAGCCGTTATGCGGCGGCACACCTCACGCCGACGGCGACGGTTGCGTGCCGCGGCGGCATCTTTTTTGAGTGCCAACGAGCAGCAAACCAGTACTGTTAAACGGCACACCATTAACACCGCAGTAAGTATCGGATAGGCGGTGACATCTAACGCACCGCACAACGCCAACTCCATTAACGCCATAACCGCCGGCACCCACGCCATACGGCGCGCGGTTTTGTACGCGGTTTTCCCCGTCATATACAACGCTACCGCGCCCAACACCGCGGCGGCACACAAGTTAAACACCATAGCCGTTTCCTCCCAACGCTGTTCGAACAATGCCGAACAAATGTTCCTTACAGGTTCATTATAACAGATTTTTTGCCGTTGTCAATAGAAAAATCGAAAATTTGTTCGGTTTTTTGCGTAAAATAATCCCCGCCATGTGTGAATGGCGGGGGAACACGTTTACAGCAGTGCGCGCGCGGCGGTAATGGTGTTTTTAAGCAACATAGCAATTGTCATGGGCCCCACGCCGCCGGGCACAGGGGTGAAGTACCCCGCCACCGCTTCCACAGCGGGGTCAACGTCACCACACAACTTGCCTTCGGCGTTGCGGTTAATGCCCACATCCACCACAACGGCACCCTCTTTTACCATATCCGGTGTAACAAAACCGGCGCGACCTACCGCCGCGACCAGTACATCCGCCTGTCGGCAAATGTCCTTTAAGTTTTGCGTGCGGGAATGGCAAATGGTAACGGTGGCGTTTTCGTGCAGCAGCATCATCGCCATCGGTTTACCCACAATGTTACTCCGTCCAATAACCACGCAGTGTTTGCCCTCCACCGAAATGCCGGTGCGGTGCAAAAGTTCCATAACCCCCGCCGGCGTGCACGGCAAAAACGTGTAGTCGCCAATAAGGATTTGCCCCACGTTTTCCGCGTGGAACGCATCCACGTCTTTTTTAGGGGAAATGGCGGCAATGACCGCTTTGTCATCCAACGGTTTTGGCAACGGGAGTTGACACAAAATGCCGTGAATGTCCTCTCGGCCGTTCAATTCCTCCACCAACGCCAGCAGTTGTTCCTGCGTGGTATCGGCGGGCAAGGCAAATTCCTCGGAGTGAATTCCCGCCTCAGCGCACGCTTTCTTTTTGTTGTTCACATACACGCGGGAGGCGGGGTCATCCCCCACCAATATAACCGCCAATCCGGGCGTGTGCCCTTGCTTCGTCAATGCCTCTGCCTCGGCGCGTACCTCTTGCCGCACGGCCGCGGCAATGGCTTTTCCGTCAATTCGTACTGCCATCGTTTACTTCCTCACTTTCTACATCGGTGGTAAGCGTTTCATCGTCCACTAAAACCGTTTCCTCATCTTGCAAGGTTTTGGGCAACCGATTTTCGCGTTCCTTAAACACAAAGTACAGTGCCAAGCCGCCCAGCACCGACAACGCAGCCACCAAACAGGAAACCCGCATGGTGCCCAAATACAAACTGTCGGTACGCAGTTGTTCAATAAAGAATCGTCCCGTGCCGTACCACATAACATATAGGGCAAACAACTGCCCACGAAAACGGTAGACTTTTTTGGATACGATATGTATCACCAACAATCCCAACGCACACCACAACGATTCGTACAAAAAGGTGGGATGCACCGGCAAGGCGGGGTCGTAACCGGCGGTGGCGGCATACGCGCCCGCAATTTCGCTGCCCGACATTCCCCACGGCAGGGTAGTGTTGCCGCCAAACGCTTCTTGGTTTACAAAATTGCCCCACCGCCCAACGGCTTGACCAATTAAAAAGCCGGGGGCGGCTAAATCAAACATTCGCAGCGTGTCTATCTTTTTCACACGGCACATAATAATTCCCGCAAGGAACGCAAAAATCACCGCACCGTAAATGGCTAACCCGCCGTTCCAAATTTGTAAAATGCTTATGGGGTTTTCAAAATAGGCGGTGCGGTCTTCCGAAAACACCACGTAATACAACCGTGCGCCCACAATGGCCGCCAACGCACATGCCAGCACGGCGTCGAACATGGCATCCCTGGAAATGCGAAATTCATCCGCACGGCGATGGGCGTACCAAACCGCCAAGCACAACCCCAGCGCAATAATGACCGCGTACCAACGAATGGCAAAGGTCTGCCCAAACAATTCAAACGAAACAATCTCTTCGTGTACGGGAATGGTCCATCCCAATTTGGGAAACGAAACGTATTCCATTTTGCTCATCCTTTCTTTTGGGGCAACGGGCGCACAATCGACAACGTAGATGCCTGCTCGTTAAAATCCGTTACCAGACGCCGATAAACCGTGTCACTGTCCAGCGCGGCAACCGCCTCCAAATAGGCAAATGGGGTCACCCCGTTAAAATGGGCCTCTACCAGCCAATCACCGCACGCCTCCACGTCGTCCATTCGGCTGATGTGCCGCCCATACACCGCGTTGCGCGCCGCCTCAAAATCCATCGGGTCAATGCCGCTTTGCCGTTGCCGTTCCACCTCGGCGGCAAACGCGGTGCTCACCGCATCGGGGTCACGCGATTCGCCGCCCACAATCCACACGCCATACCCGGCACCACAAAAGTACTCCACGCCAAAGGACGCGTTAATGAGTTCTTCACGCATAAGCCGCGCATACAATGCCGACGATTTGCCGCCCAACAGTTCCTGCAACACCTCTGCCGCCGCCAAGGCGGTTGCGGATTCGGCAGGCAATCCCACACCGCTATCCACCGGCGCTTTATAACCTAAATAAAAAAGCGGGACTGCTACCGGCATTTCCACCTCAACACGGGGGCGCGCCGCCTCACACGGTTCGTTCACAGCCGCGCGGCACGGCACTTGCTCCTCACACGGTTTCAGCAAGCGGTCTGCCACCGCCTCCACCTGCTCACAAGTGATGTTGCCGCATACGGATAACACCATATTGTGCAAATTATAATAGGTATAATAACAGTCATACAAAAGTTCCGGCGTAATCTCCGCAATGGATTCCACCGTGCCGGCAATGTCGGTGCGGACGGGATGGTTGTGATAAAGCCCCGATAACATATTGCAAAACACCCGCCGAAACGGCGAGTCCTCACCCATACGGATTTCCTGCCCAATAATGCCGCGTTCCTTTTCCACCGTTTGTGCCGTAAAATACGGTTTTTGCACAAAATCCAGCAAAATTTCTAACGATTCGGTTGCTTGCCGCGTGCAAGTGAACAGATACGCCGTTTCGTCAAACGAGGTGTACGCATTGGCACTGGCACCCGTGTGGGCATAGCGTTCAAATGCGTCGCCGTCTTCGCTTTCAAACAATTTGTGTTCCAAATAATGCGCCGTGCCCGCCGGCAACGTCACCGTTTTGCCGTCTGATGTGATGCACGCCGTGTCAATTGCCCCGTATTTGGTGGCAAACACCGCATAGGTGGTGGTGTATTTCGGCTTGGGCCACACGTACAACGAAAGCCCCGAAGCGTGTTTCAAAAAATAGCAACGCTCCCCCGTTCGTTCACAGCGGAGTTCTTTCCATTCAGCCACGGTTTGCTCCCTCCTGCGCCAACAAATACACACATTCCAGCCGCAACCGCGCGGCCGCACGAATAACCGCTTCGCGGTCCACCGCTTTCAGTTGGCGGCGCACATCCTCCGGCCGTTGTTGCTTGGGCAACAACGTTTGTGCCACGTACCACGCCGCTTGCGCTTCCTGTGAATCGCCCACCGCCTCAAAACTTTGCATTACACAACGGCGCGCCGATTCCAAATCTTCCTCGGTAAACTCCCCTGCCGCGAGTGCCTGTACCTGACGCAAAATTTCCTGCTCGGTGCGTGCGGCGTTTGCTTCATCCACCCCGCTTTGCACCATTAAAATGCCTTTCATTCGGTCGTACGATGAAGAACAGTAATAACACAAACTAAGTGCCTCGCGCACGTTTCGGAACAACAACGATGACGGCGTACCGCCCAATAGCGCGTTCATCAGCCGCGTAGCGGTAACGTCCTCGCTTGGTTCGGCACAGTCGGTGCGAAACCCCAGTACCAATTTGGCTTGGTTAATGGCCATTCGCTCGGTTAAGCGGCGCAGTTCCGGCAAATGATGGGTGGTGTCGGTAACGCACGTAAGCGGGCGGCGGTCACGCACGGCGGAAAAACCACGGCACAACGCCGCCTCCACCTGCGGCAACGCCTGTGCATCCTGCACAATCACACGCACCGTGGCGTGGCGCAACATCCGCCCCCACGCCGCCGTTACCCGTTCGGGGGTTAACTGTTCAATTACCTCGGCGCGGCCGTAACTCCCAACGCCATACGCCTCGTCCGCACACAGAATTTCCTCCGCACGGCGGCGAGCATACCACCGTTTATCGTTGATTTGTGCCCGTACATCCTCCGCCAAACAACGGCGCTCGGTTTCCACGTCCTCGCGCCGGAACACGCCGTTTTCCAGCGCGGGCGAGAATAACATATCACACAACAACTGCGCACAGGCGGCGGTAACCGATTCCCCATTCAGCGCAAAGCGGTCGGCAGTACATTCCGCCGTGAACACCAACCCCTGCGCCTCGCCAACCCGCGTGACCCGCCCGTGAACGGCGGCACCGTACAGTTCATTTAACCGACGATGAAGCCCTGTAAACTCCGGATAAGCGGCACAGGCGCGCGTGAGCAATCGAGGTAAAATGGCATATTCTTCCACCATTTCGCGGTGCAGCGGCAAAAACAACGCCACCGTGATTTGTGCCGTTTTAAACCGATTGTCCGGCAAGGTAAAACATTCCACACCCTCACACAACCGGTGTACACACTCCGCCATAACCACCCCTCCTTTTAACATTCCTATTGTACCATACTTTCCCGTGCGAGAAAAGACTTTTTTTATTCGCTGCGTAACGCTTCCACCGGTTGCAATCGCGACGCCTTGTAAGCCGGGTAAGCACCGAATACACCGCCCACCAACAAAGAGAATGCAAACAAGCCGGCAAACAATGCTAACGGAAATCCGCCGGATAAACCCGTTGCCGACAAAACCACCGCGAGCAACGCTGCCGGTGCAATCCCCAAAGCAGCGCCGGCGGCAGATAACATAACCGCCTCTGCCAAGAATTCCCATAAAATATGCCCGCTTTTGGCACCGATGGCTTTTTTAATGCCAATCTCGCGCGTGCGCTCGTTCACCGCCGATAACATAGCCGTAACAATACCAAAACCCGAAACCACCAACGAGATAGCACTGATAGCGGTTAAAATCAACGCCACCGCGTCAACCAACCCCTCCAACCGCGCTTTTTGCACCGCCAAATTGTGGGTGCTAAACGGAGAATTGCCATCGTACAATCGGTTTAGTACCTGCTCAATGCGTTGTCCGGCGGTGTTGGCGGCCGCTTCGCTCACCCGCACCGCCACCTGGTCAAATGCCGTTTGTCCGGTAATGGTGGTTTGCGTTGTGTACGGCATATACAACATTCCGGGAATGAATGCCGTAAAGTTTTGAAGCAAACTGCTTCCGGTTTCGGTCACACCCACTACGGTAAGTTGCTCGGCAATGCCGCCAAACTGCACCGTTACGGTTTTTCCCACCACGTTACTGCGCCCATACGTTTTTTGTGCCAACGCTTCGTCCAGCACACACACCCGCGCGGCGGCAGACACGTCCCCGGGCGAAATCATTCGCCCATAGCGCAGCACCAGCGAAATGACTTGGTCCGCACCGGAATCAATGCCGCACAACGCCGATTCGCTTGTCTGTGCCGCCGACACCTCCCCCAACTGAACCATTAGCGGCATAGCGGAGGTAACGCACGACAACCCGCGAATCTCGCGCAACGCTTCCTCGCCGATGAGTTCGCCGCCGCTTTCTGCCATAACCGACAACCCGTTTACGCCCATACTCTCCAATTCGCCGTACAACACTTCACGCCCCGCCGTACCAATCACGCTCACCGCGGATACCATCATCACGCCCACGGCAATCCCTATCACGGTGAGCCACGTGCGGTTGCGTTTGCGGCGCAAACTGCGCCACGCTCCTTTTATTAGTTCTCCCATTGCTTACTCCACCCGCACGGAGACGGTGTCGCCCGACAAGGTTTCCGGCGACTGTACCAGTCGCGCCCCGTCCGCCAACCCGGACACCACCAACACACCGTCGGCACACTCCCGCCCAAAGGTGGGGTACTGTCGCACGGCGGTACCGTTGTTTTGATACACATACACGTATTCCCGTCCTTTCTCGTCTTGCGCCACACAAGCGTACGGCACCAACAGAGCGGCTTCGTCCACATCCACAATCACCGTGGCACGAGCGTTCAATCCGGCGCGCAACGAGCTGTCCAACTCGTCCTCGTCAATCACCACCACCGCATCCACCACGGTTTCCGCCACTGTGCCGATATACTGCTGGTGCGCACTGCTTGCCAACTGGCTTACCGTGCCGTGGTAACATTCTTTGGCAAACGCCACGCCGCTTACCTCTACCGCCTGCCCCACCGCAATTTGCGATACGTATTTTTCTCTTACCGCCGCCACAATGCGCACACTGTCATCGGTGGTAATCACCGCACACGGCGTTGTCCCGTCCGTTAACTCCCCTTGCGTTATATTCAACGAGGTTACGGTTCCACTCACCGGTGCCGTAACGGTAGACGAAACGGCGGGGGTAATTCCCGTGGAAACCGAACCGTTCACTTGCGCCAATACCTGTTGTGTTGCCGCCACGTCCACCGAAAACAGGGCATCGCCTTGGTTTACCCGTTGCCCTTTTTTAACAAACACTTCCCCCGCAATGCAAGGAAACTGTGTAACCACCTCTTCGCTTTGTGCCGCCTGCACCTTGCCGTTGCACTCCACGGTGCGCCGCACCGCACCCGTGTTCACCGTAACCAACGTAACCGCCGTACTTTGGGGACGCGTATACAGCCGTATCCCCACAATTAACGCTATTGCCAGCGCCGTGCCCGCTGCCAGCCATCCGTATTTTTTCATTTTTTCACCCTCCTATATCGCTGTTAGTGTTTGAAACAAAACAAAAAATATAAGGGGGATTTACGGATTTTCGCATAATAAAAATCCCCCCGCATAGCGGGGGGTATTTCATTTTCGGGCATAGCCCTATGCGATACTGGCTGCGCACAAGTGCGCTTTTTATTGGCCTGCCAGCCACGCACCGATTATTTACTACCCGTAAACGGGTTCCGCG
>JAZOLU010000025.1:0-2890 GCA_045653425.1 Acutalibacteraceae bacterium | reverse complement strand
GGGCGTAATAAAAAGGCAATTGCAGAATATATACGAAATCAATTGGAAGAAGATTATGCCAGTGATCAGATGACATTCAAAGAGTATACCGACCCGTTTACGGGTCGCAAGAACAAGTAGGCAAAAAAAGACAGCCGCTTGGGCGGCTGCCTGTGATGGTAATGCGGTGCCAAGCCCTCAGTGCCCCTTTCAGGGGCTAAGCCTGTAGTTGCCCCTTCTAGGGGCTGTGCATACCACCAGTTTACTGGTGGTTATGATTTGTAAAAGGTTAGTTAATTTTCGGCAAGCTGGCGGCGGCCACCGACTGACCTACACGGCGAATTTTTTCATCCGGCAAGTGCAGTTCCATGGCGGCACAGTTGGGATATTCCTCTTGTAACACGCGGGTGGCTTCTGCCAAAATCAAATCGCCGCCTTCGCCGGACATAACGCGGCCCAGCAACAAAATGTCGTTGATTTGATAGTACATCGCGTAGTAGGCAAGCGTGTGACCCAAATACACGCCAATCGAGCGGTAAATATCGCGCACGGTCTCGTTGTCTTTGTTCATTTCCAACTGAACGGCTTTTAACTTTTCTGCCGGAGAAAGCGTTTCGTCCAGCACAATGCCGGCGCGAGGTGCCAGTTTAATCACACTGTCTTGCGAGAAATACTTAACACCGCAGCCCTTATCGCCCGACCATTCGTCCACCATGGCATCCTCTTGCAAATCCACCGGTGCAAACGCCAGTTCGTTCAGCCAACCGGTGATGTTGCCGTCGCCGTCCACATAACCCACGGCTTCCGAGGTGCCCATAGCAATGCCCAAAATGTTGTTTTTGTTGAGGCCCATAGCGCCGGCCAACGCGGTGACGTCGCCGTCGTTCGCCACTTCCACCGGCACATCACCAATCTCAGCGGCGGCGCGCAGGTAAATGTCTTTCACCTCTTTTTCGTACCGTTCTTCCGGCACTTTAATAAACAGCGAGGCGACCATGGCGCGGTTGTCCACATACACGCCGGCGGACGAGATGCCAATGGCATCCACACGCGGCATTTTGGAGGCCGCGCTACGGAATGCCTCCACAATCCCTTGGTAATGGTAGTTGGGGTCCTCGTTGATTTTGGGGAACCATACCACCTCTTCGGAATACACCGACACGCCGTCTACCACGGCGGACACTTTGCGGTCACTGCCGCCGGCGTCAAATCCAATGCGGCAACCATCCAGATTGCGACCCACCGACTGCGCCGTGGATTTTTCTGCGGGTACGTCGCACAAGGGGAGCGAAATCACTTCAAAAGGACGCTCGTATACGCGGCTCATAAAGTTGCTGTCAAACTCGCGGCTGCCGCCTTTGGTGTATGCCGCGGCCACGGTGGCGGCAATGCCATCGTCCCCGCACACCATCACTTTGTAACCGCCGTACGCCCACAACATCATTTTTACCGTGCGGTCAACGTACAGTGCGTCCAGCGCCTGTTTGTCCGGCGTACCGTGAATGCGGAAACGGCGCACCGCTGTTTGACCTTGGTTGCGCTCCACCGCTATGGCAATTTCGCGACCGTTTTCCGCCGATTTTTCATAATCTCGACAAAAAGCGGCCATCGGGATAAAACCGGCATCCAACGCCGGCAAATTTTTAACCGAAACTTCCAATCCAAGTACGTTCATTCTACAAAAGACACCCTTTCTCTTGTGATATAGTTTAACTATACCAAGGTTTTTTTATGTTGCAAAGGCATTTTTGGCTTTTTGATTTTCAATTTTCGTTATTTTTTTGAATGGCCGCCCCGCGCGGGGCATATAGATGTGTCAGAAAACTAATGTTGAAAGGAATGACTGTTCAAATGAGAGAGTATTATCCGGAGGGCGTATTGCTGGGCACAGCAGAAAATCGGCGGCGCACCGAATCGGCGGCGGCACTGGCCGAAGCGGCAATTATGCAGGACGTGGTGGAAGCGCGCGCCGTGTTGTGCGACAACGAACACAATTTGTACGTGGAGTTGCCCGGAATGACCGGCATTATCCCGCGCGAGGAGGGCGCACTTGGCATTGCGGAGGGAACTACCCGCGACATTGCGCTGATTTCCCGCGTGAGCAAGCCGGTGAGTTTTTTGGTTACCGGTTTTGATTACACACCGGAGGGCGAGCGGCGTGCCATTTGTTCGCGCCGTGCAGCACAGGAACGATGCTACCGCGATTTTTTGTCGCAGTGTTGCCCCGGCGATGTGATTCCCGCCCGCGTGACGCGGTTGGAGAGTTTTGGCGCGTTTTGCGATATTGGTTGCGGTATTCCCGCGCTGCTGCCCATTGCCAGCATTTCGGTGAGCCGTATTGCGCATCCCTCCGACCGCTTGTGCGTAGGTATGGACATTCACTGCGTTATCAGTTCTATTGAACAAAATCGCATCTGCCTGTCCCAACGTGAGTTGTTGGGCACGTGGGAGGAAAACGCCGCGTTGTTTACGCAAGGCGAAACGGTGGCCGGCATTGTGCGCTCGGTGGAAGATTACGGCGTGTTTATTGAACTCACCCCCAATTTAGCGGGATTGGCGGAACCGCGAGATGGTGTGCGCGTGGGGCAGTACGCGGGCGTGTACATTAAAAATATTTTGGCGGAAAAAATGAAGTTAAAGTTGGTACTCATTGATTCGCAAGACAGCGCCGAACTGCCGCCCCCGATGCGCTATTTTATTACGGAGGGACACATTGACCGTTGGCAATATTCTCCCAACGGATGTCGTAAAATGATTGAAACGGTGTTTGGATAATAAAAATCCCCCCGCATAGCGGGGGGTATTTCATTTTCGGGCATAGCCCTATGCGATACTGGCTGCGCACAAGTGCGCTTTTTATTGGCCTGCCAGCCACGCACCGATTATTTACTACCCGTAAACGGGTTCCGCG
>JAZOLU010000024.1:0-92532 GCA_045653425.1 Acutalibacteraceae bacterium | reverse complement strand
CTCCCAGCTGAGCTATACCCCCATATTGGGGTTCGTCAAGTTTTTATTTATGAAATTATGAAGTGGGGTTCAACTTTGAGTGCTTCGCGCTCCCAACTGAGTCATACCCCCATATTCGGTAACGCACATAACTTTACCACACTTTAAGAAACTTGTCAAGTCCATTCCGCTATTTTTGCGCACAAAAATTTTTTGAAAAATTTATAAAACCCTCTTGACAACGAAAAAGAATCTGCTATAATAAAATTGTAATCATTACAAAATAGAAACGATTACAAAAGGAGGGCGCGTATGGCGGTACAGGCATTGGCCGAAACGTTGCGGCAGCGGGGCGTTAGCCCAACGCAGCAGCGATTGGCGGTGTATGAGTATTTGTTAAAACACCGCACGCACCCTACGGCGGACACGGTGTATCAGGCGTTAAGTCGGGAGTATCCTACCATGTCCCGCACCACGGTGTATAACACTATGCGGGCGTTGTATCAGGCGGGGTTGTTGCGCGTTGTCACCATTGATGCTGAGGAGCAGCACTTTGATGCGGACACGGAAGACCACGGACATTTTCGCTGCTCACATTGCGGCGCGTTGTTGGATTTTCCGCTACCGCGCGGGGTGGCGCAGGAACTGCTGCCGAAAGAATTTCGCACTGACTTGTTCGACGTGTATGCCACGGGGGTGTGCCCCCACTGTCAATCAACCAATTATTAAATTGCTGGGAGGAAAACACAATGAAAAAGTATGTCTGTCTGGTTTGCGGGTATGTTCACAACGGGGATGAAGCACCTGTCAAATGCCCCATCTGCGGCGCCGGTGCCGAAAAGTTTAAGGAAATTGAGGCGGCTCCCGCTGCCGAAGCCGCGGAAGCAAAAAGCTTGACCGACCGTGTGTGGGCGGATGAGCATCGCGTTGGCATTGCCAAAGGCGTGGATGCGGAAGTGGTTGAGATGTTGCGTGCCAACTTTAACGGCGAGTGCTCCGAAGTGGGTATGTATTTGGCAATGGCCCGTGTGGCGCACCGCGAAGGTTATCCCGAAATTGGTTTGTACTGGGAAAAGGCCGCGTACGAAGAAGCCGAGCACGCCGCCAAGTTTGCAGAATTACTGGGCGAAGTGTTGACCGACAGCACCGAAAAGAACCTTGCGATGCGTGTGGAAGCCGAATACGGCGCTACCGACGGCAAGATGATTTTGGCTCGCCGCGCTAAGGAACTGGGTTATGATGCGATTCATGACACCGTGCACGAAATGGCGAAAGACGAGGCTCGACACGGCAGAGCGTTCGAGGGACTGCTGAACAGATACTTCAAATAAGAGTTGCCTTGTGCACGGCGCGGAATGTTTTCCGCGCCGTGTTTTTTTGCAGGGAAAAACCACCAGCTGTGCTGGTGGTACCATAAAGCTTTAGCTATGAGTAGAAAAAATATCCTCCTTCGTCTAAAATAGGAGTGGGTTTGCCAACCACAACCAAAAGACGAAGGAGGAAGCAAGTCGTGAAACTTGATACAGAAAGTTTAGCACATACAAAATGGAATTGCAAATACCACATAGTTTTTGCACCAAAATACCGCCGCCAAATAATCTACGGAAAAATTAAAGCCGATATAGGGATAATGTTGCGAAAGTTATGTAAGTACAAGCAAATTGAAATCATCGAAGCCGAAGCGTGCAAAGATCACATACATATGCTCGTGTCGATTCCGCCCAAGTATAGCGTATCGCAAATTATGGGATATCTCAAAGGAAAAAGCAGTTTGATGATATTTGAAAAGTATGCGAATATGAAATACAAGTACGGAAATCGTCATTTTTGGTGTCGAGGATATTACGTAGACACGGTGGGACGCAACAAAAAGCAGATACAAGAATATATTCGAAACCAATTACAAGAAGATATAGCAAGTGACCAGATGACAATGAAAGAATACATAGACCCGTTCACGGGTCAGCAGGTAAAAGAAGGCAAATAAAATGCCCCTTTAGGGGCGGCCGGTGAAAGTGTTGCGGTTGGCAAACCTTTCGGCGGGCCTATAGGCCCGGCCGGCATTATGCCCTAAGGGGGCAGTGCATACCACCGGCACGGCCGGTGGTTATGATTGCTTCTTTACTTTTTAATCGTTATGTGATAAAATGACAATATACCACACTACACTTGAATAGCCGATAATTGTTTTTCCACTTTGGGGGGATACTACCTTGGTAAAAGGTGTTCCCCTTTTTCTCCCTTGTGGAAAAATTTATCGGTGTAGTGTGGTAGCGAAACCGAGGGAAACACTTTTTCGGCACATCCTTCGGGGTGTGCTTTTTTTATTGCGGGGGAAAAGGTATGAGAAAAAAGCAAATCATTGACTTCACAGGAACACCGTTAACACCATCGCGGCAAGGTCGCAAGTGTCTGGGGAATGGCGAGCATCCGGAATATGAGTGTTGTTGTGACGAGTGTGATTATTATTTGTACTGTTTCCCACAGTACGATTGGCGGTTAAAGAGAAACAAGCTCAAAGCGTGGCTTTATAAATTGATAGGCAAAGAGGATATTTGGTATTGCGAACATTAAGCAGGTATGCTATCATAACGGTAGCATATTTTTTGTTTTGGGAATTGGTACTGCAACACCGCATACTCCCGCGTAAAGCGGGTAAATTAACCATAAGGAGATGAGCAGTATGGAAAAATTTGTGTGCCCTTGCGGGTATGTGTATGACCCGGCGTTGGGTGACCCGGACAACGGCGTAGCACACGGCACGGCGTGGGACGATGTGTCGGAAGATTGGGTGTGCCCCGTCTGCGGGTTGGGAAAAGACGCGTTTGAGGCGGAATAAGTATTCAAACGTGAGCGAGAGCAGGTGAAAACCGCTCTCGCCTTTCTTTTTATTATACCCAGAAATGATTTTTAACGGGCAGGTGCAAATTGGCTATTGTGTCGAAGGGGGTATGTGTGGTAAAATAAAAGTGTTCAATGCGGCGTAACCGTTTTTTCGCCGTGAACACAGAGGGGGGAGCGTATGGATTTTCAAACTTTTTGGGCGGAGGCGCTGGCACAACCGTTGTTGCTCACGGCGATTTTGCTCACCTTAGGCGTTATTTTGGTGAATGGCTGGACGGATGCGCCAAACGCGATTGCCACCTGTGTGGTTACACGCTGTATGCCGGTTCGCGCCGCGATTATTATGGCGGCGGTGTTCAATTTTTTGGGCGTGTTTGTTATGAGTATGGTGAACGCTTCTGTGGCGGAGACCATTACCAAAATGGTGGATTTCGGTAACGACCCAAAGAGTTCGGTGGTGGCGCTGAGTGCCGCGTTGTTTGCCATTGTGGTGTGGGCGACTGCCGCGTGGGTGTTTGGTATTCCCACCAGCGAAAGCCACGCGCTTATTGCCGGCCTTACCGGTTCCGCCATTGCTCTGCAAGGCAGTTTGGCAGGGGTAAACGGCAGTGAATGGATTAAAGTAATATACGGTATTGTTATTTCCGTGGTGGTTGGCTTTGGCTTGGGCTGGCTGGTGTGCCGCGGGGTGGAAGCGTTGTTCCGCAAAGCTGACCGGCGAAGAACCGAACCGTTTTTTAAGGGCGCACAAATTGTGGGTGCCGCCTCTATGGCATTTATGCACGGCGCGCAGGATGGCCAAAAATTTATGGGTGTTATTATTCTCAGCACCTACTTAATTAAAGGACAGGATATTCCCGCAGGTGGCGTGGATACCGGCAATTTGGTGTGGCTGATGTTGCTTTGCTCCGTGGTTATGGGCGTGGGTACGATGTGCGGCGGCAAAAAAATCATTAAATCCGTGGGTATGGATATGGTGAAACTGGAAAAATACCAAGGGTTTTCCGCCGACATCGCCGGCTCGCTGTGTTTGCTGCTCAGTTCGGGATTTGGTATCCCGATGTCCACCACCCACGCCAAAACCACGGCGATTATGGGTGTTGGTGCCGTGCGGCGGTTGTCTGCTATCAACCTCGGTGTTGTGAAAGAAATGGCACTGACGTGGGTATTGACTTTTCCGGGTTGCGGGTTGATAGGATTTTTAATGACCAAGATTTTTATGGCGATATTCTGCTGATAAAGAAAGGATGTTGTATACTATGGCAGCCAAAACAGACAAGTTTTACTTTGAAAATTTTGTGCAAGCGGCAGATTGTGCTTGCAAAGCGGCGGAGTATTTGGTGGAATGTTTATCCCATTATGACCCCAACAACATTGAAGAAATGGTACACAAGGTACACCTTTTTGAGCATATGGGGGACGAAAAAAAGCACGAAATGTCCGCCGCGTTGGCCAAAGCGTTTGTAACACCCGTTGACCGTGAGGATTTGGCACTCATCAGCCAGTGTATTGATGACGTATCCGACGGCGTGGAGGAAGTATTACAGGGGTTGTATATGTATCGCATCCAAACGGTTCCGGAAGCAGCGGCGGAGTTTGGCAGAAATATTGCGGCTTGTTGTGCGCTGATGAAAGAGATGTTGGCGGAGTTTGTTAACTTTAAGCGTCCCGTCAAACTGCACGAGATGGTGGTAGAACTTAACCATTTGGAGGAAGAGTGCGATAAGTTGTATTTGGCCGCGAACCGTCGGTTGACGGAATCCTCGGCGGATGTGCTGGAAATTGTTTCGTGGCGCGATATTTATAATAAAATGGAAAATTGCGCCGACGCGTGCGAGCACGTGGGCGACTGCGTGGAAACCGTGGTTATGAAGAATACATAAAGCTTTTGCTAACTGAAAATGCCGATGAGGAACAGTCCTCATCGGCATTTTTATATTCCGTACGTTCCCGTCAGCGGGCCTTGAAACAGAGGTATCCGCGGTGTAATAAAGGTAAACACAACAAACAATATACCAATATATAGAAAAAATAGTGCAGCCCCTTTTTGTGTAAATTCAAGAAGCCGCAAAGCGGAATGCTTTACGGCTTCAATTTCGCGGGTAGAACCGCTAAAATTGGTCGAAGTGCGGAGACTTGAACTCCGTGCCTCCTGGTCCCAAACCAGGCGCTCTACCGGGTGAGCTACACCTCGAAATGGTATTTAATTGTGGATAAATGTTGCGCGCCACCAATTGTGCCGTGCCGCAAACCATCATTGCCGCGCTGCGGCAACAGAGATAAGTATACTATACCCGGCGGGTGGTGTCAAGGTTTATCCATTGGGAATTTAAAAACGGAGGCACGTGGCGCATTGCTCGACATTTTAATATCCCCCGGTGAGCAGTCTGGCTCACCGGGGGTACGTTTTACGGTGTAGTGGTACTATGTACGCGACTGTAATCCAAATCGGCAATGGCTTGCGCGTTTACCTCCTCCGCGGTGCGGAAGGTGGGGACAAGTTCTTTCATAACGCGTACCACTTCCTCCGGCTGGTCCTGTGCCAAAACGGTTTCCAGCCGTGCCAGTTTGCCCAGTAGTTCGTCGTGCGTAACGGGTTGTTTTTGCCGTTCAATAAAAATTTTGCGGTTGGGGGTGGCTGTCAAATTTTCGCCGTGGGCAAGCAGTTCCTCATACAACTTTTCGCCCGGGCGCAGGCCGGTCTCAACAATCTGCATATCCACGTGCGGCGTAAAGCCGGACAGGCGAATGAGATTTTCTGCCAGTTCCCAAATGCGAACGGGAGAACCCATATCCAACACAAAGACTTCCGATTTTTGCGCCATAGTTGCCGCTAATAGTACCAGTTGGGCAGCTTCGGGAATGGTCATAAAATAACGGATAATGCGTTTATCCGTAACCGTTAGCGGGCCGCCGGCAGCAATTTGACGACGGAACAGCGGAATGACCGAACCGTTAGAGCCCAACACGTTGCCGAAGCGCACGGCGGCAAAATGCGTATTGCTTTTACTCGACATGCCTTGGACAATCATTTCACACAGGCGTTTGGTCGCGCCCATAACATTGGTGGGGTTGACCGCTTTGTCCGTAGAAATGAGGATGAACCGTTCCGCACCGTGGCGGTCGGCGGCGCGCGCGACGTTATACGTGCCGAACACATTGTTGCGCACGGCTTCTTCCGGGCACGATTCCATAAGCGGTACGTGCTTGTGCGCGGCGGCGTGTAACACCACCTGCGGACGGTATTTGGCAAACAACCGGTCTATTTTATGTTCATCCCGCACCGTGGCAATTTCTACCGCCAAATTCAGGGAGTCTTTATATTTGTAAGTGAGTTCCTGTTGAACGTCATACGCATTGTTTTCGTAAATGTCTACAATGACCAGCTGGTGCGGTTTGTGGCGCGCAATTTGACGGCACAGTTCCGAACCGATGGAACCACCGCCACCGGTAACCATTACCACCTTTCCCAGCAACAGGGAATCCAGTTGTTCGGTGTCCAGTTCCACAGGGTCGCGGCCGAGCAAGTCGTCAATATCTACGTCGCGAGCGTGGTTCATAAGAGAGCCGGTGTTGCTAAACGCCAGCACGTTGGGGAGTAAGCGCACGCGGCATTTGAGTGCTGAGCAAATTTCAAAAATTTCCCGCACACGGTGGGAAGAGACCGAGGGCATTGCGATGAGAATATCCCGCGCATCATAGCGCGAGAGAATATCCGGCATATGACTGATAGGCCCTTCAATGTGAAGGTTGTGGATTTGACGACCGATTTTGTGGGGGTCATCATCCACGAGACACACGGGCCGATAGCTACCGGCCGCGTTATTTTGCATTTCGTTTAATACCATTACGCCTGCATCGCCTGCACCGATGATAATGACCGGAGTGGATTTGGTGTGCAAAGAGCGTACCACAAGGCGGTTACGCCATAAACGATACGTCATACGTACCGCTAAAATCAGCAGGGTGGATAAGATGACGATTGTTAGCGAGAACAGGGGGGGCAGGGAGATGCGCATAATACCGAAACTGATGGCAAGGTACAAGATGTAACCGCACAAACATGCCAGAATGATGGCAAGATACTCTCGGCTGCTGGCATACTTCCACAAACTGGAATACGTACGAAACAATGCCAAAAAGGCAAATACGCACAGTACCAGTAAGGCCAGTTGGCGAAGGGGGTGGAGGGACAAATTATTAGCAAATATGGCTGCATCACCCGCGCTCCAACGAACCAACTCAAACAACAATGCGGAACAGCCGGAAAGAATCATTAAATCTAAAACGGCTACAACCAGTTCGCGGACCAGTGCCATACGCCCCCACAGGCGTCTGCCGAAGCGATAAAAGCCGTGACCGGTGCTCACGAGGAACCCACCTTTCCGTTTGATATTATTCTGTACAGAGACGACAAAACCGCAACAACGTGCGGTTTTGAAAAAGTTTATGCCTGCGAGTCGCCCTCCAGAGAGGTGGGGGTACTGGCATAGGAATAGTCGTAAGCTTTGTAATAGTGGGTTTTTTCGTAACGGCCGTATGTACGCGGGCTTTCCTGCATATCCGAGATGACTACACCCAGCAACGTGCCTTCGGCGTTTGTAATGCTTTCCGTTGCTTGTTGAAGTTCGTCGTAAGTGGTTTGATTTTGGCGGCACACCAACACAATTCCGGCAGCTTCTTTGAGGACAACCAACGCGTCGGCCACGACGCCGAGCGGAGGAGTGTCAATGAAGATATAGTCGTAATCGGCAGCCAGTTGTTGCAACAAAGTGTGCATTGCCTCCGACCCAAGCAATTCCGATGGGTTGGGAGGAGGGGAACCGCTGGGCAGTAAATCCAGCCCACGCGCCACATCGCGAACAATCGCTTCTTCCGCCGTGATTTGGCCAATCAACACGCGGGACAGGCCGTTGGTTTTGTTTACACGGAACGTTTTATGTTGGGAAGGTTTGCGCAAGTCCGCATCCATCAACAACACACGTGCGCCGGTTTGCGCCATAGTGATAGCTAAGTTGCCGGATACGGTAGATTTACCGGCATTGGGTTCGGCGCTGGATACAATCACCGTTTTTTTGTCGCACGGGGCGAGCGCAAACAACAGATTGGTACGAACAGTTTTGTATGCTTCTACAATTTGGAAAGTAGAGGCAATGGGACGTTGGGCCCCTGTAGTTTTGCGTGCATCAGACATGAGAACGCCCCCTTTTTTTGCGGGAAACCGCTAAATCAAAACTGGGAATTTCACCTAATACCGGTACGTCCAAATGCATTTGCAAGTCGCGCTTGTCATGAATGGTGTCGTCCATAAAGTGACGAACTAACACGATTACGACCACCAAAGCACCGCCCAGCAGACCGCCGATTAAGGCGTTTTTCATAACATTGGGAGAGGTGCAGACCGGGTTGGTGGGGGCACCGACCACATAAGCCGAGGAAGCTTCCAATTCGGTAAATGCTTCGGCCGAGGTGGAGGCAATTGCTGCACACGCTTTCCGTGCCAACTCGCCATTGCCGTGCTGCACGGTGATTTTAAGCATAGGGGTGTCCTGCACAATGGATGTACTTACGGCACCTTTTAATTCGCCGGCGGACATTTGCCCGTTCAGTTGTTCCACGGTTTTGTTAATGACCAAGTCGGTTTTCATCATAACTTGGACGGTACCCACTAAGTATTCCGAAGCACTCAAGTTGCCGGCGGTGGCACTGTTCACTTCGCTGCCCGCATACATATTGCGGATGTACACCATTACCGAGGAAGCATATTGCTCCGGCACGAATAAGTACGCGTATGAGCCGAAGAGTAATACGCCAACGGCAGCGCTGAGCACAATCCATTTAAGTTTGGACAGCAACAGCAGGCACAGGGATTTCAGGTTAATTTCCTGCATAAAAACGGAGCTCCCTTCTTTCTTACCGTGAGGACAGATACACGGCGATTATAAAATACAATACGATATAATTATATACGCTTGTCCGTGGTTCGTCAAGAGCCACCCAAAAGGGAAATTTTGCAAACAGAACGGCAGTTCTGTTGCAAAAGCAGGGAAGATAGGTTATCCTTCGGCTAAGGCACGGTCCAACCATACGCTGCCAACGTCCATAGCGGCGTACAAACCGCTTTTTTCGCTCTTTTTGAGGATGCGGTCTTTCATACGCACTTCGGGGTCGGTGAGCATAAGCTGAATTTGCACTTTGTCCGCCAGTGTCATATCACCCACGGTTTTATTGCTCAGCACCGTGAGTACAATGACGCATTTGGCCGCCATATCGCCGTAATACAGCACGTTACCGCTGCGCACCAGCGGGTGCCCTTTATAGGTGAGTAAAGTTTCGGTTGTTTCTGCCATAATGGTACTCCTTAATCGTTCAAATAGCCCCGCACCATAGCACGCAGTAATTCATCGCGGTCAATCTTACGCACCAAACTGCGAGCGTTGTTGTGGGTGGTAATGTAGGTGGGGTCTTCGCTCAAAATGTATCCGACAATTTGGTTAATCGGATTATACCCTTTTTCCCGCAACGCATCATACACCGCGGTGAGCACCTGCTTCATTTGCTGGTCTTTATCCTCGGTTAAGGAGAAGGTCATGGTTTTATCCAACATACGGATACCTCCATTCATTAATACACTTATCAGTATACGCGATATTTTTCAAAAATGCAAGTGCTTTATGCGCGCAAGGTGCAACCTTGCTCTGTCAGCCGTTTCATAATACGTTTCATCGCGGGGTCAATCTCTGCATCCGACAGCGTGCCTTCCGCGGAACGGAAGGTAAGACTGTACGCCACGCTCTTGCTGCCGGCAGCAATTTGAGCACCTTGGTACACGTCAAACAGTGTGACCGCTTCCAGCAGTTTACCCCCTGCGGCGCGTATGGTCGCCTCAATGGTGGCGGCGGGCAGAGCTTCGTCACATAACAATGCCAAGTCGCGCTCTACTGCCGGAAAACGTGGCAACGGCTGATACCGCAACACGTGCTCGTCGGCGGCGGTAAAAATGGGTTGTAACCGCAATTCTGCCACATAACACCGCACACCCAAACCGTACTGTTCGGCGGTGTCGGGGTGCACTTCGCCCAGCACGCCCACACATTCCTCGCCCACAAACACCGCCGCTTGACGGCCGGGGTGCAGGTACGGCTCGGCACTGCGCTCATACCGCGCAGTGGCACCAAAGGTGTTTAGCACGGTTTCTACCGCACCTTTTAGCGAGAAGAAATCCTCACCTTCACCGTAGAGTCCCAGTGCCAGTGCCAACACCTCGTCCGGTTGCTCGGTTAACGGCAGGGAGTGGGGAATGAATTGCTTGCCTACTTCAAAGAACCGCACCGCTGCGTTTTTGCGGCTATGATTGGTGGCCAATACCGTGAGCATACTGGAAGTGAGTTGTGTCCGCATCACGGCATATTCTTCGCTTAACGGATTGAGCAGTGCCACAGCTTGCCGACGCGGGTCATCTGCCGCCAATCCCAACGTATCGGCGGCTTTGGCCGCAATAAACGAATAGGTGGAAATCTCAAACATACCTTGTGCCGTCAGTGCCGCTTTCAGGCGGTCGGCGGCACGCCGTTCGGGCAGTTTGGTGCCGCGAACAATCGCGCCGGTCATGGGGGTGGATACAATATGGTTGTAGCCATACACACGCACCACTTCTTCCGCCAAATCTGCGCGACCCTCAATATCGTCGCGGCGGGAGGGAATGTGGCACACCAACTTGCCGTTTACGAGCGAGGCATTCAAGCCCAGACGAGACAGAATGTCCACCATTGTATCGGTCGGCACGGTTACGCCCAACAGGGCGTTGATATCGGCGGGGTCTACCGTCAATTCCCGCGGAGCAGGTAACTCTTGGTGACAGTCAATTACGCCATCCACAATATCGCCCGCGTCCAGTTCGTTAATCAGTTGCAAAGCACGGTTCATGGCATATTCCACACCGTGAATGTCCACGCCCTTTTCGTAACGGGCGGAAGATTCCGTGCGCATTCCCAGTGCGCGGCCGGTATGACGAACACTGTCGCGGCGGAACTTGGCACACTCAAACAACAGGTCGGTGGTATCCGGCTTGATTTCGCTATTCAAACCACCCATAATGCCCGCCAGACAGGAGGGGGCTTGCGCATCGGCAATCACCAGCATATCGGGGGTGAGAGCGTGGGTTTTGCCGTCCAGCGTGACGATTTGTTCACCCTCCGCCGCACAGCGCACGCGGATTTGGTTGCCGGCGATGTCTCGCAGGTCAAACGCGTGCATCGGTTGGCCGGTTTCCAACATAACAAAGTTGGTAATGTCCACAATATTATTGATAGGACGCATTCCCGCGCCGCGCAGACATTCCTGCATCCACGTGGGGGAGGGAGCAATGCGCAAATTCCGTACCACACGCCCCATATACCGCGGGCACAGGTCGGGGGCTTCCACCGCAATGGCAATGTGCTCGTTTACATCGCCGCCCGCTGTGGAATACGTCGGTTTGGGCAGATGGGGAGTGACCCCCAATGCCACTGCCGCTTCCCGCGCAATACCCAACATACTTTGGCAGTCGGGGCGGTTGGAGGTGATGCTGAAATCAATAATCACATCGTTCAAATGCAGAATATCCCGCATATCGGTTCCGGTGGGGACATCCTCTTGCAAAATGAGAATACCGTACACCTCTGCGCCGGGGTAATCCGCCTCTTTCAAGCACAGTTCCTCGCCGGAGCAGAGCATACCCTCCGAGGGCAAACCACGGAGTTTGCCGCGCTTAATCACGGTGCCGTTGGGCAACAACGATTCGTGCAACGCGGCGGGTACTAACGCCCCTTCAAACACGTTATCCGCACCGGTAATGATTTGCAAGGGGGCTTCCGCACCCACGTCCATTGTGCAAATTTGCAAACGGTCGGCATCGGGGTGTTTTTCCAACTTCAAAATACGCGCCGCCACCACGTTGTGCATCGTTTTTGAGAGGTCGTCAATGCCGTCCACCTCAAAACCGCACATCGTCATTTTATCGCAAAATTCTTCTACCGAAACGGTAATGTCCACATACCGTTTCAGCCAATTAAGAGACACTTTCATTTCTGCTCACCTCCGAACTGCGCCAAGAACCGGCGGTCGTTTTCAAACAACAAGCGAATATCGCTGATTTTGTAGCGGGTGGTGGTTAAACGGTCCAGCCCAATGCCAAAGGCAAAACCGGAATACACCGTGGGGTCAATGCCGCACCCTTCCAGCACGCGGGGGTGAACCATACCGGCACCCAAAATTTCAATCCAGCCCGAGCCTTTACACACACGGCAACCCGTGCCGCCGCACGCCGAGCAAGAGACGTCCACTTCCACGCTGGGTTCGGTAAACGGGAAAAACGACGGACGAAAACGCACGCGCGTGTCCGGCCCGTAAATTTCGTGTGCAAATTGTTCCAGCACACCTTTAAGGTCGCACAGGGTAATGCCCTTGTCCACTACCAACCCTTCCACTTGGTGGAACACGGGGGAGTGGGTGGCATCCACTTCGTCCGCGCGGAAAACGCGGCCGGGGCAAATAATACGAATGGGCGGTTTGCGGTTTTCCATTACGCGGATTTGTGCCGCCGAGGTTTGGGTGCGCAACAACAAATCCTCTCCCAAATAAAAGGTGTCTTGCATATCGCGCGCGGGGTGGTCTTTCGGCACATTCAGTGCCTCAAAGCAGTAATGCTCCGTTTCCACTTCCGGACCGTCCACCACGTCAAAGCCCATCGATTGAAAAATATCAATCAAGTCGTTAAGGACAATGGACAGAGGATGCAGACCGCCGCCCGCCGCCGCCCGCCCGGGCAAGGTAACGTCCAGCGTTTCTGCTTGCAAACGAGATTCCTTTAACCGCTGTGCTACCGCGGTTTCGCGGGCGGCCAACGCTTCTTCCAGTTCGGCGCGCAGACTGTTAATGAGTTGTCCCATAACAGGGCGCTCCTCGGCAGATAACCCGCCCATGCCACGCAGCAACGCGGTTACCTCGCCTTTTTTGCCCAGCAAACGCACGCGGAATTCTTCCAGTGCGCGGGGTTCGTCCAGTGCAGCAAGTTCGGCAAGAGCCCGCTGCCGTAGGGTGTTGATTTGGTCTTTCATCGTATTCCTCCTTGCGGATAGTGAACGCGGGACATAAAAAAACTCCGCCCCGCCTAGGGACGAAGTGTCACTCCGTGGTACCACCCAATTTCCCGCACGGTGTGCGGGCACTCTGTAACCGGTAACGGGGTTGACCGTCGCGACCTACTGCCTGCCAAAGCCGGGTTCTGTCGCGCCGCTCGGGAGGGAACTTCCGCAGGTTCGGTGCAGGTCGCTTTCAGCCGATGACGACCCTCTCTGCTGCGCCGAGGCGCCCACGTACTTTTCTCCGTCGTAGCGTGTACATAATACAGTATATCAGCGTTCCTCAAAAAAAGCAAGCAAAAAGTTGGCCAATGCCACCTCGACTCAAAAAGCGGCTTGTTTTTGGTTTCTCTTCACAAAAAAGCGGAGGATTTTGGCGAAAAGATGGTTTACACCTCAGGGAAATTGTGGTATACTAACTCTATATTGGCAAAAGGAGGGGTGCTTGGTGATTTCGGTTATTACATCCGGCAAAGGCGGCGCGGGCAAATCCACCGTTTCGGGCGGGTTGGGTTGTGCGTTGGCACGGCGCGGTCGGCGCGTTTTGCTGGTAGACGGCGATGCCGGTTTACGCAGTTTGGACGTTATGCTCGGCATAGCCGGCAATGCGGTGTACGATATGGCGGATATCATCGGCGGCACTTGCTCTCCGGCGGATGCGGTATATCCCTCGCCCGTTTGCCCCAACGTGTTTGTGTTGCCCGCGCCGGTTAGTTTGGAACAGTTGGCCACCCCGCAAGAAATGGCGGCATTGTGCCGCGGGTTATCCCAGTTTTACGACGAGGTGATTATTGACTGTCCCGCCGGTATCGGGCGCGGGTTTGAAACCGCGGTAGCGGGTGCCGAGCGCGCGTTTGTGGTATCCACGCCGGATATGGTATGTGCGCGGGATGCGCAAATACTGGCACGCCTGTTGCGCGAGAGGAACATTCCGGCGCGGTTGGTTATTAACCGTTTGCGGTGCGCCCCCATTTTGCGCGGCAAAATGCCGGATATTGATGAACTGATTGACACGGCCGGTTTGCAACTCATTGGCGTATTGCCGGAAGACGAAGCGGTGGCTGTTGCCAATGCGTACGGCAAACCGTTACCCACAGAAAGCAATGCCGCCGTGTGTTTTGCCAACATTGCGGCGCGGTATTTGGGGGAAGATGTTCCGTTGGCGCCGCTTACACAAATGTGAAAAACGACGAATGAAAGGATGAATAACAATGAATATTGCCTTAATTGCTCACGATGCCAAAAAAGAATTGATGGTGCAATTTTGCATTGCCTATTGCGGTATTCTCAGCCGTCATGAGTTGTGCTCTACCGGTATTACCGGTAAATTGGTTTCTGAAGCCACCGGTTTGCGCATTAACCGCTATCTCAGCGGTTTGCAGGGCGGTGACCAGCAAATCGCGGCGCGGATTGCGTGCGACGAAATTGATTTGTTGTTATTCTTCCGCGACCCGCTGACTGCCAAGGAGAGCGAACCCAACGAAACGGAATTACTGCGTCTGTGCGATACGCGCAACATCCCCGTGGCCACCAACATTGCCACGGCGGAGGTGCTTATTCACGGGTTAGAACGTGGCGACCTGGATTGGCGCACCATTGTTAATCCTGCAAATCTTTTCTAAAAAAGGACGAGAATACGATATGGCACTCATTACAAAAGCAATCCGCGGTACACAGGATGTTTTACCGGCCGACAGTGCCACGTGGCAACACGTGGAGCGCACGGCCCTGCGCGTGGCGCGGGAATACGGTTACCGCGAAATTCGCACGCCGGTGTTTGAGCATACGGAGTTGTTTACCCGTTCGGTAGGCGAAACCACTGACGTGGTACAAAAAGAAATGTATACGTTTGAGGATAAGGGCGGTCGTTCCATCACCCTGCGCCCCGAAGGCACCGCCGGTGCTATGCGTATGTTGTTGGAACACGGTTTGCATAACGAAGCATTGCCCGCCAAGGTGGCGTACGTGACTTCCTGTTACCGGTACGAAAAGCCGCAGGCGGGCCGTTTGCGGGAGTTCCACCAATTTGGCGTGGAGTGTTACGGCGCGGCATCCCCACTGGCGGACGCGGAAGTGATTGCACTGGCGGCGGGTGTGCTGGAAGCGTTGGGCGTTACCGGCGTTTCGCTACGGTTAAACTCCATTGGTTGCCCCAAATGTCGTGCGGAGTATCACAAAGCACTCACGGCATATTTTTCGTCAAAACAAGAGGAATTGTGCGACACGTGTCGTGACCGTTTGGGTCGCAATCCCATGCGGATTTTAGACTGTAAATCCCCCGTGTGCGGTGCCATTGCGGCGGATGCGCCGGTCATTACCGACTATTTGTGTGACGACTGCGCCGCCCATTATGCACAGGTGCAGGCGTACCTTACCGAAGCGGAGATTTCCTTTACATTGGACCCGCATATTGTGCGCGGTTTGGATTATTATACGCGCACCGTGTTTGAATTTGTCTCGGATTCATTGGGCGCACAGGCGGTGCTTTGCGGCGGCGGACGGTACGACGGCTTGTGCGAAGAATTGGGCGGTCCCGCGTTGCCGGCGTTGGGTTTTGCTATGGGGTTAGAACGGTTGCTGATGGTACTCAAAGCGCAAGAGACGCCGCTTCCCGCAGAACCCACTTGCGAAGTGTATTTTGCCTCTATGGGTGCGGCGGCGGCTTCGCGTTGCTTTGCACTGGCCACGGGTTTGCGCCGTGGCGGCGTGATTGCGGAATGCGACACGGTGGGTCGCGGTCTCAAAGCGCAAATGAAATACGCCGATAAACTGGGTGCTTTGTACACGGTGGTGGTGGGGGATAATGAACTCGCCACAGGGGAAGCGAAACTCAAAGATATGCACACCGGAGAAGTGACGGATATTTTATTGGACGACAGTTTATATACTACCTTATATAATAAATCGCTGGACCGCCAACTGTCGGCGGCGGCGGACTTACTGCGCGAGAGTATGGAGGAAGCGTAATGGAAACCATCCAAGGAATGAAGCGTACCCGTTACTGCGGGGAATTTCGTCGTGAACACACGGGAGAGACGGTAACGGTATTTGGCTGGGCACAGCGTCAGCGCGATTTAGGTCAACTGATTTTTATTGACCTGCGCGACCGCACCGGTATTGTTCAACTGGCGTTTGACAACGAAACCGACCGAGCCGTGTTTGATAAAGCGTTTACCGTGCGGGGTGAATACGTGCTTGCCGCCACCGGCACGGTGCGTGTGCGCTCCTCAATTAACAAAGATATTCCCACCGGCGAGGTGGAAATTGCGGTGAGCGAACTCCGTATTCTTAACAAAGCGGAAACCCCGCCGTTTGAAATTGCGGAAAACTCCAACACGGCGGAGGCGTTGCGCCTGAAATATCGGTATTTGGACCTGCGCCGCCCCGACCTGCAAAAGAATTTGCTTATGCGTCATCGCATTGCCAAGGCCACGCGCGATTATTTTGATTCGCAAGGGTTTGTGGAACTGGAAACGCCCATGCTCATTCGCTCCACGCCGGAGGGCGCGCGCGACTTTTTGGTGCCGTCCCGCGTACACAAGGGCGAGTTTTACGCGTTGCCGCAGTCGCCGCAGTTGTACAAGCAACTGTCTATGGTGGCGGGGTTTGACCGCTATTTTCAATTGGCACGTTGCTTCCGCGATGAAGACCTGCGTGCCGACCGCCAGCCGGAATTCACGCAAATTGACTTGGAAATGTCGTTTGTGGACGTTGAGGATGTTTTGGCTGTGGGCGAGGGATTTGTGCGCCACGTGTTCCGCGAAGCGTTGGGGATGGATATTCCCACTCCGTTGCCGCGTATGACCTACACGGAAGCCATGGAGCGTTACGGTTCCGACAAACCGGACACCCGTTTTGGTATGGAACTGTGCGACGTGAGCGATGCCGTGCGCGGTTGCGAATTCGGTGTGTTCAGCGGTGCGCTGGCGGCGGGCGGCACGGTGCGTTCCATTACCGCCAAGGGCGCGGCGGGTACGCTTAGCCGTAAAGAGATTGATAAACTTACCGAGCACGCACGCGGTATTGGTGCCAAAGGGTTGGCGTGGGTGCGCTGGACACCGGATGGTGTTACCTCTTCGTTTGGCAAGTTCTTGACCGAAAGTGAATTTGCCGCCGTACTGGAAGCCGCGGGTGCCGAACAAGGCGACGTGGTGCTGGTTGTGGCAGACCAAAAAGTGAACTTAGTGTTGTCGGTACTGGGTGCGTTGCGGTTGGAAGTGGCCAACCGCCTGAACCTCCCGCGCGAAGGATACAACTTCTTGTGGATTACCGAATTCCCGTTCTTTGAATGGGATGCTGAGCAGGAAACGTGGGTGGCTATGCACCATCCCTTTACCTCGCCGCTGGACGAGAGTATTCCGTATCTGGACAGTGACCCCGCCCGCGTTTTTGCCAAAGCGTACGATTTGGTGCTCAACGGTGTGGAACTGGCCAGCGGCTCCATTCGCATTACCGACCCGGGTTTGCAACAACGGATGTTCCGTGCGCTGGGCTTGTCGGACGAAGAATCCGCCGCCAAGTTTGGGTATTTAACCGATGCGTTCCGTTACGGTGCGCCGCCGCACGGCGGTATGGCGTTGGGGCTGGACCGCTTGGTAATGCAAATGCTGGGCGCGCCTACGTTGCGCGACGTGGTGGCGTATCCCAAAGTGCAGAATATGACCGAACTGATGACCCAGTGTCCCTCGGCGGTAGATACCGCTCAACTGGCAGACCTCGGTATCGGGTTGCTCAAAACCGAAGAATAATTTTCAAAAATCCAAAGAATAGTGCGGGACACCCTCTGTAAGGAAGGTGTCCCGGTTTTATCTGTTTTACAAAGCAAAGAAACCAAAACGGTTATTCCGTTTTGGTTTCTTTGGCCTTGATATGTTCTTTTAATATAATGTTGATATACTGTGACAATGACCTATCATCCATTTCAGCCGCTAACCGTAGTTTTTCTAAAACATCAGCATCTATCGTTATGCTAATTTTTTCTTTTAATGGTTTCATTGGAACCCCACCTTCGTTGTTGTAAAAAAAGTATACAACAAATTCATATTTAGTATTGACAAGTAGGATAAAGTAGTATAAAATAGGATTCGTCGGATATCGACATATTTTGATTGTTGAGGAGAGGTAAAAATGGAGCAGCAGAAATTGGATATGTTTATTATGACTAATCAAAAGTATTTTCCCGAAGAAAAAATAATGTATTTGAAGGACAAACTAAGAACAATTGATGAAGAAAAATTTTCTTTGGTATCGACTATTGAACTCAAAGACCCTACAACGCTGTTGTTAATTTCCTTGTTTTTAGGCACGTTGGGTGTCGATAGATTTATGCTTGGCGATACCGGTATGGGGGTTCTTAAATTATTAACTGCCGGATGCTGCGGCATCTTAACCATCATTGATTGGTTTGTTATCTCAAAAAAAGCTAAGGAAGCGAATTTCAATAAAATTATGTCCCTAATTTAATGGAAAAATCCAGAGGTGCTTTATTTCCTATTCTACTATTGGGAATAGTCGCATTGTTTCTTATTTTCAGGATACCCTGCCCGATTATGTTGCTATTTGACATTCCGTGCCCGACTTGTGGCGTTACCAGAGCGTTGCTATCGTTATTTACCCTTAATTTTCAAGCGTATCTTTGCTATAACTATATGGCATTACCTCTGGTTTTGACAGTGGTAGGGTATTTGCATTTCGGCGCAAGAAAGAACATCAAATTTTTGAACATTGCTTTCTTCGGAGTGTTGTTCATCAATACAATACGGTACGTATGTGCGTTGGGGCTTTTATAACGGTATCCGATTTATCAAACAAACAACAAACCGACTTGTTACGGCGGGTCGGTTTGTTGTTTTATTATTGACAATTTTCTTCGGAGGTCGCGGGAGATGTTTCGCCTATTTGGTCATTTGTTATTACAAAAAGAAATGCCGTTTGTGCGGGTTTTTCCCGTTAGACCCACCAAAAACCAATAAAAATCCAAAAAAACAAAGAAAAATAAAGAAATTAGTGTTGACTTTCTCGCGGTTGTATGGTAATATAGGCACATAGAATGGTATAAAACAAAGAAAATCCAAAATTTTCACAAAGGAGTAAGCGGTATGGTTAACGAGTACGAAATTAAAAAGGAAATTTGTGAAATCGGTCGCCGCATCTACAACAAAGGCATGGTTGCCGCCAACGACGGTAATATTTCCGTTAAATTGAACGACAACGAGTTTTTGTGCACCCCCACAGGTGTGAGCAAAGGGTTTATGACGCCCGAATACATCTGCAAGGTGGACCGTGACGGTAAAGTGTTGCAGGCAAATGCCGGTTTCAAACCGTCTTCTGAAATTAAAATGCATATGCGCGTGTACAAAGAACGCCCGGATGTTAAGTCGGTGGTGCACGCACACCCCATGTACGCTACCGGTTTTGCCATTGCGGGTATTCCGCTGTCTCAACCGATTATGCCGGAAGCGGTGTTGGGTCTGGGTTGCGTTCCGATTGCGGAATACGGCACGCCCTCCACGGAGGAGATTCCGGATGCGGTTTCCAAGTATTTGCAGTATTTTGATGCGGTGTTGCTGGAAAACCACGGCGCGCTTACCTATTCCGACAGTTTGCTGGCCGCCTACCACAAAATGGAGTCGGTGGAATTTTACGCGCAACTGTTGTTCATTTCCAAACAAATTGGCGGTCCGCAGGAATTGTCGGATGAGCAGGTTAAGCGTTTGTACGGTATGCGTAGCCAGTATGGTCTTAAAGGTAAGCACCCTGCCGATATGTGCATTAACGCCAAAGCGGGCAAACCCAGCTGCCACGGTTGCAAAACCAACACGTGCGAAAGTGTGTGCAAAACCGGCGGCGAGGATATGGTTGCCGAAATCACCCGCCTGGTGTTGGAAAAGTTAAACAAATAAGTGGTGAGCATTATGGATGAACGCACAACACGCGCGTTGGTGGAGGCGGTAGTCCGTCAGGTGCAACAGGGGATTACGCTGGAAGATGCCCGCCGTTTATCCGCCGCCGTTCGGGCAGAGGCGGCACGTCTGGGTGTAAAAGCGGTGGTTGCGGTTGCCGACCGTGCCGGCCACCCCTTGCTGGTGGAATGTATGGACGACGCGTATATCGCCAGTTACGACATTGCGGTGAACAAGGCGTACACGGTTACGGCACTCAAAATGTCCACCGCACAACTCAAACCGCTGGCACAGCCGGAGCAGGAGTTGTACGGTATCCAGTTTACCAACCAAGGCAAAATTGTTATTTTTGGCGGCGGCGAACCGCTGTGCATTGACGGCCGCATTGTGGGCGGTTTGGGCGTCAGCGGCGGAAGCGAAGCGCAAGATACCGCGCTTGCCGCCTACGGCAAAGCTATTTTTGAAAAGAGCGGAGGCACAGTATAATGGATATCCAATCGCAGAACATTGAAGAAATTGTCCGTCAAGTTTTGGCGGGTATGAAAACCCCGACCGGCGCGGTGCCGGCGGCATCCTCCGGCAGCATCCCCACAACGGTTAAGGTGGCGGTGCTTACCGGGCTGGAAAAGTTTGAAATTAAAGAATACCCCATGCCCACGGTGGGTGATGACGATATTCTGGTGCGTGTGGAAGGCTGCGGCGTTTGCGGCACCGACGCGCACGAGTTTAAGCGCGACCCGTTTGGTCTGATTCCCGTGGTGCTGGGTCATGAAGGCACCGGCGAAGTGGTTAAACTGGGTAAAAACGTGAAGAAAGACAGTGCCGGCAAACCGCTGAACGTGGGCGACAAGGTGGTTACCAGCGTCATTTTTGGTGACAACCCCGACATTGCGATGTTCGATATGAACAAGCAGAACGTGGGCGGTGCCGACGTGTACGGTCTGTTGCCGGACGATGACGTTCACCTGAACGGCTGGTTTGCGGACTACATTTTGGTGCGCGGCGGTTCGTCCGTGTTTAACGTGAGTGACTTGGATTTGGATTCCCGCATTCTTATTGAGCCGTGCGCCGTGTTAATTCACGCAGTGGAACGTGCCAAGACCACCGGTATTCTGCGGTTTAACAGCCGCGTGGTGGTGCAGGGTTGCGGTCCTATCGGCCTTATCTGCATTGCAGTGCTGCGCACCATGGGCGTGGAGAACATTGTGGCGGTGGACGGCGAGCCCAAACGTTTGGCGTTTGCTAAGGAGATGGGTGCTAACGCCACCGTTAACTTCAAAGATTTCCAAGGGATTGAGGCACTGGCCGATGGCGTTAAGACGGCGTTTGGCGGCTATTTGGCAGATTTCGCCTTCCAGTGCACCGGTTCGCCGGTGGCGCACAGCAACATTTACAAGTTCATCCGCAGCGGCGGCGGCTTGTGCGAGCTGGGCTTCTTTGTGAACGGCGGCGAAGCCAACATTAACCCGCACTTTGATATTTGCGCCAAGGAAATTACCACCGTTGGTTCGTGGGTATACACCCTGCGCGACTACGCGACCACGTTTGATTTCTTAAAGCGTGCCAAGGGTATTGGGTTGCCAATGGAAAAACTGATTACCCACAAGTACCCGTTAGAGCAGATTAACGAGGCATTGGTTACCAACCTGAAAATGGAAGGGCTTAAAATTGCCATTGTTAACCGGTAAGGAGTGAACGACTATGGGAAACGCCACCGGTATTGTGGAGGTTTACGGTTTGGTTGCCGCCTTTTGTGCGTGCGATGCCGGCTGTAAAGCCGCGGAAGTTACCGTAGAGCCGTTTGACAAAAACAAACCCGCCAATGCGGAGTCCATGCCGGTTCCGCTGATTGTGGCAATTAAATTCCGCGGCACTGTCACCAATGTGGAAGCGGCAGTTGCGGCAGCGGTTGAGGAAGCAAACCGTATTACCGGTGTGGTCAGCACACACATTTTGACCAGCACCGAAACGGATACGGAAGCAATGCTCAAATTAAATGCGTTTGATAAGAATTGATAAAACAGCAGGAGGAAATGACAATGTCTAAAGAAGCTTTGGGTATGGTAGAAACTCGCGGTTTGGTTGCCGCAATCGAAGCCGCCGATGCAATGGTAAAAGCGGCCGAGGTAGCACTTATCGGTACCGAAAAAATCGGTTCCGGCTTGGTGAGCGTGATGGTGCGTGGCGACGTTGGTGCGGTAAAAGCCGCCGTGGAAGCCGGTTCCACCTGTGCCTCTCGTTTGGGCGAATTGGTGGCGGTACACGTTATCCCGCGTCCGCACGGCGATGTGGAGAAGATTCTGCCGAAACTGTAAGCAAACCTATAAGGAGAATCCGTTATGAAAGCATTGGGTCTGATAGAAGTCTCCGGCGTTACGGCCGCGGTCGACTGTCTGGACATTATGTGTAAATCCGCCAACGTGGAACTGGTTACTTGGGAACGTAAACTGGGTGGTCGGTTGGTCACGGTGGTGGTGGAAGGCGATGTTTCCGCGGTGAGCGCGGCGGTGGATAACGCTATGCGTTGTCCCGTAAAAACGCCGGTGGCACACGCGGTGATTGCCCGCCCGCACGACGAAACGCGTCGGCTGGTGGAACTCAGCGCTTCTCGTATTCACCCGAAAGGAGAATAAGTTATGGCAGACGAAGTAAAAACCCCCGCGGCGGAAGCCGCTGTTACAGCACAACCCACACCGGTAAAGGAGGTAAAGAAAATGGCACTGGAAGCACTGGGAATGGTAGAGACCCGTGGCTTGGTCGCGGCAATTGAGGCGGCCGATGCAATGGTCAAAGCCGCCAACGTCACTCTCATCGGCACCGAAAAAATCGGCTCCGGTTTGGTGAGCGTGATGGTGCGTGGCGATGTCGGCGCGGTTAAGGCCGCGGTGGATGCCGGCTCGTCTTCTGCATCCAAGTTGGGCGAACTTGTCGCCACACACGTCATTCCGCGTCCGCACGGCGACGTGGAGAAAATCCTGCCGGTACTCAAATAAGTTACCCTAATTAGCGAAAGCATTTATTTAAGGAGGTCATTGCAATGGCACTGGAAGCATTAGGTATGGTGGAGACCAGAGGTTTGGTCGCCGCAATCGAAGCCGCCGACTCGATGGTTAAGGCCGCCAACGTAGAACTCATCGGCACCGAGAAAATCGGTTCCGGTTTGGTAAGCGTTATGGTGCGCGGCGATGTCGGCGCTGTGAAAGCGGCAGTGGATGCCGGCGCGTCGTCCGCGTCCAAGTTGGGCGAGCTTGTTGCCACCCACGTCATCCCGCGTCCGCACAGCGACGTGGAGAAGATTCTGCCCTCGTTGAAATAATCCGAAACATCGGAGATACGGCTGACGGGCGCCCGCCCGTCAGCCGATTCCGACGGGGCAAATGCAGAAGAAAAGGGGATTTCGCATGATTGTCGGTAAAGTGGTGGGCAGTGTTGTTTCCACCCGCAAAAATGAAAATCTCATCGGTAGTAAATTTATGGTGGTCGAACCCTTGTCCGAGTGGGGCGACGCCAAAAAAATTGTTACGGTGGACAATGTCGGTGCCGGTATCGGTGAACTGGTGTTGGTGGCCACCGGTAGTGCCGCGCGTATTGGCTGCGGTATGGCAGATGCACCGATTGATGCCGCGATTGTCGGTATCATCGACAGCGGTATCGGTTTGGCCGGAGTGAACGGATGATGACGCTCGACGAACTGAAAGCCGTTTTACAAGACGGCGGTATTGTTGGTGCCGGCGGGGCGGGGTTTCCGTCCTATGCCAAATTGGACACCCGTGCCGATACCCTCATACTCAACTGCGCGGAATGTGAACCGTTGCTGAAATTGCACCGTCAAGTGCTGGAACGGTATGCGGAAGATATTTTGCGCACGTTAGATTTACTTGCGAAAACCGTAGGTGCGACTTCGGTGATTGTGGCGGTTAAGCGTTCGTACAAGCGTACGATTGATGCCGTTACACCGTTGCTTGCCACCTTTGAGAATATGACCTTGTGTGAATTGCCGGAAATGTACCCCGCCGGCGATGAGGTGGTGCTTATTTACGAAGCCACCGGTCGTCAGGTCGCGGCGGGCGCCTTGCCGGTTTCGGTGGGCGTCACCGTGTTTAATGTGGAAACGGTATACAATATGTCCCGCGCTTTGTTGGGACACGGTGTTACGCACAAATTCGTTACCATCGCGGGGGAGGTTGCCCATCCCACCACGCTGTTCGCGCCCATTGGCACGCCGATGAGTGTTTTGATACAGCAGGCGGGTGGTGTCACCACCGATTCTCCCGCTTATGTGTTTGGCGGCCCGATGATGGGCCGTTTGGGCAGTCCGGTGGAACCGGTTACCAAAACCAGCAATGCCGTGCTGGTGCTGCCGGAACAACATACAATTGTTCAGCGATTGCGTGCCAAGCCGTTTATTGATATGAAACGCGCGATGGCGGCTTGTTGCCAGTGCAATTATTGTACTGATTTGTGCCCGCGCCATTTGCTGGGTCATCCTATTGACCCCAGCCGTTTTATGTTGGTGGCTTCCAACGGCATTACCAACGACGCGGTGCCGTATGTTAACGCCTTTTACTGCACCGGTTGCGGCACGTGCGAAGCGTATGCCTGCGGGCAGGGGCTTTCGCCGCGTATGTTGCTGGCGGCTTGCAAAAACAGCCTGCGTCAGCAGGGTGTAAAACCGCCCGCGGCGGTCACCGCACCTGTAAGCAGCACACGCAACCTGCGTCGGGTCCCTATGCGCCGTTTAATGGCGCGGCTGGGGCTGAACGGGTACGACAAACCCGCCGCATTGAGTGATGCGATTGTGACCTCGTCGGAGGTTCGGATACTGTTATCACAACACATTGGCGCGCCGTCAGTGCCCATTGTAAAAGCGGGGGACAGCGTGAGTGTTGGACAATGCATTGCCAAGGCGGCAGAGGACGCACTCAGCGTGGCACTGCACGCATCGGTTAACGGTGTGGTGCGCGAAGTGACCGAGCGAGTAATTACCATTACGGTAAAGGAGGGGTAAACCGTGAACAAAGCGATTGGTATGGTGGAATACAAAACCGTTTCCTCCGGTATGCGCGCGGCTGACCGTATGGTCAAAACCGCCGAAATTGACATTCTGGAAGCCACAACGGTGTGCCCCGGTAAATATTTGGTACTGGTCAGCGGCGAATTGAGTGCCGTGCGTGCCGCGGTGGATGCCGCCGCTGTGCACGACCCCGACCCGCTCATTGACAGTTTTGTGCTGGGTGCTCCGCACGAATCCATTTTTGAAGCGTTGTACGGCACGGCCGATGTCGGCAACCCCGAAGCGTTGGGTGTGTTGGAGACATTTTCTTCCTCGGCAGCCATTGTGGCGGCGGATATTGCCGCCAAAACTGCTTTGGTGAAACTGATTGAATTGCGTTTGGCGCGGGGGATGTGCGGTAAATCGTACCTGTTACTTACCGGCAGTATTGCGGCGGTGCAAGCGGCGATAGAGCGTGCACAGGCCGGTGCCGGGGAGAACGGGATGTTCTTGGATAGCGCGGTTATTCCGCACCCGGACGAAAAAACGTGGAAAAGTATTTTGTAAGGAGGACGTGGTATGCTCGCCATTGAACGACGCAACGCCATTATGTCCCGACTCACGCTGGAAGGCAAGGTTATTGTAGCCGACCTCGCGCGGGAATTCAACGTTACGGAGGAGACCATCCGCCGTGACCTGGAAAAGCTCGATAACGAAGGTTTTGCCAAAAAAACATACGGGGGCGCGGTGCTCAGCCAAAAGGGAGAAGAGGACCTTCCGTACAGCGTGCGCAAACGCGCAAACGTAGAACGCAAACAGCGCATTGCCGAAAAAATCGGGGACTTGATTCACGACGGCGATTACATTATGCTGGATGCCAGTTCCACCGCCATTTATGTGGCAAAGTATATTAAGCATTTGAACAATATTACGCTCATTACCAATTCGGTGGAAATTTTGCTGGAATTGGCGGATAAGGACGGCTGGAACATCTTGTCCACCGGCGGTGCCCTGCGTGAGGGCGCGCTTTCGTTGGTAGGTGCTTCGGCAGAAAAAATGATTCGCGGGTTCCACGTAAATTTGGCAGTTTGCTCTTGCAAGGGGTTGGATATGGCTATGGGCATTACCGACTCCAATGAGCGAGATTCCGAAATTAAGCAGGCGATTTACGCCGCCGCCGAGCGTAAAATTTTGGCGGTGGACGGTACAAAGTTTGATAAAATTTCCTTTGTAAGGGTGTGCGATGTCCGCGATGTGGATACGCTTGTTACGGATGAACAACCCTCTGAACGTTGGGTAGAATATTTGAAAGAACAACAAGTGGAATTGATTTACTAATAAGGAGTGACCAATATGGCAGCGACGATTTCCGCCGCGGAAATTCAACAAGTAGTCAGTCAAGTGCTTAGTCGTATGCAGGCGGCGCCTACCGCCTCGTGGGATTCCACACAATACGGCGGTCGCCGATTGATTGGCATTTTTGACGATATGAACGATGCGATTCGTGCCGCCGAAACCGGCTATCGTGCGGTTCGCGCGATGTCGGTGGAGCAACGTGAAAAGATTATTGCGGAAATTCGCCGTTTAACCCGCGAAGAAGCCGCCGTTATGGCACAACTCGGCGTGGACGAAACGGGTATGGGCCGTGTGGACCACAAGCGTGCCAAGCACCTGTTGGTGGCAGACAAAACCCCCGGCACGGAAGACATTGTTTCGCACGCGCGCACGGGCGACAATGGGTTGACGTTGGTAGAAATGGCACCGTTTGGCGTGGTGGGGGCTATCACGCCCAGCACCAATCCCAGCGAAACCGTGATTTGCAACAGTATTGGTATGATTGCGGCGGGCAACGGCGTGGTGTTTAACCCGCACCCCAATGCCATTGCCACCTCCAACTACGCGGTGGATTTGGTGAATCGCGCGTGCGCGGCGGCAGGCGGTCCGGAAATTCTGGTGTGTTCCATGGCAAAACCCACTATGGAATCGGCAGCGATTATGCAGTCGCACCCCGCCATTCGGTTGTTGGTATGTACGGGCGGCCCCGGCGTGGTGCGTGCCGTACTGTCCTCCGGCAAAAAAGCCATTGGTGCCGGTGCGGGTAACCCGCCGGTGATTGTGGACGATACTGCCGACATTGCCAAGGCGGGCAAAGATATTATTGATGGTTGTACCTTTGATAATAACCTGCCCTGTATCGCTGAAAAAGAAGTGTTTGCGTTCCGCAACATTGCGGATGCGTTAATCACGGCAATGCAACAAAACGGGGCGTATCTTATTAACGCCGCGCAAGCGGAGCAACTGAACCGTATTGTGCTGGTGGAAAAAACGGACAAAAACGGTAATGTGAAAAAGATTGTCAACCGCGATTGCGTGGGCCGCGATGCCGCGGTGTTGTTGGCAAAAATCGGCGTGAACGTAGGAAGCGACGTGCGTTGCATTATTTGCGAAACCGCGTTTGAGCACGACTTTGTGCAACACGAATTGATGATGCCTATTTTGCCCATTGTGCGGGTGGACAACATCGACCAAGCCATTGAATTGGCGGTAAAAGCCGAGCACGGCAACCGCCACACCGCGCATATGCATTCCAAAAACATTGACAACTTAACCCGTTTTGCGCAGGCGGTGGAAACTACCATTTTTGTGAAAAACGCGCCGTCTTACGCGGGTATCGGATTTGGCGGGGAAGGGCATACTACCTTTACCATCGCCGGTCCCACGGGCGAAGGAATCACTTCCGCTCGCAGTTTCACACGGCAGCGCCGTTGCGTAATGGCGGACAGTTTCCGAATTATCTGATAAGGAGAGTGAAATCGTATGGCGCTCGATGCAAAAATGGTGGAAGAAGTTGTTTCCCGCGTTATTGCGGCGGTAGGCTCGCCGTCTTGTGCGACGGCAGATGACACCGTACCTGTGGGCGTGTCCAACCGGCACATTCACTTATCCGCGGCGGATGTGGAAACGTTGTTCGGCGCGGGGTACGAACTCACCCCGCTGAAAGATTTGTCTCAGCCGGGTCAGTTTGCTTGTAAGGAGACGTTGACAATTATCGGTCCTTCTTTGCGCCCCATTGAAAACGTGCGCGTGCTTGGTCCGGTGCGTAAAGCCTCACAGGTGGAAATTTCGCGTACCGACTCGTTTGTGCTTAAAGTGAAGCCGCCTGTGCGTGAATCCGGCGACATTGTGGGTTCTGCCCCGGTTACCATTGTGGGTCCCAAAGGCGTGGTTACACTGAAAGAAGGGTGCATCATTGCCAACCGCCACATTCATATGAGCGTGGAGGAAGGCGCGGCTTTTGGACTGAAAGACGGCGACTACGTTACCGTGGATGTTGACGGTGAGCGCCGCACGACGTTTTATGATGTGCAGGTGCGCGTGAATGCGGCTTTTCGGTTGGAAATGCACATTGACACGGACGACGCCAACGCCGCGGGAATTGGCAACGGGGCGCGGGTGCGCGTTCGCAAATAAATTAAACGAAAAAATACACGACAGGATAGAAAATGCAGTATAGTCAAATCGGCTATACTGTATTTTTTAATATTAACAATAAATTTTACAATTTTTTCAAAATCCCTTTATTTTTTGAGTTATTATGTTATAATTGTTATGTCCCATAAATCCAAACAATCAGAAATGTGGGGCTACGCATTTGTTGTTATACCTCTAAGTGTTTCGGACAAAAGGCACTCATCATAAAATTTATTACGGAGGGGATTTTGTGAAACGTTTCAAAGGGAAATTGTTATCGTGTCTGCTAGTGGTTGCCATGCTCCTGTGTGTAATGCCGTCCATTGTTTTTTCGGCTGCAGAACCCGTTATAGCAACAACCGAAGAAGAGGTAAAGGCGGCTATTGAGGCAATTCCGGAGGGTGGTTCGGGAGAAATCACCATTCAGAATGTATTAATGTATCTAAACGAAGGGTTGTATATTGAGAACAAGGATGTTACTTTCAACCTTGTTGATGCATCGCTTGTCACGGGAATTGATGAATACGGTTACGGTCAACCTGTCATTTTTGGTTTTGGCACCAATATCACCATAAACGCGGATGATAACTCTTCTATGGAAGCCATGGGTCATACAGGGTGTATGGGTGTTGTGAGAATTGATAATAGCACGGATTGGGATGCCCAAACAGAAACTTTCGAAAAAACGTTCACCTTAACTGTCAACGGTGGCCGTTACACTTGCACCGGTGACATTCCCCAAGACTATGAACCCGATTGCGTATTCGTGGCGGCACCCGGCACAAAAGCCGTGGTGACAAACGTTATTTGTAACGGAGCTGCAAAAGAGGTGGCGTTTGAGGGGGTTGGCATCACCGTTCCCGGCGAGCTCACCATTAACAGCGGTAAATTTACTACCGATGTGAGAGAGTATGTTGCCGATGGGAAGTTTTGCGGTCAAGTTGGTCACAACTATTATGTTCGCGAAAAGGAAATGACCGATGCTTTCAGCGACGTGTTGACGGATGGGAAGATTATCTTTAATTATGCAAAGCCCACTGCGGATACGGAGGCCCTTTGGTTGCTCTGTGAAGACTTTAACCTTGCTAACCCCGATTTTTATTTTGACCCCGAAGTGGGGTTTGTTGACGATTTTAGCAAATTAGAACTGGGGTTGTATTGCGATACTGCAAAAGAGGAAATCCACACGGTTGACGTTGTTTGGAATTATGATGCCGATGTATTGCAATCGGCACAAACGGTTGTTGAAAAATTTCCGGAGGACAGACAATGGTTTAACGTTACCGATTTGGAACTTATAAACTATTGGAAATACCGCAATTCCGATTCCGAGGTGGATTCGTTAGCCAACTATTCCGGCGAACTCAAATCCATTTTAGGCAACAGCAATTTCCTGTATACCATTGAGGTTCGCGCTGGTTCTGATGATATTTTTTACACCGAAAGAATCGGCTCCGCAAAATTGATTCATAACGGTAAGGTTTATTTTTCAACCACAATGATTGGCGCACGTGCGGAACACGCGATTTACGTTCCCGCAAACACCGCCGATACCAAAGATGCCCTTATGGCGGCGGCGCAAAAGAGAATTGATGATTACATTGGGGAGAACGTTATCAGGATTATCCCGACCGAAGGAACAGTCACCGACTACTATAACACAACCCTCGCTAATTTTGACAATGAACCGGAATATAAGCAGTATTTCATAGATTCATTTAACGAGGGCGGAGATTTACATTTCCTTAAAAATGCCGCAGGCGATTTCTTCTTTAATGTAGAAGTGCTTGAAACAGAGGAAACTTATAAGTTTGTTATTATTAAGGATGATACCAAGCTTACTGTTCCCTCCTATGCTACCACGGACCTGAATACCAACGTTTCCGTAACAACCGGTTCGTCCACACTTCCGCTGGATACCGTTATTGAGGTGGAAAAGTTAACCGAGGGTACTGATTACGATAGAATTATGGAAATTCTTGATGTAGAAGAAAATGAAACTTTCGACATTAAACTGTATTCCGATTCGCTGGGCAACTACATTACCAAACTGGATGATGGGAAATTTGAAGTTAAACTTCCTGTTCCCGAAAAGTTTAAAGGAAAGAACCTGATTGTCTATTACGTGGATGAGGATAACACGCCTATTGAATATGAAGTGACCCCAATGGAGGATTATGTTGTTTTTGCCACCGACCATTTCAGCATTTACACGTTGGCAGAAAAAGCAAACGAAACCCCTGACCATACGCAGCATAGCGGCGGTTCCGCCACCTGTTGTGCCAAAGCGATATGCGCGGAGTGCAACCAACCGTATGGTGAGTTAAACTATGAAAATCATTCCGGCGGCACGGAAATTCGCAACGCTAAAAAAGCCACCAAAGATGAAAAGGGATATACCGGAGATACCTACTGCAAGGGATGCAACAAAAAGGTAGCAGACGGCAAAGAGATTCCCGCGACCGGAGCCGTTTCCTCTCCGCAAACCGGAGATACCGGCAACGTATGGTTGTGGGCAATGCTTCTGCTTGTGAGCAGTGGTTGTTTGTCGGGTATCACTTTCGGCGAGATGAAAAGAAAAACAGCAACCAAATAATTATGGAAATCACCCTGCGATTGCGGTTGCAGGGTGATTTTTTGTATGGATTATATTAAAGCAAAAACCCCCGCTGAACCAGCGGGGGTTTACTTCTCACACATTAGGCGTTGGCCTTTTTTGCGAGGGCGGACTTTCTCCGTGCAGCCGTGTTCTTGTGCAGGAGTCCCTTAGCGACGGCCTGGTCAATTTTCTTGACGGCGGCTTTCACAGCGATGTCCTTATCGGCAGCGCCGGCTTCAATCGCGGCATTGGCCTTTTTAATCTCGGTTTTAAGAAGCGAGCGGTTGGCCTTGTTGCGAGCGGTTTTAGCAGCGATTACGTTGACACGCTTTTTGGCGGATTTAATGTTGGGCATGGTCACACCTCCTCGAAAAAGACTCATTCATAAATCACGCATTTGATATGATAACACGAACTGTCAAAAAAATCAATACCTTTTTTCGCGAATAAGTAAAATTTTTCTTGTGATACTAGGAAATGAGGTGATACACTGTGCAATACCGCACCGACTTGGCAATGGAAGCCGCTAATACAACGCCGGCTCACGCAACTCGCGAATGGTGCGAGGGTACGGTGAACTTGTGCCGCATTACCTTGGACGACAACGCTGCCGGGCAACTGGGCAAACCGGCGGGTGATTATTTAACGGCGAGCTTGCCTCCGCTTACCGATAACGAGCGCGATTTTGAGAGCATAGCGGGCGTGCTCGGCAAGCAACTCCACCTGTTGCTCCCGTCCACCGGCACCGTGTTGGTGGTTGGTCTGGGTAACGAGTGCATTACGCCCGATGCGCTGGGACCGCGCACCGCCGCCCAGGTGCTCGCCACCCGCCACATCCCTGCTGAATTGGCGCGCAGTGTGGGGCTCACGCAGTTGCGCCCGTGTGCGGTGGTATCCACCGGGGTGCTGGGCAATACCGGCGTGGAAAGCAGTGAATTGGTGGCGGGAGTGTGCCGTACGGTGTGCCCGGCGGCCGTGATTGCCGTGGACGCCTTGGCGGCGCGCAGTTTGTCCCGTTTGGGATGCACCGTGCAAATCAGCAACACCGGCATTGCACCTGGTTCGGGTGTGGGTAACAATCGGCGCGCACTAAACCAACAAACGCTGGGAGTTCCGGTGATTGGTGTGGGGGTTCCTACCGTGGTGGATGCCGTTACCGTTGCGCGTGACCTTATCGGTAACGAGGGCGGCGAAACCATCTCACCCCGTGGTGCGGCTATGATGGTGACCCCCCGTGAGGTGGATATTATGATTGAACGTGCGGCACGTTTGCTGGCAATGACCATTCACGCTGCCGTGCAACCGCATTATTCGCCGTTGGAGTTGTTGGCATTGGCGCAATGAATATTCCACCGTGGCTCGGCATACAGTGTACGGGTGACGTATATGAAAAAACGCAGTAAATTCATTGTGTGTATGTTATGCGCCGTTGTTTTGATTGGCGGCGCGGCAGCGGGGGTTACGGCTGTGCCGGCCACCGTTCTGCACTCGTGGGGGGAACGCGCCGCTTTGTTTTCGGCCGGGTTGCGCCAACCCAAGGAGGGTGCTGCGTTGCTTTCCGGTTGGCTCACGCGGGAAACGGCGGCTGCACCCGGCGACACCGCCACCACGCCCACCGTTAGTGTGGGGGAGGGAAGCCGTCAACCCGCGACTACTGCTCCGACAACCTCCACCGTTGCTCGTAAAGAGGGCGGCGGCACGGTACTAACACAACAACTTAGCGCGGGAAGTAACTTTGTGCAGGGCGTGGCCATTCGCAACAAAAGCGGACTAAGCGTGGATGTGGCAAAAGCGTTGGCACACACACCGGCACTGTCGCTTACAAAAAACAGTAAAACACCGCAGGTGTTGATTATGCACACGCACACCACCGAGTGTTATTTAAGCCACGATAGTGGGTTTTACAATGCCGATGACCCGACCCGTACCACCGATTCCGCCGCCAATATGGTGGCGGTAGGCAAGCGTGTAGCGGCCAAGCTCACCGCGGCGGGGATTGGCGTGGTGCACGATACCGCCATTCACGACCAGCCGTACAGCACCGCGTATAGCCATTCCAAAGCGGCGGTGCAGCAATATCTTAAACAGTATCCCACCATTCGTGTGGTGCTGGATTTGCACCGCGATGCGATTTATCAAAACAGTACCACACACATTAAGCCCACCGCCACCATAAACGGAAAAAAAGCGGCACAAATGATGATTATTGTGGGAATGAAAAACACCACCGCCGTGCCGAATACGCACACGGCGGAGAATTTATCGTTGGGGGTGCGGCTGCAACAACGGTTGCACCAAACGTATCCCGGGGTGGCGCGTCCACTCCTACTGGCAGATGCGCGATACAATCAACAACTGACCAATGGCTCGTTGCTTATTGAAATGGGTAGTGATTCCAACACCCTGCAAGAGGCGTGCTATTCCGGCGATTTATTGGGCTCCGCACTGGCAGATGTATTACACGATTTGGGGGCATAAATGAAGACGACTACACAGTTTCGCAGTGCCTTATGGGCGTTTATACTTGCCGTTTGCCTTTTGTTGATGATGGGTGGGTGCTTACAGGTGGAAACCGTGACCCACCGCACGCTGCACGGCAACGCAGCCACGGTTTCTGCTGCTGCGCTATATACCCACGCGGCGCAAACCGCCGAAAACGCGGAGAGATATGTCCCAGCCCGTGCGGGGGTGTTGTTACGTTTGTGGAAAGTGGAAGCGGCGTGGTTGGCGCGCTTGTTGCCGTGATAATTGCAACCGGAAACGGCAGTTTTTGAAAATTCTGCAAAATTTGCTATATTTTTTAGTGCGTGTATGATATACTGAATTTGTTTGGATGGTATAAAAGTGAGGAGACCGAAGTATGAAAGTTGCCGTTATCGGCTCGCGCAATCTGAGTGTGAATACGTTAAAGCGTTATTTGCCTGCCGACACCACCGAAATTGTTTCCGGCGGTGCGCGTGGGGTAGATACCTGCGCTGAACGATATGCACGTGCGGTTGGCTTGAAATTGACCCTGTTTTTACCGGACTATGACAATTACGGCAAAGGTGCCCCTTTGCGCCGCAATTTGAAAATTATTGACTATGCCGACTGCGTATTTGCCTTTTGGAACGGTACGTCCCACGGGACACGGTATGTGATTGAGCACTGTCGCAAACAGGGCAAACCGCTATACATATTTAAACGGATTTCTTAACCTAGTAAAGCAAAAACGCACGGGAGACACGTGGTAAAACGGCGTCTTCCGTGCGTTTGTTAACTTTTGTCAAATTTATTTATCCATTAACTTGCTGATTTCCGCTTGGAACGAGTTAATATCCTTAAACTGGCGATACACCGAAGCAAAACGCACGTACGCCACTTCGTCAATATCACGCAACTTGTCCATAGCGTATTCACCAATGCGGGTAGCAGGAACTTCGCGTTCCAATGAATTTTGCAATTGTGCCTCAATTTCATCCACCGCGCGTTCCAGCACCTCCAACGGCACCGGCCGTTTTTGGCAGGCACGCAACATACCGTTAAACAGTTTATCACGGTCGAACAATTCGCGGGAGGCGTCCTTCTTTACCACCACAATGGGTAGACTTTCCACCAATTCGTACGTGGTAAATCGCCGTGCGCAGTCCAAGCATTCACGGCGACGGCGAATGCGGGAACCCTCGTCGGTAGGGCGGGAGTCAATCACTTTACTTTCCGCATAACCGCAAAACGGACATTTCATACCGTTACACGCTCCTTTACAAAACTTCCACTTATTGGAAATTTAAGGTTATTTCAGTATACCACACTTTGGCGTGGCAACGCAAGTCTTTTTAGGGAAAAAGTATCACAAACTGTCCAGCAAGGCGCAGGCGCAACGGATACCATCCACCGCGGCAGAGGTAATGCCGCCCGCATAGCCCGCCCCTTCGCCGCAGGGGAATATACCGCGCAGTGCCGATTGACAATCCTCACCGCGTAACAGGCGCACGGGGGAGGAACTGCGTGATTCCACGCCGGTAAGCACGGCATCGTAACAGTTAAACCCGCGTAGACGGTTGCCGAATTGCGGTAACGCCAGTTGTAACGATTGTGTGACAAAGGCGGGAAGGCACTCGCGCAAATCGGTTGGTGTAACGCCGGGACGGTAGGAGGGTTCCACATCACCCAGCGAGTGCGTGGTGCGTCCGGCACAAAAGTCGCCCGCCAACTGTACCGGCGCGCGGTAGTTTCCGCCACCCAGTGTAAACGCCGCTTGCTCCATTTTTCGTTGCAAAGTAACACCGGCCAGCGGATGTGTGTCGGGAAAATCGTCGGGGGTGACACCCACCAACAAGGCACTGTTGGAATTGCGCGCATTCCGTGCAAAGGTGCTCATCCCGTTCACCACCACGCCGCTTTCCTCGGAAGCGGCGGCAATTACCTCGCCGCCCGGACACATACAAAAGGTGAATACACCGCGGCCGTTGGGCAGGTGTACATTCATTTTGTAGTCTGCGGCACCCAACGCCGGATGCCCTGCCGCACCGCCGTAGCAACTTTGGTCTATCATTGTACGCGGATGTTCAATGCGCACACCCACGGCAAAGGGTTTTTGTTCCATAGGTATACCGGCAGCGTGCAGCATTTCCAATGTGTCGCGCGCACTGTGTCCAATGGCAAGAACAAGGCGGTCGCACGGTACCTCTTCCGTGCCGTCTTTTGTGCACAGGGTGATGCCGGTGAGCGCATTGTGCGCAGTGTGAACACCCACCACTTGGGTGCCGAACCGTATGGTGCCGCCCAAAGCAAGAATTTGCTCGCGCAGTCCGCGTACGGCGGTGCATAAACGGTCGGTACCGACGTGGGGTTTGGCTTGCCACAAAATCTCCTCCGGCGCACCGGCGGCCACCAACTCTTCCAGTACCAAACGGCAGCGCGGGTCGCGGATACCGGTATTTAATTTTCCGTCGGAAAACGTGCCGGCACCGCCTTCGCCAAACTGCACGTTGGAGGTAATGTTCAGTACGCCTGTGGCGCGAAACCGTTCCACCGTGTGTACCCGTTGCTCCACGGGTTCGCCACGTTCTAACAACAATGGTTCCAGTCCCGCACGGGCCAGTATCAGCGCGGCAAACAACCCCGCCGGGCCACTGCCAACCACCACCGGACGGTGTGTGGGGCGGCGGGAGGGTGGTGTAATGGAAAAGGAAATCGGTTCCCAGCGGCGCACACTCGGCGGTGCGGTTGCCAGCACCGCATCCTCGTTATCCAGCGTGACACCCACGGTAAATTCAAACAATATGTGGGGGCGTTTGCGTGCATCCACCGACCGACGGTGAACGCGGCAGCACTGCAACGCGCGTACGGGGACACCTAAGCGCGCCGCGGCAGCACGGCGTAAATCCTTTTCCGTATAGGAAAGAGACAGACGTAAACCGCTGATTTCAAGCACGAGCCGTCACCGCCTTTGCCGCAGTGTAGGCCGATGCCCACGCCCAATGCAGGTTGTACCCGCCGCAATCGCCGTCCACATCCAGCATTTCACCAATAAGATACAGTCCGGATACGCGGCGGGACATAAGTGTGTGCGCATCCACTTCCGCCAGCGAGATGCCGCCCGCGGTGACCTGAGCACCACCAAAACCTTGCGTTCCGGTAATGGTTAGCGTAAAGTGCTTTATAGTATCCGCCAGGCGGTGCAGTTGGTTGGCGGTAAGGGCATCCACGGTTTGTTCCAGCGAAAAACCCGCGGCGCGACACACCGTTTGACCAATGCGTTTATGCAACAAGCCGGTTAAAAAATCGGCGGCGGTGCGGTGCAGGGCGCATCGCTCTTTCAGCAAAGCGAGCAGAGAGGGCTTGTCCACAGTGGGCAACAAATCCACCACCGCCGTCATCGTGCCATTACGGCGACGTTCCCAGTCGCCCACCACGCGGGAAATGTGCATTACCGCCGGACCCGACAACCCATATTCGGTAAATAACAGTTCATCGGTACGGGAACACAATGGACGGTTATTTACACACAAGGTGACCGTGGCATCGGTGCGCAGACCTTTCATTGCGCGCAGATACGTGGTGTCGGTACGCACCTGAACAATGGCGGGGAACAGGGGCATTTTGTGATGTCCCAATGCGGTTGCCAGCGCATAGCCGCCGGAAGAGCCACCTAACGCGGGTGCGGCCGCACCGCCGGTGCTTAAAATAACGCGCTGTGCGTGTACGGTTGTTCCGTTTGCTAAATCCAGCAAAAATCCGCCGTTGTTGGGGGAAATGGCGGTTACGGCAGCATCGCATTGCTCGGTAACGCCGCGGGTGGCCAACTCCAATCGCAAACAGTCCAGCACCGCTGCGGCTTGTTGGCACAAAGGATATTCGCGTCCCTCCTCGCGCGGGGCACACAGTACCCCCAGCGAAGCAAAAAAGTCTATACACGCTTGTGGCGAAAATTGTTCCAGTGCCGGAGCAACAAACGCGGCGGCACCGTCGCCGTGATAGTGTTCGGGGGCGGCGTGGCGGTTGCTGAGATTGCAAGTACCACTGCCGGTTGCCAGCAGTTTTTTGCCCACGCGGGGTTGTTGTTCCAGCACCACAATATTGGCACCGCTGCCACGCTCACGCGCGCAAAACACCGCCGCCGCCAAGCCGGCCGCGCCGCCACCCACAATGGCAATATCCCATACGTTCTTCATACCGAACCCCCGTTTCTACACAACAGTATAGCAACATTTTACATACGGGTCAAGAAAAAAGCACCCTTTGTCATACAACAAAAGGTGCCTTTTCTTACTTATCACAATTCGCAATCCACACAGGTGCGCTCGGTTGCCACCGCGTGCACAAATTGTTTGACTTCCACGTGTGCGGGGTGGTCGGCGTACACAGCCAGTGCCTCGCGGTCGGTAAAGCGAGTGGTGAGTGCCACATCGTACGTGCCGCCGTTAAAATTAAACCCAACCGTAGCTTCCAGCAATCCGGGGATGACGCCTACCAACGCTTCCAGTTTTTCTTTCATTATCCGAGCGTTGGTGGCTTTGTCGGCACCGGCGGCAGTGTCCGCCAGTTTCCATAAAACAATGTGTTGAACCATTATAATTCTTCCTTTCAATGTTCTGACCAATATTTGCGGTCTAAACTGCGGTATTGAATCGCCTCGGCAATGTGCGGTGCCTCAATTGTGTTGCTTTCTGCCAAGTCGGCAATGGTACGGGCGACTTTGAGGATACGGTCATACGCGCGGGCGGACAAATCCAGTCGGTCAAATGCCGATTCCAGCAATGAGGCGGCCGCAGGGGCTAAGGTGCAATATTCACGCAAGCCGTCCGGCGGGAGTGCGGCGTTGGTGAGAACGCCGGTACTTGCCTGTCGTGCCGCTTGCCGTGCGCGAGCGCGGTTCACACGTTCGCGAATGGTGGCGGAATCTTCTGCCGGTGTGCGGGAGGCAAGTTGCTCGTATTCCACGGGCGGAACTTCAATGTGTAGGTCAAATCGGTCCAGCAACGGGCCGGATACGTGGGATAAGTACCGTCTGCGTTCGGTTGTTGAGCAGGTGCATTGGCGCGTGGGATGCCCAAAATAGCCGCAACGGCACGGGTTCATTGCCGCCACCAATATGCACGAGCACGGATAGGTCACGTTGCCGCTCACGCGGGAAATGGTAACGTTTCCGTCCTCCAACGGTTGGCGCAACGCCTCCATAGAAGAGCGTGAAAACTCCGGCAATTCATCTAAAAACAGAACACCGTGGTGCGCCAACGAAACCTCGCCCGGCCGTGGATTTGTGCCGCCGCCGGTTAACCCCCGCGAGGAAACGGTGTGGTGTGGTGAGCGAAACGGGCGGTGCGAAAGCAACCCCGCCCCGGCGGGCAACATACCCGCTACCGAATGTAACGCCGTGGATTCCAATGCTTCTTGGCGCGTAAAATTCGGCAAAATGGAGGGTAACCGCTTGGCCAACATACTTTTACCGGAGCCCGGCGGGCCAATGAGCATTACGTTGTGGCCGCCTGCCGCCGCAATTTCCATAGCACGGCGGGGCACCAGTTGGCCCATAACGTCCCGAAAGTCGGGCGCGTGCGTGTCTGCGTTGGGGCAAAATGCCTGCGGTGGCACGGGGGAGAGTGGCGTTTCTCCGTGCAAATGCGCCAGCAATTGCTTAACGTGTGCCACGCCGTACACCTCAATACCATCGACAACGGCACCTTCGGCGGCGTTCTGTTCCGGCAAATATACGGTTGTTATGCCGGCGCGGCGAGCCGCCATTACCATTGGCAACACACCGGTTACGGGGCGAACATCGCCTGTGAGAGACAATTCGCCGATAAAGGCGGCCGTTTCCGTAAGGTTAGCGGGCAACTGCCCCGCCGAGCATAACAACGCTAAAAACAAGGGAAGGTCGTACACCGAGCCCTCTTTTTTTACATCAGCGGGTGCCAGGTTTACCGTGATGCGGCTTACGGGAAAGGTGAAACCGCAATTTTTCAGTGCGGCGCGCACGCGGTCGCGCGATTCGCGCACCGCAGTACCGGCCAGTCCTACCACGTCAAAGCCCGGCAAGCCCTGCGAAATATCCGCCTCCACGGTAACGGCGTATCCGTCAATGCCGCACACACCCATACTGTTAATGCGAGAAAACAAGCCCCTCATCTCCTTACAATGGTTTTAGTATACCACGCCGTGCGCGGCGACACAAGGGTTTTTTATATAGAGTTGCCGTGCGTTTCCCCAGTCCGTTACCCTTTTCGCCGTGGACAGGCAAAAAACGACACCGCACTGCATAGGATAGCGGGGAGGAGGGGTAACGATGTTTGTTGAACTGTGGGATGCGGTGTCCCGTTTGTTTTTTATGGCGTTGCAGGTGGTAAATTCCGGTTCGTTTCCACGCCCGCTCACGGCCCAGCAGGAGCAAGAATGTTTGGTTGCTTACCACGAGCACGGTGACCTTGCGGCGCGCAACCGCTTGGTGGAGCACAATTTGCGGTTGGTGGCGCACATCATTAAAAAGTATTACAGTTCGGTGCGCGACCAGGACGATTTAATTTCCATTGGCACCATTGGACTGATGAAAGCGGTGAACACCTTTGACCATACCAAAGGTGTTCGGCTGGCAACGTACGCTTCTCGCTGCGTGGAAAATGAAGTGCTGATGTATTTTCGTTCTACCCGTAAAACGGCGCAAGATGTGTCCATTACGGAGCCGATTGAAACCGATAAAGAGGGGCACACACTGACGTTAATGGACGTGATTGCGGCAGAGGACACCATTGCCGACGATTTGGACAATAAAATTAACGCCACCAAACTGTACCGCTATATGGAGGAGACGTTAAACGACCGCGAAAAAGAAATTTTGTGTTGGCGTTATGGGTTGACACACGACCCGCTGACGCAGCGAGAGGTGGCTAAAAAATTAAATATTTCGCGCAGTTACGTATCGCGCATTGAAAAGAAAGCGTTGGAGAAACTGCGACGGCGATTTGAGCGCGGCGACGTGCGCGGCGCGGCAAAAAAACAACCGCACCGCCCGTAATGGGTGGTGCGGTAACTTTTTGGTTGTTGTGCAGCGGATAATTAATCGCTCACAAAGGGCATCAGCGCAATTTGACGGGCGCGTTTGATAGCAACCGTCAATTCTCTCTGATGACGGGCGCAGGTGCCGGTGACACGGCGGGGAAGAATCTTGGCGCGCTCGGATACGAAGCGGCGCAGACGCGCAACGTCTTTGTAATCGATGCTTTCCACGCGGTCCACACAGAAACTGCAAACCTTACGGCGACCCTTGCGACCGCCGCGCGGACGCTCAAAGCGTTCGGCTTTTTCGACTTTATCAGACATGAGGCAATCCTCCTTTTAGTTTATATGCGATTCTCAGAACGGCAAATCGTCGTCACCGACAATTTCTTCAAAAGCATTGTCAGCGGCGGTGGAGAACGCAGGAGCGGGCTCCGTGTACGCCGGCATGGGCTGAGAATCACTGCGGGGGGCCGAATTCCCTTTGGATTCGGCGAAAAAGGCGTTGTCAATGACCACTTCAAACACGGTGCGGTTGTTGCCGTTTTTGTCGGTATACGACCGGCTTTGCAACGAGCCCTGCAACGCAATGCGTTGACCTTTTTGGAAATAACGGCAGATGAATTCCGCCGTGTTTCGCCACGCTACACAGTTAATGAAGTTGGTTTGACGTTCAGCACCTTTGGGCTGATACGCGCGGTCCACGGCAACCGAAAAACTGGTTACCGATACACCGCTTTGGGTGGTTTTGAGTTCGGGAGTCGCGGTGAGGCGACCCAACAGGCAAACAACGTTCATATAGCTGTCTCCTTACTTGTCCTTGCGGACGACCATCGACCGCAGAACACCTTCGGTAATACCGCTGACACGCTCCAGCTCGGCCGGGAAATCCGGACCGCTGACAAAGTTGTACAGCACATAATAACCTTCGGCCTCATCGTTAATGAGATACGCCAAACGGCGCTTACCCCATTCATCAACTTCGCCGATTTCGGAATTCTCCGCAATGAGAGTTTTGAACTTTTCCACCATTGCGGGGACGCCTTCTTCTCCCAACGTTAAGGAGAAAATGAAGACGGCTTCGTAGGAACCTTTTACTGTGGGCATTATTTGCACCTCCTCTTGGTCTATGGCCCTCTCACGCAGAAAGGGCAAGGAATGAATTTCGGCTTTCCATAAAAAAGCACCATAACATTATAACAACCCAAACTCAACTCGTCAAGTGCCTTTTGAAAAAAATTCTTGACCCGCGCGCGGGTCTATCATATAATAGAAACACTAACTCACCGGTGTGAAAGGATGGTGACTATGCTTCAGTTTGAAGAATTGCGTCTGCGGCTGGAAAACAGTCTGCCGCAAATTGAGGCGTTGTCCGAGGCGATTGGGCTGACGGCTATGCAAAAGGAATTGGCGGAACTGGATATGCGTGCTGCCGAACCCGGCTTTTGGGACAATATGGACAATGCGCAAAAGGTAACGCAGCGCGCCGCTTCGCTTAAAGATGGTATTGAGCGGTATCAGCGGTTGGTTGCCGCGTATCACGACACGCATACGTTGCTGGAACTGGCGGACGAAGAGGAAGACCTCTCGTTGCTGGAAGAATGCAGCGACGGTGTGGCGCAGGTAGAAAGCGAATTGGAGTCCCAGCGGTTGGCAACGTTGCTTACCGGGGAGTATGATTCTAAAAACGCCATTTTAACTTTTCACGCCGGCTCCGGCGGTACGGAAGCGCAGGATTGGGCGGAAATGCTGTACCGTATGTACACTCACTGGGCGGAAAAACACGGGTTCACCTACAAAATTTTAGATTATCTTGACGGTGACGAAGCCGGGCTGAAAAGCGCGTGCATTCAGGTTACCGGCGAAAATGCTTACGGGTATCTTAAAGGCGAAGCCGGTGTGCATCGGCTGGTGCGTGTGTCTCCGTTTGATGCGGCGGGTCGCCGCCACACCTCCTTTTCGGCGGTGGAAGTACTGCCCGAATTGGACGACAGTATTCAAATTGACATTCGTCCGGAAGATATTAAAATGGACGTGTTTCGTTCCAGCGGCGCGGGCGGTCAGCACATTAACAAAACCTCGTCGGCGGTGCGGTTAACGCACATTCCCACAGGCATTGTGGTTGCTTGTCAAACGGAGCGCAGTCAATTCCAAAACCGCGACACGGCAATGAATATGCTCAAAGCCAAGTTGATGGAGATTAAAGAGCGGGAACATTTGGACCGTATTGAGGATATTAAGGGCACGCAAGCACAGATTGCGTGGGGTAGCCAAATTCGCTCGTATGTATTTATGCCGTACACGTTGGCGAAAGACCATCGTACCGGTTACGAAATGGGCAACATCAACGCGGTAATGGACGGTGAGTTGGATGGGTTTATTAACGCCTATCTCACGGCTTCCGCCAACGGCACACTGGGATATAAGGAGTAATTGCCGCTTATTTTGGGGCAGAGGTTTTATCCCTTGACTTTTTTGCCGCTTTTTGGTATGCTGACACTATGTCCAACAGGATTATAATGGGGAAGAGGGATGGAATGGAGTTCCAGCAGATTGCTTCTCACTTTGGCATTACCGACCCGGTAATAGCAACAAAGGAGATACACTCGGGCAACATTAACCGTACCTATCTTGTCACTGTACAAATCGCCGAATCGCAACGGTGCTATGTTTTTCAGCGCATTAACACCTATGTGTTTAAGCAACCGCACGAAGTGATGAAAAACATTTTAAGTGTGACAGAGCATATTAAGAAAAAACTATTAGAACAAACCGGCTCGTACGACCGTCGGGTGCTGTCTTTTTTGACAGGGGCAGACGGCAAACCCTACTATTACACGGGTGACCATCATTTTTGGCGTGTGTACGAATACGTGGGCAACGCCGTAGCGTACGATATGGTTCAACGCCCCGAACAGTTTTTTGAAGCGGGTTTCTCGTTTGGTGAATTTCAGGCGTGGTTGGCGGATTTTCCGGCAGAAACGCTCAGCGAGATTATTCCGAATTTCCACAACACACCGGTGCGGTACAAGGATTTCCGCGAAGTTGTGGAGCGTGATGTGGTGTCCCGCCGTAGCGGCGTGGAGGCGGAAATTGAGTTTTTGCTGGAACGCGAGGCAGAATGCAGCGTACTGATGGACGGCTTGTGTTCCGGACGTCTGCCGTGGCGCGTAACGCACAACGACACCAAAATTAACAACGTTTTGTTTGACCAAATCAGTGGCAAGGCCATTTGCGTGATTGATTTGGACACGGTTATGTCGGGCACTTCACTGTTCGATTTTGGGGATGCGGTGCGGTACGGTGCTTCCACGGCGGCGGAGGATGAGCGGGATTTATCCAAAGTTTCGTTGAACGCCGAACTGTATGAACAATTTACGCGCGGGTTTTTGCGCGGTGCCCATGGGTTGCTCCACCCGAATGAAACGGAATTGTTGCTTACCAGTGTAAAAGTAATGACGTTGGAGTTGGCGGTTCGGTTTTTAACCGATTACCTGAACGGGGACAAGTACTTTAAGGTACGGTGTGACGACCACAACTTGGTGCGTGCCCGCACACAAATTCGTTTGGTACAGGATATGGAAGCCAACTGGGACGTGTTGGAGGACATCACCCGCCGTTGCCGCGCCTAACCGATATAGGGATACTGAAAAGAGCGTACAATGTGCGCTCTTTTTTGTGATTATCGGCAAGAAATGGTTGTATTCCCGCATAGACTGTGGTAAAATGAAAAGGATACAAAGGAGGCGGGTGACTATGGATAATCGGCCTATCGGCGTGTTTGATTCCGGTTTGGGCGGACTCACGGTGGTGCGGGAACTGCTTGCCCGTCTGCCGCACGAAAATGTGGTGTATTTTGGGGATACCGGTCGGGTGCCGTATGGCACCCACAGTCCCGAAACCATTGCTCGCTATGCCGCGCAGGATTGCCGTTTTTTGCAACAGCACAATGTAAAATGTATTGTCGCCGCGTGCGGAACGGTGAGTACCACGGCACCCGCCGTGCTGGCGGAACAACCGGTTTTTACCATAGGTGTGCTGGAACCGGCGGCAGATGCAGCCCTTGCCGCCACGCGGGGCGGTCGCATTGGGGTGTTGGGCACCTCGGCCACCGTGCGCTCCCAGGCATTTGATAACTATTTACGTCAGGCGGCGGATGTACAGGTGTTTTCTCAGGCGTGTCCGTTGTTTGTAACGTTGGTAGAAAACGGTTGGATAGAGCGGGATAACGAAGCCACAGTGGCGGTGGCGCGGCGGTATTTGCAACCGTTGCGCGAACAGCGGGTGGATACGGTTATTTTGGGTTGCACCCATTTCCCGTTACTTAAACCCGTCATTGCGGATGTACTGGGTGACGACGTTATCTTGATTGATGCGGGCGCCGCTTGTGCCGCTCGTTGTGAACAACGTCTGCGTGAGCAGGATGCCTTGTGCGAGCGGGATACGGAAGGTGCCTGTCAGTTTTTTGTCAGTGACCGTCCGCAAGGGTTTGCCCAGGTAGCGGAGATGTTCCTGGGACGTGCAATAGAGGGCGACATTCATCGAGTGGAGCCGGAGGCGTTTGGTTGATATGAAGGTACAGGTGTGGCTGGCAACGTGTCAGCGGCAGGATGGCGAGACCAACCAAAATCGGTTGAAAGCGGTGGGCACCCTTACCACCGAGGCGGACGGTGTGCGGTTGCGTTACAATGAACCTACGTGTGACGGTGCCGACGGTGCGGCGGTGTGCCTTACGGTATCTCCTGAACGGCTGGTACTGGAACGGCAAGGCGATATGCAATCTTATATGTTATTTGTGCCGGACAAGCGGTGCCCCTGCCGGTATTACACGCCGTACGGCGAACTCCAATTACATACCGTGTGTACGGCGTTGGAGTGCACGCTCACGGTGAACGGCGGGCGGGTATTTGCTGCTTACCAATTGGAGATGGGGGAAGGTACCCCCACAGAATGTACGATGGAAATCACAGTTAAGGAAGTGTCTGAATGAATACCATTGCGGAAAAAGCTGAGCAACAGTTACGTGCGGCATTACAAGAAGCGGCACGGGCGGCGGCCGCCGCCGGCGAATTGCCGGACGAGCCGTTGCTGGAATTTGCGGTGGAAGTACCGGCCGACCGCGCGCACGGCGATTTGGCGGCGAACGCGGCTATGGTTTCGGCGCGTGCGTTTCGCAAAGCACCGCGCATGATTGCCGATTGTTTGGTTTCGCATTTACAGTTGGAAAACACGTATTTGGAGCGCGCGGAAGTGGCGGGCCCCGGCTTTTTGAATTTCTTTTTGTCACCGATGTATTATGCCGATGTGGTGGCTGCCGTGCTGGAACAAGGCGACGCCTACGGCCGCAGTGACTATGGTGCCGGCAAAAAGGTGATGGTGGAATTTGTCTCTGCCAACCCCACGGGACCCATGCATATGGGCAATGCCCGCGGCGGTGCGTTGGGCGACTGTATGGCGGCGGTACTGGAAGCCGCCGGATACGAGGTGTGGCGCGAGTTTTACATTAACGATGCCGGCAACCAAATTGACAAATTTGCTTTGTCACTGGAAGTGCGGTATTTGCAACTTTACCGCGGTGAGGACGCGGTGACTATGCCGGAGGATGCATATCACGGGGACGATATCCGCGACCACGCGAAAAATTTTGCCGCCGTTCACGGCGATGCGTATGTTGAGGTATCGGAAGACGAACGCCGCCGTGCGTTGGTGGCGTATGCGTTGCCGCTGAATATTGAGAAAATGAAGCGGGATATGGCCAAATATCGTATTAATTACGACCGCTGGTTCACCGAATCCACCCTGCACGAAAACGGCGAGTTGGCGGAGACGATTGCCCTGCTTACCGAACGCGGGCTGACCTATGAAAAGGACGGTGCGTTGTGGTATCGGGCGGGCGAATACGGTGAAAAATACCAGAGTAAAAAGCATTTAAATCGCGACGGCGTGGAAGAAGGAATAAAGGACGAAGTGCTGGTGCGTGCCAACGGGAACCCCACCTATTTTGCCGCCGATATTGCGTATCATCGCAACAAATTTGCACGCGGATTTGATACGTGTATTGACGTATGGGGTGCAGACCACCACGGCCACGTGGCGCGAATGAAGGGTGCGCTGGACGCCATTGGATTGGACGGCGACCGCTTGCAGATTGTGCTAATGCAGTTGGTACGCCTTATGCGTAACGGCGAAGTGGTGCGTATGTCCAAACGTTCCGGCAAGGCCATTCAGTTGGCAGATTTGCTGGATGAGGTACCGGTGGATGCGGCACGGTTTTTTTTCAATTTGCGCGAAGCGAGCACGCAAATGGATTTTGATTTGGGATTGGCGATCGAACAATCCTCGTCCAATCCGGTGTATTATGTGCAGTATGCTCACGCGCGCTTGTGTTCCATTTTCCGTACGTTGGCAGAGGATGGCGTTTCGCTTGCCGATACCACGGCGGCAACCCTATGTTTGTTAACGTCACCCGAGGAGCGGGAATTAATCCGCCATTTAGCCGATTACGCCGCCGCCGTGGTGGCGTGTGCCAAAGCACAAGACCCGGCGGGAATGACGCGTTACGCGCAGGAATTGGCAACGTTATTCCACAAATTTTACAACGCCTGCCGTGTACGCGGTGTGGAAGAATCGTTGCAACAGGCACGCCTTGCCCTGTGCCAAGCCACGCGTATTGCCCTTAAAAACGTGCTTACTATGCTTAAAATTGACGCGCCCGAAACAATGTAACGATAGGAAGACAGACCCCGCGGTATACCGTCGGGTCTGTTGTTTTGTGCGGAAATTTGCGGTAATTTGTCGCAATGGTTGACAGTGCTTTTTTTTTGCCGTATAATTGTTTAGTATATAATTATATTTATTATGGGCTTTTTATGGGCTTTTTGCGCAGTGCGCAAAAACAGTGGCGGCATATTAAGAAAAATGCAAGCATTATCCCGTACATATTACGATGAGCATTATACAATGGAACATTTTTTGATGACCTGAGTGGTGAACTCAGTTAACGGCACGAATGTAATGACGAATGAAGGTGAACGGATGAAATTGCTGATAACCGGTGCCGGGGGTTTTGTGGGAAAAAACCTGGTGGCCAGTCTGGCGTGTGTACGCGATGACAAAGACCGAGTACATACCATTGGCGGATTACGTGAGCCGGCGGATTTGGAAATCTGCGCATATGACATTGACAGTACCGCAGACGAACTGGAAGCGGCGTGCCGCGATTGCGATTTTGTGTTTCATTTGGCGGGCGTTAATCGCCCTCAGAATAACGCGGAGTTTATGGAGGGGAACTTTGGTTTTACCTCCACGTTGTTGGATGCATTAAAACGGCACGGCAACCACTGTCCGGTTATGATTTCTTCTTCGGTTCAGGCAACCTGTATCGGTCGGTACGACAACGATTACGGCCGCAGCAAGCGCGCGGGCGAGGAGGCCGTGTTTGCCTACGGCGAGGAAACTGGTGCCAACGTGTTGGTTTACCGTTTTCCTAACGTATTCGGTAAGTGGTGCCGCCCGAATTATAACAGTGCGGTGGCTACTTTTTGTCACAACACGGCTCACGATTTGCCCATTACGGTGAATGACCGAAGCACCGAACTGGAACTGCTGTATATTGACGATTTGGTGGAGGAACTGTTTTGCGCCTTAAATGGCGAAGAACACCGTTGCGAGTATGAGGGATTAACCCCTGTGCCCACGCCAGCGGGGCGGTATTGCTATGTCCCCACTACCCATCACGTCACACTGGGCGAGATTGAGGATTTGTTGGTATCCTTTAAAAATCAACCCCAATCGTTGGTGTTGCCGTCCATTCCCGCGGGCAGTTTTGCCAAAAAACTGTACACCACGTATTTGTCTTATTTACCGGCGGAGAAAATTGCGGTGCCGCTGAAAATGAACGAGGATGCACGCGGCAGTTTTACGGAACTCCTGAAAACCGTAAACCACGGACAAATATCCGTAAACATTTCCAAACCGGGTATTACCAAAGGGCATCACTGGCATCACAGTAAGTGGGAGTTCTTTGTGGTGGTAAGCGGTCACGGACTAATCCAACAACGCAAGATTGGTTCGGATGAGGTGCTGGAATTTGAGGTGTCGGGGGAGCAAATTCAGGCGATACATATCTTGCCCGGCTATACCCACAACATCATTAATTTGTCGCAAACACAGGATTTGGTAACGTTAATGTGGGCAAACGAGTGGTTTGACCCGCAACATCCGGATACATTCGGGGAGGACGTATGGAAGAACTGACGCGCCTGCAAACAACCATTCTTTCCGCGTTGTGCGCGTTTGCCGATGGTCACAAGTACGCTCCTGTTGAGGATGTGGAGTGGCAAGCGTTGTTGCGTGAAAGCCGCGCACAAGCGGTTAGTTTGTCGGTGCTGCAAGGGCTGGATATGTCGCACGCCGATGCCGCCGTAGCGGCGGCGTGGAAACAAACGGCTTTCCGCACATTGCATAACAACACCACCGTGCAGTATCAGCACGCGTATATTCACGAACTGCTTGTAAAAAACACCATTCCGTATTGCGTCCTTAAAGGGTGCGCCTCGGCAATGTATTATCCGGAGCCGATGATGCGTGCCATGGGGGATGTGGACGTTTTGGTTTCCCCTCAGGATATGGAACGTACCCGTGCGGTGCTTGTTGCTGAGGGCTTTACCGTGCAGGAGAATAAACACGCGTGTCACGTGGTTTTTCGTAAAGGTGCCGCACATTGCGAAGTGCATTTTTCACCACCGGGTTTACCGGACGGGCACGTGGGTGATATTGTTCGCGGGTATTTGGCGGATGTGTTGGAAACAGCGAGCCCAGCGGAAATAAACGGGAACACCTTTATGGCACCGTCCCCGTTTCATCACGGCTTGATTTTGCTGATGCATACCTATCACCATATGTTGTCGGAAGGCATTGGTTTGCGCCATTTGTGCGACTGGGCGTGGTTTGTACGGCAGTTTGAGGGAGAACGCTTTGCAGAGATGTTCCGACAAAAGTTGTCCGCCGTGGGGTTATGGCGGTTCGCGCAAATACTCAGTGCCACCGCGCATCGGTATCTTGGTAACGCTTACGCTGCTTGGCTGGGCGAACCGGATGAGGTGTTGTGCCAAGCCGTTATGTGCGATATTTTTGCGGGAGGCAATTTTGGTCGCAAGGACAACACGCGCACAACGCAAGGGTTGATGATTTCCTCTCGCGGGAAAGACGGAGTAAGCCGTGACCGTGGAATGCAGTTGTTTCGCTCGTTAAATCAAGCGGCTCACACGCGGTATCCCACGCTGGCGCGGTTGCCGGTTCTCAAACACGCGGCGTTTGTCCCGCTGGGAATTCGCTATGTGGTTCGGGTAATAACCGGAAAACGACCGCAGTTGGGTGTAAAAGGGGCTTTTATCGGTGCCGAAGCCCGTAGGAAAATTTACGAGCAGTTTCAGTTGTTTGAAACGGAAGAGTGAACAACGTGATATACCGCGCATAACAGGAAGGATTGGTTTTATGAAAACCAAATATATTGAGAAACATTTTCGGCCGTTTGAAAAGAAAGTTTGGCTTTCCAGCCCAACAATGCACGGCCCGGAATTGAATTATATGGCGGAGGCGTTTCACACCAACTGGATGTCTACCATTGGCGAAAATATTAACGAGGTAGAGCGATTGGTGAGCGCAAAAACGGGGTGTTGTTATGCGGTTCCGTTATCTTGCGGTACAGCGGCACTGCATATGGCAGTTAAATTGGCAGGTGTTAAACCGGGAGAAAAGGTATTTTGCTCCGACTGCACTTTTGCCGCCACGGTGAATCCCATTGTGTATGAGGGCGGCGTGCCGATATTTATTGACACGGAATACGACACCTGGAATATGGACCCCGTTGCTTTGGAAAAGGCGTTTGAACTGTATCCCGATGTTCGGGTGGTGGTTGTGGTTCATCTTTACGGAACGCCCGTAAAAATGGATGAAATTAAGGCGATTTGCGATGCGCACAACGCTGTTATTATTGAGGATGCCGCCGAATCGTTGGGGGCTACGTACAAAGGTGTGCAAACGGGGTCACTCGGCACGTACAACGCCATTTCCTTTAACGGAAACAAAATCATCACCGGTTCGTCCGGCGGTATGTTACTTACCAACGATGAAGAGGCGGCAAACAAGGTTCGCAATTGGTCCACCCAAAGCCGTGAAGCGGCACCGTGGTACCAACACGAAGAGGTGGGTTACAACTACCGTATGAGCAACATCGTTGCGGGTTGTGTGCGTGGCCAAATCCCGTACATAGAGGAACATATAGCGCAAAAAAAAGCCATTTATGAGCGGTATAGGGAAGGATTCCGCGGATTGCCTGTAAAAATGAATCCGTACGATGCCGAAAACAGTATGCCCAACTTTTGGTTATCCTGTATGACAATTGACCGTGAGGCGATGTGTCCGCAGGTGCGCGGCGAATGTGTGGCATCGTATATCAGTGAGGACGGAAAAACCTGCCCAACGGAAGTATTGGAGGCATTGGCGATATGCCATGCTGAAGGTAGACCGATATGGAAACCGATGCATATGCAACCCATCTACCGCGCCAATGCCTTTGTTACTCGTGAGGGAGACGGCCGTTCCCAAACAAACGCGTCTGTTATGGCTGATGCATACGGAAAAGACGGCAACCCGTTGGATGTGGGGGCGGATATTTTCCATCGAGGACTTTGTTTGCCCAGCGATAACAAGATGACGGTTGAAGAACAGGCAAAGGTTATTGACATTGTACGCGCCTGCTTCAAATAACAAGCTGGGGGAACGGTATGTACATTCAATTTTTTAAGAGATTTTTGGATTTTATCGTGTCCTTCGCCGCACTGGCGTTGCTGTTTCCCGTACTGTTAATTTTGGCGGTGGTTGGTGCGGTGGCAATGCGGGGGAATCCGTTCTTTACGCAGCCCCGACCGGGCAAGGATGAAAAGATATTCAAACTTATCAAATTTCGTACGATGACCTGTCAAAAGGATGCGGCGGGGAATCTCCTTCCGGACGAGCAACGGCTGACTCGGTACGGCAAGATGTTACGTAGTACGTCTCTTGATGAGTTGCCGGAACTAATCAACATCTTAAAAGGAGATATGTCCATTGTAGGTCCGCGGCCGTTGTTAATCGAATATCTGCCGTGGTACACCGAGACCGAGCGGCAACGCCATCGTGTGAGGCCGGGCTTAACCGGTTGGGCACAGGTCAACGGCAGAAATTCCGTGGATTGGGACACACGTTTTGCACTGGATGTGGATTACGTCAACGGAGTGAGTTTCAAACGAGATATACATATTCTGTTTTTAACCGTTAAAAAAGTGATTGGCAAGAGTGATATTGCAGAAGACACCCGCGTAGCTGAGGGGAATTTTGCCGAGATTCGTAAACAACGTGCCGAAGCAGCAACATAAGTTAACTGACGGGAGCGAAGATAATGAACGTTTTGATTTTGAGTGCGGGTACGCGCAACAAAATTGTACAGTATTTTAAGCGAGCAGTTGGCGATAACGGCAAGGTCGTCGCAACGGATATGAGCGAACTGGCTCCTGCCGTGTACGAGGCCGATGTTTTTTATAAAGTCCCCCGTATGACGGACGCGGGATATTTGGATGTCATTTTAGATATTTGTCAAAAGGAGCACATTCGTGCCGTGCTCACGCTGATTGACCCGGAACTGTCCCTGCTTTCAAAACATCGAGAAAAATTTGAGGCACTGGGTGTTACGGTTATTGGGTCGTCGTACGACTTGTGTGAATTGTGCTTGAATAAATACCAAATGTACGGCTGGTTGCGTGACCACAACTATCGTTGCGCCAAAACGTGGACAGATAAGGCGGCATTTTATCAAGAAGTTGCCGCCGGTACGGCGAAGTATCCGGTGTTTGTCAAGCCAATTTGCGGCAGTGCCAGTATAGCCATTTCCAAAGCGTACGACACCCAAACAATTGACTGTTTATTTGCGCACCACGATGGTTTGTTAATCCAAGAGTTCTTGGATGGCCAGGAAATCGGCGCTGACGTGTATATTGATATGATTTCCGGCGAAGCGGTGTCTATCTTTACCAAGAAAAAGATAGTGATGCGCGCGGGCGAGACGGATAAGGCAATCTCTTTTAAGGACAACAAATTATTTGACCTCATTACGCGGTTTGTGACGGAGATGGGGTATCGAGGTCAAATTGACATTGATATTTTTAACGTGAATGGTGAGTATTACATTTCCGAGGTAAACCCGCGTTTTGGCGGCGGCTACCCCCATGCGTACGAGTGCGGGTGTGACCATATGGCACTGATTGTGAACAATCTGAACGGCATAACCAATCAAAAGAACATCGGTGCCTATGACGAAGGCGTATGTATGATGAAATATAACGAAGTTATGGTGAGAAAGGTATAACAAATGAAACGAATTGTTATCATTGACCATTTCAGTCAACTCCCGAATGAACCGGGTAACAATCGATTTATTTACTTAGCAACGATGTTGTGCCAAGCGGGTTTTCAAGTGGAGATTATCACTACCGATTTCTCTCATAAAACAAAAACAACGCGTACCGTTCAAGCGGAAATGCTGGGGGACTTACCCTATCAATTTACGATGCTCCCCGAACCGGGATACCCCAAAAACGTGTGTTTGCGCCGCTTTTACAGCCACTACATATTCGGGCGGAACCTTTGGAAATACCTTAAAACAATGAAAAAGCCGGATTTGGTGTATGTGGCGGTACCTTCGCTGGATGCAGGGCACTTCGCGGCAAAGTATTGCCGAAAACACGCCATTCCTTTTATAGTGGATATTCAGGACGTGTGGCCGGAAGCGTTTAAGTTGGTTTTTCACGTTCCGCTTATCAGCGACCTTGTGTTTGCTCCTATGAGCATTACCGCCAACCGTTTTTATGGCGAGGCAGACCGTATCATCGCCGTTTCGGAAACTTACAAACAGCGTGGGTTGCGCTCCAACAAAAAAGACCCGCACGGTTTGTGCGTGTATTTGGGAACGGATAAGGAACGCTTTGACCAAAACGTGGTCGATATCGCCGTGGACAAGTCCGCGGATGAACTGTGGGTTACCTACGTTGGCACGCTGGGTCACAGTTATAACATTGATATTATTATTAACGCCTTAAATTTGATTGCCGATAAAATCGAACAAAAGGTGATATTTAAGGTGATTGGTGACGGCCCGTTAATGGGGCAGTTCCAGGCACACGCCGCGCATTGTCAGGTGCCGGTGGAGTTTATGGGGCGGCGACCGTATGCGGAAATGGTGGCGTATTTGGCTCATTCGGACATTGCCGTTAACCCCATTGCGAAGGGCGCGGCGCAAAGTATTATTAACAAACACGCCGATTATGCGGCAGCCGGCTTGCCGGTGGTTAACACGCAGGAATGCCCCGAATATCGAGAATTGATTGCGCAGTATGCGTGTGGCATCAATTGCGAATGTGAAAACGTGGAGCAGGTGGCAGAAGCGTTAAAACAACTCATTGACGATGCCGAGTTGCGTTCTCGTATGGGACGTAATTCTCGTCGTATGGGCGAGGAACGGTTTGACCGCAAGACGACATACCGCGCTATGGTTGACGAAATCGCCAAACAGATAGGGGAAAACCAATGAAAAAACTGCTCATTATGGCCTCGTTGTTCTGGCCGCAAAAAAACAGCGGCGGGCCACCGGTCAGCATTATGAACTTGGTTCAATCCGTTCAACACGAATTTGAGATTTATATTATTGCCAACAACCACGAACTGAACGACAATAAACCCCTGCCCGGCATTGCCGAGGGATGGAACGAGTTTTCCTTTGGCAAGGCGTGGTATGTGCCACACGGACAACATACTGTACGCCATATCAGTGCCCTGATTCGGCAGGTGCAACCGGACGTTATCTATCAAAACAGTTTTTTCAGTTATAACGATTTGTTGCCGGTGTTGTTGTACAAAAAACGCAACCCGCAGGTTCGGGTGGTGGTGGCACCGCGCGGGGAATTCTATCCGGAACGCTTTCGGCGCGGGCATACCAAAAAATCGTGGTACTGCCGTGTGCTTCGTGCCTCCCGTTTGCTAAGTGATGTGTATTTTCAAGGAACGGGGGAGGACGAATGCAATCAAGTCGCGTGTCACTTGGGTGTTCCCGGTTCTCATTTGCTGAACATTCAAAACCTGTCGGTGGTGGGAACCGTGGCGCACACCGCAATTAAAAAAGAACCCGGTCAGTTAACGTTGGCGTACATTGCGCGGATTCACCCCACCAAAAATACACTGCAAGCCATTCGCTGGTTGGGGCAAGTCGGCGGAAACATTACGTATAACCTCTACGGTCCCATTGAGGATGAGGAGTATTGGCGGCAGTGCCAAGAGGCGATAAAGGACCTGCCCAACACGGTTCGCGTTGCTTATCGGGGAGTAGTAGACCATACAGTGATTGCACAAATCCTTGCCGATAGCCACGCGTACTATATGCCCACGGCGGGGGAAAATTTCGGGCACTCCATTGTGGAATCCCTGCTGGTTGGCCGTCCGGTTGTTATCAGCGACCAGACACCTTGGAACGATGTAAACGGTAAGGGCGGATATGTTTGTCCCATAGGGGACGGCGATTCTTTTGCCTCAGCATTGAATCGACTGTGCGAGATGGGACAAAGTGAGTACGATACGTTGTGTACCGGTGCAAAGACCTATATAGAGCAGAAACTTAACACCCAAGAAACCGTCTCCAAGTACATAAAGGCCTTTGATGGAACTGCGGCCGAAAAAGGAAATCCGGAGTTATAGGGGAGAGAATGATGCTATTCAAGGCAAAAATCTTATTGAAGGTTGTGCTGACCAAAATATTTATGTGGTTTCCTCAGTGGATTTCGGATGAGAACCACGCAAAACTACTGTACTGGTGTATGTTTGGGAGACTACCCGATTTAACCCCCCCCCGTACATTTAACGAATGGATTTGCGCACATAAAATTAAAGACGAGTGGTTGGACTACCGGCAATATGCGGATAAATACGAAGCGCGGGCGTATGTGCGGGACACCATTGGCGAGCAGTATCTTAACGAGGTGGTGGGCGTATATTCATCCTTCGATGATATTGATTTTAACGCTTTGCCCTCTGCGTTTGTAATGAAAGGGACGCACGGTTCTCGCTACAACGTTTTGGTGCCGGACAAGCACGCATTGGATGTGGCGGTGGCTCGCAAAAAATTTAACAAATGGCTGAAAGAAAATTTTTATTACAAAGCCCGCGAAAAGCAGTACAAGTTAATTCAGCCGCGGATTATGATTGACCGGTTCTTGAAACCGCAGCAGGGCGAAATTGAAGAGTTTAAGTTATTTTGTTTTCACGGCAAAGTGAAAATGATTTCCTATAATCAGGGAGAAGGGCATAACCGAAAAACCAACTTGTTTGACGAACAATGGCAACCATTACCGGTGCGATTGGGCTATCGCGGATTCCCGCAAGAACAGTTACCGCAAAACAAAGAACAACTGGTGGTGCTGGCAGAAAAGTTGGCACAACCGTTTGAGTTTGTGCGCGTGGATTTGTATAACATTGACGGGACTATCTATTTTAGTGAATTAACGTTTTCGCCGGGCGGGGGCTTGGTTCCCTTTAAGCCCAAGGAATTTGACCGAGAACTCGGTAAATGGTTGGGGTTGTGAGTATGGCAAGAGTAAACAGAGAGAATTTTTTAGTGTCTGCGATGATGCACCACATACAGCATTACAACCCCAAAACCTATTGGAAAATGCGGGAGATTGTGATTGACCCTAACGTGCGGGGATGGCTTAAACGCTTACAACAAATGATATATTTGCTGCGTATTAAGCGAATGGATGCGTTTAACAATGCATCGATGGGCACAGATATTGGCTTTGGTGCGCACTTTGAAACGCCTCCGCACTTGCAGCATGGGCTTAATGGCATCATTGTATCGCACTACGCGCGGATTGGGAAAGATGCGTGGATTGCACAACAGGTAACCATTGGTCAAGCACTGGACAAAGCGGCCGCCCCTGTGATAGGTGATAACGTGATTATCGGTGCCGGTGCTAAAATTTTGGGCGAGGTGACCATTGGAAATAACGTTGTCATTGGTGCCAATGCCGTTGTTACACACGATGTTCCGGACAATTGTGTGGTGGGCGGCGTGCCCGCAAAAATCATTAAGCAAAAAGAAAATTAGGAAACAGATAATTATGAAAATTTTGTTGCTGGGGTCTCTGGTGTCGCCGGAGATGATGGAACAACTGAATAGTAACAGCACGGAAAAGGCATCCGTTGCACCGGTGAACTACGAGACGATGTTGGTAAAGGGCTTGGTAGAAAACGGCGCTACCGTGGAAGCAATGAGTGTTCCGCCTGTGGCGGCATATCCGCACAGTCGGTACACGCACATTCCCGCAACGGAAGAAACGCTGGATTGCGGCGTGCGTGTGCACTGGGTTCCGTTTATCAACATCCAGCTGTTAAAGCAATGGACCATTCGCCGTCGTGTAACGGGTATGCTTAAGCGTTGGCTCCGGCAACACCGTGAGGACCCCGACAAAGCGGTTATGATGTACTCCATCTACCCGCCGTATTCTGCTCCCGCGGTAAAACTGTGCAAAAAATATGGGTGCCATCTTACCGCCGTGATTACCGACCTGCCGGAGTATATGTACACCTGGAAAAAGAGCAAGGGACTGCGCGGGTGGTATGCGGGCCGCCTGCAAAAGCGTATGATGGCGTTGCAAACGCAGTGCGACAGTTACGTGCTTTTTACCAAGCAAATGGCGGAGCGTCTTGGCGTGGAGCACAAGCCGTGGATGGTGTCCGAAGGGTTTGCGGATGCTGATGTGTATGAGGATATTCCCCCGCAGGAAAAGCACCCCAAGAAAACCGTGGTTTATGCCGGAAATTTGAGCCGACTTTACGGGATTCAAACCTTATTGGACGGGTTTATGATGACCGAGGGCGACTATGAACTGCATTTATACGGCGGCGGGGACAGCACTTACATTGAAGAATGTGCTGCCAAGGATGCTCGTATTCGCTTTTTCGGGCGCGTTGCCCGCGCGGAAGCATTAAAGGCACTCAAACAAGCGCATTTGATTGTGATTAACAAACCCACAGCGGATGATTACAGTAACTACTCGTTTTCATCCAAAATTTTGGAATGTATGGTTTCGGGCACACCGGTATTGACCACGCGCGTTGGCGGTATGCCCACGGAGTACTACGATTACTTTTATTTCATTGATGACGAATCGGTAACAGGGATTTCCCGTGCCTTGACAACCACGTTGGAACGTAGTGAAAAAGAACTGGCGGATAAGGGGTTGTCGGCGCAGACCTTTGCACAGACACAGAAAAATTATCGGGCGATGACCAAACCCGTATTGGAGTTTTTAGAAAAGAGAGCGAGTGACAGGTAACCAATGAAAAAGAAATGGATTCCTATCGTAGCGGCACTTCTGTTCGCCGTGTTTTTAGGATTTGCCGGGTTGGAAAACTATCTGACCTTGTTGGTGGTTGGCGTCATTTTGTGGTCGGGTGCTGCCAAACAGGATTTCAGCAAATCGTTGCTTGCGCTCAGTGTGATTTTGTTATTACATACCGCCATTTACTACATTAACTATTCCGACATCACGCTGGATTGGCTTGCCAAAAATATGATGAATCCCGTGATATTGTTTTTTGCAGGATACTGGCTGGCCCACCATTCCGGCGAAACCAAAAAACCGATTTTAATGATGTTGCTTGGCTTTTTCCTGCACGCTGCCCTCAATTTGGGAATGTATATAGCGAACCCCTATTCTTTGGAAGAACGCGCGTTTGTTAACGTTTGGGGCGGGGAAATTACGGCCACCCTTCACAATTTACTGTTTATACCGGTAGTGTGTTTGTTGTTTTATGGTTTGTACATTACAAAAGGCAAACAACGCTGGGCCATTCTTTTGGCGTGTGTGGTTGCCTTGTACGGCACGCTTGTTTCCGCTTCGCGTACGTTGTTGTTTTTAATCGTCATTTGTTTTGCGGTAAATGTGGTTATGAATATGCGAAGAAGCAATTTTAGGAGTATGCGCGTTGCGGTGTCGATACTGGTGTTGATTGTCGGTCTGGCCGTACTGTATCAGATGAACGTTGCCGGTGTTCGCACATGGGTAGAATCCTCCGAACTTGCCAAACGGTTTGCCGCAGGGTTTAGCGAGAACGACGGTGTGTTGACCAACGGTCGTTGGGAAATGTCGGCCAAGGTTTTGGCGGCGTTGTCGGACAACCCATTTGGAAAAATTGATGTGGTAAATTATGCGCACAACTTGTTCTTAGATGCTGCCAAGTACACGGGTATTTTCCCGGCACTCGGCTTGTTCGTTTGGTGTTTGGTGTCACTGGCAAAATCGTTCCCGCCGCTTAAAAACCCGGAGACTACAGGTTGGGATATTGCCGTGTTTTCTATTGCGGCCGGGTTTATGATTGCCTTTTTCCTGGAACCTGTTTTTGAAGGGATGTCCATTGCGTTTGGTGCGTTTTGCTATTTGTGCGGCGTTATGAAATACCGCCGCGAACAGTTAAAAATGTAGGCAAAGGAGGAAATAGCCAATGGGCAGTTACCCGCTGGTTTCCGTGATTATGCCTGTGTATAAAACGGAACGGTTTATTGCACAAACCATACAGAGCGTTGTACAGCAAACCTATAATGCCATTGAATTGATTTGCGTGAACGATGGCACACCCGACGGCGCCTTTGATATTTGCGCAGAATTTCAAAAGCAATACCCGTGGATTCGCTTAGTGGACAATGGGGAAAACCGCGGTTTGGAATATACCCGCAACCACGGATTGGATGAGGCGCGAGGAGAGTATATTCTGTTTTTGGATTCGGACGATATCCTCGTCCCGGAAGCGATTGAACGGTTGGTAAAATCCGCACAAGAAAGTGGGGCGGATATGGTTATGTCCGGGTATGCTATGCTTTATGAGCAAGGGGAAGTTCCGGTGTTGTTCTCACCGCTTGTCAAGGAGTATATGACAACCCAAGTGTTTTCCCAACTGCTGTTGGAAGTCGTTCCGTGGAATCTGGTATCCTGTATCGGCACAAAATTGTATCGTCGGAGTTTAATTGAGGATAGTAAATTACGATTTGATAAGAAATACCAATACAACGAGGACGCAGCTTTTATTATTGGTTGTTTGCTTGTTGGCGAGTGCATCGCTTGCGTTAACGAGCCGTTGTATAAATATCGTATCCGACAGTCCGGCTCCATAATGTCCTCCTACCGCCCTCGTATGTTCGAGTCGCTGGTGAAAGTGAATGAGTTAGTTCGGCATTTTTTTGAAAAAAATGGGATATTTGAGCAAAAAAAACCGTATTATTACCGAAAACTGTTCTTTTTGGTGGTTGACAGTTTGCGCAATGAGGCAGTTTTTGGGGACAAGCCAAGTTTTAAGAAAACCGTGAATACGGTGGCACAATATGCCGATTACGCCGATATGATAAAGGCGTTGACCAACTCTCCGCTGCTGGGGTGGAAGCAAAAGTGCGCGCTGGCACTTATGCGGTTACAATGGTATGGAGCGTTATATTATCTTATGAAATAATTGAGGTGGTAGTATGCGAAATTACTACTATGCATTTTGGACAAAGTACCACGAATGGGTGTTTCGCAAACGAAAAAACCACGCGGGGACAACCGTTGTGATGTTCCATTCAATAATTGATGGGGAAACCGACCCCAAAACCTTTGTGACCAACAAGGAATCGTTTATTGAATTTATTGAAAAACAAAAGCAAAAACGGGGCATTTGTGCCTTGGAAACGGCTCTTGACGGTAAAGGAGATGGTCAACTGGTGCTGACGTTTGACGACGTGTATGAAACGGTGTATACCAACGCCTACCCGTTTTTGAAGCAAAACCACATTCCGTTTACCCTCTTTGTGTCTACCTCGTTCCTAGATAAACCCGGATACATAACCAGGGAGCAGTTGTTGGAGATGGCGGGTGACGAATTGTGCACGGTAGGGGCACATAGTGTGAATCATACACGGTTGAGAACGACTCCCCTTTCGATGGAAGAGATGGCGCAATCCAAATGTTTGTTGGAGAGTATCACAGGGCGTAAAATTCGGTATTTTGCGTATCCCTACGGCAGTGTATGGGCTTGTTCCGCAAAAAACAGAAGAGAAGCCAAACGGGTGGGTTTTGATGCGGCATTCTCCACAATGCGAGGGGTTATGCCTGAACGAATCAAACGGTATTGCTTTTGGTTGCCGCGGAAAAACGGTGACCACTTGGTTAAAAAGATGGAAAAGGGGAAAGAGAACTGATGAAGCCGGCTATTGTTGCGGTGGGATACAATCGTCCCCACGCGTTGCAGAGATTGCTAGATTCCATAAAAGCGGCAAACTATACCGAGGGTGACATACCGTTGATTATCAGTTTGGATAAAGCGGACAATGAGCAAGAAGTGGTGGCGGTTGCCGAAAATTTTGAGTGGCTGCACGGTGAAAAAATGGTTCGTCGTTTTCCCGAGCGGCAGGGTTTGCGTAAACACGTGCTTGCGTGCGGTGATTTGACAGAGTGCTACGATGCCGTGATTATTTTGGAAGACGATTTGGTGGTAGCACCGGATTTTTACGAATATACGCAGCAGGCACTCACGTATTACAAAGGTGACGAGTGCATTACGGGTGTGGCTTTGTACGGCCACGAGTGGAATGGATACGCCCGCCGGAACTTTGTTCCCGTAGCGGACGAATATGATACGTATTTAGGGCAGTACAGCATTACCTGGGGGCAGTGTTGGACTAAAAAATGGTGGACAGGGTTCAAAACCTGGTATGCGGAGCACGAAGACCGTTTGGCAGATAACCCCGCGATTCCTTGTAGTATTAATCATTGGTCCGACAGGTCGTGGGGTAAATATTTTGTGAACTACATTGTGGAACAGAATAAGTTTTATGTGATTCCTCGTGTTGCCCGCAGCACTAATTGCTCGGATTTGGGCGAACACGTTAGAATAGCGGATAACGTTCACCAAGTACGGTTAATGACGGGAACGGTGGATTCTTATCAGTTTGCGCCGGTTTGTTCCGCACAACGGTATGACATCTTCTTTGAGAATATGAAACTGCAAGAGCATTTTTCCGCGGAGTTGCAAGCAGCCGGTGTGGTTGTGGATTTGGCGGGTTACGGACGACAAATGCTGGGGAAACGGTATTTGTTATCCACGCAGTTGTTGCCGTATACCATTGTTCAAAGTTACGGCCTGCAACTTCGCCCGTATGAAATGAATGTGTTATTGGATGTTCCGGGAAAGGACATTTACGTGTACGACACGCACACACCGGATAAAAAACCAAACGGAAAGAGTAACGCCAGTGTGATGCGGTACGAACTTCGGGGTTTTTCGCTGAAAGATTTGTTGCAGTACGTTGCCGCGTTATTCATTCAAAGGGTAAAAAACAGGTTATTTGCACGCAGGAGGTAACCGATGAATATAAAGCAAAACAAAACGATACGGCGTGCGTATATTGCTCTCCAAAGAAAAATATGCCGAACATTAACGCATATTTCGCCCATCGTGGCAACCAAGTATGTATACAAATACAATACGGGAAAACGGTTGAACCTAAAAAACCCGCAAACGTTTAATGAAAAATTGCAATGGCTTAAATTGTTTGGAAACCAAGACATTATGTTGCAATGTGCGGATAAGTACCGCGTGCGGGAGTATGTTGCGGGGAAAGGGTGTCCCGAGATACTGAACACGTTGTACGGAGTATTTGACAGGGTGGAGGATATTGATTTTGATACCTTGCCGAATGCGTTTGTGCTAAAAACAACCGACGGGTGCGGCACCAATATGATTTGTCGGAATAAGGCGGCATTGGATTGGCAAGCCGTGCGGGAAAAACTGCAATATTGGATGACGCATAAATACGGTTGGGAAACTGCCGAAACGCATTATCTTAAAATACAACCCAGAATTATTTGCGAAAAAATCATTGATACCGTGGACGGCACGTTGCCGAATGACTATAAGTTTTTCTGTTTTAACGGCGAACCCCGTTTTTTCTACTATGGGTACGACAGAGAAAACGAATTCAAAAAATTGCATTGCGATTTAGATTGGAATATTCTAGATATCACCAAGAAAAAGGCCACGCTGACACCAACCGAAGATATGCGCCCCGCCTGCTTTGAGGAAATGATACAGTATGCCAAGCGACTATCGCAAGGAATCCCTTTTGTAAGGGTGGATTTTTACGACAGTAACGGGGCGGTTGTGTTCGGTGAAATGACCTTTACTCCCACGGCGGGAATGTCTGAAATTTATACAGAGGAAGCAGCAATGTGGCTGGGAAATATGATTTCTCTGCCTATTGAGGGGAAGATGTATGTTTGATGTAGGAATTATTGGTGGTATGGGGCCGGCGGCCACCGCGGAACTGTTTCGGCGGGTGGTTTTGTATACCTCTGCCCAAACGGACCAAGAACATTTGAAACTGTGCATCATAAACGACCCTACTGTGCCGGACAGAACCGAATTTATATTGCACGGGGGCGATTCTCCGTTGCCGCGGATTCAGGAAAATATCCATAAGGCAAAGGAACTCGGCTGTAAGCGTTTTGCCATTCCCTGCAATACATCGCACTACTTTTATCAAGAGTTTGAACGTGTGCAAGGCATCACGTTTATCAATATGGTGCGGGAAACGTGCCGTTACGTTGCGCAGGCACACAAGGGAAAGTCGGTTTGCGTACTGGCAACGTTGGGGACCGTTCAGGCGGATATCTACAACCGAGCGGGCGAACCGTTGGATACCGTGCACTATCCCCCTGACGAAACCAATGGGCGACTTATGGATGTGATACGAAACATTAAAGCCGGTGCTACTGATTTTGTTCAAATGGCGGAGGAGTTGGAACAGGTTCTTTGCGCGGAATTTTATACCGATTCCACCGTGTTTATACTGGCGTGTACAGAACTTTCTATGTTAGTTCCGTATTTGCATTTAAATGCCGTGGATGCTATGGACGTGCTGGCGGGGTGTCTGATTGCCGATTGCGGCAAGGAATTGAACGAGCAGTATTTTCCGTTGGAAAAACGTTGTTTTCAGAGGGATGCGTATGCTGAAAATTAACCTAAAAAACAATCGTTTTCTGCAAAACACCGGTTGGATAGCGGGTGCCAATATTGTGCAGATGATATTGTCGTTTGTCATCGGTATGATTTCTGCGCGCTATTTAGGACCTTCCAATTTTGGTGTTATCAACTACGCGGCGGCGATTGTGGCGTTTTTCTCTTCCGTTTCCAGTTTGGGAATGGAAGGGGTGCATGTTCACGAGTTTACCAAAGCCGAACACCAAAACCGCGAATTGTTAGGAACGGCGTTGGGAATGAGTTTGGTGTCCAGCACTTTATCCAGTGTTGTGGTTATGGTGTTGGTGGGTTTTCTTAAACAATGGAAAACGCTTTATGTGGCGGTGGCGTTTTTACAATCACTCACCTTGGTTTTTAAGGCGTTTAACGTTTTGGATTATTGGTTCCAATCCAAACTGTTGTCAAAGTACCCTTCGGTGGTTAAGTGCGTGGCGTATATCCTGATGTCGCTATATAAGGTGTTTTTGCTGGTAACCAACAAAGGGGTTTTGTGGTTTGCCTTTGCCTTGGGCGTGGATACCTTGTGCATCGCCGTGGGGTTGACATTCTTCTATTTTTCGCGGGAAAAAGAAACGCTGAAATTCAACAAATCGCTTGTCAAGGTGATTTTATCCCAAAGTGCGCCGTTCATTCTTTCGGGTTTGGTTAGTACCGTTTACACGCAAATTGACAAGATAATGATAGAACAAATTTTGAACGATAACGTACAAACCGGCTTGTATTCGGCGGCGTTAACGGTATGTTCCACGTGGTTGTTTTTGCCGCAGGCGTTTATCACTTCGGCGCGGCCGGTTATTTTGGAAATGAAAGACAAAGGGGACAACGGTTACCTAAAACGGCTGAAACAGTTGTACAGTTTGTTACTTTGGGGTTGCGGTGCCATTGCGCTGATTATTTCCCTGTGCGCCCCTGTTATTATTAAGATTTTGTATGGCGATTCCTACGCTGCGGCGGCAGGTGCTTTGCGGGTCATCATTTGGTACACGGTGTTTGCGATGATTGGTACGGCAAGAAGCATCTGGATATTGTGTGAAAAGAAAAACCGGTACGTATGGAAGTATTTGAGCATTGGTTCCGTTACCAACGTTGTACTGAACGCAGTGTTAATTCCCGCTTTTGGAATTATTGGTGCGGCCACGGCGACGGTGCTGGCGCAATTCACATCGGCCATTATCGCGCCGTTGTTTTATAAGGAGACCAGAATACATACCAAATATGTGTTGGAAGCAGTATTCCTTAAAGGGATATGGAAATAAAAAGGCGTATACGATTTACATAGTAAAAAGGAGCGTGTCAAGATGTCACTTTTTGCAGGAAAGACTCTACTTATTACCGGAGGGACCGGTAGTTTCGGCAACGCGGTGCTCAACCGCTTTTTAGCCACGGATATCGGCGAAATTCGTCTGTTTTCGCGCGATGAGAAAAAGCAAGACGATATGCGCCACGAGTATCAGGCGAAGTATCCCGAATATGCCGACAAAATTAAGTTTTACATCGGTGATGTGCGTAACATCAATTCCATTCGTCCGGCCATGGGTGGTGTGGATTACGTGTTCCACGCGGCGGCACTCAAACAGGTGCCGTCCTGTGAGTTTTTCCCGATGGAAGCCGTGCGTACCAACGTCATAGGAACGGACAATGTCCTCACCGCCGCGGTGGATGCGGGGGTGAAATCCATTATTTGTTTGTCTACCGACAAGGCGGCGTATCCGGTGAACGCCATGGGTATTACCAAAGCATTGGAAGAGCGGGTGGCGGTGGCAAAATCGCGCACGGTGGACCCAAACAAAACCAAAATTTGTTGCACACGTTACGGCAACGTGATGTGCTCGCGCGGGTCGGTTATTCCGTTGTGGATTGACCAAATTCGCGCCGGCAAACCCATTACCATTACCGAGCCGTCTATGACCAGATTCATTATGTCGCTGGACGAGGCGGTGGATTTGGTACTGTTTGCGTTTGAACACGGCGAAAACGGGGATATTTTGGTGCAAAAGGCACCCGCTTGCACCATTGAAACGCAGGCGCAAGCGGTGGTGGAATTGTTTGACCCCGCCGGCAAAACCGAGATTAAGGTGATTGGCATACGTCACGGCGAGAAGATGTACGAAACGCTGCTCACCAACGAAGAATGTGCCCACGCCGTGGATATGGGGAACTTTTACCGCGTTCCGGCGGATACACGGGGCTTAAATTACGATAAATATTTCAAAACCGGCGATGTAGAGCGTAATCCGTTGCACGAGTTTAACTCGAACAATACCCAGTTGTTGAACGTGGAAGAGACAAAAGAGAAATTGCAGGCACTGGCATATATCCGTGAACGGTTAGCGGAGAAATAAGCGGTGGCCAATTGCCGAAAGAGGGGGATTGTATGAAAACGAAGTATAACGACATTCATTGGCAGGAAAACGGAAAGTTGAAGTTGCTGATTATTGTGGGTACGCGGCCGGAGATTATCCGTTTGGCGGCGACCATTAACAAGTGCCGTCGGTATTTTGATTGTTTGCTGGCACACACGGGCCAAAATTACGATTACAACCTGAACGGTGTTTTCTTTAAGGATTTGCAACTGGCAGACCCGGAAGTGTATATGGATGCGGTGGGGGATGACCTCGGCGAAACGGTGGGTAACATTATCAACGCCTCGTACAAACTGATGGCACAGATACAACCGGACGCGCTGCTTATTTTGGGAGATACCAATTCGTGTCTTTCCGCCATTGCGGCCAAGCGTTTGCACATTCCCATTTTCCATATGGAGGCAGGTAACCGTTGCAAGGACGAGTGTTTGCCGGAGGAGACCAACCGCCGTATTGTGGACATCATTTCCGATGTCAATTTGGCGTATTCCGAACACGCTCGCCGTTATTTGGCGGACTGTGGGTTGCCCAAAGAGCGTACCTACGTTACCGGTTCGCCGATGGCGGAGGTGTTGCACGCCAACTTATCGGCCATTGACGCCTCGGATATTCACGCGCGGTTGGGGCTGGAAAAGGGAAAATACATTCTGCTTTCGGCTCATCGTGAGGAAAATATTGATACGGAGAAGAATTTTATCTCACTGTTTACGGCCATTAATAAACTGGCGGAGACATACGATATGCCCATTTTGTATTCGTGCCACCCCCGCAGCCGCAATCGGTTACAATCCAGCGGGTTTGCGTTGGATAAGCGTGTCATTCAGCACGAACCGTTGGGATTCCACGACTACAACTGCTTGCAAATGAACGCGTTTGCCGTGGTATCTGATAGTGGCACTTTGCCGGAAGAGAGCAGTTTCTTCACCTCCATTGGTCGGCCGTTCCCGGCGGTGTGCATCCGCACCTCCACCGAACGCCCCGAAGCACTGGACAAGGCGTGTTTTGTGCTGGCCGGTATTGATGAAACGTCACTTCTCCAAGCGGTAGCCACCGCGGTGGATATGACGGCGGATGGGAATCACGGTATCCCCGTTCCCGATTACACGGACGAAAACGTTTCGGATAAAGTGGTAAAAATTATTCAATCCTACACCGGCGTGGTCAACAAAATGGTGTGGCGCAAATTCTAATAGATTTCAACAAAACAACCCGCCGCGGAATTGCGCAAGGTTGCTAAGGACAGTAAAAAAAGATGCACGAAATTTTCGTGCATCTTTTACTTTTGTCTTATACCATAACAAGCAGGACATTTAGGCGCCCAAATCTCACTTGTTAGGAGAACCTAAAACCCTTTTACCTATCTCAAAAGAAGTGATATTGTGAGACAGGTCTCACAGTTATATTTTGCCTAACGGCAAAGTGTTATTAAAACCTATCGGTTTTAGTGCTATTTTATTCGCCACAAAACTGCCGAAGGCGAATAAAACTAGCCAAGTGTCCTTAAGAACACTTGGCTATACCGCGGCGGGTTGTTTTGTCATTTATTTCGCACAAGTGCTATTGACATATCCAAAAAACGGGTGTATAATGTAGGACAATGAATCACGAAGGAGGAGCAGTTATGAATAAGAATACGTTTTTTAACTATTTTTATTACTTTGTCAAGGGCTGCCCGCTTTCTGTGATATCCAATGTGTAATCAACATCATTGGGTTAAACAATACGGACAGTCCGCATTCGTTACGCTTTAGGGCATTAAGGGAATGCGGGCTTTTTATTTTCCGCAATTTCAAAGAGAGAGGTAACCGATTATGCAAATGAATTTCCACAGAAAACTCCCCATTCCGCAGGATGTTAAAAAGGATTTTCCGCTAACCGAGCGTATGGCGCAGGTGAAAGCGGCACGTGACGAACAAATAAAAGCCGTGTTTGAGGGCAGTTTGGATAAATTTATTCTGGTGATTGGCCCTTGTTCTGCCGATTATAGCGAACCCGTGCTGGAATACATCGCACGGCTTCGTAAAATTGAGGAGCAGGTTTCGGATAAAATTATTATTATACCGAGAATTTATACCAACAAACCGAGAACCACGGGACAGGGGTATAAAGGGATGCTTCATCAGCCCGACCCCGAAGCAAAGCCCGATATGTACAAAGGGATTGTTGCCATCCGTGAACTGCATCTGAAAGCTTTGCGTGACTACGATTTTTCCTGTGCAGACGAAATGCTTTATCCCGAAAATCATCGTTATCTCTCCGACCTGCTTTCCTATGTTGCCATTGGGGCGCGCTCGGTGGAAAACCAACAGCACCGCCTTACCGCAAGCGGTCTCGGTATTCCCGTTGGTATGAAGAATCCTACCGGCGGTGACCTTGGTGTGATGATGAATTCCATTGTAGCGGCACAGGGGAGCCACACCTTTATTTATCGCGGCTGGGAGGTTACCAGTGAGGGCAACTCTTGTGCCCACGCGATTCTTCGCGGGTATATTGATTTTACCGGCAGAAGCGTTTCCAACTATCATTATGAAGACCTGTTGCGCGTGGATGAATTGTACCGGAAATCTCAACTGGTAAATCCTTCGGTTATTGTGGATACCAACCATAACAATTCCGGCAAACAGTATCTGGAACAGGTCCGCATCGCCAAAGACGTTGTTCACAGCCGTAATCAGAATGCCGACATTAAGAAACTGGTAAAGGGTTTGATGATTGTAAGTTATATTGAGGACGGCGCGCAAGGCGCGGGAGAGCACGTTTTCGGCAAATCCATTACCGACCCCTGCCTTGGTTGGGACAAAACAGAACGGTTGATTTTGGATATTGCAGATAAACTGTAATACCGGTAACGCAATTTTTGAGATTGTGAAAAGGAAGATGGAAATGGGAAACAGATTAGATGAAGCCAGAAAAATTATAAACGAGGTAGATTCCCAAATGGCAGAACTCTTTGTAAAAAGAATGAGAGCTGCCGAAATGGTTTTTGAATATAAAAAAGCGTACGGATTACCGATTTTGGACCAAAAGCGGGAAGATGCGGTAATTCAAAACAATGCGGCTTACATAGAGGATGATACCTTAAAAGGATATTATATTGATTACATCAAAAAGGTGATGTCGGTTTCTCGCGCGTACCAATACCGTATGCAAAGCGGCTTAAAGGTGGCATACAGCGGCGTTGAGGGTGCGTTTGCGCATATAGCGGCGGGAAGAATATTCCCCGAATGTAACCGAGTTTCTTACCGCGATTTTAAGGCCGCGTACGATTCGGTGGTAAACGGCGAAAGCGATGTAGCGGTGCTTCCCATCGAAAACAGTTACGCGGGCGAAGTGGGGCAGACAATAGACCTCATCTTTTCGGGTGGACTCTTTATAAACGGCATTTACGAGCTTGAAATCCACCAAAATCTGTTGGGCGTTTCCGGTGCAACGGTTTCCGATATTCAGCGAGTCACCAGTCATCCGCACGCCCTCAGCCAGTGCCACGATTACATTAAGTTCCGTGGGTTTGACACGGAGGAAGCCAATAATACGGCAGTGGCCGCCAAATCGGTTGCCGAACGAAACGATAAAACGTTCGGCGCCATTGCCAGTGTGGAAACGGCGGAAATCTACGGGCTTACCGTGTTGGAAGCTAATATTAACAAAAGTGGAGAAAACACCACGCGTTTTGCTGTTCTTTCCAAAGTTCAAGCCAATTCGCCCGCACTCGCCAATTCCGTTTTAATGTTCACGGTGAAAAACGAAGCAGGTTCGCTTGCCAACGCTATCAGCATTATAGGAAAATACGGCTACAATATGACGGCACTTCGAAGCCGACCGCTCAAAAAACATTCGTGGCAGTATTATTTCTATGTAGAAATTGACGGCACGACCAATACGGATAACGGCAAGGCAATGTTGGAGGACTTAAACCAGGTGTGTGATAAACTGAAAGTGGCAGGGACTTTTGCGCCGCACACGGAGTTGCAAGGGTGATGGCTATGACGATACATATGAACTTAAAAGAAGATAGTTACGATATCATCGTCGAACGCGGTATTCTGGAACGTGCGGGAACGCTTTTGAATTTAGACAGGCGGGTGCTTGTAGTAACGGATTCCGGTGTTCCTGCCGCCTATGCACAGACTTTGGCAGAACAATGCAAAGAGCCGGTTATTTGCACCGTGGAGAGCGGGGAAGCCTCCAAAAGTTTGGACGTGTTCGGCAAACTTTTACACACGATGCTGAACCGCGGCTTTTCGCGAAAAGACTGTGTTGTGGCAGTGGGCGGCGGTGTGGTTGGCGACCTTTCGGGGTTTGCGGCTTCGACCTATATGAGAGGAATTGATTTTTATAATATCCCCACCACACTCCTTTCGCAGATAGACTCTTCCATTGGCGGAAAGACGGCCATCAATTTGGGCGGCGTAAAAAATATAGTGGGTGCTTTTTATCAACCGAAAAAGGTGCTGATTGACCCTGAATTGCTCAAAACATTGCCGCAAAGACAAATTTCAAACGGCCTTGCCGAAGCGGTTAAAATGGCGCTCACTTCGGACAGTGAGTTGTTTGCTATATTTGAACATAAAGAAATAGCAACTCATCTGGATGAAATTATTGTTCGTTCACTGAACATTAAAAAAGCTGTGGTTGAGCAAGACGAAAAGGAAACGGGACTCAGAAAGATACTCAATTTTGGACACACCGTTGGCCACGGTATTGAAAGCAGTGAAAATTTGCGGGAACTGTATCACGGCGAATGTGTGGCGTTGGGTCTCATTCCCATGTGCGGTGAAACAATCCGACCGCGAGTGATTGAGGTGCTTAAAAAGTGCGGTCTGTACAACGCGGTTGAATTGGATTGGGCTAAGATTACCGAGGCGGCGTTCCACGATAAAAAGGCAGATGGCGACAGGGTAACCGTGACATTGGTGAAAGAGATTGGACGTTATGAACTGAAAACAATGAAATGCCTGGATGTGATTGACTGGGCGAAGACCTGTTTGGGAGACCGCGTGACGGGGACTATGTAACAGAGGACGGATACGATGATAGCAACATTCAAACCGTGCAAATTAAGCGGAACGATAAGTGCACCGCCTTCCAAAAGTATGGCGCACCGATACTTAATTGGTGCGGCGCTGTCAAAACAAATATGCGGCATATCGGGCTTTGATTATAGCGAGGATATCCTTGCCAGTATGGATTGCCTAAGGGCACTGGGTGCCAAAATTGCGGTGGATAATGATACCGTGAGCATCGATTCGGCAAAATTTATGCAAGCGGACAACCCCGTGTTGCCGTGTCGAGAAAGCGGCAGCACCTTACGCTTTTTTATTCCGCTTGCCCTGTGCCCGGGAAAGCGGGTTACCTTGTGCGGCAGTGAACGACTTTTTGAAAGGCCGTTGGATGTATACGAGCAGCTTTGTCGCGAAAATGGCTTTGTGTTTGAAAAGACTTCCAATTCCGTAACGGTTTGCGGCAAATTGCATAGCGGACAGTATAAAGTCAGAGGAGATATCAGCAGCCAGTTTATTACCGGACTGATTTTCGCTCTTGTATATTTGGGTGAGGATTCGGTTATTGAGGTTATCCCACCGTTTGAGAGTAGGTCTTACGTTAACCTCACCATTTCGGCACTGCAATCTTTTGGCGCAAACGTGGAGTTTGTGGATGACTATACCATTGCCATCAAAAAATCGCGGTTACACGCGTTTTTCGGAAAAATTGAGGGGGATTACTCCAACGCGGCGTTTCTGGACGCGTTTAATCACATTGGTTCGGATATCCGCATAGAAAACCTTAATCCCGACAGTCTTCAAGGCGATAGCGTGTATGGTGAGTATTTTCGCCAAATTTCGGCAGGTACCCCCACGTTGGATATTTCGGATTGCCCCGACCTAGGTCCGGTGTTGTTTGCTTTGGCGGCGTTAAAAAATGGAGCGGTGTTTACGGGAACAGACCGCTTAAAGGTCAAGGAAAGCGATAGGGGTGCGGCTATGCACCAAGAACTTCAAAAACTGGGCGGGGGGCTTGTGTTTGGCAACAACACCATCACCGTGCCGAAACAAGAACTGAAATACACGGGTCAACTTATCAGCAGCCACAACGACCATCGTATTGTTATGGCTATGTCGTTGGTGCTTTCCCAAACGGGTGGAGCGATTGACGGCGCACAGGCGGTGCGCAAAAGTTACCCCGGATTTTTTGAGGATATAAAACAACTGGGAGCAGAGGTAGAAACACAATGATAGTAGATGTGAGTAAAAACATTTTGATTGTCGGTCTTGGCCTTTTGGGAGGCAGCTATGCCAAGGTGCTCAAGCGATTTGGATTTCATATAAGTGCCATCACCAAAGAGCAAAGTTCCATAGACTACGCGCTGAAAGAGAAGATGATTGACGAGGGATCAACAACACTGGATGAGCGTATGATTGGGCAAGCGGATTTGGTGATATTTGCGCTTTATCCCCACGTGTTTGTGGAATGGATTGAGCAGAATCAAGCACTCTTGAAAAGCGGCGCACTTATTACTGATGTAACCGGTGTTAAGAAAAATATTGTGCATAAAATCCAGAATATGCTTCGCCCGGATGTGGAATTTATTGCGGCACACCCTATGGCGGGGCGGGAGGTTTCCGGCGTGGAAAACAGCACCCACACGATGTTTGTGGGTGCCAACTACATTGTGACCCCCACCGAAAAAAACACGCCCGATGCCATTCGGACGTGTATGGAACTTGGAAGATTGTTGGGGTTTTCCAACGTGACCACCCTTTCCCCGGAAGAGCACGATGAGATGGTGGGTTTTCTTTCGCAGTTGACCCACTGCATTGCCATTACGCTGATGACCTGTAACGACAAAGAGAATATGGAGAAGTTTACGGGTGACTCGTTTAGGGATTTAACCCGTATTGCACGCATAAACGACCTTATGTGGAGTGAACTCTTTGTAGAAAACAAGGAAGCACTTTTGGGGCAGATGGACTTGTTTATGGATAAATTTAATCAACTGAAAACCATGCTGGAAACGGAAGACGTTGACGGAATGAGAGAAATGATGCGTCATTCCACCAAACGGCGTGCTCTGTTTGATAAACAATAAAGGTGTCTTGCAGCCCCTTTTAGGCAACGAAAAAACCCGCTGTTTAAGCGGGTTTTTTCGTGATGGTCGAGATGACAGGATTTGAACCTGCGGCCTCTGCGTCCCGAACGCAGCGCTCTACCAAACTGAGCCACATCTCGATATCGTCAAAAGCATAGGTTATTATACTCTGTTGCGGCTGGTTTGTCAAGGATTTTTACGTATCTTTTTTCAAAGAGATACATTGCTCTTTGGCGAGGAGTATGGTATAATGCAAACGGTGTGAAATTTCATTCGATTTTCTATAAAGGAGAATGGTTATGACATTGCGTACGACCCAACAGAGAGGTGCCTTTCATCGGTTATGGATGCCGCTGATGGTTTCCGGTGGATTCGCGGCGATGGTGTTTGTTTGCCTGTGGGGATTCGGCAAATGGAATCCGTTGGAGATTGATACCGCCACGGTCAACGGCGTAGCACACAAGGCACTGTGTTGCGGCGGTGTGGCGGTGTTGCTCGGTGCGCTCATTTTTGTGTTATCGCGCGAGGCGTTGTGCTCTCACCGCGAAAAAGTGCAGCACGCGGCGTGGTATTATCCGTTGCTTTCGGGTTTGTTGTCGCTGGCGGCTATGTGCGTGGCGTATTCTTTTGTGGGTATGTGGCCGTTTGGCGAAAAAACCGGTATGGCGGTGGATATGCACCACCAATACGCACCGCTGCTTTCCGGCCTGCGCGATTTAATTCTTAACGGCGGGAATCCGCTGTATAATTTTGAAGTGGGCCTGGGTGCGAACTATATATCGTTGTTTGCGTACTATTTGGCAAGTCCGTTCAATGTGTTGCTCACGCTGTTTCCGGAAAACTTGTTGGCGGAGGGTATTTTACTGATTACCTTGCTCAAAAACGCGGTAACCGGCGCGTTGTTTGCGTTTTGTGTGCAGCAAGTGTTCCGCAAGCAGACGTTGGCAATTCCCGCCGTTTCGGTAATGTATTCGTTGATGATGTATCTGCTGGCGTATTCGTGGAACGTGATGTGGCTGGACGTGGTTATGGTTTTGCCACTGGTGGTTTACGGATTTGAGCGGTTAATGCACACGGGCAAGTACCTCACGTATGTGTTGTCGCTGGCGTATGCGTTGTACGCCAACTACTATTTGGCGTTTATGTTGTGCGTGTTCTTGGTACTGTATTATGTAACCTATTGCCTGCGTGCGCAACGCACCGGTCGGCAAATCGGCGTGAGTTTTGCCCGCTTTGCCGGCTATTCCGTGCTGGCCGCCGGGCTGGTGGCGTTCTTGCTGATACCCGTATATTTTGCGTTAAAAGTGACTTCTGCTGCTGGGGATACGCTGCCTGCCATTAATAGCACGCGGGATATGTTTGAGTTACTTGGTCGGCATCTGGCGGGCACGTCGCCCACCATTCGTTCCGGCAACCTACCTAACTTGTATTGCGGTGTGCTGGCGGCTATCGGCGTACCGTTGTTTGCGCTTAACGGCGGCATCCCTCTGCGCCGAAGGGTGGCTTTTGTGGGTTTGTGGCTTGTGTTGGCATTCAGTTTTTTGGTGAACTGGAGCGATTTGTTGTGGCACGGGCTACACGCTCCTAACGACTTGCCGTATCGCTATTCGTTCTTATACAGTTTTGTGTTGTTATTGATGTTGTATGAAACATTGCTGCACATAAAGGAAATCACTGTAAAGCAGGTATTTGCCGTATGTGCGGGTTTGGTGGCTTATTTAGTCATTGAAGAGCGTTTTGGTGCGGAGGAATACAACTTCCAAGTGGTGTATGTGAACTTAGCACTCATTGCCATATACACGGCTATATTGGCACTGGCGGCACGCCGCCATTTGCGGCGGCGGTTGGTGTATGCTATGTTGCTGCTTGCGGTAACGGCGGAGATGACCTTTGCCGGCGGCAACGCCATTTTGGAAGTAAACCGTAACGAATATTTTACGCGGCACGACGATTATGTGGACAATGAACTTACCACGGCGTTGCACGCGGCGGTGCAAAAGGCACAGGCACTGGGCGATGAAAAACTGGGCGAGGATTTTTACCGTTTGGAATTTGTGCCGCGGCGTACTTGTGTGGATACCGCGTTGTTCCACTATCGCGGCATTACCAATTTTGCTTCGAGCAATTACTATGCCACCACCAAACTGATGGGTGGATTGGGGTATGCCATCAACGGGGTGAACAGCCATTTGTATCACTCGTTTGTGCCGTTTACGGATTCGTTGTTCGGCGTGCGGTATTTTATTACGCAATCCAACATTGCCAACCACCCGCAACTGCAAAAGCGTGCCACGGTAACAGCGGGGGAAACCACCCTGTATATTTACGAAAATCAGGATGCGCTGGGACTGGGGTATGTGGTGGATTCCGAGGTTAAAGAGTATTATTACAGCAAATACAACCCCTTGGGTTCGCAGGAAGATTTGTATGGTATGCTCACGGACACCTACCTGCCCTTATATGAATTGAACAGTTTTACGGCAGAAGAGGGGACAGGGGCATCCGTTACTTATCCTTTCCCCGGTTTTCGGGTAGACCCGCAGGGGGAAGGCGCGGGTGCGTACTTTACCGCTACCGTAGAAAAGGCGGGTCAGGTGTTTGTATTTGCCGATTGTATGGCGGCAGAGTCAATGACAGTATCTTGCGGCGAAAGCAGTTGGCAGGTATCTCCGAACGAGCCCTATATTTTGGACGTCGGGGTGCAGCAGGCGGGAACGGAAATTACCTTGTTGGTGAGTGCTGAACAATCTTGTACCGGCAATTTCTACGTAGCCACGTTAAACGAGGAGGCGTACCGCCAAGGGATGGATGCTATCTCCGCCAACCCGCTTACCGTGACCGCGTTGGAAGGTAATCGTGTAACCGGCGCCGTGAATTCATCATTGGACGGTACGATGATGACGAGTATTCCGTACGATGCCGGTTGGACCGTGCGCGTGGACGGTGCGGCAGTGGAAACGGTTGCCATTGGCGAGGGCTTTTTGGGCTTTGATGTGGCGGCCGGGAAACACACGGTAGAACTGGTGTATTACCCACGCGGTTTGTGGGTCGGTTTGGGTATCAGCGGCGTGGCGTTATTGGCATTATTGTTGATGCTGATATGCCGTCCTCGTCGCAAAAAATCCCCCAAACCAACCGAGTATTTGGATTACGATGCGGCTTTGCCGATACAAGAGGGGTTTGTGGTGTCGCCGTTGCTGTTAACGGAGGAACGTCCGCTTCCCGCCACGTTTGAGGAATTGACGGCAGAGACAACTAACGACGAGGCAACGCCCACTGTGGTTGAACCAACAGCGGAGAACGATGAGCCGCCCGCACCTAAAGAGGAATAAGAAAAATTGCTGTGCGCAAAGCGCACAGCAATTTTTTTTTGAAAGTTAAGTATCTTCATTTTTGCGCAGGACGCGGTAACACAATCGGCGCAAATCGTCCATAGTGCAGATGGTGCCCGCCTCACCGCGAAAGATGGCGGCACCGCGTACCTCGCGTAGATACCACGATGTATGTTTGCGTGCTTGCAACAAGGCACATCGCTCGCCTTTGAGGGTGGCTGCCAACGCCACTTGTTGGCACAATATATCCAGCCGTTTGGCCAGCGGCGGTGTGGGGAGCAGAGTGCCGTGGTTCAAGTACGCTTCCACCTGTGAGAATACCCACGGTGCCCCCAGTGCGCCGCGCCCAATCATTACCAAATCGCATCCGGTGGTTTCGTACAAGGCGGCGGCAGCGTGTGCCGAAGTTACGTCCCCGTTACCAATTACCGGCACCGAAACGGCCTGCTTCACGGCGCGGATACAGTCCCAATCCACCGGCGGGGCATACATTTGGTCGCGCGTGCGCCCGTGTACCGTAATGGCGGCGGCACCGCCGCGCTCACACGCCCCAGCCACCTCCACGGCATTGACCTCGTTTTTGGCATACCCTTTGCGAATTTTTACGGTAACGGGCACATCCACCGCCTCGCAAACCGCTTTAACCAAGCGGTAGCACAGGTCGGGGTCGCGCATTAACGCACTGCCGCAGTGATTGCCGGCAATTTTGGGGGCAGGACACCCCATATTAATATCCAGCCAATCCGGTTGTTCTGCCATAACCAGCCGCGCAGCACGTGCCATCGTCTCAGGGTCGTCCCCAAACAACTGAATGGCTGCCGGTCGCTCGCGCTCACTCAAATGTGCCAGTTCGCGGCTTTTGGCATCGCCGTAGGTGAGTGCTTTGGCACTGACCATTTCCGTAACGGTAAACGCCGCGCCGTGGTCGCGACAAATGCGGCGAAAGGCGGCATCTGCCACGCCCGCCATAGGTGCCAAGGCGGCTTTTCCTTCAATTTTCACATTCCCAATGTACATACTATTTCTCCGTTTGCGAGCATTTTACTACGGTTTAGTGTATCACATTTTGCCTCGTTGGTCAACCGGCGGCGCCGCTGTTTACAAAGGAAGTAATGCCGTTTGCCACGCCCAGTGCAAACAGTTGCGGCGAGTTTGCCATCAACGCCGCGTCGCCGGGATTGGTGATGAACCCCAGTTCCACCAGTACCGCCGGCATCCGTGTGCGCCGCAACACATACAGATTGGTGCGCGCGGTCACACCGCGATTTGGCAATCCTGTAACGGCAGATAACTGCTCCACAATGGATTCGCCCAGTGCGGCAGCGGTGGAGTTAAGGCGATACACCAACACTTCCGAGCCGGAAGCCGAGGTAATGTCCGAGGCGTTGGCGTGCAAACTGATAAAGTAATTCGCCCCCCAATCGTTGGCCTCATTCACGCGTGTCGCGAGCGAAGAGGCAATGGAAGTGCCGAGCTGTGTTTCTGCCGTGGGGCGGGACAGGCGCACCTCGTACCCTTGCGCGCGGAGAATGTCGGCCAGTTCCAAGCCGATGGTGAACACCAAATCCTGTTCGCGGTAGCCGTTCCCTTCGGCACCGGCGTTGGGGTTTTGTGGATTATGTCCTTGGTCAATGTAAATTTTGGTTGCCATACCGTGTCCTCCCTACCCGTGATACTTTCAGTGTATGCAGGGTGGCTTGACCACGAAACCAAACGCCCGACGGGATTCCGTCGGGCGTTTTTCATCATTGTGTAGTTGTGCCGAATTCCAAAATATCGGCAATCCGTTTGGAGGCAAGACCGTCGCCGTAGGGGTTGCTGGCGTTGCTCATTTTGGAGTATTCCGCAGGGTCTTCCAACAACCGTTTAAAGTTGCGGTAAATAACTTCCTCGTCGGTACCCACCAGTTTGAGTGTACCGGCGGCAATACCCTCGGGGCGCTCAGTGGTATCGCGCATAACCAGTACCGGTTTACCCAGCGAGGGGGCTTCTTCCTGAATACCGCCGGAGTCGGTCAAAATCAAATAACTGCGAGAGAGGAAGTTGTGGAAATCCAGCACTTCCAGCGGTTCAATGATGTGAATACGGTCGTTATTGCCCAAAACGGAATCCGCTGTTTCGCGCACAACGGGGTTCATATGAATGGGATAAATGGCCTTTACATCGGGGTGTTCATCCAGTACGCGGCGAATGGCGCGGAACATATGCTTCATCGGTTCGCCCAGATTTTCGCGGCGATGCGCGGTAATCATAATTAAACGGCTATCCGCCGCCCATGCCAGTTCAGGATGAGTATAATCGTCCCGCACGGTGGTTTGCAACGCGTCAATCGCGGTGTTACCGGTAACATACACGCTGGATTCCGCTTTTCCCTCGCGCAATAAATTTTGCTTGGACAGTTCGGTGGGGGCAAAGTTGTATTGACTGATAATGCCCACCGCTTGACGGTTAAATTCCTCCGGATAGGGGGAATAGATGTTGTATGTGCGCAACCCGGCTTCCACGTGGCCAACCGGAATTTGCAGGTAAAAACACGCCAGCGCCGTAACAAAGGTGGTGGAGGTGTCGCCGTGTACCAGCACCACATCGGGTTTTTCCGCTTCCAGCACACCTTTAATGCGTTCCAAAATGTTGGTGGTTACGTCAAACAACGTTTGGCGGTCTTTCATAATGGACAAATCGTAGTCCGGTACCACGTCAAACGCTTCCAGCACTTGGTCCAGCATTTGACGGTGTTGGCCGGTAACACACACAATGGTGCGGCACCCTTTGCGGCTTTTTAGTTCGTTTACCAACGGACACATTTTAATAGCTTCCGGTCGTGTGCCAAAAACGAGCATTACGGTTTTCATAAAAACATCTCCCATAAAGGGCAATCAAATGATTGCCAAGCGTTGATTATTCGTGCATTTCTTTAATTTTGCGGACGATAAAACCGCGATTGCTGATTGCCAAAACGGCGATGACGGCGGCAATCCAATACCGCAAGGTGTTGTTGGTATACAGCAGATTGCACAGTATGCAAGCACCGATACAAACCACGGTGATGAGCAGCAGCAATTTGCTGTTGTATACCTTGTCCGGACTGCTCTTGCGGTAGCCGACATAGTGCATAAACACCAACACCGCATACGAAACCAGCGAGGCATACGCCACACCGAGGAAACTGTATTTTGGAATCACTATCCAGTTGAGCACCACGTTGATGACCATAGCAACAATGGTGGCGGCGGTGATGTATTTGGATTTTTTATTAAAGAACTCAATGTTGGCAAACAGGTTATACAGTGCCGAAAGGAACGCGACACCCGCAATGGCGGGAATGGCATAAACGCCTTGGTAATACTCCGGCGGTGCCAGTATTTTCAGCACTTCCGGCGCAATCAGGCAAATGCCGAAACACGCAACACCAAACCCCAACATCAAAATACACGCAGTATTGTTAATGCGTTTGTATTCTTTGCGGGATAAGTTTTCAAACGTAAACGCTACCAACGAGGCGTTAATGGCATTCCAAATGAGTGAGGCAATCATACTGATGTTGGCTACCACCGAATAAATACCGGCGGCGGATTCCGAATCCATATCCGACAACATAATGCGGTTGGAACCCGACATGACGTGTTGCGCCAAATAGTGCGGAATCAACGGGAGCGCAAATTTAAGTGTTTGTTTCCAAATAGAACCGTTGATAAAGGTGCGACCGCGCCAAAATGCCAAAACATATAGCGGAATGACAAAAACAAACGAAGCAAGCTCGGCGCACCACAATTTAGTATAAGCCGCCGTAGCGTTGCCCGTATTCAGCACGCCCAAAATGGAAACGGTTTGCGAAATCAGCGTGGAGCCAATGGTAATGACAAAAGCTAGTTTGTATTTGTATTCGTACTTTTGCCGCGTTATCCAAAAAACGTGTGCCGGATTAAACAAAAAGTGCAAAAACATAAGTACGATGAGGTTGGTGGGGAGTAAAAAGGATTCCCCAACAACAATTTTAAGCACCGCAAGCACGCCGAACACCGCCAAGGTGGACAGATTGCACAGCGTTAGTATGGATGAAATGTATTGGTTGCGCGAATCCTTATAATCGTTCAGCCCCACGTTGAACACACCGGCCGAGGTAAGACCCAACAACGCGAATACGTCAATAATGGAGACCCACGAGGTGTAGGTAGCAATAATGCCGTATTGCGCAGTGTCCATTAAACGGGTAAAAATCGGTGTGGTAATAAAACTGATGCCTTTAAGAAAAAAGGACGAGAGAATGAACGCGATGGAGGATTTTACCGAATTGGGAATTGCTTTCCATTTTTCAATCATTTTTTTCATAGTATTACAGCGTTTCCAAGACGTACCGCGCTATCCTTTCTGAAGAATCCTTGTCGTCTACATAGCCGTAATCGTGTAATAACGTCGCTATCTGCCGGGTATAGGCGGCACTATCAAACGCCGCAATGCAGTCCAGCAGTTCGGGGAATGTGACCGCGGCAGGAAAGGGAAGTTGCTCCGGCGGGGTGTAAAATCCGCGTTCGTGCTCCGCGTAATACAAAAGGTCCGGGAAAAACAAAAAACAAGGCTTGTCCGTTAACGCAAAATCAAACATCGCGGAACTGGCATCGGTGAGCAACGCATCGGCACACGCCAGATATTCCGCCATATCGTCGTGCGCGTTGCCATTGATGATTTGTTCGGGGTAGTCCCGTTGCAGTTGTTCCCAGTCCACTTGCTGCTCCACGTGGTAATGGAAGCGGCAGACCAGTGCCCAATCGCCGCCAAACCGTTCCGACAACGTGTGGAACAACGCGTTAAAATCCATTGCCTCTAACTGCGATAAACCGCTGCGTTGGATATTTCTATCGCCGATACCGTCGCCGTCGCTGCGGAACGTGGGCGCAAATAACAGTATTTTTTTGTTTTGCGGCAACCCCAGTTTTGCCTTTAACACTTCCGCTTGTTCGGGTGTACCGAACAACACGTCGTTACGGGGTGTGCCGATAAGTTCCATTCGAATTTTGTTAAACGTGAGGCGTTGCATAATGTCCAGTGTATAGCGGTTGCCCAACAACATTGTGGTGCGCGGGCAGGAAAAATCCCGCACCTCACACCCCACTTGGTCACGCCCCATCCGTTTAAGTGGCGTGCCGTGCCACGTGGTGAACACGTGCTGGCGACGTTTGTTTTTTAACCAGCCATTCACCGCAAACTTCAGTTTGGCACCGCGGCTGTTGGCGGTGCGTTGGTCAGCTTTTTTGCCGTACACGTTGTCCACAATGGCGCGGGCAGTACCGCGATACCACAGGGTAGCCCAGCGGTTGTTAATGTCTACCGCTTTAACATAGTCGGGCAACAATGCGCGGTACGGCTGTTTTACCAGCCACACAATCTCCGCATCGGGTTTCAGCGCGTGGAGTGCTTGGGAAATGTATTTGGGATTATCGGAATAATGGCCGTCAAAACTGGTGAATAACACCCGCCCGCGGTGAACGGGCAACAGTTTTTGCACAAACAGCACGGCCGTGGATTTTGCAAACGACAAAACGCTCATAATAACGCCTTTCTACCAAGCGGTGGCATCAATCGTCGGTCTTCTTTCGATTCAATCCAATGCCGGTGCCCTTAACAAACGCCCAGCACAGTATAAAAAACGCGGAAATAACAGCCGGTAATTTTTCAATTTTACGGTACAACTGCCAGTGGTATTTTGCCAGCGAAAGTTTGTTGGAGGAAAGGGAAGACGTGCGCACACGGTAGCGGGACAACGGGCTTGTCATACCGTAGCAAATCTCCCCGCCGCGCAACATTGAGAGCCACAAGGCAAAATCGTTGCGCTTTTTAATGGGCGGAACGGATAAATCGCCGCCGTAGTGACGGCGGTCGTACATCACGGTGGAGTTGCCGATAGGGCAACTCAGTCGCAGCATTTTCCAGTACCCGGTTTTTTGGGGGGGTGTGGCTTGGCGGTGCAAACTGTTGCCGTCGTCGTCCATGTGCGTGTAGGCGGTACAGGAAAAATAGCAAGGCGTGCCCTGTTTGTTTAACTTCTGCATAAACGCCAAATGTTGCTCCAATTTTTCGGGGAGCCACAAGTCGTCGCTATCCAAAAAGGACACATAGTCACCGGTGGCAAGTGCCATGGCGCGGGAACGCGCGACATCCGCACCGCTGTTTTTCTCCAACCGTTCATAGCGCACGCGAGGGTCGGTCAAAAACGGTTGTACCACTTCCTCGGTGTTATCGCGAGAAGCATCGTCCACAATTAGCAGTTCCCAGTGGGGATACGTTTGTGCTAATACAGATTCAATGGATTCCGCAATGAGCGAACCGCAGTTATACGTGGGCATGACAATGGAAACGAGTGCTTGCATACGTTAATACGTCCTTTCCGGTTGGCGGTTATTTGAACTTCTTGCGTGCGTCGCGCCAAACACCGCGTACACCGCGGAATTTCAAAATACTTATCAATTTGGCAGTGTAACTGCTCAACTTAAACGGCAACACGCGGCTGAGTTTTTGGCGAGTATGCGCAAACCATTGCTGTTCCGGCGTTTGCCACGAACCGTCAAAATGATGAATGGTGTAGGAGTTTTCCGTAAGGGTTAACACACGGGTGGTGCAATCCTTGGGGCAAAAATAATCTTTTGGGAACAGGGTAAACCCGCCCACGGTCTGCAACGTGTTGTTCAGCACCAAACCGTATTTCAGGCACGTGTTGGTAATGCGCGTTACGTTGGTGGTGGTGTCGTAACTGCCGTCGGGTTTTACAAAATGGTCGCCGTCATAATCGTGCAACAATTCCACAAACAACGGTTGTCCCGCCTCGGCGGCCATCAGTCCGGTGGGAATACGGTCGTACCCCTCAAAACCGGAAACCGCTTCGTACTGCAAAATGTCGTCCAGCGGTTTCAGCACTTCCACGTCGGTGTCCATATAAATACCGCCGTGGTGTACCAGCGCGTACAAACGCGCCACGTCGGAAACAAACGCCCATTTTTTCGCCTCATACGCTTCGCGCACATAGTCGCAGCAGTTCAGGTCAAAGTTGGACTCGTTCCATTCAATAATTTCATAATCCGGACAATATTGTTTCCAGCTGGCAATGCATTTTTGCGCCAATTCCGGCAACGGATTGCCGCCAAACCAGCAGTAGTGAATTTTTTTGGGTATCATTTTTTAATTCGACTCCTTAATTTCAATAAAAACCGCGAGGTTTTAAGAACCGCGTTTACGTTTATCCACGCAAATAATGAAAACAACTTCGCACCGCTGCTGCTGTTGCCGCGTAAAAACGCGCCTTCATAACACCGATATTGTTTCTGTAAGTAGGCAGGAATATCGGCATCGTAATTCTCGGAACGAATGAGTTTGAGTAAGCAGGTGTTTGCAGAAAAAACAATATAGGACTGTGCAAGCACCAATTGTTCCGGATAATGCTCTGCAATAAACTCCGCCCGTTGAGTACTTGCTTCTATAGCGTGGAGGTGCTTGGGAGAAAAATCGGATTTTACAATGCTGCCCGCGCGTTGACGGTAGCAATACAATGGTTGCGAACCAATAACGATGCGGTTGCACAACGCGATTAACTGATACGTGGTAAACACATCTTCGTGATATTTGCCTTCGGGATATCGAATGGTTTCAAAAAAGTCAGTTTTATACAATTTGTTCCACGCGCAAGTGTCCAACCCACAATCGCTAAACAACGCGCGCATACACGCGTGGTTGCCGTCAATCACCGCATCGGTGTACCGTTTTCCGCGCGGGATGGCCTTTCCTTGTTCATCCACAAATTCCGGCTGACACACCGCCATATCCGCGCGGTGCTGCTGCATAGCGGTATATAAATAACGAATCATATCGGCATCCAGAAAATCATCGCTGTCAACAAACGTGATATATTTTCCGGTCGCCAAGGGGATTGCTGCATTACGGGCGGCGGAGAGGCCGCCGTTTTCTTGTTGAATAAGCGTAATGCGCTTGTCCTTTTCGGCAAATTCTTGGCAAATAGCATACGAGTTATCGGTGGAACCGTCATCCACCACCAAAATTTCCAAATTGCGGTAGGTTTGATTGACAACGCTGGTGAGGCATTCTGCCACGTATGCTTCTACATTATAGACCGGGATGACCACGGAAATACGCTCTTCGGACAATGGCGCGATAGGATGTTGAGAAGCTTCCATAAACTGTTTCTCCTTTGAAAGAATAATGGTGATTGCACCACCCAAATTTGCGGTAAAAAACAAGGTGTCAAACGAGGGGGATTCCACTAAGAACATTATCATAAAGGCAATCAAAATGACTTTGATATGCCGGGTAAACACCTTATCGGCGCAACGACGCAGACATTTATCAACAAACAACAAAAGCCCAAGAACCGCAAGCAACGCGGCGGTGCCGCCTTCATACCAAGTTTGCAGGAATTGGTTGTGCGCGCTCAGTGTTTCCGGGTCCCCAAACCTCGTTATAATATGGAACAAATTGTTGCTGGATTGGAATCCGTGGCCGAAAATGGGGTTCTCAAAAATTTCTTGCAGAGCAACATCCCAAATGATGGTGCGGTTGGTAAGCGTGATATCCTTGTGCAGAATATCCTCAATAACGAAGCGAATGGGAGGGAACGAAAGAACCGGTTTTGAGAAAAACACCAACAAAATGAAAATTACAAAGAAGATAGCCAGTAATACACTGAAACGATTGCGCTGGAAAAACCGGCGAATAAAAGGAAATGCAAAATAACCGAACAGCACAATGGCACCGATAAAACTGCCCACCGAAAAGTTGGCTATCACAGTAACAAAATACATACCGATATACAGTTGCAGTTTGGCGCGTTCATTGTTAAAGTGATTGTTCAGTAACAGTATCAACAAGCCCAGTGTCAGCGGGTAGATGATTTGATTTTCCAGTCCCAAAAAAAACAAGTCACCACCGGTGGTAGCGGTTTCGCCGAATAACCCGGGGGTAAACATCAAAAAGAACAGGTTAATGCCGACCAATACCAAAAAAAAGTCGGATAAGGCTTGAAGAAACCGGCGCATACGGGCCATGGTGGTGCATTGCAACAGCACAAACGCGTTGAGCGACAACAACGGATAGGCAACGCTGACCAAACGACGTATGTTGCCGCCGCCAAACAAGGTGGACAGAAAAAGAACGGCATAGAACAACAGCGTAAAGGCATACAGTTTTTTTGGCACTTGTTTGTACGAAAAGCCAAAATAAACCAGTACCCCCAAGGAAACTATCCGCGACAGGTAAACATATACCGCTCGCGCCGCGGAAAATTCTTGCACAAAGAATAACTGAATGGAGCGACTACACAACAAAAAAAGGAGAGAGACTCCCAGCGTGTAGATAATGCGGGAAAGCATTGTTTTTTTAGATTGGTTCACGCATTCCATGTCTTGTATCTCCTTGTGCTGTTACCTACGACGTTGGTTTTACAAAATTTGTGCATAAGCGTCTAACAGACGGGATTCCATAATGGACCAACAATACTGTTTTTCATACAATTGTCGCGCTCGCGCGCCCATTTCAGCGCATCGCTCGGGCTGAGAAACCAATGTGCGCACTGCCGAAAAAAACTCGGCGGCATCGTATGCAATCACTAATCCGATATCGTGTTCTTCCACAATACGGTCAATACCCGTGCCGCGACACACAATCAGCGGTTTGGATAACGCCAACGCTTCATAAAACTTGTTAGGTGCACATAAACGGTGATTGCGTATTGTAGGCTCGTAAATGGCGGATAGCACCCGTGCTTTCAACTCGGTCTCAATAACCTTTCCGTAGGGTAGTGCACCGAGAAAGGTAACCCGTTCCTGTTCCTCTGATAAGGCGGCTACTTGCGGTTGATATCTGCCGCTGCCGGCAAAACAAACGGACAAATCATTATTTTTGGGATACGCGGTCACCACTTCTTCCAACAACCGTTTGGGTCCCAGTGCACCGCAGTAAGCGTAATCGTATATAACGCTATCGGGAATCAATGCCTCAACATCCGGTGAATTGTGCAATACAATTACCTGTTTCGGCTTCGCCTTTGCCAACTGTTCCCGCCGTTCCTCTGTGCAGATGATTGTTACGGCGGCAGAGTTGATAAGGCGAATTTCCGCCCGCTCCACGGCCGATACCAACATTTTAGGAATGGCGTGAGAATCAATATAATAATCGTAAATATCATACACCAAAGGAATGTGGTGTTTGTTGCAATACCGGTAGACGCCAAGGCCGGCGTCAAGATTGCAGGCGTGGACAGCATCTATGTGACCGCACTGCCGCAACGAGGTTGCGACCCACCGAAAAAAACCGACCAGTTTGTCTATATTTTTTAAGCCGATACCGCCTGCTACCGCTTTTTCAAAAAAACGGAAAGATACGGCACCGCGGACTGCGGAAAACACCTTTTCACTTTCCGTAAGGGCTTGTGTATCCCGTGACCAACCAAGTACCGTTACGCGATAACCGGCTTTTGCCAACGCGGTAATTTCTTTGGTTGCGCGGGAATCGTCATAAATGCCGGTGGCACGTACATACACAATGTGTTTCATAAGTCCATCCTTTACACCTAATGGTTTCGATACATTATAGCACACCTTGTCGTAAAAGGCAAGAGGTTGTATTATACAAAAGACGGGGTGTTGGTACGCCGTTGACGGTATCGTTCCATACCATTTCTTAAACACAACCTCCGATTGACAAGGGCTACGTTTGGATGATACAATGAAACAGGAAGGGCATACTATGATTGTAACAGCAAAGGGGCGAGACTTTATGAAAATCACGTTAAATCCCGATGAGGAGATTGTAAAAACCGTAAAAGAAGGGCTGAAACGTACCGGCGGTTACTGTCCCTGCCTGCGTGAGCAAAGCGAAGACACCAAATGTATGTGCAAACAATTTCGCGAGCAAGTGAAAGACCCGAATTTTGAAGGGTTTTGCCACTGTATGCTCTATTACAAGTCTAAATAAGGAGGAAATAAGTGTGGCTGAAATTACTTTGACCAAAGACAATTTTGAAAGCGTGGTTATGCAGTCTACCAAACCGGTGTTGATTGATTTTTGGGCGACCTGGTGCGGGCCCTGCCGAATGATTGCGCCGCTTGTGGCGGAAATTGCGGAAGAATATCCGGATATTGCGGTGTGCAAGGTAAACGTGGATGAAGAACCCGAATTGGCTACGGCGTTTCAGGTGAACAGTATTCCGATGTTGGCGGTAATTAAAGAGGGGAAGCTCACCAATACCGCCGTGGGGTACCAACCAAAAGAACAGATTTTGGAATTGCTGAAGTTTTAGGCGGTAAAACAAAGAAGATTTTTATGGTAAGGATGCCGAACTTTCCCACAAACAATTCGTCCAAGTCGGTGGAGGATTATGTAAAAAGTATCGGCAATGCAAATTGAAGTTGTGATGGTGATGTGGACAAACGAGCAGTTTGATTTAAGTAAACCTGATACATTTTTCAAAAAGTATGTCTATTAGGAGGAGAAAATGAAAAGAGTTATTACATATGGCACGTTCGATTTATTGCATTATGGTCATATAAATTTGTTGAGACGAGCAAAAGAATTAGGCGATTACTTAATAGTAGTTGTTTCTACAGATGAATTTAACTGGAATGAGAAGAAAAAGAAATGCTACTTTACCTATGAACAGAGGAAGGCACTTATTGAGGCAATTCGTTATGTTGATTTGGTAATTCCAGAAACTTGTTGGGAACAAAAAAGAACAGATATACATGAGTATCATATCGATACTTTTGTAATGGGGGATGATTGGCGAGGTGAGTTTGATTTTCTAAGCGAGGAAGGATGCGAAGTCGTTTATCTGCCCAGAACCCCTGAAATTAGTACAACACAAATTAAAAAAGACTTGAACAAGTAAATTTTCCGAGAGGAAATATTTTGTGAGAAACGCGGAATATTTCAGAAGCACAGCAGGGTAAGATATTCAACAGGCATTATACTGCCGCCGGAAGTACGGCAATGACATTCACAAGTATGTCATTGGGGGAATATTGCTAGCAAACAGGTAGAAAATATTATAAAAATGAAGGGTCGTTAAAACACCATCACCTTTTCTCTTTCCAATGCGGTTTGTTGGAAAACACCTGCAAAATGTTGTCGCGCGCCACGGTTTTCCTGGCAACCAATCCGGATTTGGTGTGTCCGGTTGCTTTCGGGTACATTCCGGATTGTGGCTCAATATGCCAAATGTTGGGAAATGCCACCCGCAGAAAACCGACCTGTATTGGAAAACCGGAACCGACGATGGTGAACATTGTGCGGGAAAAGTTTGGGTGTTCGGCAGAAGAGACTATTGTTGTGGGTGACCGATTGTACACTGACATTGCCACCGGTATTCGCGCCGGCGTTACCGCTGCGTGCGTATTAACGGGCGAGGCAACTGTCAGCGATATTGAGCAAGGCGAAGTCAAACCGTCGCTTACGTTTGAAAGCGTAAACAAAATTTTTGGGTTATTGTCGAAGAACTAAACGATACAAAAAATAGGTTTAGGCGTTAATTAAAGAATGCGTAAAAGCGAGGTGAATTTCACCTCGCTTTTACTATGCCAAAATATAAACATAGGCAACCAGTTGCGCCGCGAACAACAGCGGCAACCCCAACATAAACCGCCGATGGCGCGTTTTATGCCGAATGAGCAACATAGTGACATACATCGCCGCCGTGCCGCCGCACGCGGCCAGTAAAAACAACGTTTGTTCGGGAACGCGTCGCCGCCGTGTGCCGGCAATGCATTTGTCGTATACGGTGACCAGTGCGGCCAGCACGTTCACAATGAGCAACACGATTGTTTGCGGACGTATGGTCATCCACCCCTTTGCGGCTATGATACCCACATTATAAAACGCGTGCCGCGGCTTGTCAATCCGGTTTTTTCCACATACCGTATACCGATAAATCCACCCGCCCGTCGGCATCAAACACAATGCCCTCGGCTTCTAACAGAGCGCGCTGAGCATCCTCGCCGCCAAAGGCAAAACCCGCGGCCGGCTTGCCGAAACGGTTTACCACGCGGTGACACGGAATTACCCCCGGTAGGGGATTGACGTGCAGGGCATAGCCCACAACACGCGCCCAGCGCGGGTTGCCCGCCATCAACGCTACCATACCGTAAGTGGCCACCCGTCCGGCGGGAATGCTTTTTACCACCTCATAAATTTTCTCAAACACGGCACCGCTCATATCTTTCACTCCTCTTACAAAAGGTAGTATACCCACTCGGCGTACGGTTTGTCAAACCGCGGGGGCAATTTCTGCAAAAAGCACTTGATTTTTAACGGTGAGTGTGCTATGATGTCACTGTTGTGCGGGAGTAGTTTAGTGGTAGAACCTCAGCTTCCCAAGCTGACCGTGCGGGTTCGATTCCCGTCTCTCGCTCCAGAAAAAGACGATTGCGAAAGCAATCGTCTTTTTCAGTTATATTCGCCTTCGTCGAGTTATATTGCTACGCAGTGATATTTGGACTTCGTCCAAGTGATATTCGCTTCGCGAGTTTTTTAAGGCGAATATAATATCACTGAAACCATAGGTTTCAATATCACATTTTGACTTGGCAAAATATATCACTCTGTGCGTTAGCACAGAATATCACTAAAAACTGCAGGAATTCAACCACATAGGTCAAAAATGTAAAGGGTTCGAATTTGCACAACCCTTTCAAAGCCCAAGCCAAACGGCTTGGGCTTTTGCTTTGCGTAAAACCCACACAAAAAGGCAGCCGTTTGCACGGCTGCCTTAGTAGTTGTAGGGATTATTCCGCCGCTTCGTCCTTTTCGCGGGAGAGAACTTGGTTCACAATAATACCCAAAATAAGAGCAGTAGCAATGGAGGTGATGGTGATTTCACCAAACGTCAGCGACAAGCCACCGATACCGGCAATGAGAATGGCGGAAGCGGTGAACAGGTTACGGTTTTTATTCAGGTCCACTTTTTGGAGCATTTTAAGACCGGATACCGCAATAAAGCCGTACAATGCCATGCACACGCCGCCCATCACGCAAGCGGGAATGGAGTTAACAAACGCCACAAAGGGGGAGAGGAACGAAACCAAAATTGCACCGATAGCGGCACAGAAAATCGTTACCACCGAAGCGTTGCGGGTAATGGCTACGCACGCCACCGATTCACCGTAAGTGGTATTGGGGCAACCGCCAAAGAAAGCGCCTACCATAGAACCCACACCGTCACCCAACAAGGTGCGGGACAAACCGGGGTTCTCCAACAAATCCGTGCCGATGATGGAGGAGATGTTTTTGTGGTCTGCCACGTGCTCGGCAAACACCACAAACGCAACCGGCAGATAGGCAGCGGCAATGGTGGCAACGTACTGAACGTTCAATTCCGCAAAACCACCCATAGCCGTTACAAAGGTGAATTTCGGCAACTGTACAAAGGTGTTCAGTGTTACAGCACCGTTGTCAAGCAAGGCGGTAAATTTGCCAAAGTCAATCACTTTCAGCGCATCAATACCAGCGGTATTGCCAATAACGGTGAGGATAGCGGCCAGCGCATAGCCGGACAAAATACCAATAATAAAGGGAATGAGTTTTGCAAACTTTTTACCGTAAGTGGAAGCAATGGTGGTAACCAGCAGGGTAACCAAACCAATGAGCACGCAAATTAAGGGATTGGCAACCGAAGCGCCCGCCGCCGTTTTGAGACCGCCTGTCTGCAAATCGCCGATGGCGTTGCCCGCCAACGACAAACCGATGATAGCCACCGTAGGTCCGATAACCACTGCGGGCATCAATTTGTTAAGCCACTCTACACCCACCAATTTTACCAAAATGGCAATGACCACATACACCAAACCGGCAAAAACGGCACCGAGGATAAGGCCAAGGTAGCCCAAACTCATGGATACACCGCCCGCAAACGCCGCGGCCATAGAGCCGAGGAACGCAAAGGACGAGCCCAGGAACACCGGACTTCTGAATTTGGTGAACAACAGATACACAATGGTACCGCAACCGGCACCGAACAACGCTGCCGCGGGTTGCATACCGTTGCCGATGATGACCGGCACCACCAACGTGGCCGCCATAATGGCCAACAACTGCTGAATGGCAAACACAATGGTCTGCCCAAACTTGGGTTTGTCTTTTACGCCGTAAATTAGGTTCATAACTACTTCCTCCCTCAAAATACTTCTATGAATACAGGCACACAGGCCTTAATTCCCGTTGTAAAGATACACGCCGGTCTCACCATCAAACGGCGGCAGTTTTACCGCCACCGATTCGGTGCGCGCCGTGGGAATACTTTTGCCCACGTAGTCCGCACGAATGGGCAGTTCGCGGTGTCCGCGGTCAATCAAAATCGCCAACTGGATGGCGCGGGGACGACCCAGTGTAAAAATTGCCTCAATCGCCGCGCGGACGGTGCGGCCGGTGAACAAAACGTCGTCCACCAACACAATCTTTTTGCCCACCACGTCAAACGGCAACGTAGGTGGTGCGGCGTGCACGGCGGCGTCCAAATCGTCCCGATACAACTGCACGTTCAGTTCCCCGCAGGGAACGCGTACGCCTTCAATGCGCTCGATATTATTGCACAGGTGCTGTGCCATCGGCACCCCGCGGGAGCAAATCCCCACCAGGCATACATCGCTCACGCCTTTGTTCTTTTCAGTGATTTCGTGTGCCATACGCATGAGGGTGCGGGTGGTGGTGGCTTCATCCATCAGTACCGCTTTTACTGTGCGCATAATCGCCCTCCGTGTACAAAAACAGCCTTGCCGCACGCGCCGACAAGACTGTACACTGTAACTGCTATGGAGACCGTCTTGTCGACATCGCGGTGTCGTTCATTAAAGATGGCTTCATTATTCACTACTATACCAGTTCTCGTTAAAAATGTAAAGGGTTTTTGAGAAAAATTTGTCGAATTAAGGTCTTGTCGCTTGCAAGGAAAAGTGGTTTGTGATACCATAAGAGAACCGAACCCCACAATGCCTATGGGCAATCTATTTGGCGATTTTCCCGTTTTTGTCGTTGGCAGGCGTCAGCCTTCCCGCCTTCGCAAACGAAAAAATCACACAAAAATTTTTGCCCATAGGTGCCAAGCAGTTTTCGCCTGTCGGTTTTTTGTCCGGGTCACAAACAATTTTTTCGGCATGCTGGCGCATGGCGGAAAAATTTGCGGCAAGACGGGCGAAAAAACGCGGCGAAAACCATTGCGAGTTCG
>JAZOLU010000023.1:0-46096 GCA_045653425.1 Acutalibacteraceae bacterium | reverse complement strand
TTTCTTCGAAAAACACTTTCCGTCTGTACTTTGGGGCGAACACTATATGATACTTGCAATTCCATTTTGTGTGTGCTAAACTACTGGTATCGATTGTTTCTTTTTTCATTGCTTTTTCCTCCGATTGTGTTTTTTGTTCTCGTGACTGGCAGGTCGCTTTTATCTTAACACAATCGGAGGTCTTTTCATCGGTAAACCTCTTTTGAACCACGCGACTATCGCGTGGTTTTCGTTTACAATAAAAAATTCTCCGTTTCCGGAGAATTTTTGTTTGTTTATAATTTTTCGTATGCTTCTCGCAACGTGGCGGCACCAACCACTTCAATACTCTGTTGCCCCGACAACGTTTTTAGCGTGTGTGCCGGCACGATGACGCGTGTAAAGCCCAGCCGTGCCGCCTCCGCAATGCGTTGTTCGGCACCCGACACCGAGCGCAGTTCGCCTGCCAGCCCCACTTCGCCAAACGCGACCACGCCTTCATCCATCGGCTTGTCCTTTAAGCTGGAAATCAGCGCCAGTGCCACCGGCAAATCCGCCGCCGGCTCGTCCAGCCGCAAGCCGCCAATGATGTTTAAGTAGGTATCTAAATTGGAGAAAAAGAACCCGCACCGTTTTTCCAGAACCGCTAACAACAACGCCAACCGGTTATTGTCAAACCCCGTTGCCATACGCCGCGGATTACCAAAACCGGTAGGGGATACCAACCCTTGCACCTCGGCGAGCAACGGGCGCGAGCCCTCCATAGTACACGCAACACAGGTGCCGCTAACGTTTTTCGGTCGGCCGGACAGTAACATAAGCGATGGGTTTTCCACCTCGCACAGCCCTTTGTCCCGCATTTCAAACACGCCAATTTCGTTGGTAGAGCCGTAACGGTTTTTGGCACACCGCAACATACGATAGTTGCTGTGTGGGTCGCCCTCAAAGTACAACACACAATCCACAATGTGTTCCATCACTTTGGGGCCGGCAATCGCGCCGTCTTTGTTCACGTGGCCCACAATAAACACCGGAATATCTTCCCGCTTGGCAACGCGCATCAGCGCGCCAGTACACTCCCGCACCTGTGTAACACTGCCGGGCGAGGAGGCAACCTCCGACAAACTTACCGTTTGAATGGAGTCCACAATCACAATATCCGGCTTTTGCGTGGACATCGCGTTCAAAATAACGTCCATATCCGTTTCGCATAGCAACAGCAATTCGCCGTTGTCCACGCCAAGCCGCTCCGCGCGCAGTTTAATTTGCCGCGCCGATTCTTCGCCGGAAGCGTACAACACGCGGTAATTTTGGCTTAAATGCCCGCAAATTTGCAGCAACAACGTAGATTTTCCAATGCCGGGGTCACCGCCAATAAGCATCATCCCGCCGGGCACAATGCCACCGCCCAACACGCGGTCCAGTTCTTTCATTCCCGTGGGGTAACGGGTTTCTGCCTGCGTGTCTATCGCATCAATGCGACAAATTTCCGCGCTCCCCTTAACGGCACCGCCACGTGTTGCCACGGTCACCTCTTCGTTAAGCGTGTTCCACTCCCCGCACTGCGGGCACCGCCCCGACCACTTGGGAAACTGCCCGCCGCACTCGGCGCAGACATACATCGTTTTTTGTTTTCCTGCCATCGCTTTCTCCTTTGGACGGTTAAAAATACGTCATGATACCCGCCGCCACCGAAAACGCCAGTTGGCTTTGGTATTCCCCGTCCTTTAATTTCTCCAATTCCGCTTGGTTGGAAAGAAACCCACATTCCACCAGCACCATAGGACGGGTGGCGTAATGCAATAAATAGATGCCGGAATCTCCCGCTTTGCACTCGCGCTTGTTGTTTGGCTGAAGCAGGGAGACAACCTGCTCCCTCACGCTTTCTGCCAACACGCGGCTTTCCGGCGTATTGGCAGAGTAAAACACCTGCGTGCCGTAATACTGCATTTGCGGGAATTTGTTTTGGTGAATACTCACGGCAATGTCTGCCTGTTCAATCTTTGCCAGCCGATTGCGCGTGTCGCTCACCTTACGTTCACGCAACGTATCGCCCACCACGTTCAGCATACCATCCTCCGTGCGGGTCATTTCCGTGGCAAACCCCATTACCGTCAGCATATCGCACAGAGAACGCGATATGGCTAAATTCAACGTCTTTTCCTGCGTGCCGTCTACTGCCACCGCACCGCCGTCTTCGCCGCCGTGACCGGCGTCAATCACAATATACGGTGCGGCCGCACTTTGGGTATCGGCCCGCCGCATAACCAGTCCGCCCGCCATAGTAAGCAACAACGCACCGCAAGCCAGGGTAATCGCCATATCCGTGGCCGCCGTGTAAAACCTGTTATTCATAATCCACCCTCCCTCGCATATATACGCGCGGGAGGCGGCGGTTATTTGTTTTTCTTTTTATACATCAACCGTTTGGCAATGCCCAGTTGCCGATAACTAACGTAATACGAGCCCCACGCCGCCGCCACAATAACCACCGTGGGAATAACGGCGGCAACAATTCCGCCCCAACCAATGCGTGCCGCCGGCACCATAACCTCCGCGCCCAACGACCACACCACCAGCGGGTACAGCGACAACTGCCCCAAGCGGTATACCGCCGCGTAAGTGCCCCAAAAACCAAACAATTTTTCCGCAATCAGCACCAACCACGATAAAAGTGCCGGTACCGATGCAACCAAACCCACCCACAAACCGGTGTGCGGGTTGCTGTGTACGCCGCCAAACATAGCGGGGCCGCTATCTTTGTCGCCCTGCCGTGCCATTTCGGCATACACAATGCCCAATGTCAAAAACCCTTGAATGACCAGCGCCGCCAAGTTCATCGCAAACGAGGCACCGGTGCTCAGCGTTTGGGTGTCCTGCGTAAGCGCGGTGGTAATGACACCAACCGACAAATACATAAACACACCCATTACGGAAGCGAGTATCAGCCGCCCATACAAACTCAATGCTCGTTGTACTATTGTTTTTTTCATCGTCGTTCACCTCTGGATAGATTCCCCTCCCGCTTATTGTATGCTTGTGTTAAATCAAGGACAAATCTACGCCTTGGCTCCCTCTGACGAGGGAGCTGTCAGTGAAGCTGACTGAGGGAGAGATAACTACCCCTCCGACACGGCGACGCCGTGCCACCTCCCCTGACAAGTGGAGGCTCTCTTTTCAACTTGTGGCAGTCGCTTCCACAAGTTGAAATTTCCGCATAACAACAAGCAATTTTTTAAATTCAATATACCATTTTTCATCAGAAATTTCAAGTTATATATACAAATAGAGTTATCACGAATTTGCGAGATAACTCTATTTTTTGATGGTATGACAAAAATCATACAGACACATCGAAAATCATACCGAATAAAATGCCGTTGAAAACTCTGTTTTCAAGCAGTAAAACTGTCGAAAGTATGACAGTTATTCCTGCCTTACCTTTTAGATATATTCTACCGCAGGTAGATATTTACACTCTTGTGCTATGGATACGACATAAGTATAATGTAATTAGCAAGCAAGGAGGATGTTATGAGAGACTATAGTTTTGGTAATTTTCTGCACGAGTTGAGAGAGCGTCGTGGCCTGTCGCAGTATCAACTTGGTATGCTCGTCGGCGTATCCGATAAAGCGGTTTCAAAGTGGGAGAATGGTTCTGCAAAACCGCAAATTAAAACTCTTTATAAACTTAGCGAAGTTTTAGGAATAACCGTTGATGAGCTTTTAGCTTGCAAATACCATTCCGCGAAAAACGGAAGTGAAAAAGGAGTATTTGCGATGAAAAACAAGTTATGGAAAAACACTCACCAAACGTTACGAACTCGTTATGGCAATCAGTTGCCTGTTGAAATTCTAAATCGTTATTTGAGCGAATTTGCCGAATTTCAGGAGACTGATATCATTGTATATTTTGATTTTCTAAGTAAAATGAAATCTATAGCAAATGATATGGGAGAACATATTCGTGTCAAGGGTGGAATAGGTGCATCGTTTATTGCTTATGTTTTAGGTGCTACTGAAATAAATCCATTAAAACCACATTATTTTTGTCCACACTGTTTTAAAATTGAATTTGATGAAACGGCACTTTGCGGTTGGGACCTTCCTAAAAAGTTTTGTTCGTGTGGTGCAGAGTTTCAGCGGGACGGACATAATTTGCCTTTTGAAACATTTAGGGTATCTGTTTGTAAAAATATGCATTTTGATATTTCTGTTTCAGAACGACTATATCAAGATGTTAGAAATATGTTTGCAAAATATTTTGAAGGAAATGACGTTGTTACTTTAGTACGAAAAGAACACTCCAATATTAAGACCAACGTAGTTATAAACGAAAAAATATCAAATATCACTAATGGAGACGAACTGCCTTTTGAGGATTATTATGATAGTTTAAGACAGTATCCTTCGTTTACATTAATGATAAATAAAGAATTAGATTCTTTTAGATTATTAGAGCAAGAAACTAATACATTATTTAAAAATATCGATTTTGCCTGTGAAAGTGTATTGGAATCATTTAAAAAAGTTAGCACAGAGGGAATCCCTGAATTTTCATCGGAATTTTCTAAAGAACTGCTTAATGAAATACCTGTAACAACATTTAATGATTTGATACAAATATCAGGACTTTCACATGGTACGGATGTTTGGTTAGATGAGGCTAAGGAATTGATTAAAAATGGTAAATCTGTAAGCAATATAATAGCCTATCGGGATGATGTGTTTAATTACTTGCAAAACAAGTTGAAAATCAAAGGTATATCAAATACAGGATATGCATACAAAATTATGGAAGATACCCGCCGGGGGATTTATGCCAGAGGTGGTATTTCTGATGAAATGAAACAACAATTTATATCCCTTGGAATAGATGCTTGGTTTTTAAATTCCATAGGAAAGATTAAGTACCTTTTTCCAAAGTCTCATGGTGCACTTTTTGTTAAGTATGCCTTAATTCTTATGTGGTATAAGTTAAACTATAAAGATGTTTTTGAAAAATATTTTTGATGATTCAATTTGTCCCTATTGTAGCACAAGCATACCACAGTTTATGCGCAGGTGCAACAAAAAAGCGGGTGCACCCCACGGATGCGCCCGCTGTTTGTTATTTGGTAACCAAGATTAGCCCAACTCAGCAAAGTACTTAATGGTGCGAACCATCTGGCTGGTGTAGGAGTTCTCGTTGTCGTACCAGGAAACGACCTGAACTTGATACGTATCGTCGTCCACCTTGGTAACCATCGTTTGAGTAGCATCGAACAAGCTGCCGTAGGTGATGCCGATAACGTCGGACGAAACAATCTGGTCCTCGTTGTAGCCGTAGGAGTCGGAAGCCGCCGCTTTCATAGCCGCGTTAATGCCTTCCTTGGTAACGTCCTTGCCCTTAACCACAGCCACCAAAATGGTGGTGGAACCGGTGGGAACCGGCACGCGCTGAGCAGAACCGATAAGTTTGCCGTTGAGTTCCGGAATAACCAAGCCGATGGCCTTAGCAGCACCGGTGGAGTTGGGAACAATGTTGGCGGCACCGGCACGGGCTCGACGCAGGTCGCCCTTGCGGTGCGGGCCGTCCAAAATCATTTGGTCGCCGGTGTAAGCGTGTACGGTGGTCATAATACCGCTTTGGATGGGCGCATAGTCGTTAAGTGCTTTCGCCATGGGTGCCAAGCAGTTGGTGGTGCAGGACGCAGCGGAGATAATGGTGTCCTCTTTGGTGAGGGTGTTTTCGTTAACACTGTACACAATGGTGGGCAGGTCGTTGCCGGCGGGAGCCGAGATAACAACCTTTTTTGCGCCGGCATCAATGTGTGCCTGCGACTTTGCCTTGGAAGCGAAGAAACCGGTGCATTCCAGCACCACGTCCACACCAATTTTTGCCCAGGGCAGGTTGGCGGGGTCTTTCTCCGCAAGAATCTCAATCTTCTTGCCGTCGACCGTAATCGAAGTTTCGTCGGATTCCACGGTGTGACCGTCGTAACGACCTTGAGCCGTGTCATACTTCAACAAATGAGCCAACATACCGGGGCTGGTCAAATCGTTGATAGCCACAATCTCATACCCTTCGGCACCGAACATCTGACGGAACGCCAGACGGCCGATGCGGCCAAAACCGTTAATTGCTACTTTGACTGCCATAATAAATTCCTCCATTTACCTTAATCTTGTAATATATTACCACCGTTTTCACGGTTTTTCAAGAGATTTGACAAACTTTTAACTATCCATTTACATTTTTTCAATTTTCTCGGCAATCATACCGCTAATAATGTCCTCCAACTCCATCGGATGACGCTCCTCGTCGGAGAGTTGCTCGTATTCTTCCTCCTCATCGGCGGGGAGAGTGTCCATAACCCAAAATTCCTCGTCCAGCAATACGCCGTCCGGCGGGGTATCCTCGTCCTCCTCATTGGTTGCGGGCAATTCTTCCGGCAATGCCGCGGGAAACAACTGGCTCACCGCAAAAGCCGCCGCCAACAGTGCGATACCCCAATCGGGCGTACCCACCGCCGCCGTATCGGTAAACAAGGCGGTGTTTTGCCCTAACCAGGCACCAAGCCGCGTAAAACACACCACCAACCCCAGCACCGCCGTGCTCAGTGCCACCGGTACTGCAAAACGGGGCGGTTGTTCCTCCACGCCCGAAACATACCGGGCAAAGCCCAGTAAAAACAACATTTCAAAAACAAACACGGCAACTTCAAGCACACTGCGGAACCGATTCACCGCACTGGTAAACGACGTCATATACCACAACAGCCGTGCCCAAGTCCACACCAGCGGTAACAGCGCCGCCGCGGCATTTCCGTTGCGGTGGGTTTGCCCCTCACGCAACCAGTGCAATGCCACCGTTACCAAAAACACACCGCCCGCAATGCCGCTTGCCACCCACACCGCCATAAGCAATTGTGCCATCACCGTTATGGTAAACGGTTGGGGGTAGGGATACTGGTCGTGGAACAACCAGCCTACGGCATCCCACACCGAGGAGACGGTTAGTGTGACACCGCACAACGTTGCCGCGCCCGACAACAGTAAACAGGGAACACCGCCGGTGAGCACCAACTCCCGCCGTTGCTTGCCGCATAACACAAACAACCCGACCACGGCCGCAACCGCCGCGCACAACACAATTACATACCCGCCGCTTTGTGACGGCCATATCCACCGCGCCGCGGTGAGCAACACCACCGAAGCCACCGCCACGGCGGTTAGCGTCTGTCGTTTTGGTTGCATACACGTCTCCCCCTTTCATCTACATTACAAAACCCGGTTTTATTGTACCACATTTTTCCCGAAAATCAACGACTGCTTGCACATTTCTTAAAAAACGCCGGAGCAGAACCCCACTCCGGCGCATCGTTATCGTTCTTCCAGCGGCACATAGGTGCTCAGTTGCACCGAGGGCTTGTATGCCGGACGAATAATGCGGCCACCGGTCAACAACTCCTCAATACGGTGTGCACACCATCCGCTAATCCGCGCCGTGGCAAACAACGGCGTAAACAAATCCTCCGAAATGCCCATGGCGCGATATACCAAACCGGAATACATATCCACATTGGCACATACCGCCTTGTTAATACCGCGTACACCGGACAAAATGGTGGGTGCCAACCGTTCCACCGTTTCCAGCAAATCGAACTCGTCTTTGTACCCTTTCACTTCCGCCATACGCGCCGCTTCTTTTTTAAGAATTACCGCGCGCGGGTCGGACAATGTGTACACGGCGTGGCCCATACCGTAAATTAACCCGGAACGGTCACCCGCCTCGCGGTTCACCATTTTGGTCAAATAGGCGGCAACTTCATCCTCGTCGTTCCAGTCACGCACGTGCGCTTTAATATCCTCCAACATTTCCACCACTTTGAGGTTGGCTCCACCGTGGCGCGGCCCTTTCAGCGAGCCGATAGCCGCCGAAATGGCAGAGTACGTGTCCGTCCCCGAAGAGGCGAGTACCCGCGTGGTAAACGCCGAGTTGTTGCCGCCGCCGTGTTCTGCGTGCAACATTAAGCACAAGTCCAGCAAGCGCGCTTCTTCCGCCGTGTACTTGGCATCGGCACGGATAGTACGCAACACAATTTCCGAAGTGGACAACCCCGGAGCCACGGGATGGAAGTACATACTCTCCTTGTCGTAATTGCGGCGCTTTACTTGGTACGAATACCCCAAAATGCTGGGCATCATCGCAATCAGCGAAATGCATTGCCGCAGCACGTTTTCCAGCGACGTGTTGTCCGGGTCGTCGTCAAACGAATACAACGCCAGCACCGACCGTGCCAACTTGTTCATAATGTTGGGAGACGGGGCTTTCAAAATCATATCTTCGGCAAAATACTCCGGCAAATCGCGGCAAGAGGACAACACTTCGTTAAACTGTGCGGCTTGCTCTGCCGTGGGCAACGACCCAAACAACAGCAAAAACACCGTTTCCTCAAACCCAAAACGGCCACGCCCGTAGGTGCCGTCCACCAAGTCGTGTATGTTGTAGCCGCGGTAGGTCAGTTCGCCCTCCACCGGCAATTTTTCACCTTCGCTCAACACATAGCCGTGTACATTACAAATATTGGTAAGCCCCGCCACCACACCGGTTCCGTCCGCATTGCGCAGACCGCGTTTAATTTCCACATTGCCGACGTTTCCGGAAAAAGCGCAGTTCTTTTCACGGACTTTCTCGCATAACGATGTGAACAGGGGCGTTTTTGTAAATATGTTTTCCATAAGTATCTCCTTCCTTAGAGGGTAATAGAGTTTATTATACCTCTTGCGTACGGTATTGTCAACGAAAATCCCAAAATTTGAAATTTTATGAGCCGTTACTTTCATTTTTTATGAAAATTTGTTGCTTTTTATGTATAATTCTGTTCTTTTTTGAAATTTTTTATTGGGAGGGCATTATATGAAATCGTACGCCTTGTTGTGCGCAATCTGCTACGTTTTGTTTTTGCTGTTGCCGTTGCCGCTGCTGCCGGCATCCGCCGAAACCCCGCCGTCTGCCGCCCAACCGGACGAGCCGAACAAGCCATCCTCCTCTACCGGCACCACGGCCACAACCACCACAACAACCACGACCACCGCGCCGACCGACAAGGCCTCCACCGCCGTATTCAAAGTATTGGATGCCGATGCCGACGTGTTGTATACCTTTGCCGAGCGCGATTTTTTGATTTATACCGTGGCGGCCGAGATGCCCGCCTCGTATCCGGTGGAAGCACTGAAAGCGCAGGCGGTGGCTTCTTACACCTACTACACCTACGAAAAGGCGCGCAATGCCGACAATACCGACAAGTTAAAAGGCGCGGATTTTACGGGTGTTCCCTCCTCGTTTCCCGAAAGTTATTCCGCCGCGGGACTTAAAAAACAGTGGGGCGACAACTACAATACGTATCTTAAAAAGATTGCCGACGCCGTGGATGCCGTGGCAGGCAAGCGATTGCTTTACAAAAACGCGCCCATTTTTGCCGCCTACCACAGTTGCAACGGCGGGCGAACCGAAACCTCCAAAACGGTGTGGGGCAGCGATTACGCCTACTTGCAATCGGTAGTGAGCAGCGGGGATACACTCTCTCCCAATGCCACCTCTACGGTGACGGTGTCGGACAGCAAATTCGCCGCCGCTTTTCCCGAACTGAAACTCAGCGGCAATGCCGATGGGTGGATTACGGGTTCTCCCACCGTGTCGGCGGCGGGTACGGTTACGGCACTCACCGTGGGCGGAAAAACGCTGACAGGGCGCGAAATGCGCACCGCGCTGGGACTGCGCTCCGCTTGCTTTACCGTAACGCATAATAAAAACGGATTTACCTTTACGGTGCGCGGCTACGGGCATGGCGTGGGAATGAGTCAATATGGTGCCAAAGCCATGGCCGAGCAGGGCTTTTCCTACGATGAAATTTTACACCACTATTACACGGGGGTCACCTTAGCGTAACGGTCGCTTCTTTCAACAAGTAAACGCCGCGAGCAACGCTCGCGGCGCTTGGTGGTTTATTCGGTAGGCGGGGACGGTTGTTTGTTCACACGTAATTGGATTTTTTCCAGCCAACCCGTTTTGAATTTTAAAGACAAATATCCTATAACAGAAACCACCAACGCCCCTGCGGAATCCACAATCAAATCAATCATCGTATCGAACACGGCGGCGCGCCCTACCAATTTTTCGCCGTTCTCCAACGCAAATTTTTGCATATTCGTGCCCAGCACACCGTCGGCGAGAAATTCGTAAACCTCCCACACCACACCCACGGCCACGGCAAAGCAAAATCCGAATACCGCCACAAAGGCGGGGCTTAACGTGAGCGGAACACGGTCGGTGCGGTTCAGCAAGGTAATTACCGAAAATCCCAACGCGCCCAACATGGCACCGCTGAACGTGTGCAGTAAATTATCCCAATGCGGAATGAGATAATAAAAACTGCGTACCTCCCCCAAGTAGATGGAGCAATACAAAAACACCGCGTACACAATCATCATGCGCGAGGGAATTTGCAACCCGAACTTCTTTTGCAGCAAACTGGGCAACAAAAGCGCGGCAATACCCACCACGCATTGCAACAGCATCAGCACGTAATCGCTTTTAACGCGCGGCTCACCCGCTACCGACGAGGCGGGTGCCAGTGCCATAATGACCGCCACCGCCACGGTGGACCCCCCCATCGTAATAAACACCGCTAAAAAGATGACCTTTTGAACAACCGTAGGGGTATTTTTCATTGCGCTGTCTCCTTTCGGTAACAAAAAACCGCCCCGTGAGGCACCCTCCGTAAGGAAGGTGCCTCAGTTATATTCGCCTTTGGCGAGTGATATTGCTACGCAGTGATATTATGCTACGCATAGTGATATTGTCCTTCGGACAGTTATCGGGGCGAATATAATATCACTGAAACCGCAGGGTTTCAATATCACTTTTGCCGGAAGGCAAAAATATCACTGTGAGACCTGTCTCACAATATCACTATTAATGTTTGAGTGTATATTCTTTGAGGTAGGTGCTCTTTAAAGTGTGTAACCCACTATGACACTTTCAATTCTCGAAAGTGTCTTTTTCTTTATGAAAAAACACGGGAGGCAACTTCTTTACGAAGTGTCACCCGTGGGCGGTTTTTTCAATCCTTATCAGCGAATCAGGGTGCCCATTGTACCGGGGGCAGCCAAAGCGGCGTTGGATTCGTCGGTGTCAATGTGCATTGCCAGTGCGAATTTGTCGCTGACACGCACCACCACGTCGCCAAACGTTAAGGCGCGACCGTCGGTTTCCACCTGAACGCTTACGACATCTTTGTCCTGTACACCAAACTCGGCGGCGTCGGCCGTGGTCATATGAATGTGGCGTTTGGCGGCAATCACGCCTTCTGCCAATTCCACTTCCCCGCAAGGACCAACCAGTTTACACGCGCCCGAACCGGCCGTGTCACCGGATTCGCGAATGGGTGCCGCCACGCCGATGGCGCGAGCATCCGTCAACGAAATTTCCACCTGCGACGACGGGCGGGTAGGACCGAGAATACTCACACCCGTCAGCGTTTTTTTGGAACCAACCACGTCTACCCGCTCGTTACAAGCGTACTGACCGGGCTGGGACAAGTCCTTTTTCGCCGTCAATTCATAACCGGCACCAAATAGGATATCCAAATGCTCACGGCTTACATGCACGTGGCGGGCGGAAGTTTCCACCAAAATTTGTTTTGACATAAAAACACCTCATTTAACGGTTTTATTTTCAGGTAACAGAGTACCACATTTCCCCGTTATTTGTCAAGAAAGAGCCGGCTTTTTACCGAAAAACAGCAGCGGGGTGCTGCGTAGTTGGCGTATAACCGTAAAGTGAGAATAAAGCAACCCACCATTCGCTTTCATCAATGGGGATGGCTATGGTGTTGACCGCGTGCCCAAGGGGATGGCGGTGCTGTGTGGCATTGCTTTTCGCGGCACGGTTCAGTACTCACTTCAATCTCTAACGTCACGTGCCCGATACCGTGCTTGTGCAATTCTTCTCGAATCTCCTCTTTTATGACGTAGGGTTCACGGTCGGTCACCACGTGCATCGTTGCATAGTTACTTTGACCGTCCATACTCCATATATGAACGTGGTGAACGTCCCGCACGCCTTCCAGCGCGCCGATGTGCTGCTTAATTTTTGACATATCGACACCGCGCGGCGTTTTTTCAAGAAATAAATCCATCATCTTTTTCAAATTTCCCACAGCCGTTGTTAAGATGAAAACAGAAACGCCAATCGACATCATCGGGTCGAGAAGTGAAAAATCCGTAAACCTCATTGCAACGGCACCTACCAATACCACAACCCAGCCGAGAACGTCTTCCAGCATATGCAGATTGACGGCCTTTTGATTCAAAGAATCGCCCTTGCGAGTAAAAAACGCCGCGAACACATTAACACAAACCCCAACGACGGCAAAAACAATCATCCCGTTGTAATTCACTTCTGTTGGGGTAATCATTCGGCTCACCGCATGGCATATCATAATAACAGAGCCCACCAAAAGAATCAGTGTTGTTATCAATCCGCCGACAATCGAGTATCGCGCGTATCCATAGGTATATGTTTCATCCGGTTGTTGTTTGCTCTTTTTCTCTAAAAAATATGAAATCCCAATGCTTGCCGCATCTCCTGCATCGTGTACGGCATCCGAAACGATAGCCACACTGCCGGTTAGCATGCCGCCAACCAATTCAAAAACAGAAAACGCTAAATTTAAGATAAACGCTGTTAAGATATTTCGCTCTGTTTTCATACGTCTCTTCCCCTTGCTTTACGCTGTTATTTGTGATACAATAAATTCAGTATCGAACACACTGTTCAATAACAGTATAGCAGAGCGAACGACAAACGCAACAGACAATATTTGTTTGTTATTCATTACAGAACAAATTTTAAAAACTGTATGGAGGATACGATGGACAGACGCCAAAAAAGAACGCGCGAGGCAATTTTTAACGCGTTTACCGAACTCCTTTCCCAAAAGGGCTTTATGCAGATAACGGTTGGGGAAATCATAGACAAGGCGGATATAGGCCGGGCTACCTTTTACGCTCATTTTGAAACCAAGGAGTTTCTTTTGAAAGCGTTTTGTGAGGAATTGTTCTGCCATATATTTGATGCCGCAAGCAACGAAAACAAGGGGCATCGGCATATTTTTGATTGCAACGACGGAGATTCCGTTTTTCTGCACCTGTTTCGGCATTTGCAGAAAAATGACCATAATATTTTGGCGTTATTGTCCTCCCAAAACAACGATTTATTTTTGCAGTATTTTAAGAGCAACCTGGAATTGTTAATTGAAAGCCAACTTTCGTTGTTTGAAGCTCGAAAAGATGCCTGCCTTCCGTTATCGTTTTGGAAGAATCACATCGTATGTACGTTTGTAGAGACCGTTAAGTGGTGGGTTGAGAACGGAATGAAGGAATCACCGGAAACGATAACGGAATATTTTCTTAACACCATATAATTCCGCAATGAATGACGATTGTAGAAACCCCTTCTTTTGTCGACCGACAAAAGAAGGGGTTTTTGGCGGGAAAGAGGATTTCTGGTTCCGGTCAAGTGATTTCTTTTATTCTTTCAGCCATATCGGCACCTCCTATTCAAACATATTATATCATAAACATCTGCAATAAACCGCATTCAGTGAAGTTTGGGCTACGCCCAAGTGAAGTTATGCCGTTAGCATAGTGACGTTTCGTGCTTATGCACGACGTGAAGTTAAGTGTGCCACTCACGCCCGCAGGCACTGCACTTGCCGAAGGCATACTTCACGCACCGAAGGTGTGCTTATTGTGCCGAAAGGCACACTTAGTTGAAAAGACACCACATTTGGCGTAGACAAATGTGGGGTCTTTTCTGGCACCGCTTGGGGGAATCGAACCCTCAACTAGCCCTTAGGAGGGGCTTGTTATATCCATTTAACTAAAGCGGCAAGTTTCTTTTACCCATTATATCAGTTTCTTGTACATTGTCAATTCCCGGCTTCTCCAAAACCTTCCTGTTTCTTTTTTTCGACAAGGTGTTGTTTTTTTCGGCATAAAGGTGTATACTGGAAATGTTGTATTTTCCAATTCTATGGGGAGGGTTTCCTATGAAACGTATAATATCCGTGTTGTTGGTCGCCGTATTGCTTCTCACGTGCTTGTGCGCTTGTGCGCCGGAGGAGGGTGAGGGTGGCGCAACAACCACAACCACCGGTTCGCCCACGCAAGGCACTTCCAACACAACGCTGAACCCGTTAACCGGCGAAAACAATATTGTGGCCGGTACCTCTACACGCCCGGTTGCCATTATGGTGCCAAACGACAGTAAAGTTATCGGCTATCAAATGGGCATTGACAAGGCGGATTTTTATATGGAATGTGAAACCGAGGGCGCGATTCCGCGGTTAATGACGGTGTTTGCCGGTGCTTCCCGTATTCCGCAAACCTACGGCCCCATTCGCAGTGCGCGCTCGCCGTTTGTCACCACCGCCAACGAATTGGGCTTTGTGCTCACGTTCTCCGGTGCCACCACCCACGTGCGCAAAAAGATGACGGATTACGGATTAAACATTCTTAACGCCGGTGCTATCGGCAAACCCACCTTCTGGCGGGATTCGTATTTGGGCCAAAACGTTACCAACTATCACAATTTGGTAACGAGCGGCGAACAAATGACCGCCAAGTTGGAGAAGATGAACTATTCCTCCACGCCCATTAAGCCGATGCCGTTTGCGTTTGGTGAAAAAGCGGGCACGGCCGCGGCAACCAAATTCCAGTTAAATACCACGCCCAGCCACCGCGCCACCTTTATTTACGACAGTGCCACCGGTTTGTACGGCAAAAACATTGGTAAAATGGATTCCTGCAAACCGCACAAAACGCTGGAGGGCAACCAAATTCGCGTTGCCAACGTGTTGGTGTTGTATGCGCCCAAATTTGTGGAAAACAAAAACAGTAAAACCACGTGGTACGACTTTAACCTTGGCAGCGGCACGGGTTACGTGTTCTCCGGCGGTACCTACCGCAAAATTAACTATACTCGCTCGGCAGACAGTTTGACGCTCACCGAACAATCCGGCGAGCAAGTGGTTCTTGCCACCGGCAAAACTTATATGGTGTTGGCGGATGCAACGCTGGAAAGCAAATTGATTGTTCAATAACAAAAACTTAATCCCGCCTCACTCGTTTTGAGTGAGGCGGGATTTTTTAATGCGTTTTTCCGCGCAACGGTTCTATCGTGCCGTCGGGGCGTTGTACTGTGGTGTTGTCCAGTATGTGCTTCATATTGGAACGAAATTCTCCAATATACTGTGCTCGTAACGTTTCCCGTTCCGCTTGTTCGGCGGCGGTCAATTCCCTGTTGCGGGACAAGCGGGTTAGTTCGCTAATACGGTCCAGTTGTTCTTTTGTCACCGCTTTTCCTCCTTTACAACGGGTTTTTGGCAATTTTGGCGGATGCGCGCGGATAAGCCGGCGGTGTTGCTTTGGTTTTGTGAAACACAAAAATACGTCGCTCTTGCTGCTCCAACCCCTCGCAGGGGTGCTGGGGTAACAGTAAACGGTGTACCTCCCCCGCCGTGCCGCCCAACCGCATAAGTGCCGAACCGGCAGCGCGGTATTCCTCGTCACTGTCCGGCCCTTTCATTGCCACAAAGCGCCCGCCGGGACGTACAAACGGCAAACAATATTCTAACAGCACCGGCAACGCCGCCACCGCGCGGGCGGTAGCCACGTCAAACTGCTCGCGCAGTTCGGGTTTGCGGCCACCCTCCTCGGCGCGCGCGTGCACACGCTGTACGGGAATGTCCAGTACCCGACACACTTCTTCCAAAAATAGTAACCGTTTGTTCAAGCTATCCAACAACGTCAACCGCATATCAGGGCGCACCACCGCCAATGGAATACCGGGGAATCCCGCACCGGTGCCCACGTCAATTAACGAAAACCCGTTGGTGCGCGGCAAAAATTGCACGGCGGTTAAACTATCCGCAAAATGCTTTACCACCACACCAACAGGGTCGGTAATGGCGGTCAAATTCATTCGCTCGTTCCATTCCACCAGCAAGGCGGCGTAGGTGTCCAATTTATCGCAAGCCACGCTGTCCAACTCCACCGCATACGCCGCCGCCAATCGGCGGAGCAAGTCCTTATCTATCATTCGGACACCTCCCCTTTGCCGGTCAACCACACAATGAGCACCGATACGTCCGCCGGACTGACCCCGCTGATACGCGACGCTTGACCGATACTGCGCGGGCGAATTTTTTGCAGTTTTTCCCGCGCTTCCAGCCGCAGTCCGGTAATGGTACTGTAATCCAACTCCAACGGCAACAACCGATTTTCCAGCCGCCGCATTTCGTCAATATCCGCCTGTTGGCGGCGAACATAGCCCTCGTACTTAACTTCCACTTCCACCTGTTCACGCACCAGCGAGTCCAGCGCGGGATTATCTGCTTCCAGTGCCGCCAACGTGGCATACGTAACCTGCGGACGGCGCAGCAATTCCTCTGCACGAATACCGGTAACCACCGGTGTGGTGCCGCACGCCGTTAATACGGTATTGAGCGTTTCGGTGGGTGATAATATGGTGTTGTGCAGTCGCGCACGTTCCTGCCTCTTTTGTTGCTGGCGGTCGCAAAACCGTTGCCACCGTCCGTCGTCCACCAAACCAATCTCGCGGCCAATGGGCGTTAATCGTTCGTCCGCGTTGTCCTGCCGCAGTACCAACCGATACTCCGAGCGCGAGGTCATCATACGATACGGGTCGGAGCACCCTTTGGTCACCAAATCGTCAATTAACGTGCCAATGTAGCCGCTGGCACGGTCGAGTATCATCGGCGGTTTGCCTTGCGCGTAGCGCGCGGCGTTAATGCCCGCCACCAGCCCCTGTGCGGCGGCTTCCTCGTAACCGGAACTGCCGTTAAACTGACCCGCCCCAAACAAACCGGGCAACGCTTTGCACGCCAAACTCGCATCCAACTCGGTGGGGTCACAACAATCGTATTCAATGGCGTAGGCGGGGCGCATAACACACACGTTCTCCAACCCGGGTATGGTGTGCAACACCTGCAACTGCACGTCCACCGGCAACGACGAGGATAACCCTTGCAAATACATTTCATCCGTGTTTGCGCCGCACGGCTCAATAAACACTTGATGCCGCTCTTTTTCGGCAAACCGGACAATTTTATCTTCAATACTGGGGCAATAGCGCGGCCCTACGCCGTGGATTTTTCCACCGTACAACGGGGAACGGTGCAAATTTTCCAAAATAACACGCTTGGTTTCCGCCGTGGTCCAGGTAATGTGGCAATCCACCGTGTTTTGCAACGGTTCGTCGGTTTCAAATGAGAACGGTACCACCGGTTCGTCCCCCGGCTGAGGTTCGGTTTTAGTAAAATCAATGCTGGAACGCAACACGCGGGCGGGCGTTCCGGTTTTGAACCGCCTGAGCGTCATTCCCAGCGCAACAAGCGATTGCGTTAATTCCGAGGCGGGAAACAATCCGTCCGGCCCGCCGTCGTACGAAACGTCGCCAATAAAAATACGCCCTTGCAAATACGTGCCGGTTGCCAGCACCACCGCATCGGCGGTGTATTCCTCCTCCAAGCGAGTGGTCAACCGCCAGCGGCCGTTTTCCGGCTTCACGGCAACAATCTCCGCTTGTTTCACGTCCAACCGCGGCTGAACCTCCAACTGCCGCTTCATATACGCGCCATACGCGCGGCGGTCAATTTGCGCGCGCAGCGAATGTACGGCGGGACCCTTGCCGCGGTTGAGCATACGCGACTGCAACAAGGTGGCATCCGCCGCCTTGCCCATTTCGCCGCCCAGTGCGTCAATCTCGCGCACCAAATGCCCTTTGGCTGTGCCGCCAATGGAGGGGTTGCACGGCATATTGCCCACGGCGTCCAAGTTAATGGTAAACACCGCCGTGGAACACCCCAACCGTGCCGCCGCCAAACCGGCTTCCACACCCGCGTGTCCCCCGCCGATGACCGCTACCTGATAATCTCCTGCGTGAAATTTCATCCGTTTTTCGTTCCTTTGTCTGCAATCTGCTCTCTATTATACAGCGAATTGTGCGCCGCGGCAACCGTTTTTGCACATAAAGTTATTCACAATTTCTCCTGTGGAAAAGTTGAAAACCCTTTTTAAAAACCCGCGAACCCGCATAGAAAGCGGTTTTTTGTGTCGAATGTCTCACATTTTCCACCGATTATTTCACATTGTTTGGGTTTTTCAGGGGTCGGCTCGTAAAAGATTTGGTTGTGCCGTCTTGCAACGAAACGGCTTTTATGATAGGATAATACCAATAACTTTCGCGAAAGAAGGAACCGCATGAAGTTAACCGATATTTCCGTAATTCGGGAGATTCTTACCCGCCACGGATTCTCGTTTTCCAAGTCGCTGGGGCAAAATTTTTTGGTTAACCCCTCGGTCTGCCCGCGTATGGCGGACGCGTGCCATCCCGGTTTGCCGGACGGTTCATTTGCGGTGCTGGAAATTGGGCCGGGGTTGGGGGTTCTCACCCGCGAACTCGCCCGTGTTGCCAAGCGCGTAATTAGCGTGGAACTGGACCAACGGTTGTTTCCGGTGTTGGAAGAAACGCTGGCGGATTGCGACAACGTTACTGTGGTTGCGGGCGATATTTTGAAACTGGACGTCGCTAAGTTGTTGGATACCCACGCGCACGGCCTGCCGGTGGTGGTGTGTGCCAATCTGCCGTATTACATTACCTCCCCCATTCTTATGGGGTTGCTGGAAAGTCGCCTGCCGTTTTCCTGCATTACCGTGCTGGTGCAAAAAGAGGCCGCCGAGCGATTGTGCGCCAAACCGGGTACACGGGCATGCGGCGCGGTAACGTTGGCGGTAAACTATTATGCCGAGGCGGAAATTTTGTTTTCTGTGTCCCGCGGGAGTTTTATGCCCGCCCCCAAGGTGGACAGCAGTGTGATTCGCTTAACCTTACGGGGAACGCCGCCGTGCGCCGTAAGCAACGAAAGTTTGTTATTCCGGCTTATCCGCGCCGCGTTTGGGCAACGGCGCAAAACCCTGCCCAATTCCTTGTGCGCCGCGGGGTTTGATAAATCTACTCTGCTGGCGGCACTACAAACGGCGGGGCTTTCCCCCACCGCCCGCGCCGAGGAATTAACGCTGGAACAATTTGCCGCATTGGCAGAAACATTGGAACGCACATAACAAAAGCACCGAAGTTTTCACTTCGGTGCTTTCTTTTTTATTTTTTACAGGTCAATGCGACCGTACAAGGTGGCATTCTTTTCCGCCTCGGACTGGGTGCGCTCCGGCGGAGCATAATCTTCCGCAATGTTCACAGGATTGCTGCGGGATACAAACTTACGTACCTCGCGCACCGGACGTTCACTGCTCACCTCGGGGCGGTTTTCGCCACGGGTCGGACGGTCTCCGTTTCCACGGCCACCGCGTTGACGGGAACGGGGCGGGCGGTTGTTCTTCACGGGATTGTCATCCGACGGGGCAATCACCACATGACGGTTGGGGTCACTGCCCACACTGTACGACGTGGCACCCTCCACCTTTTGCACCGCGGTGTGAATAATGCGGCGTTCATACGGGTTCATCGGTTCCAGCGAGGTGTTGCGCCCATTTTTAGCCGCGCGTACGGCGGCTCTGTGCGCCAAACCGGACAGCGTCTTTTCGCGCTTTTCACGGTAGTTGCCAATATTAATGGATATGCGGTGATACGCGCCGCCCACACGGTTGGCTACCAAACTGGTAAGATACTGCAACGCATCCAGCGTGTCGCCGCGGCGACCGATAATGAAGCCCAAATCCTCGCCTTCCAGCAACAAGGTGCAGTTGCCGTCCTCTTCCGTGGCGGTGATGGTCACTTGCTCCACGCCCATACCCGCGAGTACGTCCCGCAAAAACGATTCTGCCGCACCGGCAACGCTTTGCTCTTTCACGGTAGCGCGAATTTGCGCATCCGTGCCGCCAAACAAGCCCAACGCTTTCTTTTGCGGCTCGCGCAATACTTCAACGGTGAGTGCATCGGCGGTTACGCCCAGTTCCGCGGCGGCCAATTCCACGGCTTCCTCCACCGTTTTTGCCTCTTTTATAACTTCTTTCAGCACAATGATTGGTCCTTTCTTCTCAATCTATCACGCCCAAAATAAGGCGGGTTTACTCTTGCGTATCGTTCTCGTCAACATCCGCTGCCGTTTGCGTGTCAGACACCGTCTCCTCCGCTGGCGGTTGCGGTTTTTCCTCTTTTTTGGCAGGAGCTTTTTTCTTGGACGAGGGCTTTTTTTCCTCTTGCTGCTGGCGTGCCAGTTCCCGCTGTTCACGCGCGCGGGCTTCTGCCAACCGTTTTTTGTCCTCTTGCTTTTGCTTGCGGCGTTGTTCGTACTCAATTTCCGCCTGTGCGCGGATTTTGGCGGGATTGTATATACGGTTAAGCACAAACGTTTGCAACAAAGCAATTAGGTTGGAACAAATCCAGTAAATACCCACGCCGCCCGGCACGGAAAACGAAATGAACAACGACATCGCCGGCATCATAACCATCATCGACACGTTGGTGCAACCCTGCATTTGCTGGGTTTCCGCCGCCGTGGTCTGCTTGGTGTAATGCATGGACAACAAACCGGATGCCATAGCCGTGAGACCCGACAACAACGGAATGAGCCACAACACCGAAATACCGGCAAACCCCTTTTCGTTCCACGGGTTTTCTAACATATTCGCGCCGAATACGGTGAAATTCTTTTCAAATTCCACCATTTCGTTGTAGTATTCCTCCGCCTTGGCGGTGTCGTATCCGTCAATTTGGGCAATGGCCTGTTTTACGTCGGTTTCGTACTTTTCCAAATTTTGCAGTACCCGCAATTCTTTGTAATACCCTTGGAATTGCGCGGGAGCAATCTCTCCCTCGCCGGTCATGGCTTCTACCGAAGCGGTAACCACCTGGTCCGGAATGGACGTAAGGTGTTTAATGGGCGAGTAAATGACCGAAATAATGCCAAACAAGACCAGCATTTGTACCAACATCGGCATACAGCCGCCGGTCATACTCACACCCGCTTTTTCGTACAGAGCCATTTGCTTTTCTTGCAATTTTTTGGGGTCTTTTGCGTATTTTTTTTGCAAACGCTCCAACCGCGGTGCCAACCGCGCGCGGTCCGCCTGATTTTTTTGGGTTTTTAACGACAGCGGGAACAACAACAGGCGCACAACAAACGTAAACAGAAAAATGGCTAAAAAGTAATTGGGAATGCCTTGGTAAATAAGGCCCAGTACCCACCCCATTGGGATGGCGAGCAAATCAAATAAGCCGGAAAAAATGCCCATAGTAGCCCTCCTTACGGTGTTTTTGTGTTTTCTTTTTCCGGTACAGGGTCGTAGCCGTGCCCACCCCACGGGTGACAGCGCGACAACCGTTTAACGGCCAGCCAGCCGCCTTTTAGCACCCCAAACCGGTCGATTGCCTGAATCGCATACGAAGAACAAGAAGGCACGAACCGGCAAGTCGGTGGAAAATGCGGGGAAATCCCCTTTTGATACAGTTGAATCAGCCGGATTAATACGCGTTTCATAACGATATCCCAGCCTTAATAAGAAGTTGCTGCATAACGCCGCGCAGTTGCGTGCTGGTGCTGCCGAGTGTGGCTTTGCGCGCAACAAACACAAAATCCCAACTGCCGGTAATGTGCGGCGACAGTTGGCGGAACGCTTCCCGTATAATGCGGCGGCACCGATTGCGTTGCACGGCTTTTCCAATTTTTTTGCCGGTGGTAATGCCCAACCGCGGGCCCCCCCACCGGTTTTTACGGACGTACAATACCAGCAACGGATGAATAAAGACCTTGCCGCGGTAATATGCCGCGCGAAATTCTTTATTCTGCTTTAGCATACACAGTGTTGCCATACATACAACTCCTCAGTTGCTATAAAAAAAAGCCACTCAAAGGTGGCCCTTTTTAATAGGTGAGACGTTTTCTACCCTTCGCTCTGCGGCGAGCCAGCACCTTACGGCCATTGGCAGTTGCCATTCTCTTGCGGAAACCGTGTTCCATTTTACGATGTCTCTTTTTGGGTTGATACGTACGAAGCATGGTATTACCCCCTTTCGTCTCTTGCGAGATTTTATTATATAACACTCCCCGTGTAAAAGTCAACACAAATTTCTGTCTTTTTGAAAACCGCCCGTTTTTATAAGGTTTTTGAATGCCGTTCTTTGGCCGTTTGTGGCGTTGTTTCGCCGTTTTTACAACCTCAAGGTCGGTTTACCTCTCGGTATGGGCAAAAAATTAAAAAATTATGCATAAAAATGATTGTAAATACTATAAAAGTATGATACAATTAATTAAATGTTTTTAATCCTCTATTATATATAGGACGTTTTTGCTTTGAAGGAGTCGAGCAGATAATGGAAAGTATTAAAGAAGCTTGGTCGGGTATTTTGGATTACCTGCACGCGCAAGAAGACATTAGCGAGATTGCCTACAATATGTGGATAAAGTGCATTGAGCCGTGGGGCATTGAAGGTAACACGGTGGTGTTGTTGGTGCGCACCAATTTTCAGCGCGGTATTGTTTTGGGACAATATGCGGACAAAATTAAAAATGCCTTTCGGCAGGTGTTGGGTATTCCGTTTGAGCTGAAAGTGATTTCGGAAGAAAAAGACGAGCCGCCCGCCGAGGTCGAGCAAAACCCTGCTATGTTTCCGGAAGCGGAAAACATTTTTGGGCAAAAGGCGTCGGACTACGAATATTCGTTTGAAAACTTTGTGGTGGGCCCTTCTAACAAATTTGCCCACGCCGCTTCGCAGGCGGTGGCACTGAAACCCGCCGGTTCGTACAACCCGTTGTTTATTTACGGCGGTTCGGGGTTGGGAAAAACGCACTTATTGTTCGCCATTTGTAACGAAATTCGCAAAAACGCGCCGGAAACCCGTATTTTGTACACCAAGGGTGAATCGGTTATTAACGAAATGGTGGAAGCGTTGCGTAACTCCGCCATGCCGGAATTCCGCGCCAAGTACCGTCAGGTAGACATTTTGTTGATTGACGACATTCAGTTTATTGCCGGTAAAACGGGTATGCAGGAAGAATTTTTCCATACGTTTGATGCGTTGCACCAGGCGGGCAAACAAATTGTTCTCACTTCGGACCGTCCGCCGCGGGAAATTGCCACGCTGGAAGACCGGTTGCGCAATCGGTTTGAAATGGGCTTGTTGGCGGATATTCAGCCGCCGGATTTAGAAACGCGTATTGCCATTGTTAAGCGCAAAGCCAATCTTTTGGGGTTGGCACTTAATGATGATATTGCCGAGTACATTGCTTCGCAGTTAAAAAGCAACGTGCGGCAGTTGGAAGGCGCGGTACGCCGTATGCAGGCACAATGTATGCTGGAAGGGGAAACGCCTTCATTAATTACAGCGCAAGCCGCTATCCGCGATATTAAAAACGACAACCAACCCGTCCCGATTACGGTGGAACGCATTATTGGGGAAGTGGCGCGTACCATGTCGGTCACGCCGGAGGATATCCGTTCCAACAAACGCTCGGCTTCCATTTCGTCGGCGCGGCAGGTGGCGGAATACGTGGTACGCAACATTACCGGGCTGCCTATGAAAAATATTGGGGAAGAATTTGGCGCACGTGACCATTCCAGTGTGGTGTATGCCATTCAAAAGGTGGAGGAGCGTATGGCGACCAACCCCTCTTTTAAGGGTCTGGTAAACGACATTATTAAAAATATTTCCGATTCATAAGTGGAAAAGTTTGTGAAATGGCGTGAAAATGCGTGAAAAGTTTGGTAGGGTTTTCCACAAGTATTTCACTTTCCACTCACAGCTTTTCACAGGGTGTGAATTAAAAAAATTCTTTTCACATTTGTACACAATTTTTTCCCATTGTTTTTACCGTTATAAAATATAAAAAATGAAAACACAGAGCCAAAAACGAGAGTTTTTCACATTTTCACTGCCCCTACTAACACTACTAAAATAGAAATATTTATTATTGAAATAACGAAACTTTTTTAACAAACAGAAAGGATGAACAATATGCGTATTCATTGCAACCGACAAGCCTTGGCTGAGGCAGTAAATAACGTCCAACGTGCCGTTGCTGCCAAATCTGCTCTTCCGGCGTTGGAAGGGATTTTGTTACGCGCCAATTCTTCTTCTTTGTTTTTAGCAGGATACGATATGGAGCTTGGCATTACAACCACCATTGAAGCACAGGTAGATGCTCCGGGTGAAGTGGTACTTACCGCCAAATTGTTTTCGGAAATTTTGCGTCGCTTACCTGCCGATGAGGTATTGATTGAAAGCAACGACAAAAACAACACCGCCATTCGGTGCGGTCAATCGGAATTTACCATTATGGGCTTTTCTTCGGTGGATTATCCCGAATTGCCTACCATTAACAACGGCGCGGCACTCACCATTCAACAAAACGTGTTAAAAAGTATGATTCGCCAAACGTTGTTTGCGGTAGCGCAAAACGATACGCGCCCGGTACATACCGGCGTGCAGTTTGAAATTGAAAATCATACTCTGCGCTTGGTAGCGGTAGATGGTTCTCGTTTAGCTATGCGCTGTGAACCCATTAAAAGCGAAGAATCGTTGCAGTTTGTGGTACCGGGAAAAACGCTGAATGAGGTACTAAAACTGTTGGCGGATGAAGAAGAGCCGCTGTACGTTACGGTGGGTGCGCGCCATATTATTATGGAAATCGGCGGGTATTCGGTATTTTCTCGGCTGCTGGACGGCGAATTTTTGCCATACCGCAAAGCCATTCCCACCGTGGTGGGAACCACCATCCGCTTAAATACGCGTTCCTTTATTGATGCGGTTGACCGTGCTTCGTTGGTGATTAATGACCGGTTAAAGTCACCTCTGATTTGCCGTTTTAAGGACGACCGCATTTCCCTTTCGTGTATGACGGCGCTTGGTAGTGCCAGCGACACGGTGGAAGCAAAAATTGAAGGACGACAGGAAGAAATGGGCTTTAACAGCCGCTTTTTGCTGGATGCGTTGCGCAATACCGAAAGTGATGAGATTTTGATTGAACTGAGTGGAACCCAGTCACCTATGAAAATTTTACCTTCTTCTGGCGATAGTTTTCTGTTTTTAGTGTTGCCGGTGCGGTTAAAGCGCGTATGAGGCAAGCCATTCATACCGAATTTATTCGGTTAGATACGTTATTAAAGTTGTGCGCCGTAACGCCGACAGGCGGACAAGCCAAAGAAAAGATTCAAACGGGGCAAGTACAGGTAAACGGTGCCGTTTGTACTCAACGCGGTAAAAAGTTGCGGGTGGGGGACTGTGTTACAGTGGACGGCAAAACCGTGGAAATTGTGGGAGAATAGAGGAAATCAGCCATGCAAGTCACCCGCTTAACGTTTGACGGATACCGCAATTTGGCGGCCGGAACGTGGAAACCGTGTGCCGGTGTGAATGTGATTGTGGGCGAAAATGCGCAGGGAAAAACCAATTTATTGGAAGCATTGTGGTTGTTTACCGGCGGTAAAAGTTTTCGCGGGGCCAAGGACAGCGAACTGGTTGCATTTGGTGCGGAGCAAAGTAAATTAACGATGGACTTTCACGCAGCGGGACGGGAGCAGCAAGCGGAAATTACCATAAAAACGCGGCGTTCGGCGGTGCTGAACGGTATACCGCAAAGTGCGGCTTCCCGCTTGGCAGGTAATTTTTGCGGTGTGGTTTTTTCGCCGGCACATTTGTCGTTAATTAAAGGCGGGCCGCAAGAACGGCGGCGGTTTATGGACGCGGCTTACTGCCAGTTACGGCCGACGTATGTAAAAACGCTAACGGAATATACCCGTATTTTAACCCAACGGAATGCTTTGTGCAAAGCCAACAACACCGGCAACGTGGCAGAAGAGCTGTTGGAATTGTGGGACCGCCAATTAACGCAAACCGGTTGCCGCATTATACACGCCAGACAACGGTATTTGCACGAACTCACAACCGCGGCTCGGCAAATTTATCAAGGATTATCCGGTGGAAAAGAAGAGTTTGATATACACTACGTTTCCTCACTGGCGTGTCAATACGAGGAAACGGCGGCAGAAATTGCCGAAAAATTGTATGCGGCGTTGCGCGCCCATCATCGGGACGATATGGCCGCCGGATTTACCACCATTGGCCCTCATCGCGACGATATGGAAGTGTTAATTGATGGTCGCCCCGCGCGTAATTTTGGTTCGCAAGGGCAACAACGCTCGGCGGTGCTGGCGTTAAAGTTGGCAGAGGCCTCGTTGTTGCAGCGAGTAACGGGGGAGATGCCCATTGCGTTGTTGGATGACGTAATGAGCGAGTTGGATACCTCGCGCCAAGATTATATTTTGAACCATATTGGCGACTGGCAGGTGTTTATTACCTGTTGCGAACCCACCCCGCTGTTACAACTGCGGGAGGGAGCGCAATTTGTGATGAAACAAGGACAACTTTTCACATAATTTTCACCGGTTGTGAAAAAAAGGAGTTGCCGTAATGTATTTGTATTTAGGGCAAGAGACCGTTGTTCCGTTGCGGGACGTGGTGGGTGTTTTTGATATGGACAATACCACTGTTTCCAAAAGTACGCGGGAGTTTTTAACGCAGGCGGAACAACAGGGCCGTGTGGTAACGGTAAGTGAAGAATTACCCAAAAGTTTTGTGGTGTGTCGTTGTAAAGAAGATAACGATAGTACCGTGTATATATCGCAAATTTCCTGTACTACTTTATTAAAACGCGCCGATGCGTGGCATTCAAACTGAGAAATGAGAGGTTATTCACAATGAGTACCGAAATGGAAATGGATTTGGAACTGGAAAACCAAATGACGCGTGCGGAAAACAAGCCGTATGACGAAAGTCAAATTCAAGTATTGGAAGGGCTGGAAGCGGTTCGGAAACGTCCCGGTATGTATATCGGGTCAACCGGCCCGCGCGGATTGCACCATTTGGTATATGAAATTGTGGACAACTCCATTGACGAGGCGTTGGCGGGGTTCTGCACACATATTGAAGTGGATATTCTTCCCGGAAACATCATTTCGGTACGCGATAACGGGCGTGGTATTCCGGTAGGGATTCACGAAAAAATGAGGATTCCCACCGTGACGGTGGTTCTCACCGTGTTGCACGCCGGCGGTAAGTTCGGCGGCAGTGGCTACAAGGTGTCGGGTGGTTTGCACGGCGTGGGTTCGTCGGTTGTAAACGCGCTTTCGGAATGGCTGGAAGTGGAAATCTCGCGCGAAGGCAACGTGTTTATGCAGCGGTTTGAGCGCGGTGCGGCGGTCTCTGACCTGACGGTGATTGGTACGTCCGAAACCGACGGTACGCTGATTCGGTTTAAGGCCGACTCTGAAATTTTTACCGAAACCACGGAATACGAGTATGAAGTGCTGGAAAAACGGTTACGTGAACAAGCATTCCTCAATGCCGGCCTAAAAATTACGCTGACCGACCGCCGCGATGAGGACAACGTGGTGGAAAAAGAGTTCTGTTACGAGGGTGGTATTTCCTCGTTTGTGGAATTTATGAACAAAACCCGCGGGTACCAGGCGTTGCACGACGTGGTGGTACATATGTCCATTGCCAAGGGGGATTCCATTGCGGAAGTGGCGTTCCAGTATAACGACAGTTACAACGAAAACATTATTTCGTTTGCCAACAATATTCACACGGTGGATGGCGGTACACACGAAAATGCGTTTAAAAACGCCATTACCCGTATTTTGAACGACTATGCCCGTCGTCACGGGATGCTGAAAGAGGCGGATGCCAACTTAAAAGGCGACGATGTGCGCGAGGGTTTGGCGGCGGTTATCAGTGTAAAACTGAAAGACGCACAGTTTGAGGGTCAAACCAAAGCCAAACTGGGCAACACGGCAATGGGCACACTGGTGACCCAGTTACTGAACGAAAAATTAAAACCGTATTTGGAAGAAAATCCCGCGGTTGCCAAGGGAATTTTGGAAAAATCCATTAATGCCGCCCGTGTGCGTGAGGCGGCGCAGCGTGCGCGTGAACAGGCGCGTAAAAAGAGCGGGTTATCCTCCACCCGTATGCCGGATAAATTGGCGGATTGCATTTGGAGTGACAGTGAGCGCACCGAGCTGTACATTGTTGAGGGCGATTCGGCAGGCGGTTCCGCCATTCAAGGGCGCGACCGTAACTTCCAAGCCATTTTGCCGTTGTGGGGTAAAATGCTGAACGTGGAAAAGGCACGGCTGGATAAAGTATATGGTAATGAAAAATTAATACCGGTGGTTGTGGCATTGGGTTGCGGCATTGGTGACGATTTTGATATTTCCAAACTGCGGTACGATAAAGTGATTATTATGGCGGATGCCGACGTGGACGGTTCGCATATTTGTACGTTGTTGCTCACCTTCTTTTTCCGCTTTATGCGGCCGTTGGTGGAAGAGGGGCACGTGTACATTGCTCAACCGCCGCTGTATAAAATTTCCAAAGGTAAACAGGTACGGTACGCGTTTTCGGATGCCGAGCGCGACACGTACATTGCGGAATTGGGCGGAAACGCCGATATTCAGCGGTATAAGGGCCTTGGTGAAATGGACCCCGAGCAGTTGTGGGAGACCACTATGGACCCCGCATTCCGCACGATGTTGCAGGTGGAAATGGTGGACGCCGAAGCCGCGGACGAAGCCTTTACCATTTTAATGGGCGACAAAGTGGAACCGCGCCGCGATTTTATTGAGCGCAATGCGCAGTACGTATCCAATTTAGATATATAACAAGGGAGAATTATGGAACCAATGGTTACGGAAACCACCTTTGCGGCGGGACTCAGCCGTGAAGAATACATCCGTTCACAAGAACTGTTAAACCGAGTTACCAACGGGCGGCGGGCTGCCGGCGGGCGTTGGTTTATACTGATAATGATGGGGTTGTCGGTGTTAACCGTGGCGGCGGCGTACCGCGTGTCCGGTGAGTTTGATACGTCACTCGCCGCGTTAATTACGCTGATGTTTATTGCCGAACTGTGGATGATGCTGAGTATGCCGCGGCAACTGCGCCGCCGCGCAGGGGAGGCGTACGACGCGACCGTTGTAACCGGCTACGTGTTTGATGGTGTTGTTACGGTTACGGAAAGTGAAATACAAAAAAGAACAACGGAGGTAACAACCGTTATTCCTTTTAACCGTTGCTCGTTATACCTAGAAGCGGAAGATATGGTTATCTTTTGCATAAACGGTGGTAAAGCGGTGGCCATTCCCGCGCGGTGCCTTACCCCTGAGGATGCCCAAGCGCTGCGCCAAGCGGCGCACGCGGGCATTGATGCCACGCGCCGCTGTGTGTTGCAGGCGGTTGTACCGTTGGCGGAGTATAGGCAACCCTTGCCGCCGCTCACGCCGCCACCCGCAGAGGAACCGTTGTGTACCGTGGATTTTGAATATACCGCCGGTGAACTGCGGAGTGAATTTTCCGAGGGGGCTATGCGTCGGTTTTTTGCCGCGTTCCCGCAACGGTTGCTCACCGCCGTGTTCTTTACGGTAATGATTTTATTTATTACCACCGTTCCGTCGTTGCCGCTGTGTGCTTTGTGCTTAATTGTGTTGTTTGTGTGGGAAGTTGCGGTGGCGTGGATACGCGCCACCCGCGCCGTGCGCATTACCAACGGGGAGGCGTGCCGTGGGCGGTTGGAACTAACCGACCGATACGTGACCATTCACGGCAAGACCGATACGGCGCGGCGGCTGAAAATTCCGTGGGAACACATTACCCGCGCGGTGGAACGCCCGCACGTGGTGGAATTTACTATGCGGGAGGGCGCTACCTTTTTATTACCTAAGCGCTGTATTCCCGATATGGATACCTTGCGCGGTGTGGTGGATGCGCATTTGAAACGATAACTCAGCAGAAAGGGGGGATACGTCGATGACAGATAAAGAGGAAATCCCTTTTTCGGACGTGACCCCTAACCATTTACGCATATTGTTAGCCGGACGGTCGCTCACCCGCGCGGAGGCACTTCGTTGGCAACGCACCTTACACGGCGGGCGGCGAACGTTGCCGCTTTTGGGGTTGGGGTTGCTGCTGTTCTTTTCGCTGCAAGTCAACCGTGCCGGTACGTACTGGTGGGAGCAAGCAACCTTTTACACCGTACTGTGTTTGTGTTTAACAGGATTGATTGTGGGTATCGCGCGGTTGCTCGCTTCCCAAAAAGAAAGTTATTTTCGCCCGTTTAACGAATACGCCGCCGACACGGCGCGGCACGCGGCAGGATATCGGCTGGCGTTTTACGAAGACCGCTTCACAGTCACCTCGTTGCGCGGGGCGCGCACGCTGCGGTTTGATGAGCTGATCTCTTGTGTGGAAACGTACGACGGATTTGCCCTTTCGGACATGTTGGGTTGTGTGATTGTACGGTCGCAGGATATGACGGATTACGACGTGCACTGCCTACGCGCTTATTTGCGTGGGCGGGGGAATCCTCGCGTGTGGCGGGTTGTATCGCCGGCGCGTGCGTGGCTTACCCAACCGTTGCCGTTGCCGGTATTGCCGCCATTGCACGCGCCGCTCACCAAAGCGGTGTTACCCTCGGCGGGTTGCTTGCAACAAGGGGAAAACGCACGGCGTTTTCGGCGGTTTTTGGCACTTTGTGTGCCTCTTTGGTTGTTCGGCGGGGTAATGACAACCAGTTTTGTTTCGCTCACCCCGTGGTTTTTGGCAGATTTGGGGCTTTTTTGTGTGGGCTGGCTGGCCGTTGGTTGGTTATTTACGTTGTTTATGTATGCGTTGTTACGTCCGCCGGTTAGCAAAGAACCGCTGGAATTGGCGTTTGAGCCAAACGGATTGCGGGTAACAAGCGGCGCGAGCACACGCTTTGTGGTGAAGGAACGCTTGTGGTTGGAGGCAAGACCAAACGGTGTTGCCGTGCACGGGCTTGACGATAGAGAATTATTTATTCCGTTTAACGCAGTAGAGAACCAAGATGTTTTAAAAGCGTTGGCGGGAATGGAATAAAGGAGAAAACGGGTATGGAAGAGCAAACCACCGTACAAAACAAACTGATTCAGGTTGACCTGGAAAAGGAAATGAAAAAGCGGTTTTTGGAGTACTCTATGTCGGTTATTGTGGCGCGTGCGCTGCCCGACGTGCGAGACGGCTTAAAACCGGTGCATCGTCGTATTTTGTATACGATGCACGAGCGCAATTTGACGCCGGATAAGCCGTACCGCAAGTGTGCGGATACCGTTGGCGCGGTGCTGGGTGGATATCATCCGCACGGCGATGCCTCGGTGTACGATGCGATGGTGCGTATGGCGCAGGATTTCTCGTTGCGCTATCCGCTGATTGACGGTCACGGCAACTTCGGTTCCATTGACGGCCACCCGGCGGCGGCGTATCGTTATACCGAATCGCGTATGTCCAAAATGTCGCTGGATATGTTGGCAGACATTGAAAAAGAAACGGTGGATTTTGTTCCCAACTACGACGACCGTTTGGAAGAGCCGGTGGTGTTGCCGTCGCGTTTTCCCAACCTGCTGGTGAACGGGTCTACCGGTATTGCCGTGGGTATGGCCACCAACATTCCGCCGCACAACCTGCGCGAAGTGGTGGACGGCATTTGTTTAATGATTGATAACCCCGACGCGGGTTTGCCGGAAATTATGGAGTGCATTAAAGGCCCCGATTTCCCCACCGGCGGTATTGTAATGGGGTATTCCGGCATTCGCGCCGCGTATGCCACCGGTCGCGGCCGCATTATTGTGCGCGCCAAAACCGAAATTGAGGAAAACGGTGACCGTTTCCGCATTGTGATTACGGAAATTCCGTATCAAGTAAACAAACTCAATTTGGTAAAATCCATTATTGAATTGGCGGACGAAAAACGCATTGAGGGCATTCGCGACGTGGTGGACCATTCCAGCCGTGAGGGTATGCGCGTGGTGATAGACTTAAAACGCGATGCCAACCCGCAAGTGGTGCTTAACCAGTTGTTTGCGTTTACGCAGATGCAGGTAACGTTTGGTGCCATTATGTTGTCGCTGGTGCGCGGTGTGCCGCGCGTGCTCACGCTGAAAGAAATGTTGCAAGAGTACATTGCCTTCCAGTGTGAAGTGATTACCCGCCGCACGCAGTTTGAACTGAAAAAGGCAAAAGAGCGTGCACATATTGTAGAAGCACTGAAAATCGCGGTGGATTTCATTGACAAAGTTATAGAGATTATTCGCGGTTCGGCAGACCCCGCTACCGCCAAAATTAAGTTGATGGAAGCGTTTGGGTTTGACGAAATTCAAGCCAACGCCATTGTCCAAATGCGTTTGGGGCAGTTGTCCGGTTTGGAACGCCAAAAAATTGAAGATGAATTGGCTGCTCTGCGCGCCCGCATTGCCCAGTTGGAAGGTATTTTGGCAGACGACGGCAAAGTGAAGGCGATTGTAAAAGAAGAATGCCTGAAAATGCGCGACAAATACGGCGATGACCGCCGCACCGAAATTTCTATGGTTTCGGGCGAGGTGGACATTGAGGACCTCATTCCCGAAGAGGAATGTGTGCTCACCCTATCTCAACGCGGGTACATTAAGCGTCAACCGTTGGATGTGTACAAAACACAGCATCGCGGCGGCCGCGGGATTAAGGGCATGACCACCCGCGAAGAGGACTTCACCGAAACGATGTTCCTTTGTTCCAGCCACGATATGGTGATGTTCTTTACCACCGCCGGTCGCGTGTATCGCCTAAAATGCTATGAAGTGCCGGAAGGTGCCCGTACCTCGCGCGGGATGAATATTATCAATCTGCTTCCGTTGGCACCGGATGAACGGGTAAGCGCGATGATTCGCGTTTCGGAATTTGTTGATGACCAGTACTTGTGTATGATTACCCGCAAAGGCATTATTAAACGCACGCGGCTAAGCGCGTACGCCAACGCCCGCAAGAGCGGATTGATTGCCGTGGATTTGGACGAGGGCGATGAGTTGGCGTGGGTGCAGTTGACCGACGGATATCAAAAACTCTTTGTGGGCACACGCGGCGGTATGTCCATTTGCTTTGACGAAAACGATGCCCGCGTGGTGGGACGCACCGCCCGCGGCGTGAAAGCCATTACACTGGCAGAGGATGACGAAGTGGTGGGTATGGCGGTGTGCGACCCGAGCAAGTTGTTGCTCACCGTAACCGAAACCGGCTACGGCCGTTTGAGCGAACTGGACGATTATCGCATCCAATCCCGCGGCGGCAAGGGTCTTACCAATTACCACACCGACGAATACGGCGCCGTTGCCGCGGTGCGGATGGTCTCGATGGACGATGATATCATTATCATTTCGTCCAACGGCATTATCATTCGTATGGCGGTATCGGAAATCCGCCAGTGCCGCCGCCCGTCCAAGGGTGTGCGCGTAATGCGTGTGGAGGAAGGCAACCGCATTGTGTCGCTGGTACAAACCCCGCACGAGGAAGAAACCGAAGAAACCACGCAAGAACAAGAACCCACTACCGAAGAATAAAACAAACCAACCAAAGGAGGGACCGTTATGTCAAAGGTAATTGCTGCCATTTCGACACCGGTCTCTCCTGCCGGTTTAGGGGTGTTGCGCGTGTCGGGTGAAGGCGCACCCGCGCTGGCAGAGTGTGTGTTTCGCCCGCAAAATCCCCAGCGACGCTTAACCGCGTTGGCGGGTTACCAAGCCGTGTTTGGACACGTGTTTGATGCCGACGGCGTTATTGACGAGTGTGTGGCAACGGTGTTTCGCGCGCCGCACAGTTACACGGGTGAGGACGTGGTGGAACTTTCTTGCCACGGTGGCGTGTATTTGTTGCAACGCACCTTGCGCGCGTTGTTGGCGGCGGGGGCTGTGCCCGCGGCTGCGGGCGAATTTACACGCCGTGCTTTTGTGAACGGCAAGGTGGACTTAACCCGTGCGGAGGCGGTAATGGAACTGATTGGCGCCGAGGGGCGGTTGGCGGCCAAAACGGCTCTTGCCACCCGCGAGGGCGCGGTGTTTCGCAAACTGGAACCCGTAAAAGAGCAACTTGTTGCATTACAGGCACAGTTTTCGGCGTTTGTGGATTATCCGGATGATGATATCCCGGAACTGCAACCCGACACGCTGGAAGAGGGGCTTGCCTCATCGTGTGCGGTGTTGGACCGCTTGTTACTTAACTACGATGCGGGGCAAATTCTGCATCACGGTGTGGATACTGTCATTGTGGGGAGCCCCAATGTGGGAAAATCCACACTGATGAACTGCTTGGCGGGGTATGACCGCAGCATTGTTACGGCGGTGGCAGGTACCACGCGTGACGTGGTGGAAACCACCGTGCGGGTGGGGGACGTGTGCTTGCGTTTGTCCGACACGGCGGGCATTCACGATACCGACGACGAAGTGGAGGCACTGGGCGTGGAACGTTCCCGCCGTCGACTGAGCAGTGCGGCACTGGTGCTGGCGGTGTTTGACAGTTCACGCCCATTGTCGGCGGACGACCGATTGCTGATAGAGCAATTACCAACGGAAACCACCATTGCCGTGCTCAACAAGCAAGACCTGCCGCAAAAAATAGACGAAAAGTATATTTGTAATAAATTTAAACATATTGTATATATGAAAGCCGCCATCGGCGAAGGGCAGGCGGCACTCACCGAGGCGATTGCCGAGGTAACGGGTATCAATCGGTTAGACGAGGCGGAACCGTTGCTTGCCACGGAACGTCAGCGCAACTGTGTGCGTTGTGCGCGCGAGGCGTTGGGTGAGGCGTTGGATGCTGTGCGGGCGGGCTACACCACCGATGCCGTATCGGTAAGTGTGGACGGAGCGTTATCCGCGTTGCTGGAACTCACCGGCGAGCGTACCACCGAAGCGGTGGTGGACGGAATATTTGCCCGTTTTTGTGTGGGAAAATAAAAGTAAGAAAAAACCTCCGCGAAGGGATTTCCCTTCGCGGAGGTTTGTTATTGTTACGGGTTTTGTTGTTCTTCCATATTGTCCAGTGCGTATTTGCAACACTGCAACACCAGCAGATTAAAGGAAATGTTGTGTTCACTAGCCGTGCGGTTTAATTTTTCAAACAACGGTTCGGTAAAGCGCACGGTTCGAGCCACCGTGGCGTGTTTCAGTTCGGTATCAATTTGAAACATTTTCATCACCCTACTATATATTATGCTCTTTTTTGGTTATAATTATATAACCAAAAAAGGTTGCAAACTTGATGGGAATGGGGTATAGTGTAAGGGGTGATAAAATGAAGTGTGAAAATTACTTATGTATATATGAAAACCAAGGGGAATGTCTGCTGGAAAACGTTGCCTTAAATATATTAGGACAATGTAAGGAATGCATATACATTGATATTGAACAGGAAAGATTGAACAGGTTAAAAGAAAAAACACGTGTGAGGTTAGAGTAAATAACAAAGAGGGCGGCCGCTGCCGCCCTCTTTGTTATTTTCCTTTTAGTGCGCAATCAGACTAACACCGTCCATATCGGCGGGTTGTTCCAGACCCAGCAATTCCAGCATGGTGGGGGCAATATCACACAAACGTCCGCCCTCACGCAGAGTGCAATCGCGACCAACCACGCAGAACGGTACCGGATTGGTGGTGTGCGCGGTAAACGGCGAACCGTCCTCTTCGGTCATACGGTCGGCGTTGCCGTGGTCGGCGGTAATCAGGGCGACACCGCCCATTTCCAACACGGCGTCCACCGTGCGGCCCACGCAGGTATCCACCGCTTCCACCGCGGCTTTGGCGGCATCAAACACACCGGTGTGACCCACCATATCGCAGTTGGCATAGTTAAGAATAATCACATCGTACTTGCCGGAGCGAATACGCTCTATCACCGCATCGCACACGGGGTAAGCACTCATTTCGGGTTGCAGGTCGTAGGTTGCCACTTGGGGAGAGTTAATGAGCACACGGTCCTCGCCGTCAAACTCCCGTTCCACGCCGCCATTGAAAAAGAAGGTGACGTGAGCATATTTTTCGGTTTCCGCAATGCGCAATTGAGTCATATCGTGTTTGCTCAAATACTCGCCCAGCGTATTGCTGAGCGATTGCGGGCGAAAAGCAACCTGCACGTTTGGCATGGTGGCATCGTACTGGGTCATACATACATAGGTTAACGGGAAAAACCCGTTTTTGCGTTCAAAGCCGGTAAAATCCGGGTCCACAAAAGTGCGGGTAATTTCACGCGCACGGTCGGGACGGAAGTTAAAGAACACCACGCTGTCGCCCGCACCAATGATGCCGCTCGGGTCGCACACGGTGGGCAATACAAATTCGTCCGTAACACCGGCATCATAGGAGGCCTGCATGGCGGCAACGGCATCGGCGTTTTGCTCACCCTCGCCATAAACCATAGCGGCATACGCTTTTTCCACACGCTCCCAGCGGTTGTCGCGGTCCATGGCATAATAGCGACCTATCACCGTGGCAATGCGGCCCACGCCCAACGCCGTTAGCTTTTCTTGCAGGGCGGCAACAAACTCTTTGCCCGAAGTGGGGGGGACGTCGCGTCCGTCCATTAAGCAGTGGACAAACACATTGGTTACGCCGCTGGCTTTCGCCATATCCAGCAGACCGAACAAGTGATTAAGGTGGCTGTGTACGCCGCCGTCAGACAACAGACCAACAAGGTGCAGCGCGTGGTCTTTGGCGTTTGCCATAGCGGCACACAGTGCCTCGTTTTTTTGAAGTTCACCGTCTTGAATGGCTTTGGTAATGCGGGTCAGTTCTTGGTACACCACGCGCCCCGCGCCAATGTTGGTGTGCCCCACCTCGCTGTTACCCATTTGCCCGTCCGGCAAGCCCACGTCCATACCGGAAGCACCAATGGCCGCAAAGGGGTTGTCCGCAAACAAGCGGGAGAGATTGGGCGTAGCGGCGGCGTGAATGGCGTTGCCGTCGGTGCGATTATCCAGACCGAAGCCGTCCATAATGATGAGAGCCAACGGTTTTTTCATTTGAGTCATCCTTTCTTACAAGAAACGGGCGCAAGACCGACAGGCCCTGCGCTCGTTGAGTTTCGAGTTATTTCGCCGCGGCAACAATCGCCGCAAAGTCCGCGGGCTTCAACGAAGCACCGCCAATTAAGCCGCCGTCCACGTCCGGTTGCGCCAGCAGTTCTTCCGCGTTGGCTGCGTTCATAGAACCGCCATACTGAATGGTGAGTGCCGCCGCTGCCGATTCGGAATACAAGTCAAACGCCACGTTGCGAATAAGGGCGCAAACTTCGTTGGCTTGTGCAGCCGTGGCGGTGCGGCCGGTGCCAATGGCCCAAACCGGTTCATACGCCACAATAACGCGGCTGAGTTCTTCTTCCGAAACGCCGCCCAGCGCAATTTTGGTTTGCATAGCAACCACTTCGCCGGTGACACCTTGCTCGCGTTGCTCCAAATACTCGCCCACGCACAAAATAACGGTTAAGCCCGCATCCAATGCGGCACGCATCCGCTTTTGCACCGTTACGTCGGTATCGCCAAAATAGGTGCGGCGTTCGCTGTGACCCAAAATGACGTAACCAACGCCCATGGCTTTCAGCATTTCGGCGGAAATTTCGCCGGTGTAGGCACCGGATTTTTCCCAGTGGCAGTTTTGTGCCGCCACACCGATGTTGCTGCCGCGAACGGCTTCCAGTGCGGCGGGCAAATCCACAAACGGAACACCCACCACAACGTCGCACTTCGCATCTGCTACCAACGGTTTAATAGCGTTAATCAGCTCGGTGGCTTCTGCGGGGGTTTTGTTCATTTTCCAGTTGCCGGCAATGACATACTTTCCCATACTTATACACTCCTTATTTATCGCTCATCGCCACAATGCCCGGCAGTTCCTTGCCTTCCAAGAATTCCAAGGAAGCACCGCCGCCGGTGGAAATGTGGCTCATTTTATCACCAAAGCCCAACGTGTTCACCGCGGCCGCGGAGTCGCCGCCGCCAATAATGGTGATGGCATCGGTTTCTGCCAGTGCTTTGGCTACCGCAATAGTACCCTCGGCCAGCGTGGGATTTTCAAACACGCCCATCGGGCCGTTCCACACCACGGTTTTGGCGGATTTCACTTCGTTTGCAAACAGTTCCGCGGTGGCGGGGCCAATATCCAAACTCATTTGGTCGGCGGGAATCGCATCGGCGGCGACCACGGTAACGTCGATTGGTGCATCAATGGGGTTGGGGAATTCTTTGGCGATTTTGCAGTCCACCGGCAACAGGATTTTAACACCTTTTGCTTCGGCGCGGGCCAGCATTTCGCGGCAGTAATCAATTTTTTCGCTATCCAGCAGAGAGGTGCCCACACCGTAACCCTTGGCGGCCAAGAAGGTGTATGCCATACCACCGCCGATAATGAGGGTGTCTGCCTTGTTGAGCAGATTTTCAATTACGTTGAGTTTGTCCGCCACTTTGGCACCGCCCAAAATGGTAACAAACGGACGGGTGGGATTTTCCACCGCGCCGCCTAAGAACTGAATCTCTTTTGCCATAAGGTAGCCGTTGGCGGATTCCTCCACAAACGAAGCCACGCCCACGGTGGAGCAGTGTGCACGGTGAGCAGCACCAAACGCATCGTTGACAAACAAGTCGCACAGCGAGGCCAAATCGCGCGAAAACGCTTCGCCGTTTTTGGTTTCTTCGGCACGGTAACGGGTGTTTTGCAGCAACACAACATCGCCGTCATTCATAGCGGCAACGGCGGCCTTGGCGTTGTCGCCCACCACGGTATCATCCGCGGCAAACGTCACCGGCTTGCCCAGTTTTTCGGCAAGACGTACCGCCACGGGAGCCAGCGAAAATTCCGGCTTGGCTTCGCCCTTCGGTTTGCCCAGATGCGAGCAGAGAATCACTTTTGCCCCTTGGTTAATAAGGTGCTGAATGGTGGGCAACGCCGCCACGATGCGGTTTTCGTCCGTGATAACGCCGTTTTTCAGCGGTACGTTAAAATCGCAACGAACCAGCACGCGTTTGCCTTGGACATTCAGGTCTTCTACGGTTTTTTTGTTCAAGAGATTCATACGAATTCCCCTTTCATACTTTTGGTGCTCCGCTTCCGTTGGAAAGAAACCCCATACATAGTGTATTTTACTATTTTTTTATAGTTAATGCAAGGGGTTGACAGAAAAAAGGCAAATTTTTATTTTATATGTTATTTCCCCCCAACGGGCTATTGAGAAAACGAACCAATGTATCAAACGGTTTCCTTTTTTTTGGGCGGGGTTCATCTGACGCATAGCCGAGGGTGATGACCAAACGAACAGTTCCCTCAATGCCGCAAATTTTACCGATTTTGTTGCTGTCAAGCCAGCCGATAATACAACTTCCCAGTCCTTGTGCCGCCGCCTCGGCGGTAATGTAGGCGGATAAAATACCAATATCAATAGAGCGATAATCGTTGTGCTTGATTTTTGCGCCAAGCGCCGCCATTTTGCAGTACGGCGCTTCTGAAATAACCAGCAGTACCGGTGCTTGGTCCACAAACGTATTGATTTTTAAATCTTTGGTTGCCTGTGCCACTGCCTGTGCCGCTTCGCCTGTGCATACGGTAATATGGTACGGTTGCCCGTTGCAGGCAGAGGGTGCTAATGCGGCCGCAGCCAAAATGGCTTGTAATTTTTCATCCTCTACCGCGTGCGCTTGGTCGTACTTTCGGCACGAATACCGTGCTTTTGCAATTTCTGTAAAGTTCATATAATCACCTACTTTGGAGTGTTTTTTATAGTATACCATAGTTCAAAATGAATAACAATCCCCTCACAATCGACGTGGCGTTTTTTCGCGTTGGCGGTTGACATTTATCTTATCAACCCCTATACTTAATATAGCAAAATGTGTATGAAGGAGAATCCTATGAAACAGCGAACGTTCTTTACCGAGGCGGCCTATATTGTGGGAATATTAACGATGGCACTTGGCGCGGCCGGTATGGAGCGTGCGGGGTTTGGAATGTCAATGGTGGTGGCACCGGCGTATCTGATTCACCTCAAAATGGTTGAGTTTTTGCCGTGGTTTTCGTTTGGTTTGGCCGAGGACGTTTTCCAAGCAGCGTTGCTGGTGGTGATGTGTTTGTTGCTTCGGCGATTTCGGGCCTCGTATTTGTTTTCGTTTGTCACCGCCATATTGTACGGGAGGTGTTTAGACGGTGCCATTGCTCTGCTGGCACTGTTGCCGCCGCCAACCTTGGCGGTGCGGGTGGTACTGTATGTACTGGGAATGGTTGTTACCTCGTTTGGCGTGGCGTGCTTCTATCACACCTACATTGCGCCGGAGGTATATGAATTGTTTGTGATGGAGGTAACCGCTAAAAACCATTGGAGCGTACATAAATTCAAAACCGTGTACGATTGTGCCAGTTGTTTGCTGGGCATTGTGTTTTCTTTTGCGTTTTTTGGATGGGGCACCTTTGTGGGTGTGCAATGGGGCACGGTGGTTTGTGCCTTGGTAAACGGCACACTGATTGGGTGGTTTGACCGTTTATTTGGTCGCCTCTGGTGTTTCAGGGATGCGTTTCCCGCCCTGCGCCGTCATTTGGAGTTTACGGATGTACAACAACAGTAAACCGTAAAAAAACGACCCCGCACTCGCTTTTGTGTACAGGATCAGTAAAAACGAACAATAGACAAAAACCCCCTAATGCAGGAAAATAGAAGTTGAACTGCCCCAATTTGTGCTGTCCGTACAAATTGGGGCAGTCCATTGCCGCGGGAAGCGGTTACTTTTTTCGTCTTTTTGCGCGTTTTCGGTTGTATCGGACGGTGAGAGCTGCATAACCGACAACTAAGCCGACCAGCAGTAACACCACAGCCAGTGTCCAACCGGAAAACAGTACTCGGCGAATTCCCTCCCATGCTGCAGCCGCAACGTTGTACGAGGTGCTTTCTCCGGCAACCAGTTCGGCGGTGCTGAGCAGTTGGTCTCCAAAATACAATTCCACGCTACCCAATACTTGTCCTTTTTCCACGGGTGCGCGGCAGGTTTCCTCAGCGGGAATCACCTTGCGCGTGACTTTGGATAGGTCGGTTCCCTTGCCCACTACGGTGGTGACGTCCTCGCCGGGAACCAACGATACGGAATCGCGTTGTGCCGAGCCGCTGACCGGCAGGCGGCCTACCGGTTCGTCTTTGCGCAACAACGTTTCATACGTGAACCCAATCAATCCCCAACGAATGAGCAATCGCGCCTCCGCATACGCGATGTGCAGAAGGTTTCCGTCCTCGTCTTTGCGGGGCACACCCATTACCACGGCCATATACTCGTAGCCGTCCAACGCGCCGTATTCCACCACACTGGTTTCGGTAAGCGTGCCGCCGGTGCGCCCGCCCACCGCATAAGTGTAAAACGCGGCAGAGGATTGCCGAATCATATCGTTACTGTTGGGCCAACTGCGGCGAGACCCGCCCGAGACGGGCTTTACCGTCCATTCGGTAAGTTCCAGCATCGTGCGGAGTTCGGGATACTGCATTGCATAGCGCGTGAAAGTAACCGTATCCCGCGCGGACATATATTGGCCCTCTTCGTTCAAGCCGATAACGTTGGTAAAATGCGAGTTGGTGCACCCCAGCTCCTGGGCAAACCCGTTTAGCCCGTCCACAAACGCTTCCGGCGAGCCGCTTAGTGCTTGCGCCAAGGTGACCGCACAGTCGGCAGCGGTTTGAATAACACAAAGGGTGAGCAGGTCGCGGAGTTTCCACGTTTCACCAAAATTCATTAACGCCACGTGTAATCCCGTGCCCGCCACGTTGTGGTTGAACAACTCTAATGTATACGAGGCGGTAACGGTATCCATATCCAACCCTTGGTCGGCAATGAGTTTCATAGCGTAACCCGCCATGGCTACGCGCATCAGTGAACCGGGTTGATAGCGAACATCCGCCTCTTTTTCGTACAACAGCACGTCGTCTTTGGGGTCCATACCAATATACAACATCATTGCCGAGGGAGCGGTAATGGTTTGCTCCTCGGTGGCGGGGAATTCGTAGCGCAACGAGTTCGCCGCGGCAGGAAACGTACCGCCGAACAAAACAACCGACAGTACCAGTGCCAACACGCGCCGCACCATAGGACGATTGGTCATAAAAACAGGCTCCTTCCGGCGTTAATCCTCAAAAACCAGGGTAGTATGTTCGCAAACTTCCAGCACCTTGTCCCGCAGAGTAAAGAAGTCTGCCAGTGCTTTGGGTTTTTGGTTGGGGTTGCGCAAAATGGCGGCGGGGTGGAACATACCCATATACCACACGCCGTCCTTTTCAAACCACTGCCCGTGTTGTTTGGTTACCTTAAAATCGGGAGAAATCATACGAAACGCCGCCACGCGACCGAGTGCTACCACAATTTTGGGTTGAATGTACTCCATTTGACTGCGAAGCCAGTGGGCACAGGCATCTTGTTCTTCAGGCAACGGGTCACGGTTGCGCGGTGGGCGGCATTTTACCATATTGGCAATGTAAATGTTGTGCTTGCGGGACAAGCCCACCGCCGCCAACATCACATCCAGCAGTTGTCCGCCGCGACCCACAAACGGTTCGCCCTGCTTGTCCTCGTTTTCGCCGGGGCCTTCGCCGATAAACAATATCTCGGCCTTGGGATTGCCCGCGCCGAACACCACGTGCTGCCGCGTTTCGCACAAACCGCAGGCGCGGCACGCGCGGCAGGACTGTTCCAATGCGCGAAAATCCGCCTCGTTCATACCGCTCACCCCTTTATACTCATTTATATAGTATACCACGCCGCCGCGGATATGTAAAGGGAAAGCGCAGCGACAATGCCACCCTTTTTCGAGCAAAAGCGCGAAAATTCGTCAAACGTAATGTTTCACATGAAACATTTTTCAAAAAACCGGGGGTGTTTTACGTTTTTCCTCTTTTCATCCCATTAAAAGTGTGATATGATGAAACTATCGTCAAAATAGACGACAAAGAGGTGACAAAATGGGAAAAATCATTGCCGTGGTAAATCAAAAAGGCGGGGTGGGCAAAACCACCACCACCGTAAATTTAACTTCGGCAGTCGGTGCCGCGGGCAAACGGTGCTTGTTGGTGGATTTGGACCCGCAAGGCAACGCAACCAGCGGTGTGGGAATTGATAAACGTGCCGCGGGGGATTCGGTGTATGAATTGCTTATTGGCACGGCAGAACCTGCGGCGGTCGTGCGCACCACGCCGTTTTGCAACGTGGATGTATTGCCGTCCGGTATGCAGTTGGCGGGTGCGGAAATTGAATTGGTAGAAATCAATCGCCGTGAAAATCGGCTAAAAGCGGTGTTGGCGGCGTTGCGAGACCGGTATGATTATTTGTTTATTGACTGTCCGCCGTCGCTCGGATTGCTAACGCTGAATGCGTTGTGCGCTGCTGATACGTTGCTGGTACCCATTCAGTGCGAGTACTACGCGTTGGAGGGTTTGTCGCAGTTGATGGCGACGGTGCGGCAGGTAAAACGGTTGTACAATCCGCAGTTGGAGTTGGAAGGCGTGTTACTCACGATGTTTGACGGGCGCTTGAATTTGACGCAACAAGTGGTGGCGGAAGTAAAGCGATTTTTCCCGCGCAAGGTGTTTTCCACGCCCATTCCGCGCAGCGTGCGGTTGTCGGAAGCACCGAGTTTTGGAAAACCGATTAATTATTACGACAAAAGTTCCAAAGGCGCACTGGCGTATGATAAATTGGCGCAGGAACTGATACAAGGACGATAGGGGGGTCTGTATGGCGGCAAAAATTGGCGGTTTGGGCAAAGGGCTGGAAGCACTGTTTGCCGAAAACGCGGTGGAAGAACAGGGGAAAACCGTAACCTTGCGCATTTCGGAGATTGAGCCCAACCGCGACCAACCGCGCAAACAGTTTGATGAGGAGGCACTTGCCGATTTGGCGGCATCAATTGCTCAGCACGGGGTGTTGCAACCGTTGTTGGTGCGCCCGTTGCTCAGCGGACGGTACCAACTGGTGGCGGGCGAGCGGCGTTGGCGTGCTTCCCGTATGGCGGGGTTAACCGAAGTGCCCGTTGTGGTTCGCGAAATGAGCGAACAGGAAGCCGCGGAACTGGCGTTAATTGAAAACTTGCAACGACAGGACCTCAACCCTATGGAAGAAGCGTTGGGGTATCGCACGCTGATGGAACAGTACGGTATGACACAAGAGGAAGCCGCACAGGCGGTGAACAAATCCCGTCCGGCAGTGGCCAATGCGTTGCGGTTGCTGAATTTACCGTCGGAAATTGCTGAAATGGTGCGGGAAGGCAAACTCTCGGCAGGCCACGCGCGCACCCTGTTGGCGTTTGAAACGCCACAGGCGCAAAAGCAGGCGGCCGCAGCAGTGCTGGCACAGGATTTATCGGTGCGCGCACTGGAAAAGATGGCGAAATCCTCTCGCGCTAGAACTAAGTCAGGCGTACCGCATCGGCGGGAAGCGTTATACGACGAGGTGGAACTGGTGTTGACCGAGCAACTTGGTCGGCGCGTGCGGGTGTTGGATAAAGATAACAAAGGGGTATTACAGTTGGAATTCTATTCCAAAGACGATTTAACGGCGCTGGCCAACGCGTTAGCACCGCGTGAATAAGAAAGGAACGAGGATAGTATGGTAGACATTAAATTGGTGCGCAGCAATCCGGAATTTGTAAAGGCAGCGGTGCGCAAGCGCGAAATGGAACTGGACAGCGTGATTGACGAGATTTTGGCAATTGATGCCGAACGCCGTCAACTTTCGGGCGAAACCGATGCGCTGAAAGCGCGGCAAAACGCCGTTTCTAAACAGATTCCGCAGATGAAAAAAGAGAGCGGCGACGTTTCGGTCATTATGGCGGAAATGAAAGAACTGTCCGCTAAGATTAAGCAAGCGGACGTGGCGATTGGCGAACTGGAAGACAAGCAAAAATCGTTGTTGTTGGCTATTCCCAACTTGCCGGATGCGGATTTGGCATCCGGCGGCAAGGAAAACAACGAAGCGGTGCACTATTTTAAAGAACAACCGCAGTTTTCGTTCCCCATTCGCAACCACGTGGAATTGTGCGAGAGCTTGGGTCTGATTGACTACGAGCGCGGTGCCAAAGTGGCGGGTAACGGCAGTTGGGTGTACCGCGGCTGGGGCGCGCGTTTGGAATGGGCGATTTTGAATTTCTTTATTAACGAACACTTGGCCGACGGCTATGAACTGATTTTGCCGCCGCATATGTTGGGGTACGAATGCGGTTACGTAGCGGGGCAGTTCCCCAAATTTGAGGAAGAGGTGTACTGGATTCAGAACCCCACCAGTTCCGACCGTAAATTTATTCTTCCCACGGCGGAAACGGTGCTGGTTAACTTGCATCGTGACGAAATTCTTTCCCGCGAGCAGTTGCCGTTTAAGTACATTGCGTACACGCCCTGCTATCGCCGCGAGGCGGGCAGTTACCGTTCGGAGGAGCGCGGTATGATTCGCGGACACCAGTTTAACAAGGTGGAAATGGTGCAGTACACCACCGCGGAAAATTCCGACGCTGCTTTTGAGGAATTGGTTGGCAAAGCCGAGCGGTTGGTGCAAAAATTGGGGTTGCATTATCGCCTTTGCAAACTGGCGGCGGGTGACTGCTCGTTCTCTATGGCGCGCACGTCTGACATTGAAGTGTGGATTCCCAGTATGGGCATTTACAAAGAAGTAAGTTCCGCTTCCAATGCGCGTGATTATCAGGCGCGCCGCGGTAATATTAAGTATCGCGACGAAAACGGCAAGTTGCAGTTGGCGCACACTTTAAACGCTTCCGGCTTGGCAACCAGCCGCGTTATTCCCGCGCTGGTGGAGCAGTACCAAAACGAGGACGGCTCGGTAACCGTGCCTGAGGTGTTGCGCCCGTATTTGGGAATTGACGTTATTCGTCCCTAATTCCTGTTTCACGTGAAACAAACGGTCAGTTCGAAACCATCCTGACCCTGCGGTTATACCACAAGAGAACCGAACCCCGCAATGCCTATGGGCAATCTTTTTGGTGATTTTTCCGTTTTTGTCGTTGGCAGGCGTCAGCCTGCCCGCCTTCGCAAACAAAAAAATCCCACAAAATTTTTGCCCATAGGTGCAAGGCAGTTTTCGCCTGTCGGTTTTTTGTCCGGGTCACAAACAATTTTTTCGGCATGCTGGCGCATGGCGGAAAAATTTGCGGCAAGACGGGCGAAAAAACGCGGCGAAAACCATTGCGAGTTC